>CAWEDX010000007.1:0-201890 GCA_963807995.1 uncultured Gammaproteobacteria bacterium
GGCCAGTTTGCTCGCGTGCGCGCGCCCTACACCACGCTCGCAAACGTCGCCGTCGTGCCACGCCGCGCAATGAGCGAGCTGCAGGGCCGATTCCGGGTCTTCGTGGTCGGGCCGGATGACACGGTCGAAATCCGGGACGTCAAGCCGGGGCCCATCAAGGGCAATGACCAGATCATCGAGTCGGGGCTCGAAGCCGGCGAACGGGTGATCGTGGAAGGTATTCAGAAAGTCCGCAGCGGCGTGCGCGTAGCGCCGACGCTCGCCCTCGAAGCCACACCCCAGGCGCCGCTGCAGGCCAACTGAGGCCAGGTACTACTCATGGCTGAATTTTTTGTCCGCCGGCCCATCGTCGCGATGGTCATCGCGATCATCACCATCATCATTGGCCTGGTGGCGATGAGTTCTCTGCCCATCGCTCAGTACCCCGAAATCACTCCGCCCGAAGTGTCGGTGTCGGCCAGCTATACCGGGGCCAACGCCGAGGTGGTCGAGCAATCCGTGGCGACGCCACTGGAGCAAAAGATCAACGGCGTCGAGAACATGCTGTACATGAAGTCCGTCAATGCGAATGACGGCAGCATGACCCTGACCGTGGCCTTCGAGGTAGGTTCGGATCTGGACACCTCCAATGTGCTGGTCCAGAACCGTGTGTCCGAGGCCCAGGCCAGCGTGCCGGAAGACGTCAAGCGGCTCGGCATTACCGTCAAAAAGCAGCTGTCGTTTCCGCTGCTGCTGGTGAGCCTCTACTCGCCGAACGGCACATATGATGAAGATTTTCTGGGCAACTACACCACAATCAATATCCTGGACTCGATTGCGCGTATCCGCGGCATCGGCCAGGCGAACATGCTCGGTGGCAGCGAATACGCCATGCGGGTCTGGATAAAACCGGACCAGCTGGCCAAGCTGAATCTGACTGTGCCGGACATTACCCGCGCGATCCAGGAACAAAACGTAATCGCTCCGGCCGGCCAGATAGGGGCGCCGCCGGCACCGCCGAATACCGAGTTCACCTACACCGTGCGCACCAAGGGGCGGCTGTCCAACGCCGAGGAGTTCGGCAACGTGATTGTGCGCTCCAACCCCGACGGGTCCCAGGTTCGCATAAAGGACGTCGCCCGGGTCGAGCTTGGTACGCAGACCTACAACCAGATCCCGCGCCTGAACGGCAAACCGACAGCCGTGCTTTCCATCTTCCAGCTGCCGGGTGCCAATGGCTTGCAGGTTGCCGAAGCAGTGGAGGCGGAAATGCAGCGCCTCGCCCGGGATTTTCCGGAGGATCTGCAGTACAAAGTTTCGCTTGATACGACGCTGGCCATCAAAGCCGGCATCGACGAAATTATCGTAACGCTGTTCCAGGCCGTCGCACTGGTCGTGCTGGTGGTGTTCATTTTTCTGCAGAACCTGCGCGCCACGCTGATCCCCACCATCACCATTCCCGTCGCGCTGATCGGTACCTTCGCGGTGTTTCCGCTGCTGGGTTTCTCCATCAATACGCTGTCGCTGCTGGGCCTGGTGCTGGCCATTGGCACCGTGGTAGACGACGCCATCGTGGTGGTAGAAGCAGTCTCCCTGAAAATGGAGAAAGGCCTCTCATCGGCCGAGGCCACCGTCGCCGCAATGAAGGAGGTCTCGGGACCCATCGTAGCCACCTCGCTGGTACTGATCGCCGTGTTCGTGCCGGTGGCATTTATGGCCGGCATCACCGGCAGGCTGTATCAGCAGTTCGCCATTACTATCGCGATTTCCGTGGCCCTGTCTTCTATCAATGCGCTGACTCTCAGCCCGGCGCTGTGCGCCTTGCTGCTGCGTCCGCCCGGCGAGAAAAAAAGTCCGCTGCAGCCGTTTTATGACTGGTTCAATCGCCTGTTCGAGCGCGCCACAAACGGCTATATGGGCATCACCGGCCGACTGACCCGGCGCCTGGCGGTCAGCCTGGTTCTGCTGGGCGGACTCACCGTCATTATGGGCGGGCTGTTCACCAGCGTGCCCGGCGGTTTCGTGCCGGAGGAAGATCAGGGCTATTTCCTGATCAATATGCAGCTGCCGGATGCAGCCTCGCTGCAGCGAACCGATCAGGCGATGGCGAAGATCGAGACCATTCTCGACGAGGTCGCGGGCATCGAATCTGTCACCGCCATTGCCGGCTACAGCTTGCTGACCGGTTCCCTGGCGCCCAATACCGGCTTCATATTCGTATCGCTTGAGGAATGGGACCAGCGACCTGGCAGGGATCTCCACGTCAATAGCCTGATCGGCAAGGTTAACGGTCGCCTGGCGACAGAATTACCGGAAGCTCTGGCCTTCGCCTTCGGCCCGCCGGCAATCCCAGGGCTGGGCACCGGTTCGGGTTTCAGCATGATGCTGCAGGACCGCGCCGGCAACACGCCGGAATACCTGGCCGAACAAGCCCAGCAGTTCATGGCCGCCGCCGGCAAGCGTCCGGAAATCGCCAGCATCATTACGACTTATCGCGCGTCGGTACCGCAGATCTATGCGGATATCGATACCGATGCCGTGCTGAAGTTCGGCGTAGCAGCAAGCGACGTCAATACCACGCTGGGTAGCTTCCTGGGCGGTGCCTACGTTAACGACTTTAATCGTTTCGGCCGCCTGTTCAAGGTCTACGTGCAGGCGGAACCGGATTACCGCAACGACGCGACGGACGTGCGTTATTTCTATATACGCGGCAAAGATGGACAGATGGTGCCAATGTCCAGCGTCGTAGACATGAGCTGGACCAAAGGGCCCGACTACACCAATCGTTTCAACCTCTATCGCGCCGCCGAACTTACCGGACAGCCCGCGCCGGGCTATAGCTCAACGCAAGCGCTGGATGCGCTTGAAACGGTGGCGCGCGAGGTGCTGCCCGGCGATATGACCTACTCCTGGAATGCCATGAGCTACCAGGAAAAGGCGGCCGCCGGTTCGGGTGCGCAGGTGTTCCTGCTGGCGTTGCTGTTCGTGTTCCTGATCCTGGCCGCCCAGTATGAAAGCTGGTCCACGCCGCTGAGTGTGCTGATGGGCACGCCCATCGCGGTGTTCGGCGCCATGGCCGGGCTGTTCATCACCGGCCTGTTCCTGCCTGGCTACCAGAACAATGTGTTTGCACAAATCGGCCTGGTAATGCTGATCGGTCTCGCCGCAAAGAATGCAATCCTGATCGTGGAATTCGCGAAACAGAAGCGCGAGGAAGGCATGCCGCCGGTGGAGGCCGCCTTGCAGGCGGCCCGCGACCGCTTCCGCCCGATCCTGATGACGGCCTTCTCGTTCATCCTCGGCGTGCTGCCGTTACTGGTAGCCACCGGCGCCGGCGCCGAAGCCCGCAAAGTGATGGGCATGACGGTATTTTCCGGAATGGTGGCAGCGACCATTCTCGGCGTCGTCATGGTACCGGCCCTGTTCGTCTTCATCGACGGTATTGCTAACCGCGGCAGCGCCAGGGCAACGGTGGAACCGCAGGAATGAGAGTTCTGTTAGTCGCGTCCGGCTGTTTGCTACTCAGCGCCTGCGCGCTGGGGCCCGACTACCAGCGACCGGAAGTCGCGATGCCGGATAACTTCCGCGAGACTATCAACGCCGGCGACTCGGTAGCTAACCTGCCCTGGTGGGAACTGTTCGACGATCCCTATCTACAGGGCCTGATCACCGTCGCGCTGGCCGAGAACAATGATCTTGCAGTTGCGGCAGCCCGGGTCGAGGAAGCGCGTGCCCGCGCCGGTTTCGTGCGCGCCGACCAGTTTCCGCAATTCAGCATCCAGGGTGGCGCCAGCACCTTTGAGCCAGGCAGCGTGCCACTGAACTTCGGCCGCCAGGATAACTGGCAGCTTGGCGCGGACTTGTCCTGGGAACTGGATTTCTGGGGCCGCCTGCGTCGTCTGTCGGAAGCCGAGCGCGCTGAATTGCTGGCCACCGAAGACGCCCGCCGCAATGTCATTATTACCCTGATTGCGGACGTAGCAAGCGCCTATTTACTGTTACTGGATCTCGATCAAAGGCTGGAAATATCCACCCGAACCCTGGCCGGCCGGGAAAACTCACTGCAAATTATTCAGTCACGCTTTAATCAGGGCACCGTGCCACTGCTAGACGTCAACCAGGCAGATATCCAGGCGGCCGAGGCGCAGGCTTCGCTGGCGGAACTCGAACGGAGCATTATCCAGACTGAAAACCTGTTGAGCATATTGTTGGGCAATAGCCCGGGGTCAATTCTGCGCAATCGCAACAGCTTCGCGGCCATCACTTTGCCGGCCGTGCCTGCCGGTATGCCCTCAGACCTGCTGGAGCGCCGTCCCGATATTCGCCAGGCAGAACAACAACTGGCTGCGCAGACAGCGCGTATCGGTGCCGCCCAGGCGCTGCGCCTGCCGACTTTCGATCTCACCGGTAGTCTGGGCCTGGCCAGCGAGGCCCTGTCCGATTTCAACAGCAGCGACGCCGTTACCTGGGGTATCGGTGCAACACTGTTTGGCCCCCTGTTCGACTGGGGCAAGAGCAAGCGGCGGGTAGAGATTGAGCAGGCGCGCACGCGCCAATTGCTCAAGACCTATGAGCAGTCAGTGCTGCAGGCCCTGCGCGAAGTTGATGATTCGCTGGCCGGTGTACGCACCTTCAGCGCAGAACTGGCGGCCCGCGAGCGTCAACTTAACGCCGCCAACAGTGCAGCCGCGCTGTCGCGCGCGCGTTACGACGGCGGTGTCACCAGCTTTCTGGAAGTACTGGACTCGGAAAGGTCGCAGTTTAACGCCGAGCTGGCTGCCTCTATTGTGCGTCGACAGCAATTCGATTCTGTGGTGCAACTCTACCGGGCGCTTGGCGGCGGCTGGTAATTCTACCGGCGCCGCTGACTGGGTTATTATTAGCCCATGAAAAACTTCGTAATCCTGCTGGTGATTCTCGGCGCCGCCCTGGCGACGGAGACCATGGCGCAGAATCTGAACTTCCTCGACCGCTCAGCGGCCTCTGAGCTGACGCCCGGCGACGAAAAGATACTCGGCGAGGCATTCCAGAAAGCGCTGAAGGACACGCCCGACCAGGAAAAAGTTGACTGGGTGAATCCTGAGACCGGGCACTTCGGCAGCATCTCACTGCTGGATACCCACGAGGACTTTGGCACGACTTGCCGGACAATTCGGACCCGCACCACGGCAGGCGGGCGCGAGGGCGGCGGCCGTTATCGCTTGTGCCTGGCCGAAGACGACAGCTGGCGCTTCGCGCCGCTGCGCCGTCCGCCCGCACAGTAAGCTCAGGCCTTACCCAGGTATTTACGTGGCCCTGACTGATCGACCCAGCCATGAGCCGCGTTTTGCATTCCTGCTGGCAGGTCTTTTACTCACACTGCTCGCCTCCCCGCTCATTGGCGAGTTTTCCGCGCCCGGGCCGACCCTTTGGGCGCAGGTCGGTTTCACCATTACCGTAGTTGTCTCAGTGTTCAGCTTTGCCGAGTCGCGCAAGTGGTTCGTCGTTGGTATCGGCCTGGCGATATTCTCAGCGGTCGGCACTCTCTGGTTTGCAGCGACGGGCAGCGAATTCGCAGAACTTTTAGTCGTTTCAACGCTACTGATTTTCTGCGTCCTGGCACTAACCTTTACCTTACGCGTGCTGCTGGAGCGCGGGCCGATCTCCGTCAATCAAATAGTCGGCGCCATCTCCGTCTACCTGCTCGCGGGCGTAGCCATTTCGCTGGTCAATATCCTTGTTTACCGCCTGGTGCCTGGTTCGTTTAAAGGCGTAGACGTCTCGCCGGGCCTCGCCGATGGCAGCACATTTTTCTATTACAGCTTCGTCACAATGACCACACTCGGCTATGGCGACATCACGCCGATCAGGCCGCTGGCCCAGGCGCTGTCTTATCTCACCGCCATTGCCGGACAGTTTTATATTGCCATCCTGGTTGCCTACCTGGTGGGTGGTTTCCTGGGCCAGGACTCTGCCAACGAGGAAAAGTAATGTCCGCTACTTACCGCAGCAGCATTATTGCTGCCCTGATTTTTTTGCTACCCGTCTCGCCGCCCCTGTCTGCGGAAAACGACGGCATTAAACTCGACCTCAAGTATCAGGTCGAGGCCGCGCGCAAACTCATGGCCAAAGAGCGACGCGTTGTCATTGCCGGGGAAATGAATCTCAGCGATAGCGAACGCCGACCGTTCTGGGACCTCTACAATGAATACGCAGAGGAAATGCGCAAAATCGATATGGAGCAGGCTCGGCAGATCACCTTGTATGCCGAGAGCTATCAGAATTTGAGCGATGAAACGGCCACGGAATTGCTCAATGGCTACTTTGCCGTGCAGCGCGACACGCTGAAAATCCGCGAGAAGTACCGTAAGCGATTTCCGAGGGTAATCCCGATTATCAAGGTGGCGCGTTTTTACCAGACGGAAAACAAGCTGGACGCAATTTATGAATTCCAGCTGGCCTCGCAGATACCGATGATTGAAGAGCCTGCGGGCAATTAGCCGGCTGAGCCCATGGTGAGCGTGTCGTCCGGACGCGCCGTGGCCGTATGCAGCTGAGTGGTGGCGCGCTCAAGGCCATCGCTGACTAAAGTTTCCAATGCTCGCTCTGCCTCGCGGAGGGCATTCTCCATTTGCGTCAGCTCCTCACGGCCCGGCGGCCGCAACACGTAACCGACAACCTTTTCACGCTGACCCGGATGACCGATGCCGATGCGCAGCCGCAGGAAATCCTTGCCACAATTGGCGATTACATCGCGCAGCCCGTTGTTACCGCCGTGACCACCAGTGCGCTTGAAGCGCGCAACGCCGGGCGGCAGATCCAGGTCGTCGTGAGCCACCAGGATCTGCTCGGGTTGCAGCTTGAAATAGTCCATGGCCAGGCGCACGGACCGGCCACTATGATTCATGTAAGTGTGCGGCTTGAGTAGCCGCAACTGGGTGTTGGCCAGGCTTAGCTGACAAAATTCGCCCTGCAGTTTTTTGTCGTCGCGAAACTGCAGGCCGGCGGCTGCAGCCAGACCGTCGACAAACCAGAAACCCGCATTGTGACGGTCACGTAAATGTTCTGCGCCCGGGTTGCCCAGGCCCACAATTAAACTTGGTATTTCACTCACGATAGTTGCCGCACAAGCTGTAATGCACCGAAGTCTAGCCGGAACAGCCTAAAGCTGCACAAAAAAAGCCGCACACTGTGCGGCTTTTTCTGTGCAGCTATTCGCATCCGAATCAGCTGTCGTCGCCCTCGTCTTCAGCAGGCGGCGCTTCGCTCTCCGCCGGGGCTTCGGTTTCCTCATCCTCAGGCTCGGCTGCAGCCTTAATGATGTGAATAGTAATGACCGGCAAATCGTTACCACCGGTAAGTTCCGGTAATTCAACACCGGCCGGCAGCGGAATGTCTGACAAGTGCAGGATCTCGTCGAGATCCATCTCAGCGATATCCAGTTCCAGGTACTCCGGAAGATCCTTCGGCAGACAGGAAACCTCGACTTCTGAAAGCAGGCGCGCAACGGTTCCGCCCTTCAATTTCACACCCGGGGCAATGTCTTCATTCGGACAATGGATGGGTACATCCATGCGAATCTTCTCATCAGCAACAATGCGCTGCAGATCGAGGTGAAGAATCTGGCGCTTGGCCGGATGCATTTGCACATCTTTCAGAATTGCCGGCTGTTCTTTGTCGCCTACCTTGACGGTGAGCACGCTGGAAAAAAATGACTCTTGCTCCATGTTGTGCAACATGGACTGGCTGTCAAAGGACAGCGAACGCGGCGGCTTACCGCCACCATAAATAATCGCGGGTACTTTTCCCTGATGACGCAGGCGGCGGCTCGAACCTTTCCCTGAGTCTTCACGAAAATCCGCGATCAGATCAAATGACTTGGACATAACGACCTCCTGGGTCAATGCTGATCAGAGTCCCGCCTTACGACCAGCCGGGACCGATACCCCAAAACGGGGGCGCGAAGCATAGCCGAAGCCACCGACGCAGCCAAGCCGGTCGCGGCCTCAACGGTAGTTTGGAGAGCCGGGAGGGTGGCAGCCACAGGCCCGGAAGCGATTTGCACCCGTCAGGATGCCCGTAACGATCCGGCACAGAGACCTCGCAGGGCTCGGCGCGCGCCGAATCAAGGCGAGCTCAATCGACGTACAGGGAACTTACCGACTCATCCATGCTGATACGCCGTATGGTCTCAGCCAGTAGCTCAGCCACGCCTAGCTGGCGGATTTTTCCGGACGCCACGGCCAGATCCGACAGGGGAATGGTGTCGGTGACCACCAGCTCGTCCATCACCGACTCGCGAATGCGGTCGACGGCCGGTCCGGACAGCAGCGGGTGAGTGATATAGGCAACGACCCGCTCGGCGCCATGATCTTTGAGTGCCGCCGCCGCATGACACAGCGTCCCGGCGGTATCCACCATGTCATCAATCAGCACGCAGGTCTTGCCCTCAACTTCACCGATGATATTCATCACCTGCGATACGTTGGGCCGTGGCCGGCGTTTGTCGATAATGGCCAGATCAGCGTCGTCCATACGCTTGGCGATAGCGCGTGCGCGCACTACGCCGCCGATATCCGGCGATACCACCACCATATTGCGGTATTCCTGGCGCCACAGGTCGCCAAGCAAGACCGGCGACGCATAGACATTGTCCACCGGGATGGAAAAGAAGCCCTGGATCTGATCGGCATGCAAATCCACCGTCAGCACCCGGTCAATGCCGGCTTCTGAGATCATCGATGCAACCATGCGCGCGGTAATCGGCACGCGTGAAGCTCGCGGGCGGCGGTCCTGCCGGGCGTAGCCGAAATACGGCACCACGGCGGTAATGCGCGCTACCGAAGCGCGCCGCAGCGCATCGGCCATCACCAGCAATTCCATCAGATGATCATTCACCGGCGGGCAGGTGCTCTGCACGATGAAAACCTCTTTGCCGCGCACGTTCTCGAGGATCTCGATATTGACCTCGCCGTCGCTGAAGCGGCCCACCTGAATCTTGCCCAGCGGCAAAGTCAGGTGGCGGGCAATTCGAGAAGCGAGTTTCGGGTTAGCGTTGCCGGTAAACACCGCCATATTTGGCAGAACCAGCTCGTTATTGGTCTTCAATGATGGCTCGCTGCTAGTTTGAAAAGATGGCTGGGGTGGCAGGATTCGAACCTGCGCATGACGGGATCAAAACCCGCTGCCTTACCACTTGGCTACACCCCAACAGCTGTCCCCGGACACCGCGCACGGGGGCGACCTCCGGGCGGGCCGATATTGTGCAATGCGCGGATAGCCACCGCAAATTAACCCGGGATCTCTTTGCTAATTCGCATCCCCAACGGCAAGCCGGGCTTTCGTTCGTAACCCGAATCCGGTCGGGTCGCGGCCTTAGCTGGCGGGTTATGGCCCGCCAGCCCCCTCCACGGCTGAGAACTTGTCGACCACCAGTCGCAACCGTCCGCTGGCGTTCTCCAGGCTGAGTTTGCGCGGCAGCCAGATATCCTGATGTTGTTTAAATCCATCGTAGCGTACCGACCAGCCCTGCTGTTCGATGGCTACCAGCCAACCCTCATCATCAAAGCGCTCGCGGTAGGGTAATCCGGGCGCCGGTACGCCCAGCAGCCAATAGCGGGAGCTAATAGCAGGAAACGACCAGCCCAGTTGTGACTGCAGAAAGCGATCTGCAGCATCGGCGCCGCTGTAGGCCGCGGTAACTTCGCCGTTGCCATCGGTGAGCAGAATTTCATCGGCATTAAAGCGAATTTCATAGGCGCCCATGCCAAACGGTCCGCTAACGTTCAGTCGCGCCTCGGCAGCGCGCTGTTGCCAGTCCAGGCGGCCCTGGCCGCCCTGATCAGCCGACTTGACCGCCAGCCGAGCATTCAGGTCCCAGTCGGAGAGGGCCGACAATTGCGCCCGCCGCTGATCCCAGGCAACACTGGTCCCGGGCACCTGGCGCTGCAGGGCACAGCCGGACAGCAACAGCACTATAAGGCTGAGCAGTATCCAGCGGCTCACGCGGGATCCAGCCGTTGCATGGTTTCCAGCAGCGGCACGCTGTCCGGAAACATTTCTATGGAGTCGGCCCACAGGCGGCGCGCCGTTTCCGTCTCATCCAGCTCCCAGAGCACTTCGCCCAGATGGGCCGCCACCTCAGGATCCGGGAGTCGGTCGAAGGCCAGCGCCAGGTAGCTGCGCGCCTCGTCCAGACGACCACGCCGAAATGCGACCCAGCCCATGCTGTCGAGTATCGGCGGACTCAGGGGCTGCAGTTGCAGGGCCAGGCGAATCATGCGCTCCGCGTCCTCAAGCTGCATGCTGCGGTTCGCCAGCGTGTAGCCCAGCGTATTCAGCGCTGTGGCGCTGGCCGGTTCCAGGCGTAAGGCGCGCTGCATATCGGCGAGAGCCGCCTCGGGACGGTCGAGACGATCCAGCAGAGTACCGCGGGAAATCAGCAGGGACAGGGTATCCGGGCGAAAGCGCAAGGCCGCATTGAGTTTTTCCAGCGCCTGCTCATCACGTCCGGCCTGTTGCAACAAACCTGCCTGGCCTTCCAGCATTTCGAAGGCATAGCGTGGATAGTCGCTTCCGAATTCCTCCAGCCCGGCAATGGCGCCGTCCACGTCACCGTCTGCCAGCTGCAGACCGGCGATGCGAAACTGCGCGGGTAGCAGATAGCTGCCGGCACCGATGCGATCCAGATAGCGCAGCGCTTCATCGCTGCGACCCTGCGCCGCGGCTATCTGTCCGAGGTAGTAAAACGCTTCATAGACCTGGTAGCCGCCGGAAGCTAATTCCTTGAATAGCGTTTCGGCGGCCTCCAGGTCATCCAATTGCAGCGCCAGCATCGCTTCGATGCTTAGTAGTTCCGGGCGGGGACCGCGCATTTCCCGCAGTCGCACCACACCATCCAGGGCGACGTCAGTTTCACCGGCCGCGGCCAGCAGACGCAGCATTTCAAGTTCCACGGCGGGTGACGGCGCGAGGTCAAGCAGCCCGGCCATATGCTCCAGGGCCGCGTCCAGATCGCCATTGGCGAGCAAGGCTCTCGCCAGCAGAAATTCTGCTTCCAGACCCCAGCTGCCATAAACTGCCTGTTCAGCAGCGTACAAACCCAGCTCGGCGTTGCCGACTTTCAAGGCAGCGCGCGCCACGGCGTAGCGATATCCGGGACTGGCCGGTTGGCCGGCGGCCAGGGACTGCAGCAGGCGCAGCACGCCGAGCGCGTTGCGCTCATCGCTCAGGTCGATGCCCAGCAGCACATAATCGTTGCCCGTTCGTGCTTCGGCAGGCCCCATAACCTCGGCGAAGTAGCGCAGCGCGCGCTCGTCATCGTGACGACGCAAATACAAGCGGCCGAGGTACTCGCGGGCTGCGCTGCTGTCAGCCTCCAGTTCCAGCCAGCGTTGCGCACTGCGCAGGGCAAAGCTATCGAAACCATAGTCGAAGTTGTATTCGGTGGCGCGACGGGCCGTTTCCGAGTCGCGGCTGCGTTCAGCCGCGGTCAGATACTCCTGCGCAGCGACCGCATAGGCGCCTCGCTGCAAGGCGATTTCGGCCATCAACAGGTGATAGCCGGCATCCGGCGTGTAATTGACAGGCGCGGGCTCCTCGCGCACTGTGCTGGCGCACCCGGCCAGGGTCAGGGCCAGGATCAGGCTGACGGCAAGGCGCCGGGCCTGATCGGTCAAACTGGATTTTCTAACGCCCCGCATAGACAGGGATAATAGCTGCTGTGAATCAGGGCATCTTGGACAAATTGCACCGTTTGGTGAATCGCGCTGAAGAGCTGGGTCAGCTGCTCTCAGATCCGCAGGTGATTAACGATCAGAATCGCTTCCGTGACCTGTCCATGGAGTACTCCCAGCTGGAACCGATGGTGGCCCTGCTGCGCGATTATGAAGCCGCCCAGGGCGACAAACAGGCAGCGGAAGAAATGAGCCGCGATGCCGACGCCGAGACCAGGGCCATGGGCGAGGATGAACTCGGCGAGCTGAAGATACGCCTGGAAAACATTGAAGCGCAGTTGCAGCGCTTCTTGATCCCGCGCGATCCGCGCGATGACGCCAACATCTACCTGGAAATCCGCGCCGGCACCGGCGGGGACGAAGCTGCACTGTTTGCCGGCGACCTGTTTCGCATGTATTTGAAGTATGCGGAGCGCCAGGGCTGGCAACTGGAAATACTCAACGCCAGCGAAGGCGAGCACGGCGGCTATAAAGAGGTCATCAGTCGCATCGTCGGCCGGGCCGCCTACTCGCGACTGAAATTCGAATCCGGCGCCCACCGGGTACAGCGGGTACCGGCCACGGAAGCCCAGGGGCGTATTCACACCTCGGCCTGCACGGTGGCAGTGCTGCCGGAAGCCAGTGGCGTGGAAGAAATTGGGGTAAACAACGCTGATTTACGAGTGGACACCTATCGCGCATCGGGCGCGGGTGGTCAGCACGTCAATAAGACGGACTCGGCCGTGCGCCTGACCCACCTGCCTACGGGCATCGTCGTGGAATGTCAGGACGAGCGCTCCCAGCATAAGAACCGCGCGCGTGCCATGGCCCTGCTGCAGGCGCGCCTGCTGGACGCCGAGCAGCAAAAGCAACAGCAGGAACAGGCTGCCGAGCGCAAAAGCCTGGTGGGCTCGGGCGACCGCAGCGAACGGATTCGCACTTACAATTTTCCGCAGGGAAGGGTCACCGATCACCGCATCAACCTGACCCTGTATAAGCTCGAGGATATTCTCGAGGGTAATCTGGATCACGTAATTGAACCATTGATCAATGAACACCAGGCTGCCGAGCTGGCGGCCATAGAAGGACAGGCCAACCCACTGTGACACGACGCTATCCGGACACCATCGCTAACATCGGCAACACGCCGCTGATCCGGCTAAACCAGGTTTCCGATGCTACCGGCTGCGAAATCCTCGGCAAGGCAGAGTTCATGAACCCGGGCGGCTCGGTGAAAGACCGTGCGGCGCTGGGCATCGTGCGCGATGCCGAAGCACGGGGAGATCTACGACCCGGCGGCACCATCGTGGAAGGCACCGCCGGTAACACCGGTATCGGCCTGGCCGTAGTCGGCAATTGCCTGGGCTACAAAACCGTCATCGTGATGCCGGACAACCAGAGCCAGGACAAGATCGACACCCTGAAGTCCTATGGACCCGACGTGCGCCTGGTGCCGGCGGTACCGCTGAAGAACCCGCAGCACTTCACCAAGGTGTCCGCAGCCATCGCCGCGGAACTGAACGAACAGGATCCCGGCAGCGCCGTCTGGGCAAATCAGTTCAACAACACCGCCAACCGTGATTTTCACCAGCAGACCACAGGCGTGGAGATCTGGGAACAGACGCAAGGCAAGGTCGACGGCTTTATTTGTTCCGTAGGCACCGGCGGCACCCTGGCCGGAATTGCCCGCGCATTGAAAGCCCGTAACCCGAAGATTGCCATTGGCCTGGCAGACCCCAGCGGCTCGGCACTCTATAACTACTACAAGCACGGCGAGCTAAAGGCCGAGGGCGGCTCTATTTCTGAAGGCATCGGCAACTCGCGCATTACCGACAACCTGGAAGGCACGCCCATCGACGCGCCGTTCCAGATACCGGATAGCGAGTCGATTCCGCTGGTGTACGAGCTGATTCGCGGCGAAGGCCTGTCACTGGGCGGCTCCAGTGGCGTGAATGTGGCCGGCGCCGTGCGCCTGGCGCGGCAACTGGGTCCCGGACACACCATCGTGACAATTCTTTGCGATGGCGCCATGCGCTATCGGGCAAGATTGTTTAATCGCGAGTTCCTGGCTTCCAAGGGTCTGCAACTGCCGGAATGGCTAAACCTCGATTAGCCCTATTGGCAGGCGCCGCCAGCCGCGAGCCAGGTTTGTCGCTGGCCGGTATTGCGAGGACAATCAACGTCTAAAACAACAGCCCCTGTCGGCCGCGCGAAACCAGGCCGGGCAGGCATCGCGCCACCAGGCGCTGTTACGATTTTTTTATGAACCAGAATGACACACGCCCTACGATCAGCGCGCGCGGACTGACCAAGGTCTACCACACGGGCGAGGTCGATGTGCATGCCCTGCGCGGCGCGACCCTGGATTTCGCCGCCGGCGAACTGGTGGTGTTACTGGGCCCCTCGGGCAGCGGCAAGTCGACACTTCTGAATATCCTCGGCGGACTGGATGTGCCGTCGGAAGGACAGCTGTTTTTTCGGGATCAGGAAATTTCAGCCGCCAGCGAATCCGAGCGCACCCTGTATCGACGCAATCATGTCGGCTTCGTGTTTCAGTTCTACAACCTGGTGCCCAGTCTCACCGCACGCGAAAACGTCGCCCTGGTCACGGAGATTGCACCCGCGCCCATGGCGCCTGCCGAGGCGCTGGAGCTGGTCGGCCTGGGTGCCCGACTGGATCATTTTCCGGCCCAGCTGTCCGGCGGCGAACAGCAGCGGGTGGCCATCGCCCGCGCCATTGCCAAGCAACCCGAGGTGCTGCTGTGCGACGAACCCACCGGTGCGCTGGACAGCCAGACCGGCATCGTGGTGCTGGAAGCCATCGAAGCGGTGAATCGCGAGCTGGGCACCACCACCGCGGTGATCACGCACAATGTTGTGATTGCGGATATGGCCGACCGCGTGATTCGCATGGCCGACGGCGAGATAGCCGACATGCAGACCAACAGCAGGCGCAAGCAGCCCGCAGAGTTGAGCTGGTAATACGATGCTGGCGCTGAATCGCAAACTCTGGCGTGACCTGAAATCCATGCGCGGCCAGGTACTGGCCGTGGGCATGGTGATCGCGTCCGGCGTGGGCGTGCTGGTGATGGCGCTGTCGGTGTATCAGTCGCTGCAGGAAACCTCCGAGGCCTACTACGATCGTTATCGCTTTGCCGACGTCTTCGCTGGCGCCAAACGCGCGCCGGACTGGGTCGCCAAGCGTATCGCCGACATTCCGGGTGTACAGACGGTGCAAACGCGGATCAGTCAGCTGGCAACCCTGGATATGCCGGGCTTCGCCGAGCCGGTGATCGGACAACTGGTCTCAATCCCCGAAGATGGCAGCCCGCTGCTCAACCAGCTGGCCATCCAGCAGGGTCGAACGGTACAGCGTGGACATCCGGATGAAGTGGTGGTCAACGAACCCTTCGCCGAAGCCCATGGCCTGGAACTCGGCAGCGAGTTTTTCGCCATCATCAACGGCAACAAGCGCAGCCTGCAGGTCGTCGGCATTGGTCTGTCGCCCGAGTTTGTCTATGCCATCGGTCCGGGCGCCCTGATGCCCGACGACCGGCGCTTCGGCGTGCTGTGGATGGGCCGAAAGGCGCTGGCGGCGGCCTATGACCTGGATGGCGCGTTTAATGATGTCAGCCTCGGCCTGTTGCGCGGCACCGACGCCAGCGTGGTGGTTGAAGCGCTGGACAACTTGCTGGAACGCTATGGCGGCATTGGCGCGATAGCCCGCAAAGACCAGCTGTCGAACTGGTTCCTGGCGAATGAAATCCAGCAGATCCAGATCCTGGCGCGAATTATGCCGGCAATTTTTCTCGCCGTGGCCGCATTCCTCACACAAATGGTACTGGGCCGACTGATCGCCACCCAGCGCAGCGAAATCGGATTGCTAAAAGCGTTTGGCTACACTGATTTTGAAATCGGCTGGCATTTCGTCAAGCTGGTCATGCTGATGTCGGTGGTCGGCATCCTGATGGGCTGGGGCGTGGGCGCCTGGCTGGGTCGTATCACCACGGAACTGTATGCCGACCTGTATCGTTTCCCGCTGCTGATTTTTCGACCCAGCGTCTCGGTGTTCGCGATCGGCGCCATGGTCAGTATCGCGGTGGCCCTGGCCGGCACGCTCGGCGCGGTGCGCACTGCAGCGAAACTGCCACCGGCCGAGGCCATGCGTCCACCAGAGCCGCCCACCTACCAACAGGGACGTATTCTTGACGGCCGCGCCGGACGGCTGGCTGGATCAACCCACGCGCATCCTGTTTCGCCAGATCAGCCGCTACCCGCTGCGCTCCGGCGCCACCAGCCTGGGCGTGGCGCTGGCCATCGGCGTGCTGATCATGGCGATGCAGTGGATGGACTCCATTGATCACCTTGCGCGCGTGCACTTCTACGATGCCCAACGCCAGGACTTTATGGTCGGCCTGGCAGAACCGGAGGCACGACGCGCGACGTTCGACTTTGCTCACTTGCCCGGCGTCATGTCTGTCGAAGGCATGCGCATCGTCGGCGCAAACCTGTATGCCGGCAACCGCCGCCATCGCGGCAGTATTCAGGGCGTGCTGCCCGGCGACACGCTGCAACCCATTTACGATGCATCCGGAAAAATTCTCGATGTGCCGGCCAACGGCCTGGTACTCGGCACCAAGCTGGCGGAAAAACTCCAGGTGGAAATCGGCGACGAATTGCGCGTTGAAATCCTCGAGGGACGTCGTCCGGAGCTCAGCTTGCCCATCGTCGGCCTGGTAGAGACCTATATCGGCGTACCCGCCTATATGGATCTGGATGCTCTCGACCGAATTCTCCGCGTGCGCCCGAGCATGGCCTATGCCAACCTGGTGGTAGACGAGCGTTACCAGGATGATTTGTTCGCTGCCCTGAAGGCGACGCCGCGTGTCGCTGCGGTCATGTCACGCAAGGCTGCTGTCGACACGTTCTATAGCACCATGGCCGAGAGCCTGCTGGTATTCGTTACATTCTTTGCTGCCTTCGCCGTGGCGCTGGGCTTCGGCGTGGTCTATAACAGTGCGCGCATAGCCCTGTCCGAGCGCGGCCGCGACCTGGCCACACTGCGTGTGCTGGGTTTTACCCGCCATGAGATTGCCTACATTCTGCTCGGCGAAGTCGGCCTGTTGATTTTCGTTGCCCTGCCGCTGGGCTGTATTGCCGGCAAGCTACTGGCCTGGATGATGACCAGTATTTTTGAAACAGAATTATTCCGAATTCCGCTGATCCTTGAGACCAGCACTTACGGCACAGCGATTCTGCTGGTGCTGGTCTCGGCCACCATCTCAGCCGGACTGGTCCGGCACCAGATAAACAACCTTGACCTCATCGGCGTACTAAAAACCAGGGAATAGGTTTATGAATGCAGCGCAAAAACGCATCGCTTTATGGAGCGGCCTTGGACTGCTGCTGGCGGCCGGCCTGTTTCTGGCCTTCCGACCCGCCTCCGTGGCCGTAGACGTTGCGGAAGTAAGCGCCGGCCCGCTGGTTGTCACCCTCGGCGACGAGGGCGAGACGCGGGTGCGCGATGTTTTTGTGCTGTCAGCGCCGGTTGCGGGACAGTTGCGACGCATCCAGCTGGATGCCGGTGATTCCGTAACGGCCGGCGAAACCATCGTCGCCGAAATCGAACCGGTAAATTCCGAGTTTCTCGATCCACGCAGCGAGCAGCAGGCACGCGCTGCCATCCGCGCGGCCGAGTCAGCCGAAACCGCGGCCCGTGCGCAGGTCGAAGAAGCCGCAGCGGAGCGCGAATTCGCCAGCAATGAAGTACTGCGCATTCGCGACCTGTTTGAGGACGGCACCGTGTCGGCGCGCGATCTGGACTCGGCAGAACGCGCCAACAAGGGTGCCCGCGCCGCCTTCGCCGCTGCCAATGCCAATCTCCAGGTGCGCCGCTTTGAGCTGGAGCGGGCGCGCGCGCAGCTGGTATCTCCCACGGCACGGGCAGAAAATGACGATTGCGAATGCCTTGATCTGATTGCGCCGGTAACCGGCCAGGTTTTGCGCGTCTTGCGCGAAAGCGCCGGCGTAGTGCGTGCCGCCGAAGCGCTCCTGGAAATCGGCGACCCGAAAGATCTGGAAATCGTTGCCGACCTGCTGTCCACCGACGCAGTGCGCGCAGCGCCGGGTCAACGGGTACTCATCGAAGACTGGGGCGGTGCTGAGCCGCTGGAAGGTATTGTGGTCCGTGTCGAGCCCTTCGGCTTCACCAAGGTTTCAGCGCTGGGTATCGAAGAGCAGCGCGTGAACGTCGTCATCGACATCACCAGCCCGGCACAGGATTGGACGCGGCTCGGCCACGGTTACCAGGTAGAAGTACGGGTCGTGCTCTGGGAAGAGCAGGATATTGTCACCGTGCCGCTCACGGCTTTATTCCGCGATGGCGAACGCTGGGCACTATTCGTCGCTTCCGGTGGCACCGCGCAGATACGCTACGTAGAGCTTGGCCAACGGAACGGTGTGAGCGCGCAGGTCCTTGCGGGTCTGGAAGCCGGCGAACAAATCGTATTGCATCCCAGCGACCGTGTGGTTGATGGGGTACGCATCGCGCCGCGCGGCTAGGCACCGGCGCAGCTGCCTGCAGGTCAATCTGACTGCAGCGCCAGGATCGGATCCAGCCGCGCTGCGCGCAGCGCCGGCCAACTGGTAAAGGCGAGATTCAGAACCAGCGCGACGCTAACCGCCAGCCAGGCATTCGCCGCGTTGAAAGCCAGCGGAAAATTCAGCAGTAAGGACAACAGCCGGGTAACGAGATCGCCCAGCAAAACCCCCAGAAAAACACCCAGTCCCGCCAGCAGCGCCGATTCGAAGACAAACTGAAAAAACACCTGGGCAGCGGTAGCGCCGAGGGCACGCCGGGTGCCGATTTCGCGGGTGCGCCCGCGCACCGCAATCCAGACGATGGACATGATGCCCAGCCCGGATACGGCGAGAATACTCAGGCTGATCCAGCTAACCAGGAAACTCAGCCGATCGGCCGATGCCAGCTGCGTATCAATGAGTTCGCGCTGAGTCTGCACCTGGAAGTCATCGGGACGATAGGCCGAGCTGCGATGGCGGGTCTGCAGCAGCTCTTTCAGCCGATCTGCAGTGGCCTGCATCCGCTGCAGGTCGGGCAGGTCGAATAACAGGGCGTTGTAATAATCGACATTCATCAGCCGGCGCATCGCAGCGGACAGGGGCACAAATACCCGCGCATCTTCATCCACCTGATCGAGGCCCGGTCCACGTTCGGCGAGCACGGCAATGACCTCGAACGGGACGCGATTGATGAACAAGCGCTCGCCAATTGGCGAGTCTCCCTCGAACAAATCCCGGGCAACACCAGACCCAAGAATCGCCACGCGCGCAGCACGCCGCACATCTTCAACATCAAAAAAGGCACCAGCTTCCAGGCGCCAGGCCTTCATCGGGAAATAGTCAGGCTCAACACCGACCACCGTAGTGACTTTCGACAGGTATCCGGCTTTCAGTCGCAGGCTGCTGCTCACCAGCGCGGATGCAGGCACCGGCCCGGTTACCTGCTCACGTAACGCACGATAGTCCGCCGGCGTCAGGGTCGTCACAATCGAACCGGTACGCTCACGACCCGCCACTGCCCGCGACTGTTTGGCAGAAACCATGATCACATTGCTGCCCAGGCGGCTGATCTGTTCAAGCACTTGCGCGCGCCCGGCGCTGGCATAGTTCACTGCGGTGATGGCTGCCGCCACCCCAAAGGCAGCGCAGCTTACAATCAGAAATGAGCGCAGCGGAAAGCGCCAGATCTGGCGCAGGCCCGAGAACATCAACAGGCGGTAGCTGCGGTTCAAATGCTAGCCGCGCAGCGCGTCGATGGGATCCATGCGCGCCGCTTTCCAGGCCGGCTGCAAGCCAAACAGCAGTCCGATGAGCACCGCCAGCCCAAGCGAACCGGCAATGGCCGGCCAGAGCAGAACCAGCGGCAGCGAGCGCTGCAGGGCCATGAAAACGGCGGCGCCGATACCGAGCAGCACACCAAGGATCCCACCAAGGGCGGAAATCATCGCGGCTTCGATCAGGAACTGCAGCAGCACATCCCTTTGCGTCGCACCGACCGCGCGGCGCATACCAATCTCGCGGCGACGCTCGGCTACGGCCACCAGCATCAGGCCCATGATGACGATGCCACCGATAAAAGTGGCCACCGCGGCCGAACCCAGCATCACCCGGCTGAGGGTCGAGCTCACATTCGATACCTGCAAGGCCGAGGCGCGCGGATTGCTAATGGTGAAATCATCCTCACCAGGCGGAACAATGCCGTGTCGCTCGCGCAGCAGGCGACGAATGCCGGCCACCACCGCATCGGGGCGCTCCGGGTCGGCCAACTGCACCGTGATGGTGGTCAGGTAATCGCGATTGAACAGGCGTTTGGACGCTGTGGTCACGGGGATAAAAACAATGTTGTCCAGGCTACTGCCTCCCGGGCCGGCGCCGCGGGACTCAAGCACCGCCTTGACCTGGAACGGCACATTGCCGATGCGAATCTGTTTGCCCAGCGCCGGCTGATCCGGGAACAGAGCCTGCTTGACGTCCGGACCGATGACCGCGACCCGCGCCAGTGAACTGATATCCTGCGGCGAAAAAACACTCCCCTCGGCGACAAAATAACGATGCATCTCCAGCCAGTTTGCGGCGACGCCATACATGGCGCTGGCGGTCACCTGGTCGCGGTGCTTTACATCGATATCGAAGGCATTCTGCACTTCCGCCACCTGGACTACGCCGGGGATTTCGTCGGCTATGGCTGTCGCATCGGTAAATTTTAAGGTCGGTTCCACCGTCGTCAGCGAAGGCATACCGCGGGTGCGCCCGCCGCCCGGCGAAATGTTCACCACGTCGAAAGTGCCGACCATATTCTTGAATTCACTCAGCGTCTGCTGCCGCGTTGCTTCACCGATGGAAGTCACCGTGGTCAGCGCGGCGATACCTACGGCCACACCGATCATCATCAGCAGGCTGCGCAGGGGGTTGCGCCACAGGCTGCGCAGCGCCAGACGCGCGGTCCGGGACAGGTTCATGCGCCAACCCCCGGTCCGTGGGGTCGCCGGGCAGCATGCCCGGCAACGGCGTGATCTTCAGCTATCACGCCGTCGCGGATATAGAGCTCACGCTGGGCGAACGCCGCCACCGCTTCATCATGCGTTACCAGGACGATGGTGCGGCCCTCCTGGTGCAGCTCGGTAAGCAGCTGCATGATGGCCTCGCCGGCGGCCGAGTCCAGGTTGCCGGTGGGCTCATCGGCCAGCAGCAAAGGCGGATCATTCATCAGCGCCCGGGCAATGGCCACGCGCTGTTGCTCGCCACCGGAGAGTTCAGAGACGAAATGATCGGCGCGATTGCTCAGACCCACTCGTTCCAGCAAGGCTCTCGCTTTGCGACGATCCGGCGCATCGCCACGGTAGAGTGCGGGCAACTCAACGTTCTCTTCGGCGGTGGTCCGCGCCAACAGGTTGAAAGACTGGAACACAAAGCCGATTTTTTCGTTGCGCACGCGGGATCGCTGTTGATCGGAATAGTTGGAAAGGTCTTCCCCGCCCAGCCGATAGCTTCCGGCGCTGGGTGTATCCAGGCAGCCGATAATATTCATCAGCGTGGATTTACCGGCACCGGAAGCGCCGCGCACGGTGATGAACTCCCCGTCCTCGATGATGAACGATACATCGCGCAAAGCAGTAACCGATGCTCCATCGGCACGTTGGAAAGTCTTCTGCAGGTGTTCCGCTTCGATCATCTTGGCTACCTTAACTTTGTCGGTCAGGGCTCGCGGGCAAAGGCTCCAGCAATACCCGGTCACCGGGCGCCAGCCCCTCGCGTATTTCGGTAAAGGCCCCGTCGCGGGTACCAATGATCACTGAACGACGGCGCGGGCCCTCGTCGGCCTCAATGTAAACGAAGCGCTCAAAGCCATCGCGCTGGATAGCGGCGCTGGGCAACACCAGCGCTTCGCGCTCGGCGGTCCTGACCGATACGTTCGCGGTCATATCCGGCCGCAGCACGCCGACGGGCGAGTCGATATCGATCATCACCTCGTAATTCACCACGCCGGAGATGATGCTGCCCTTGGGCGCGATCTGTTTCACCGTGCCGGCAAACTCGTCCGCCGGAAATGCTTCTACGGTAAACAGAACTTCGTTGCCCGCGGCTACGGCACCGATGTCCGTCTCATCCACCATCGCTACCAGCTCCAGGGCCTGATCATCGATGATGGTGACAAAGGTCGGCGTCGCGAAGGAAGCCGCCACCGTTTCGCCTTCCTGGGTCGCCACCGACGCAATGGTGCCGGAGATGGGCGCGCGGATTTCGGCATAAGTCAGATCGGTCTTGACGACCTCGGCGTCGCGGCGCGCTTTCTCCAGTCGGGCGCGCGCATCCAGCAGGTCCAGGCGGCGATCTTCGACCTCGGTGACTGCCACCAATTTATCCAGGTCGAGCCGGCGTGCACGCTCAAGCTCAACTTCGGCGCGGCTGACGGCTTGCTCCAGCACATCAATCTGCGCCTCGGCCTGCGCCAGGCGAGACCTGAGACCGCGGGAATCAATGCGCGCAATCAGGTCACCGCGTTCGATGCTCGAACCGACGGTCACTTTGAGTTCTTCTACAATTCCGGATAACTGGGAACCCACACGAACTTCGGCGCCGGTGCGCAGCCGCAGGATACCGGTGGCCAGTACGCCGGAAGCAATGCTGCGGCGCTCGGGTGTTACATAGGTAGCGTCGGCAAACGACTGAGTATCGTTACCGCCATTGCTTTGCTGCCAATATATGCCGCCAGCCACTGCGAGCAACGCCGCAACGATAGCGATACCGAGACCAAGCTTCATTGCGCCGGATTCATTCCGACCGATCGTAGACCAGGATCATGGACGGACGCCCTTCGCGCGCTGTTTCTACCGACATGGACTGGCCATCTTCGACCAGCTTGCGGGTCTCGATTTTTACCACTTCGGTGCCGACGATGGCGCCTTCGCTGGTCCAGGTGGTAATCAGCGTATCGCCTTCCCAGCGGGAAACGGTCTGGCTGGCTTCGCCCATGGCGGCAAAGTTTTGCACCGCCGCACCGCTCAGGTCGTATTCAGTCTGGCGAGTCGTGGTATTGCCCTGAAACACGTCGGTGAAAGCAATCGTCAGCGCAGTATCAGTCTGCGTAACCACCAGGCTTTCCTGGATCGCGGCAACCATCCCCAGGTTTTGTCCTTTCGCCGTATTCAGCGTCCAGTTGCCGGAGAAATCGACACCTGCGGCCTGCACAGCGCCGGCAACCAGCAACAGCATAGCTACCAAGCCTTTGAAAGATCTCATAAATAACCCCCCGGTTTTGACTGAGACGAGATATCCGATTGTATTCACATTCTAGTGCCATTACCGGCTGATCGAATAGAGAGATCTACGCCTGATAGAAAGGACCGGCCTCAATCATTCACTGGCACCAAGCTGATGATCTGACTGCCGGTCTTGTGCTCCAGCAAAATATACAGCTCGCCGGCCGGCCCGATCTCGATATCACGAAAGCGGGCCAGGTCACTCAGCAACTTCTCCGTATGCACGACCTGGTCGTCAACCACTTCCATGCGCAACAAATCCGTGGCGCGCAAGGTACCGACGATGATGCTGTTGCTCCAGCCGGCAAACGCATCGCCCTGATAAAACACAAAGCTCGAGATGGCTGGCGAAGGCGTCATGTCGACGACGGGAAACACCGTATCTTCCGGCGCCAGCTCGATACCCAGCTTATCGGCCACATCGACGGGCCGACCGTCGTAGTTCACACCGCTGGTAAAGATCGGCCAGCCGTAGTTGCCGCCGGAGACCAGTCTATTCAGCTCATCACCGCCGCGCGGCCCCATCTCAGTACTCCATAGATCACCGGTAGAGGGATTGAACTCCAGGCCCTGCACGCTGCGATGACCATAGGTATAGATCGCGTCCAGCGCATCCGGGTTCGCAATCAGCGGATTATCAACCGGAATCCGGCCATCATCGTGCAGACGCAGTACTTTCCCGAAGGGCAGACTCAAGTCTTGTATGCCCAGATAATCCATCGCGTCCTTCATGCCGATACTGATGTATACGTGGCCGGAATCGTCAAAAGCCAGGCGACCGCCCGCAGCCAGGTCAGACATGGTGGTGTAGGCCTCGCGGTCTGCCTGCCAGAGGACTTGTTCATCTACCCATTCGCCGGCAACGATGCGGCCGCGAATCAGCCGGTTCATGGATACGGACTGCTCGGCGCGTCGACTCAGGTCGTTACAGTTATCGCAGCGATCCGTGTGATGAATATAGATCCAGCCGTTATCGGCATACTGCGGATGCAAGGCCACGTCGAGCATCCAGCCCAGACCCATGACCTGCCCGAGAAACTCGCCCGCATCATCGTAAACCGGCGGCGTGCCTTTGATGGGCGGTGATTTTTCGCCCGTGGCCGAGATAATGCTGAGTCCGCGCATCCGTTCGGACAATAAAATTCGCCCGTCCGGCATGGGCGCGATGGAAAACGGCAAAGGATCCAGGCCCGTGGCGACCACCTCGATACGAAACGCGTGCGCTTCACTGTTGATGGTCTGCGTGGGTATCGACAATGGAATGTTGTCACGTTTGTCGAGGATCGTAGTGCCCTGTCGCTGTTCGGCTACATACAGGGCCAGGTTCCAGATTTGGGTTTCGCTCAGGGTTTCGGACCAGGCCGGCATACCCGTGTCGGCAAAACCACGGCTGATGCTTACCGCAATTTCCTGCACCGAATCGCCATGCCGCAGGTCCACGCCAACCAGCGGCGTACCCAGTGGCGCGCCCGCGAGGTCCTCGCCGTGACAAACCGCACAATCCTTGTTGAACTTTTTAATGAAGTCGTCACGCATGGGAATCTTGCTCAGGGCTTCCCAGTTGACCTTGGCAGGGTCAAAACCCTGGGCCGGCGCGGATACACTGATTAGCAGGCCAAGCAGGAGACAAACTGCCCGCGCGACCCCGCTTGTTTGTTGTTCGTGCATAACTTTCCCCCGCTGGAAACTTAGCACGCGCAGAGGCTGGTATCTCCGGCGCGAAAATATGTCGTCTGGCCGCGGGCGGTCACAAGGAACTCGGGGTCAGCGCAGTGGCAGCCCGCAATATTGACCCGGACTGCAGCGCAGGTTCTACTTCGCCATCGTTTTTCAATAGCGAGACTGCGCGTGTCATTACCCAGGCGCGACAGCTTAGGAATCTCCACACTGGTATTCGACCTGGACGGCACCATCAGTGACCCATCCAGGGGAATCTGCAATAGCGTTAACCACGCGCTGCACGCACTGGACAGGGAACCCGCCGACGCCTCGGCTATCCGGCAAATGATCGGTCCACCGCTGGAAGAAATGTTCGCTGCCCTGGTAGCGGAGCTGGAGCAATCAGAACTGCTGGCCCTGATCAGCGCTTACCGCGACTACTACGGACAGCAGGGCTACGCACAAAACCTGCTCTACCCGGAGATGGCCGGGGTCATCAATGAACTGCGTCTGCGCGGCTATCAGCTAGGGATCTGCACGTCCAAGCGTGCTGATTTCGCCGCCACAATACTGCGCCTGTTCGATCTGAACGAACAGTTCGCCTTTCTTAGCGGCGGTGATATCGGTATTCGCAAAGCAGACCAGCTGGCCACACTGGTCGGCGAAGGACTGGTGCCGCAAACGGCCATGATGATTGGCGATCGGGAAGTGGACATCCAGGCTGCTCGGTCCAACGGCCTGGCCACGCTGGGCGTGTTATGGGGATTCGGCTCGCCGGGTGAACTGGCCGCCGCCAGTCCCGATTATCTGTGCACAAGGCCCGCCGAGTTGCTGGAGATATTTCGCTAACAGGACCTGCCGGCAAGCTTTGCGCAACGAGGTATCGACCGAACCAGGGCTTCAGTCGCCCTCGCAATAGATACCGTGCAGGGTTTCGATCAGACGTCCGGCCGGCCCCTGGGCCAGCGAGTAATAAATCGTTTGCGCTTCGCGACGGGTGCTAACCAGGCCATCGCGGCGCAACACAGCCAGGTGCTGAGACAGCGCCGACTGGCTCAGGTCCATGCGCTCATTCAGCTGACCGACGGAGAGCTCAGCCTCGCTCAGCGTGCACAGAATCAACAGCCGATTCTCGTTGGCCAGCGCTTTAAGCAGCTGGGCAGCGTCGCCGGCGTGCTCGCGCATCTCTTCCAGCGGCATGTTCGGATTTAGCAATCCCTCGGCCATAGGTACATCCCGATTGATAGATGGCAAATAATATCGTTAATTACTAATGTAGTCAATTCTTAACAAGGTATTGCTAATTCAGAGTTTGTTAATATAATAGATGCAGGATCAAGTCACGGGGCGGAGCACAGCAACATGGCCAACATCATCATTCTTGGCGGCGGTATCGGTGGTATTTCCCAGGCCTATGAGTTGCGCGAGGCGCTGGGCAAGGAACACCAGATCACCCTGGTCAGCGACTCGGAACGCTTCGAGTTCACCCCTTCCAACCCCTGGGTGGCGGTAGGCTGGCGCACCGGCAAACAGATCAGCATTGATTTGCCACCCGTGCTGGCCAAACACAACATCAACTTTATTCCGCGGGCGGCAGCGCGCGTGCATCCGGCCGACAACCAGGTTGAGCTGGCTGACGGAGAAAAGCTGAACTATGACTACCTGGTTATTGCCACCGGGCCACAACTGGCCTTCGACGAAATTCCCGGCCTGGGGCCCGACGGACACACCGTTTCCATATGCAAAACGGGTCACGCCGAAGCGGCCAGTATCGATTTCGAGGCGCTGGCGAAAAACCCCGGCCCTGTCGTCATTGGCGCTGCACAGGGCGCGTCTTGTTACGGGCCGGCCTATGAATACGCCTTTATCGTCGATACGGAATTGCGCAAGCGAAAGATCCGCGACCAGATACCCATGCACTACGTCACGCCGGAACCCTACATTGGCCACCTTGGATTAGACGGCGTCGGCGATACCAAGGGCCTGATGGAATCCGAACTGCGCCAGCGCCACATCAACTGGATCACCAACGCGAAAATCAACGAGATTACTGCGGGCCAGATGCAGATTACTGAAGTTGATGAGAACGGCGCGGACAAAAAGCAGCACGATCTCGAATTCAAACACGCGATGATCCTGCCCGCCTTCAAAGGCGTCGACGCGGTGCTGGACATCGAAGGCCTGGTGAATCCACGCGGCTTTATCACGGTCGATGAATTTCAGCGTAACGCGACTTTTTCTAACGTCTACGCGGTGGGGGTGTGCGTAGCTATCCCCCCTGTTGCAGCCACACCCCTGCCCGTAGGCACTCCCAAGACCGGCTATATGATCGAATCCATGGTTACTGCCGTGACCGGCAATATTGTCGCCGCCATGGCTGGCCGTGAGCCCGAGCAGCGCGCCACCTGGAACGCCCTGTGCCTGGCCGACTTTGGCGACAGCGGCGTAGCCTTCGTGGCGCTGCCGCAGATACCACCGCGCAATACCAACTGGGCCGCGCGAGGCAAATGGGTACACCTGGCCAAAATCGGTTTCGAGAAATACTTTTTGCGCAAGGTGCGCAACGGCCAGGCCGAACCGGCCTATGAAAAACTGGTGCTCAAGTTGATGGGCGTCGACAAGCTGAAGGCCAACGCTCCATGAAACACCGCTTTCTGAATTTCAGCATTGCCCGACCAACGGCCGTCTACTGGCTGACCGGCCTGCTCACGCTGTTGATCGGCGCGCAGATGGTGCGCATCAATATCGACACCGACCCGGAAAACATGCTGCCGGCCGATCAGTCCGACCGGGTCTTCCATAACCAGGTCGAGGAGATGTTCTCGCTGCACGATGCCATCGTTGTCGGCCTGGTGAATGAACAGCATCCCGACGGCATCTACAACGCAGCTTCTCTGGATGCGCTTCACCAGCTGAGTAACGCGATCCTGAATATCGACGGCGTGATCCGTCCGGACCTGATGTCGCTGGCCGAGGCCGACAACATTTCCCAGGGCGAGGCCGGCGCGCTGCGCTTTGAATGGATGATGAAGGATGCCCCGGCCACTGACGAGCAGGCTGTGGCCATTCGCGACAAGGTGCAGCGCCTGCCGCTTTTGAACAACACGCTGGTTTCCGGCGACGGCAAGGCAGCCGCCATTTACGTGCCCATTGCCAGCAAAGATCTCAGCTACCCGATCTCCACGGAGATCCAGGCACTGGCGGACTCTATTGGCGGCCCCAACGACTATCACATCACCGGCTTGCCGGTCGCAGAAGATACCTTTGGCGTCGAAATGTTCGTGCAGATGGGTATCTCGGCGCCATTGGCAGGCGTAATGATATTCCTGCTGATGTGGTACTTCTTCCGCAGCTGGCGACTGATCATCGCACCGATGATCGTAGCCATGGTCACGGTAATTGTGACCATGGGTCTGCTGATCGGCATGGGCTTCACCGTGCACATCATGAGCTCGATGATTCCCATCTTCCTGATGCCCATCGCGGTGGTAGATTCGGTGCATATCATGTCCGAGTTCGCCGACCGCTATAACCCGGAAGCCGGCGCGGAAAAAGTGATACGCGGCGTTGTCGGGCATCTGTTCCGGCCCATGCTGTTTACCTCGCTGACCTCGGCGGTGGGATTCCTTTCGCTGATGCTGACGCCCATTCCGCCGGTGCAGATCTTCGGCGCGTTCGTGGCCTTTGGCATCCTGCTGGCCTTCTTTGTGACCATCGTATTTATTCCGGCCTACGTGGTGCGCATGCACCCGGAAAGCCTCGCAGTGCTGGCCCGGCGTGGCGGCGGCGAGGGTGATAGCGATACACCGCTGGCACAGATGCTGCGTCGGCTCGGTCACTTTGCCTTCAATCGCCGCGGCTTGATCATCGCGGCCACCGTGGCCGTGGCCGCATTCAGCGCTGCCGGCGTAATGCGTATCCAGATCAACGACAACCCGGTGCGCTGGTTCAAGGCTGACCATCGCATCCGCGTCGCTGACGCGGTACTGAACGAGCACTTTGCCGGCACCTACGATGCCTTCCTCGTGCTCAGCTATAACGGCGACGGCGGCCTCACGGATTTTCGCGCCAGCGCGGCGCAACTGCTGGATCAGGCGGCGGCCGCGGGCGCCGACGTCAAAACGCTGCGCAGCCTGGCCAGCGCGGCTGAACCCGGTCAGGCGCTGGATGAGCTCATCTCGGCCACCGACGACGCCCTGTTCGACGCCGACGGCGACGCGCTGATGCCGCTGGAATCGCTGCTGATGGCCGCCGAGACGGTACAAAGCAATTCACGTTACTTCCAGGACCCGGCCGCCCTCGCTTACGTCAGCCAATTGCAGGACGCCCTGCTGGCCACCGGCCGCGTCGGCAAAACCAACAGCTTGCCGGATGTGGTCAAGGTGGTGAACCGTGAGCTACGCGGCGGCCAGCCGGCCAACTACGTGATTCCAGACAGTGCCGCGGGCGTGGCGCAAACGCTGATGCAATATCAGTCCTCGCATCGACCCCAGGATCTGTGGCATATGGCTACGCCGGATCTGCGGCATACGGCCATCTGGCTGCAGCTGACCAGCGGCGATAACCAGCATATGACGGCCGTAATCGAGTCCATGGATGACTACCTGGCCGCGAACCCGCCGCCCGCAGGCGTCGACGTCCGCTGGGCCGGCAAGACCTATATTAATGTTGTCTGGCAAACGGAAATGGTAGCCGGCATGCTGAAAAGTCTGCTCGGCGCTTTCGTGGCCGTATTCGTGATGATGAGTCTGCTGTTTCGGTCGCTGCGCTTCGGTCTCATCGCCATGCTGCCGCTGAGCGTTACCATACTGGGTGTGTATGGCCTGATCGGCTGGATCGGCAAGGACTACGACATGCCCATCGCCGTGCTGTCGTCGCTGACGCTGGGGCTGTCCGTCGACTTTGCCATTCATTTCATCGAACGACTGCGCAGCCTGTATGCCGATACCGGCAGTTTCGCAGAAGCCGGCCGGCTGCTGTTCGAGGAACCCGCAAGAGCTATTTCACGCAATGCCATTGTCATCGCGCTGGGCTTTACCCCGCTGTTTCTGGCGCCGCTGATGCCCTATATCACCGTGGGTGCTTTCATGGCTTCCATCATGGCCATTTCCGGTCTGGCCACGCTGCTGTTACTGCCCGCGGTGATGGCCCTGTGGCGACCCGGCATGCCGACGGACTGAAGGAAAAATCATCATGTTCAAGCAATACCTGATAACACTTGGCCTGTTTATCGCTGCCGGCAACACGTGGTCTGCCGAAGTACTCACTGACGCCGATGCCATCGTCGAACGCGCCAACCTGGCCTCCTACTACGCCGGCGCTGACGGTCGCTCCGAGGCACGCATGATCATTCGCGATGCCCAGGGCCGCGAGCAGCGCCGCCAGTTCACGGTGCTGCGGCGAAACAACGCGCCGGGCGGCGACCAGGACTTCCTGGTGGTGTTCAGCCAGCCCTCGGATGTGCGTGGCACCGTTTACCTGGTCAAGAAACACATGGACCGTGACGATGACCGCTGGCTTTACCTGCCCGGCCTGGACCTGGTTAAACGTGTGGCCGCCGGCGACAAGCGCACCAGCTTTGTCGGCGCCGACTACTACTACGAAGATGTGTCCGGCCGGCGTCCCAACGACGATGAGCATGAGCTGCTCGAAACGACGGACGAGTACTACCTGCTGAAACATCGTCCTATTGATAGCTCAGTAGTGGAATTCGACAGCTATCTCACCTGGATTGATCGCAAAACCTTCCTGCCCATGAAGATCGAGTACAGCGACGCGGCCGGCAAAGCATTTCGCCGGGTCGAGGTGTTACAGGTGGATGAGTTCCAGGGTTACCCGACCGTTACACGCAGCCGGGTCAGCGACCTGGAGTCGGGTGGTCAGACGGATATGCAGTTTCGCTACATCGGTTATGACAACGGCATTCCCGAAGAAGTCTTTACCGAACGCAGCCTGCGCAATCCGCCGCGCGACTGGCTGCAGCGGCCCAAGGGTTGATGCATGTCGCTACGCCCCGCCCCGCTCAAAGCCCTGGGACTGGCGCTGCTGCTCGCCGGCGGCGGCAGCTTTGCGCAGGACGGCGACTGGGATGATGACTGGGGCGAAGATGACTGGGACCAGGCCGAATCCAGCGCGCTGAGCTGGAGCGGATTCGCCGAGGGTGCGCTCGGCAGCCGCTGGCATAAGGATGAAAACGTCGGTCGCTACGGCACCCTGGGCGAAGCACGCTTGCGCCTGGAAACGGACTATGCGACGGATGCCTTCACGCTGAGCTTCAAGGGCGATGCCGTGATCGACGGTGTCACCGAGAAATTTGACGGCGATTTCCGCGAACTCGCCATCGCCGGCCGCCCGCTGGAGAGCCTTGATGTGAAAGCCGGCCGCCAGGTTCTGACCTGGGGCACCGGCGATTTGCTGTTCCTCAATGACCTGTTTCCGAAAGACTTTGTGAGCTTCTTTGCCGGTCGTGAAGACGAGTACCTGAAAGCGCCCAGCAACACGATCCGGCTCACGCAATACAACGGCGTCCTCAACATCGACTTCGCATGGACACCAGTGTTTAAACCTGACGACTACATTACCGGCGAGCGTTTTTCCTTCTTCTTCCCGCCGGTCGGAGACATCGTTGCGCCCGTGCCGCCCTTCGGCGCTGATCGGCCGAGCCGCAAGTTCAGCAACGGCGAATTTTCACTGCGCCTGTTCCGCACCCTGAATGGCGTCGAGTATGCCCTCTATGCCCATCGCGGCTTCTTCAAGAACCCCACAGACTTTAGCGATCCGGGGCGGATCCGGTTTGCGCCGCTAACCAGCGTCGGCGGCAGCGTCCGCCGGCCGCTGTGGTCAGGGCTGTGGAACGCCGAGTTCAGCTACTACGTCTCGCGCGACGACAGCGAAGGCAGTAACCCTGCACTGCCCAATGACCAGCTGCGCTTCCTGACCGGATTCGAGCGCGAATGGGCGACCAACTTCACCGTCGGTCTGCAGTACTACCTGGAATGGACCCAGGACCATGACCGCCTGATCGAGAACTCACCGTTTCCCGAGTTTGAGCCGGATGAGTATCGGCACCTGCTGACCACGCGCTTCACCTATCGCGCCATGCAGGAAAAACTCATCTGGTCGCTGTTTGCCTTTCTCTCACCCAGCGACCGAGACGCCTATCTCCGCCCGGTCGTGAATTACCGCCACGACGACGCCTGGAACTTCACGGCTGGTCTGAACCTGTTTGGCGGCCAGGAGAACTACACGTTCTTCGGTCAGTTCGAAGATGCGACCAACGCTTATATGCGTGTTCGCTACAATTTTTAGAGGAGCACTATCATGTCACTGGAAAAAGCCGTAGAAGCCTGGGCCGGGTTTTTGGTCCTGGTCTCCGTCGCTCTGACTTTGCTGGTTAACCCGGCCTTCGTCTGGTTTACGGTATTTGTTGGCTTCATGCTGTTTCAGCAATCGTTCACCGGTCTTTGCCCGATCACCTGGGTGTTTCGCAAGCTGGGGTTCAAATCGGAGCGGCAGCTCGCCGGAAACTAGCAGAGGCCTTAGCCTCTCCGCGCAGCCCAACTCTCTCGGCCAACGGCGACGGCTTACTGCGCCGTCCAGCCACCATCAACCCGCAGGCTGTGGCCTGTGATCATGCGGTTGGCTGGATCGGCCAGGAATAGCACCGCCGACACCACATCGGCCACCTGGCCGACATGGCCGAGCGGAATTCTCGCCTCAACAAACTGGCGAAATTCAGGATCATCGAGCATCGGCCTGACCAGCGGCGTTTCGATAAAGGTCGGCGCCACGGCGTTGACCCGGATGCCGTCAGGCGCGAGTTCCACCGCCATGGCTTTGGTCAGCCCCTCAATCGCGTGCTTGCTCATGCAGTAGACACTACGATCAGGCGAACCGACATGTCCCATCTGCGATGACATGTGAATCACACTGCCCGACGATCCGGCACGCTGCATCACCCGAACCGCGGCACGTGCAACCCGGAACGCGGCGCGCACGTTGACATCAAGAACCCGATCCAGCGCTTCGTCGCTGACCTCGGCCACGGGCTGCGGCTGATTGGTACCGGCGTTGTTCACCAGGATATGCAAGGCGGGCAGCGCTTCAATCCGCGCGATCACGGCATCATCGGTGACGTCACCGGTCCAGGCCTCGATCTGATCCGGGCGCGCGCGGGCCAGCGCCTTCACTTCGTCGCCGCTGCGCGCCAGGGCAATAACCCTGGCGCCGGCTTCGGCCAGGCCCTCTGCGCAACCGCGGCCGATACCGCGGCCGGCACCGGTCACTAACGCGGTCAGGCCGGCCAGAGGCTGGGATTGCTTGGCAATAGTCGTTCCTTACGGGGCTGTGTCGCAGCAGCGGACACGCTGCCGCGGCAAATTGCATTAATAAGCAATAGTGCCTAGCATCGCCGCGAATTCAAGCCCGCCCGGTTTCACCGCTTGTCGCCTTCCCTGCGACGCCCGGCCGGCTCAGAGGCAGCCACATGATCAGGTATCTGAAAGAAGGCATCAGCGAAGCACAAGCCGATGATGACGACGCCAAAGTGCGCAAGATCGTCGAAGACATACTGAAGGACATCAAGCTGCGCGGCGATGCGGCCGTGAGCGAGTACTCCGGTCGCTTCGACAACTGGCAACCGGAAAATTTTCGCCTGACGCCGGCGGATATCAAAGCCTCTTATGCCGAACTGAGCGAGCAGGTCATCGACGATATTCGCTTTGCGCAGACCCAGGTGCGTAACTTCGCGCAGATCCAGAAAGCCGCCTTGCAGGACGTCGAAGTAGAAACGCTGCCGGGCGTCATCCTCGGCCATAAAAACACCCCGGTAAACAGCGTCGGCTGCTATGTGCCGGGCGGCAAATACCCGTTGGTCGCCTCGGCGCACATGAGCGTGGTGACGGCCAAAGTCGCCGGCGTGAAGCGAATCATCGCCGCGGCACCGCCCTTCGAGGGCCGACCCAGCCCGGCCATCGTGGTCGCCATGGACATGGCCGGCGCCGACGAGATTTATTGCCTGGGCGGTGTACAGGCGATTGGCGCGATGGCCCTTGGCACCCAAAGCATTGCGCCGGTCGACATGATCGTTGGCCCCGGCAACGCATTTGTCGCGGAGGCCAAGCGCCAGCTATTTGGTCGGGTGGGCATCGACCTGCTGGCAGGACCGACCGAGACACTGGTCATCGCGGACGAAACCGTTGACGGAGAGTTGTGCGCAGCCGACCTGCTCGGTCAGGCGGAACACGGCACCAATTCGCCCGCCGTATTGCTGACCAACAGCGAGAAATTGGCCCACGAAACCATGGCCGAAGTTGAACGCCAGCTCACCATCCTGCCCACCGCAGCCGTCGCCGGGCAGGCCTGGCGCGACTATGGCCAGGTGATCGTCTGCGACAGCTACGAAGAGATGGTCGCGAAAGCCGATGAGATCGGCTCGGAACATGTCCAGGTGATGACGCGCGATCCGCAGTACTTTCTCGACCACATGACCAACTACGGCGCCCTGTTTCTTGGCCCGGAAACCAATGTGTCCTATGGCGACAAAGTCATCGGTACCAACCACACGCTGCCGACACGCGGCGCGTCTCGCTATACCGGCGGCCTGTGGGTAGGCAAGTTCATCAAGACTTGCACTTACCAGAGAATCACAGAATCCGCCTCGGTAAAGGTTGGCGAAGTTTGTAGCCGACTCTGTGATCTGGAAGGGTTCATGGGGCATAAGGAACAGGCCGACATACGCCTGCGCCGCTATCGCGACAAAGCGAGCTGACGGGAACGCCCTCCCGGCCCTGACCAACCGACTTCTTATACGACAAGGCCAACAAGCGGCAAAGCTCCGAAATACGAGCTGCAAAAAAATGCGCAGCGACTTTGGCGAATGAATCAGACGCTGCGCAGGGTAGCCACCCGGGTTCAGTCATCGGCTTTGGCTAAGCAGACCATCGACAATGGGTGCGAGACATTCAACGCTCTAGCAACTCAAGCAATGAGTCGCTGACGGCCGCAGGCTGTTCCAGGCTGGGCATATGACCAGCATCGGGCAGCATGCGCAGCACGCTACCCGGAATTGCCGACGCCATTTCCGTGTGTAACGCCGGCGGACACAGCCGATCTTCGGCGCCGCAAAGAACCAGTGCAGGACACTCAATCATGGCCAGCGTCGGCCTGCTGTCGGGCCGCTCCAGCAGCGCGCGCACCTGGCGAGCAAAAACTTCAGGCCCCGCATCCATCGCCATTCGCCTTAGCGTTGCCAGCAATTCAGTGTCGGCCGAGCTGGCTGCGGCGAGATAGCTCGGCAGGAGCTCGTCGTTTACCACCGACGCAAATTCGCCGTTCAGGGAGCGCTCAATCTGCGCCAGGCGCCTCGCTTCGCGCGGCCGATCGGCCGCTGCCGCATTGGTATCCATTAGCGCCAGCCGGATAACCCGCTGTGGGGCCTGCCGCCAGACTTCCAGGGCAATGACACCACCCATGGAATGGCCAACCAGCGCAAACCGCGGAGGCGCCCCGGACAGGACCTGCCGGGCCATTGCGGTGATGCTTTGATCGTGACCATAGTCGGGCACCCGCACCGAGTAGCCTTGCGCGGCTAAAGCGGCCGCTTGTGCCGCCCACAAGCCGGCATCGCAAAGCATGCCGGGCAATAGCAGCACGGTTTCAACAGATGCCGTCGCGCCCGGCACGCTAGCCTTCACTTTCGGCCGTGGCTTCTGCGGACGCCCGACGACTTCGGCAAGGCATGGATTTGCGCGGCTCTAACGGTAGTCGGGATTCGGGAAATCGAAACGACAACCGGCATCCCAGGCTGAGCGCTGATTACCGTGCGCCGGGATTCCGCCCGCGTCCTTTAACAGGCGCGCCAGGTGCAACAGGTTCCAGGTCATGAAAGTCGTATTCCGATTGGTGAAATCATTGTCGGGTCCGCCGGAACCTTCATCCAGGTAGGAAGGCCCCGGACCGGCCTCGCCAAGCCAGGCGGCATCGGCTTGCGGCGGGATGCTGTAGCCCAGATGCTGCAGCGAATACAGCACATTCATTGCGCAGTGTTTGGCACCATCTTCGTTACCCGTTACCAGGCAACCGCCGACACGGCCGTAGTAAGCATATTGCCCCTGCTCATTAAGATTGCCGGAAGCGGCATACAGGCGCTCGATGGTCTGCGTGCACACCGAAGACTTTTCGCCCAGCCAGATGGGCGTAGTGATCACCAGGATATCCGCGGCCATCACTTTGCTGAGAATCTCCGGCCAGGCGTCCTGCTCCCAGCCATGCTCCGTCATATCCGGCCAGACACCGAAAGCCAAGGGGTAATCCACCGGCCGCAAGGTTTCCACAGCGACGCCGTTGGCTTGCATGATTGCCGCAGCAATATCAATCAGGCCCTGCGTGTGAGAAAGCTCCGGACTGCGTTTCAGGGTGCAGTTAAGAAACAGCGCGTTGAGATCAGAAAAATCCCAGCGACTCTCGGCGCAAAGTCTTTCTTGTTGAGAGGTTAGTGACATGCTCTTACTCCATTTATTCTTTGCCAGAAGACGGGAACGGCTCAGGCGGAACCGGCATGGTCTCTGCACACTCGCCGCGTTTCTCGGTAAAGCGGCCATAGGCCCGGGCCGCCGGGCCGGCAGTCAGGCCGTGCAAGAGAATACTCAGGGCAACAGTCAATAAAACCACGGCGAAGATTTCCTCGCGCTGACCGATATCGCTGGTCTCAATGATCAGCAAGGCAAACAATAACGAGGCCAATCCGCGCGGACCGAACCAGCCAAGGAAAGCCACGCTGGTGGCGCTAAGGCCAGTGCCGATACACGCCAGCCCGACGGGAACCATGCGTACGAGGGTGAGACTGAGCAAGGCATACAGCAGGTGTTGCGGCTGCATGGCTGCAAGTACGCCGGGGAGCATTACCGCGCCCATCATCATGAAGGTGGTATGGGTGAGAATACGCCCTTCAACTTCGGCAAATTCCAGCAGAAAACGACAACGTCGTTTAAGGGTATTCCCGAAGGTCAGCCCGGCAACAAAGGCCGCGATAAAGCCATTGCCGTGAATGACCTCCGCCACGGCGAAGGCGCCGAAGGCGATGGCCAGGCCGGCTGTCCCCTCGGCCGACTCCAGCATCCAGCCGGCGCGCAGCGAGAGCATCAGCAAGCGGGTGCCAAAATAACCCACCAGCAGGCCCGCCAGCGGCCCGAGGGTAATCTGGCTGGCACCAAACAACAGCCAGTTTTCGCCGCCCGCATCCGACATGGCGCTGGCACAGCTGGCCAGCACCAGCACCACGGCAAGGCAATACCATCGTTAAGGCCGCTCTCTACGTTGAGCGCCACACGAATACGCGACGGTACCGACGGATTGGAAACCACTGCCTGACCCAGGGCGGCATCCGTCGGCGCCAGGATGGCCGCCAGCAACAGCGCCTCCCAAAGGTTAAGAAAGCCGAATAGCAAACTGGCCAGCAGTGCACCCAGGCCAATGGTGAGCGGCATGCCAATGCCCAGCAAACGCTGCGGCAGACTGTGATCGCTTCGTAACTGGCGCAAATCAATGTCGGCCGCATCGGTAAACAACACCAGAATCAGTGTGATCTCGGCCAGCAGCCTCACGGCTTCGTTGGAAACATCAAACTCGAGCAGGCCCAGGCCGGCGGCACCGACGCCGAGACCATAGGCAGTCATCAGCAAAGGGCCGGTGAGGAAACTGCCGCGCAGGCGACGACTGAGCAAAGCAAAGCTCGCCAGACCGACAATCACCACCAGCGCCGGAACAGCAATCATCGGGTCCGGCCGTTCACTGACTTTGTTACTCCCGGCTCATGCAGCGGCCAGCGCCCGGTCCAGGTCGGCAATCAGATCATCGACGGCCTCGATACCCACGGACAGACGCACCAGGTTATCGGGAATACCCATGGCCAGGCGTTCTTCGACCGGCACATTAGAATGGCTCATGCTGGCCGGGTGCCCGGCCAGGCTCTCTACGCCACCGAGGCTTTCAGCCACTGCAAATACTTGCAGTGCATTCATGAATCGACTGATATCGCCATCCAGCTCGAACACCAGCATGCCGCCATTGGCGCTCATTTGCGCACGCGCCAACGCGTGCTGGGGATGCGAAGCGAGACCGGGATAGCGAACTGCCATGGCACGCGGCTGCGACTCCAGCCATTCGGCCAGGATCTGCGCATTGCTGCAATGACGCTCCATGCGCAGCGACAGTGTCTTGATACCACGCAACACCAGGTAGGCATCAAAGGGGCCGGGGACCGAACCCACGGCACTGCGCAGCGAGACCAGCTGACGGCCGAGCGCCTCATCCTGAACTATATTTGCCCCGCCGATGACATCGGAATGGCCACCGAGATACTTGGTCGTGGAATGCATGACAATATCGCAGCCCAGTTCCAGCGGCCGTTGCAGGCAGGGCGTGGCGAAGGTGTTGTCCACCGCAACCAGGGCCTGGTGCGCATGCCCGATACCGACGACCTTGCGTAGATCGATGAGTTTAAGCAGCGGATTGGTCGGCGTCTCAACCCAGATCAAAGCGGTGTCAGAACGCATGCCCGCTGCCACTGCATCGAGATCGGTAAAATCTACAAAGCTGAATTCAAGCCCGGCCGTGCGCGTGCGCACTTCATTAAACAGGCGCAGGCTGCCGCCATAAAGATCTACCGGCGCCAGCACATGGGCTCCGCTGTCCAGCAAATCCAGTACCCCGGCCGTGGCTGCCATTCCGGAAGCATAGGCAACCGCCCGACTACCGGATTCAAGCTCGGCGATACACCGCTCAAGTGCAGCACGGGTCGGATTTGCCGCGCGCGAATAGGCAAACTCCATGGGCGCGCCGAAATCCGCCTGTCGATAGGTGCTGGCGGTGTAAATCGCTGGCATTACCGCGCCGGTAGCGGGATCAACGGTGTCGCCCGCATGAATGCAACGCGTGGCGAGATCCATTGGCTCGGAGTCTTTGCGCATGACCTTAAAGCTCGGCTTCACGGCCGCGGTTTGCGGCCTGTGGTAAAAGGAGGATTATGCAGTCGAGGCTAACATAGGCATGAGTTCGGACGCAGACCTGGCAGACGGTCGCGCCAGTGTAAGCAGCCTGTTGCGTGCCAGCACGGAAATGCTGAAAGGCAGCAGCCAGTCGGCGCGTCTGGATGCCGAGCTGTTGCTCGCGCATGCCCTGGGCTGGGAGCGCACAAGACTGTATAGCGATGGCGACAGCGAAGTCCGCGCCGAGATTGCCGAGCGATTCCTGGGACTTATTGCGGAGCGTCAGGCCGGTCGACCGGTAGCACAAATGCTCGGCTCGCGGGAATTCTGGTCGATCAAGCTGAGCGTCACCAATGACACCCTGGTGCCACGACCCGAAACAGAACTACTGGTGGAATGTTGCCTGAACCTGATTCCCGCCGAACGACCCGGTCGCCTGCTGGATCTGGGTACCGGTACCGGCGCCATCGCCATCGCTATTGCCTCGGAACGACCGGGTATTGAAATCGTAGCCACAGATTTCAGTGAGCAGGCGCTTGTCGGTGGCCCGCTATAACGCCGCCAGCTACGGATACGACAACATCGATTTTCGCTTCGGCGACTGGTTCAGCCCGGTCGCGGGTGAGCGTTTTGACCTGGTCGTCTCGAACCCACCTTATTTATCCGACCAGGAATGGATGCTGCGCAAATACGAACTGGGTTATGAACCGGCCCTGGCGCTGCGCGCCGGTCGTGATGGTTTGATGGCCATCAAGAAAATTGTTGCCGCGGCGCCAGACTATTTATTGCCCGGTGGCTGGCTGCTGCTGGAGCACGGATTCCGCCAGGGTCCGGCAGCCGCCCGCCTGTTCGGCGAAGCCAAACTCACCGCCATCACCACCTATCGGGATCTGCCCGGTCGCCCGCGCGTCAGCGAAGGCCAGTTGCCTGAAGAGAAAAACCCGACGTGAATGAGAAAAGCGAGTTGCGCTATAGCCGCCAGACCGTGCTTCCGCAGATTGGTGCCGCCGGCCAGGAGAAGCTCGCCAGCGCACGTGCACTGATTATCGGACTCGGCGGCATTGGTTCTCCCGCGGCGATCTATCTGGCCAATGCCGGCATCGGCCGACTGACGTTAAACGACTTTGATCGCGTCGATGCGAGCAATTTGCCGCGCCAGATCCTGTTCCGGCCCGACGATATCGATGCGCTAAAGGCCGTTGCCGCCGCCGAAAATTTATCGGCCTGGAATCCAGCAGCTCAGCACGCAGGCACTGGACCAGCGTCTCGACGATGACCAACTGGCCACCGCCATCGCGGATTGCGATGTGGTGCTGGACTGCTGCGACAACTTCGCCACGCGCAGTCGTATTAACCGCGCCTGCCTGGCAGCGAAAAAACCCCTGGTCAGCGGCGCGGCGATTCGTTTCGAAGGGCAACTGGCCGTGTTTCATCACGATCAGGAAGGCGGCCCCTGCTATACCTGCCTGTATCCGGAAGTCAACGAGCTGCTGGAGAACTGTGCCGGCCAGGGCATTCTCGGACCGGTTGCCGGCACCATCGGCAGCATGATGGCTACCGAGACCATCAAACTGTTGTGTGGCCTGCCCTCGGATCTCAGCGGCAGACTCTGGTTATACGATGGCCTGGCGGGTAGCTCACGCGCTTTCAGAATTCGCCGACGGCTTAACTGCGAAGCCTGCAGCTGAAGCTCACCCGGGCAGGCTGATCACGGCTATCAATAATGATCAGGTAAGTACGACTAAGCATGGAGTAAGCCAACATGCATGAAATCCAAAAGGTGCTGACGTTCCAGCGAATGATTTCACCGGCCCTATTGCAGCTGCTGTTCTGGGCCGCTATCGGCGGCACCCTCTATGGCAGCTGGGTGCTGTTGCAACTGGAGAACCGGGCCTGGCCACTGCCGTTGATCTTTGGCCCGCTGCTGCTAAGGGTGCTATTCGAGCGCGCCCTGATCGCCTTTCGCAGCTACGACTGCCTGGTCGAGATACGCGATTCGCTGGCGATCCCCGGTGGCAAAGCCAGCCGCCTGTAGCCTCGCCAAGTTGCGGAATGCCAGCTGGTCTAGTTGCGACGTCGGTAGTCGTAATAAACCCCTGCAGGCAAACCGAAAATGAAGCTGCCGTCGGGCTTATAGCCTGATTCTTCATTGCGAATTCCGGCCGGGCTGACAAACTCGGTACTCTGGATGCCGCGTTGCTTGCCCGTGCGACGAGACGTGATCACACAGTCCTTTGCGTCGACAAAATTGTAGTACTCGCCGTCTCGCCATTCCCAGGCAGGCGAACAAGCATCGGGCAGGGCGGCAATGAAGTCGTCTGCCGACATGCTTTGCAGGTCATTGAGTCGCATGCAAAATATCCTGGTTAGCATCGCGGTCTGCGAAGGCCAGGCTACGCGAGGAAATTTGCCCGCTGTCAGGGTCCTGTGAGAACACCACCAGTGTCTGACGATAGACCTTGGCCGGATCAGCGTCGTTGTTAATCTGCGCGTAAACCACATGCTCCCCAAGGGCCGGCACGGACACCAGGCGACGCTGCAAACCGAGCAGCGAGTAGCGCGGTTCATCATAGGCGGCTTGCGCATTAACCTGTTCACGATTATCGAAATCGCCCGTGATCCAGTCGAGCAGCGTGGCCAGATCGCCGGGCTCGGCCAGCGCAGGCAGACTGAGCCCAGCAGCACCGCTGCCAGCAAGGCCTGGAAACAGGAGCCTCCCCTGCAGATGGTTTTCGCCTGCCCGTTTTTCGGCGCTGCCGGAAAAATTTTTTCACCATGGCAGGACTTCACCCTCCGCATGCCAGAAATACCCGCTGGTTTCCATAGTCAGTTCATCAATGCGCTGAATCAGACCCGCAGCAGCGTGAGCCGGGCTGACGCCGCGATTGCCCGTCATCTCCGTGGCCACCATACCGGGATGCAGCAACGCTACCGGAATACCTTTCTCGCGCAGGTCGATGGCGAGATTCGCGCCGGCCATGTTGACCGCGGCTTTGGACATGCGATAGCCGTACATGCCGCCGGACGAATTGTCGGCGATGGAACCCACGCGACTGGTCACGATCGCTACCTTGGACGCCGGATGGAGCTTATCCATTAGCGCAAGGGTGACGCGCAACGGTCCGAGGGCATTCACTTCGAACTGACGACGCATGCGCTCCAGATTCAGATCGGCGAGGTTTTCGTTAGTCAGGATGCCCGCATTATTAATCAGGCAATCGAGGGACTGGCCGGCCAGGCTGGCCTGCAAACGCGCCAGGCCTGCTTCGCTGGATACATCGACATCAGGCACGACTTCTACCGGCAAGGCATCCAGTTCCGTGCTACTGCGCCGGCAACTGACCCATACCTGATCACCGCGCGCCGACAGCTGGCGGGCCAGCTCCAGTCCAATGCCGCGATTACCACCTGTAATCAGTACCGTCGCCATAGCCTCTCCTTCGATTGTAATGGCCTTCAGGCTAGCAGGCAGCCGTTGGCAGAAATGATATTAGTGCAGGCAGCAACGTCAGTCAGGCTGCCTGCGCCTCATAACCCAGGTTGGACGCCAGCCAGCGCTCCACACTCGACAGGCTCACGCCCTTGCGTTGCGCATAGTCTGCAGCCTGATCGCGGCCAATTTTTCCGACACTGAAATAGCGCGATTCGGGATGCGCGAAATACCAGCCACTAACCGAGGCCGCAGGCAGCATTGCGTACGATTCGCTCAGGCTGATGCCGGCTTCCTGTTGCACATTCAGCAGTTGCCAGAGCGTGCCCTTCTCAGTGTGATCCGGACACGCCGGATAGCCCGGCGCGGGACGGATGCCCTGGTACTGCTCGGCGATCAGGGCACTACAATCAAGACCCTCCTGCGGCGCGTAGCCCCACCATTCGCGGCGTAAACGCGCATGCAGATACTCGGCACCCGCCTCGGCAAAGCGGTCGGCCAGGGCTTTCAGCAGAATCGCGTTGTAGTCGTCGTGCTGGCGCTCAAAGTTTGCCACGTGGGCGTCCGCACCGAGACCTGCAGTAACCGCAAAAGCGCCCAGCCAGTCGGAAACCTGGCTATCGGCCGGTGCAATAAAGTCGGCCAGGCAGGCGTTCGCTTTGCCGTCGGGCATGGCACGCTGCTGACGCAGGAAATGCAGGCGCGCCAGTTGCTCGCCACCAGCTTCGGCCGAGAGCAGAATGTCATCACCTTCACTGGCCGCAGAATAGATGCCCACCACAGCACGCGCCTGTAGCCATTTTTCTGCCATCAGCTGTTCGAGCATGGCGCGCGCATCCTGATACAGCGCACTGGCCGCTTCGCCAACCACTTCGTCCTGCAACAGGGCGGGAAATTTCCCGGCAAACTCCCAGGCATTAAAGAAGGGCATCCAGTCGATGTAATCGACCAGTTCGGCAAGCGGAATATCCAGCGCTTGTCGGCCGGTCCAGGCCGGCGCGGGTGGCACCTTTTGCCAGTCCGGTCGCGCGCGATTCGCGCGCGCCTGCTGGATAGTCCGCTGCGGCGCCAGTCGTGTCTTGCCGGCATGCCGTTCACGCCGGCTGGCGTTTTCCTGTTTGGCCGCATCGATATAGCTCACCCGGTCTTCCGGGCTGGAAAGCTTTTGCGCAACACCCACGGAACGCGAGGCATCTTTCACGTATACCACGGGTCCACTGTATTCCGGATCAATCTTGACGGCCGTATGCGCCGGCGAGGTCGTGGCCCCGCCAATCAGCAGCGGCACCTGAAAGTCCTGGCGCTGCATTTCGCGAGCCACCTGCACCATCTCATCCAGCGACGGCGTGATCAGACCCGACAGGCCGATCATGTCCGCGTTCTCACGCCGCGCCGTTTCAAGAATCTGTTTGCAGGCACCATCACGCCAAGATCGATCACCTCGAAGTTATTGCACTGCAAGACCACGCCGACAATATTTTTTCCGATGTCATGCACATCGCCTTTCACCGTTGCCATGACGATGCGCCCGACCTTGCGGCTATCACCCTCTTCGGAAGCCTCGATATAGGGCACCAGGTAAGCCACGGATTTTTTCATCACCCGCGCGGACTTGACCACCTGGGGCAAAAACATCTTGCCCTCGCCGAACAGGTCGCCGACCACGTTCATACCGTTCATTAACGGTCCTTCGATCACATCCAGCGGACGACTGGCGGCCTGGCGTGCTTCTTCAGTATCAGCGTCTATGAATTCATCGATACCCTTGACCAGCGCATGCGAGAGGCGCTCGGTAAACCGGCCAGCTGCGCCACTCCGCTTCCGTTTCTGCGGCTATGCTGCCGCCGTCGTCGCGATAACGACCGGCCATCTCCAGCAGCCGCTCCGTGGCATCCTCGCGGCGATTAAGAATGACGTCTTCCACCGCATCGCGGAGATCGGCCGGAATGTCCGCATAGATGGCCAGCTGACCCGCATTGACGATACCCATGTCCAGACCAGCCTGGATGGCGTGGTAAAGAAATACCGAATGCATCGCCTCGCGCACCGGGTTGTTGCCGCGGAATGAGAACGACACGTTACTCACGCCGCCGCTGATCGAAACACGCAGGCATGCGCGCCTTTAGCTCGCCTGTGGCTTCAATAAAGGCGCGGCCATAGTCGTTGTGCTCCTCGATACCCGTGGCTACGGCGAAAATATTCGGATCGAAAATGATGTCTTCGGGCGGAAAGCCGACGTTTTCTGTAAGCAGGTCATAGGAACGCTGACAAATCTCCAGGCGCCGTTCCACGCTGTCAGCCTGGCCCTGTTCATCGAAGGCCATTACCACCACCGCGGCACCATGGCGGCGGGCTTCGCGGGCCTGAAACAGGAACGGTTCAGGACCTTCCTTCAGGCTGATGGAATTAACAACGGACTTGCCCTGCACGCATTTGAGGCCGGTCTCAATCACTTCCCAGCGAGAGGAATCCACCATCACCGGGACCCGCGCGATGTCCGGTTCCGTGGCTACCAGCTTCAGGAATCGATCCATGGCGGCTACGGAATCGAGCATGCCCTCATCCATGTTCACATCGATGACCTGCGCACCACTCTCGACCTGCTGCAGCGCCACGGTCAGGGCACTGCTGTAATCACCCTCGGTAATCAGGCGCCGGAACTTTGCGGAACCCGCCACGTTGGTACGCTCACCGACATTCACGAACAGCGAGTCCGCATCGACGTTGAAGGGTTCCAGTCCAGACAGGCGCAAAGCCACCGGGCGCTCGGGCACAGGCCGGGCCGGATACACAGCAACGGCTTCGCTAATGCTGAGGATGTGTTCCGGCGTGGTGCCACAACACCCACCGACCATATTCAGCAAACCCTCGCCGGCGAACTCACCCAGCACCGCGGCCATATGCGCGGGCGTATCGTCGTATTCGCCGAACTCGTTCGGCAGACCGGCGTTCGGATGCACGCTCACGCGCGTATCCGCCACGCGCGAGAGTTCCTGCACATAGGGACGCAGGTCGGCGGCACCCAGGGCGCAGTTCAGGCCGACCAGAAAGGGTTGGGCATGGCGAATGGAATTCCAGAAGGCTTCCGTGGTCTGGCCAGACAGGGTGCGGCCCGAGGCATCGGTAATAGTGCCTGAGACCATGACTTCGACAGGTTCTGCCAGCTCATCGCGCAACACGGCAACGGCATACAGCGCCGCCTTCGCGTTCAGCGTATCGAAAACCGTTTCAATCAGCAGGAAATCAGCACCACCCTCGAGCAGGGCTGCACCGGCTTCGCGATAGGTAGCGACCAGTTCGTCGAAACTGACATTGCGCATGCCCGGATCATTCACATCGGGAGATATAGAGGTGGTACGACTGGTAGGACCGAGTACACCCGCGACAAAGCGCGGCCGGCCATCGCCGGCCTCAGCCGCCTCCACCGCCTGGCGCGCGCAACGAGCGGCAGCCAGATTGATCTCACGCACCTGTGCCTGCAGGCCGTAGTCTGCCTGCGAAGGCGCCGTGGCATTGAAACTGTTGGTTTCGATGACATCGGCACCCGCGGCCAGAAAAGAAGCGTGTATTTCGCCAATCAAATCCGGCCGGGTCAGGCTCAACAGGTCGTGATTGCCCTTGAGATCACTCGGCCAGTCGGCGAAATGCTCGCCGCGATAATCGGCCTCCTCCAGCGTATAGGCCTGCACCATGGTGCCCAGTGCGCCATCCAGCACGACGATACGTTTTGCCAGCAAGGCCTGGAGTTGAGCCATCCGCTCGGCGCGGGTACTCATGCAGCAACCCCCTGCGGGCGCAGACCGAGCGCATAGCAAATGGCATAGGTCTGCTCGGCGCGATTCAGCGTATAGAAGTGAAAGTCCTCCACCCCTTCACGCTGCAATCGCGTAACCAGCTCGATGGCGGTATTGGCAGCGATCAGGCGACGCGTCTCATCATCACTATCGAGGCCATCAAAGCGTTCCCGCAACCAGTCGGGCAGGCTGGCTCCGCAAAGCCCGGCAAAGCGCTCCACCTGGGCAAATTTATTAATCGGCAGAATGCCCGGCACAATCGGCACCTCAATGCCCGCTTTCACACAGCGATCGCGAAAGCGCAGGTACAGGTCCGCATCGAAAAACAGCTGGGTTATTGCGCGGGTCGCGCCCGCATCGACTTTGCGTTTGAGATTATCCAGATCGAAGTCTGCGCTGGGTGCTTCAGGATGAGATTCCGGATAAGCAGCGACGGAAATCTCGAAATCAGCCACCTCACGCAGACCGCGCACCAGGTCAACGGCGTATTCATAACCATCCGGATGCGGTGTATAGGTCTCGCTTCCCTTGGGCGGGTCGCCGCGCAGCGCGACGATATGCCGAACGCCCTCCTGCCAGTAGTCACGGGCCACTTCCTGCACATCAGCGCGACTGGCGCCCACGCAGGTCAGGTGCGGCGCGCCGTTCAGCGGCGTATCACGCGCAATGCGGCTGACAATGTTATGCGTTCGGTCGCGGGTGGATCCGTCGGCGCCGTAAGTAACCGACACGAAACGCGGCGCCAACGGAGCCAACCGCTCTACCGATTGCCACAGGGTTTTCTCCATGGCTGGAGAACCCGGCGGGAAAAACTCAAAAGAAACCTGCGGGACAGACTGGGACATAGCTATTTCAATTTCCGGTTCCGGTGCGCGCCCAGACCGGATTCAGCTCACCGGCAAACAGGGCATAGGCCAGCGTCTTGCCGGGAAACCAGATCCGCTCGCGCAGGCGTATGCGGCGTTCCGACAGCCAGGCAGACAGCTGGTTCTCAATTAGCCTGCTGCCGGCCGCCGATTCCAGGCGCACGGCGACGGGCGCGACACAATCCAGCACCAGCAGCTGACCGAAGGGGCGTAACACCCGAATCGCCTCGTCCAGGCCGGCGCCCGGATCAGGCACCAAGCTGAGTACTTCGTCGAGGACCACACAATCAAAACTCTGGTCGGCAAATGGCAAGGCGCTTAGTTCGCCGTCGCGAATACTGCAGTTGGCCAGGCCCTGGTCCGAAGCGCGACTGCGGGCCAGGTTGCGCATGCTTCGAGCGACATCGACGCCGACCAGTTTTTGGCTGCGTCGGGCCAATAGCGCCAGCAGCGCCCCAGAGCCGCAACCGATGTCGAGCAGCGCAGAAAATTGCGTATCGCCAAGCACTTCATCCAGCGCCGCAGTCAAGGACCCGGCGTCGGGACGTTCGCGCGACTGGCTGGCGGCAACCAGTGCCGCGCCCGACGAATAGGCATCGCGACGGCGAGCCTGCTTTACCCGTTCAAAGGATTGCCGGTCCGCCAGCCGTTGCGGATCGTCGGTATCAATCAATGGCCAGATACCCGCGAGCAGGCTATTGGCCGCCGGCTGCCGGACCAGGCGATAAAAGACCCAATGCCCCTCGCGGTCACGCTCTACCAGGCCGGCCTCCGTGAGCAGGCGCAAATGTCGAGAGACCCTTGGCTGACTCTGAGCCAGTACTGCCTGTAGCTCGCCAACACTGGCCTCGCCGCACGCGAGCACGGCCAGCAGCCGCAGCCGGCTGGGATCAGCGGCTGCTTTCAGGCAAAGGGAAGCATGGTCAAACGACATCTGGCAAATATAAAGATTTCTTTATATAAGTTCCAGTGGCAATATTAATTTACGACCGCACAGGGAAAAAGCGGGATTACGCAATAATTTGCGGCTAATTGTTCCTAAATACCGGTAATTGGCTCTAAAGAGAGATTCCCGGAGAGCCTGGAGCGAAGCCGCTCGCGGCAGAGAAACCATCCGGCCAGCAGGGAAATTCCATGCGCGGCGCCATCACGCCTGGCTGGCAAGCTGCCGTCCGGGCGCGGCCGGCGCCAGAAAAACTCAGGCGCCCAGTTTGCTGCGTAAAATCTGATTGACCTGCTGCGGGTTCGCCTTGCCCTGGCTGGCTTTCATCACCTGCCCGACCAGGAAACCCAGCACTTTTTCATTGCCATCGCGAAACTGCTGCACCTGAGGCGCATTGGCAGCCAGAACGTCATCGACGATACCTTCGATGGCACCGCTGTCCGTGATCTGCTTCAGACCCCGGGCAGCAATGATTTCATCGGCATCGCCTTCGCCCTGCCACATGGCCTCAAACACATCTTTGGCGATCTTGCCGGACAAGGTACCGTCCTTGATGCGCAGCAACAGCTCACCGAGGGCATGCGCAGGCACACGACTATCGCGCACCGCCAGGCTGTCGCGATTCAGGGCAGCCCCCAGTTCGCCCAGCACCCAGTTGGCAGCCAGACGCGGATCGCCGGCGGTATCAGCCACCGCTTCGAAATAATCGGCCAGTTCACGACTATTGATGAGCGTATCCACATCATCAGCGCGCAAGCCAAAGGAATCTATAAAACGCGCACGCCGTGCAGCGGGCAATTCAGGCATTTCCTGTCGCAGGGTTTCAATGAACGCCGCGTCAATAACGACGGGCAGCAAATCGGGGTCCGGGAAGTAGCGATAGTCGTTGGCCTCTTCCTTGCTGCGCATGGGCCGCGTCTCATCCCGGTCCGCGTCATACAGGCGCGTCTCCTGCAACACCTCGCCGCCGTTCTCAATAATCTCGATCTGGCGCTCAACCTCAAACTCAATGGCCTTTTCAACGAAGCGAAAAGAATTGAGATTTTTGATTTCTGCGCGCGTACCCAGGGCCTCCGCACCCAGTTGGACGAACGGACACGTTGGCGTCACAACGAAATGAGCCTTCCTGCATATTGCCGTCACAAATCTCCAGGTAGCGAACCAGCTGATGAATTGCACGCATGTAAGTCACGGCTTCACTGGCCGAGCGCAGATCCGGCTCAGACACGATTTCCAGCAATGGCGTACCGGCCCGATTCAGGTCGATGCCGGTCGCATCCTGAAGATTTTCATGCAGAGACTTGCCAGCATCCTCCTCCAGGTGAGCACGGGTAATGCCGACGATTTTTTCGCTGCCATCAGCCAGGCTGATACTGAGTTTGCCTTCGTGCACGATGGGTAGTTCGTACTGGCTGATCTGGTAACCCTTGGGCAGGTCAGGATAGAAGTAGTTTTTGCGCGCGAAGACCGAACGCGGCGCGATGCTGGCATCAACGGCAAGACCAAATTTTGCGGCCATGCGCACCACGTCTGCGTTCAGCACCGGCAATACGCCGGGGTAGCCCAGGTCCACAAGATTGGCCTGGGTATTGGGCTCGGCGCCATACGCGGTGGGCGATCCGGAGAAAATCTTGCTGCGCGTGGCCAGTTGCGCGTGAATCTCCAGCCCGATGACGGTCTCCCAGGCCATTAGCCAAACTCCGGCGCAGCGCAGGTGCCAGTCGCTGGCCTGCTGGAACTGGTGGGCCGCATTCAGCACCGGCGCATCGCCAAAGCGCGGACCAATTAACTGCAAACCAACCGGCAAACCATCGGCCAGTCCGCAAGGTACGGAGATGCCTGGCAGGCCGGCCAGGTTGACGGCAATGGTGTAAATATCGTTCAGGTACATCTGCACCGGATCGTCGAGCTTGTCACCCAGCCGAAAGGCCGCCGTCGGCGCCGTCGGCCCGGCGATCAGATCGACCTGCTCGAAAGCCTTGTCGAAATCCTGCGCGATCAGCTGGCGAACTTTCTGTGCCTGCAGGTAATAAGCATCGTAGTAGCCGGCCGACAACACATACGTGCCCGTCATGATGCGACGCTTCACCTCGGCACCGAAGCCTTCGCGGCGTGTCAGCGTGTACAGCTCATCCAGGGATGCCGCATCCGCGTGCCGATAGCCGAAGCGGATGCCGTCAAAGCGCGACAGGTTCGACGAAGCCTCGGCCGGCGCGACGATGTAATAAGTGGGCACCGACAGACCAAGATGCGGCAGGCGAAATTTCCTGCAGTTCGGCGCCCAGATCGGTAAAGATCTGCAGCGCCGCGCGCACCGCCTCGGCACAGTCGGCATCCAGCCCGTCGTCGAAAAACTCTGACGGCACGCCAATACGCTTGCCGCGCAGATCGGCTTGCAGGGCAGCCTGGTAATCAGGCACCGGCTGCTCTGCGCAGGTGGAATCGCGCGGGTCAAAACCGGCCATGGACTGCATCAGCAGCGCCGCATCTTCCGCGCTCTGGGTCAGCACCCCGGCCTGGTCGAGACTGGAAGCAAAGGCGATCATCCCGTAGCGGGAAACCCGTCCGTAAGTGGGCTTGAATCCGGTGATGCCGGCCAGCGCCGCCGGCTGACGAATGGAACCACCGGTATCCGTGCCGGTGGCTGCGGGCACCAGCCCGGCAGCCACGGCCGCCGCTGAACCACCCGAAGAACCACCCGGCGAGCGTTGCAGATCCCAGGGATTGTGCACGGGACCGAAGTAGCTGGTCTCGTTGGACGAGCCCATGGCGAACTCGTCCATGTTGGTCTTGCCGACACACACGATGCCGGCCTCGGCCAGGCGCGCCACGGCCGTGGCATCGTAGGGCGGGACGAAGTTTTCCAGCATGCGCGATCCGCAGGTGGTGCGAATACCCGCGGTACAGAAGATATCCTTGTGCGCAAAGGGTATGCCGGTCAGCGGGCCGGCCTGGCCGGCTGCACGCCGGGCGTCAGCGGCGTCCGCCGCAGCCAGCGCTTGCTGCGATGACACGGTGATAAAGCTGTTGAGCTGGCCATCCAGCGCCTCGATGCGCGCCAGGCTGGCGGCCGTGAGTTCACGGCTGGAGGTTTCTCCGGCGGCAAGCTGGCGACTGAGCGCAGCAATGGTCTGGCGTTCACCCATGGTAAATGGCCTGGCCAGCTATTCGATCACGCGCGGCACACGGTACAGACCGTGGCTCACGTCGGCGGCATTCTGCTGGTAATGCTCGCGATGATCGGTTTCGGTGACTTCGTCCGGGCGCAGGCGCTGAACCATGTTCAGCGGGTGGGCCATGGGCTCAACCTGACTGGTATCAACGCTCTCGAGCTGAGCAACCAGCTCGAGAATACTGCTCAGCTTGGCCACATAGTCGTCCAGTTCGTCGGCGCCCAATTCAAGTCGGGCGAGCCTGGCGATGGATTCTAGATCTTTAGGAGTTAAAGCCACGGGCTCATGCACTTGCGAAGCTGCTGCCAAAAGGCGCGTAAGCATACACCTGCAGTTGTGCAAATTCCCCCCCATTGCTAGAGTAGCCGCCGCGTGTACGGGTGCTAGCGCGCGGATCAGGGAACAATGCTCAAAAGGATACTGGGCTACTTCTCCAACGATCTTTCGATCGACTTGGGGACTGCCAACACGCTTATATATCTGCGCGGTCAGGGCATCGTGCTCGATGAACCGTCCGTGGTGGCGATTCGCGAAGAACCCGGGCGTGGCGGTAAAACTGTGGAAGCCGTTGGTGCCGACGCCAAAAGCATGCTCGGTCGCACGCCCGGCAACATCACCGCCATCCGGCCGCTGAAAGACGGCGTAATTGCCGATTTCACCGTGACCGAGAAAATGCTGCAGCATTTTATTCGCAAGGCGCATCCCGGCCGTTATTTTCGTCCCAGCCCGCGGGTGCTGATCTGCGTGCCCTATGGATCCACCCAGGTAGAAAGGCGCGCGATTCGCGAATCTGCCGAAGGCGCCGGCGCACGCAAGGTATTCCTTATAGAGGAGCCCATGGCTGCGGCTATCGGCGCCGGCATGCCAGTGCATGAGGCGCGCGGCTCCATGGTGCTGGATATCGGCGGTGGCACCTCCGAAGTCGCAGTCATCTCCCTGAACGGGATTGTTTATGCTGCCTCGGTGCGCGTTGGCGGCGACCGCTTCGATGAAGCGATCATTAACTATGTGCGCCGCAATTACGGCATTCTGATCGGCGACGCCACGGCGGAACGGATCAAACACGAGATTGGCTCGGCCTATCCCGGCGACGAGGTCAGGGAAATCTCCGTGAAGGGCCGCAACCTGTCCGAAGGTGTCCCGCGCAGCTTCAGCCTGAACAGCAACGAAATTCTCGAAGCACTGCAGGAACCGCTGCAAGGCATCGTCGGCGCCGTAAAAGGCGCGCTGGAACAGACGCCCCCGGAATTGGGTGCAGACGTGGCCGAACGCGGCATCGTACTGACCGGCGGTGGCGCACTGCTGCGCGACCTCGACAAGCTGCTGATGGAAGAAACGGGCTTGCCCGTGGTAGTCGCCGAGGATCCGCTAACCTGCGTGGCCCGCGGCGGCGGCCGCGTGATTGAACTGATGGACGAGCACGGCCCGTCCATGTTCGGCCTCGACTGACGCAGAACTGCTCGCGCCGGACCCGGCCCTGCGGTTACTCTCTAAGCTGACGACTGCCAGCGGGATACGGGCCCGCCGGCGTTGTGGTCGCGAAACAGGTCGGAATTCTTGAAGCATGGCCCTCGGCACGGCTGACAACGAGCAGCGTGGATTTCGCAGCACCAGCCCTGGGCTGCAGCTGGTCATCATGGGCGTTTTTTCTATTGCCCTGATGGTTGCCGATAGTCGCGGCGAATTACTGAAGGACGTTCGGCGGGTGCTGGCCGCCATGGTCTACCCGATCCATGTACTGGTGGATTCCCCGGCTGCTGCCGGCCGCTGGGTTGCCGACAGTTTCGCCACCCGCGGCCAGCTGAGCGACGAAAATCAGGGACTGCAAAAGCAATTGCTGGAACAGAGTGCACGCTTGCAGCGGATGGCTTCGCTGGAAGCCGAAAATGCGCGCCTGCGCGGGCTGATGAAATCCACCGCCAATATCAGCGACCGCATACTCATTGGCGAAATTATGTCCGTCGATATGAACCCGTTTCGCCATCGTATCGTGGTGAACAAGGGTGGCCGCGACGACGTTTTTGTAGGCCAGGCCATCATCGACGCCGATGGTGTGCTGGGACAGGTTACGCGTGACCAGATCTTTTCTGCCGAGGCCATCCTGATTACCGATGTGGACCATGCGCTGCCGGTGGAGGTGCTGCGCAACCGGCAACGCACCATAGCGGTGGGCACCGGTCGACTTGACCGCTTGTCGCTGCCGTTCCTGCCGCGCAATGCCGATTTACGCATCGGTGATCTGCTGGTCACCTCCGGGCTCGGCGGCAGCTTTCCGGCCGGCTACCCGGTCGGCACCGTCAAGAGCATCGCCAGTGAAGCCGGCGACGCGTTCCTGACCGTGGAGGCAGAGCCGGCCGCCAACCTGAGCCGCGTACGCGAAGTGCTGCTGATCTGGCCAGGCGAAGCGGCGCCCGAAGAATCGACTGATGAGGAACAGGCCGATAGTCCTGATGTCGCGCTCGAGGCGGTCGAGCCGTGAGCCGCCAGACACAGGCGCGCGGGCGAATCTGGCTGCTGCTACTGGGCTGCGCGGCCTTGATGAGCCTGCCGCTGCCGGACTGGCTAGTGCCCTTCCGGCCACCCCTGGCCAGCATGGCAATCATTTACTGGACCATGATGTGGCCGCGCCAGGTCAATCTGGGCAGCGCCTGGCTCCTGGGCCTGCTACTCGATGTGCTGCAGGGCGACACACTGGGCCAGCACGCCCTGACGATGAGCCTGGTGTGCTTCTTTACCTTGCGCTTTTACCTGCAGATCCGCATCTTTCCCCTTTGGCAACTCACCGGGACGGTATTCGCGCTACTAAGCATGGAAGCTTTTGTCTTGTTCTGGATTGACGGCATGGCCGGGAACCCCCAGGTTGGACTCGCTCGTCTTAGCCAGGCGCTAACCGGTGCAGTCGTGTGGCCGCTGTTTATGGCGCTCATGGATCGTATCCGCGAACGCCTCGAAAGCCGCGACCGGGCCTTTGCCTGAACATGGCCACCGCACTACGCATTAAAGACCACTGGTCCGAACAACGGCTGTTCCTGCGCAGGGTGATCATTTCCGGCTTGATCGTTGCGGCCCTGAGCAGCCTGGTAATTGCGCGGCTGACGCAACTGCAAGTCAGCGAATACGACTATTTTTCTGCCCAGTCTGCCGGCAACCGGATTCGCGTCCAGCCGGCGCCGCCCACCCGCGGACTGATCTTCGATCGCAATGGCGCAGTGCTGGCTGAAAACCTGCCCAGCTATCAGCTGGAATTAACCCCGGAACAAACACCGGACATCGACGCGTCCCTGGCCAGCCTGGCCGAATACGGACTGATCGAAGCCGAGGACATCCCGGAGTATCAGGCCCTGATCGGCTCCCGGCGGCGTTTCGATGCCATTGCGATTCGTCAGCGCCTGAGTGATGAAGAGATTGCGCGCTTTGCCGTGCAGCGCCCGCGTTTCCCCGGTATCGAAATTCGCGCCCGGCTGACACGCAATTATCCCTTCGGCGCGGCGGTATCCCATGTCCTCGGCTATGTCGGCGGAATCAGCGCGCCCGAGTTACGCGAGCTTGATCCAACCCAGTACGCCGGCACCTCGCAAATCGGCAAAGTCTCCGTCGAACGCAGTTTCGAAGATCAACTGCACGGCAGCGTCGGTACGGCCGAGGTGCTGGTCAATGCGCATGGCCGGGTCATGGAAGTGCTCGGCAGCACCGCTGCCATGCCGGGTAAAGACCTGCGCCTGACCCTGGATACGCCGTCTCAGCTGGCCGCCGCCGAAGCGCTGGCCGGGCGGCGCGGCGCGGTAGTCGCCATCGACCCGCAAAACGGCGAAGTACTGGTATTGGCCAGCGCGCCGAATTTCGATTCCAACGCTATCAGCAGCGGTCTGACGCGACGCGAGTATCGCGAACTGCAGGAAGATCCGGATCGGCCCATGTTTAACCGGGCGCTGCGCGGCGCCTATCCGCCCGGCTCCACCATCAAGCCGATCATTGCCATGGCAGGAATGCACTACGGGGTGCTTGACCCCGACAAGCGCGAATATTGCGGCGGCTTTTATCGGCTGCCCGGCAAAGCGCATCGCTACCGTGACTGGAAGCCGCAGGGACACGGCCCGGTAGACATGCACGATGCCATCGCGGAATCCTGCGATGTGTATTTCTATTCGCTGGCCAACGAACTTGGCATTCAGCGCATGTCGGATTTTCTCAAGGGCTTCGGCCTGGGCAATCTGACTGGTATTAACGTGTCCGGCGAAAAGCCCGGGCTGGTGCCATCGCCGGCCTGGAAACGCACAGCTTTTGCCAAACGCGAAGACCAGGTCTGGTTTCCCGGTGAGACGGTCATCGCCGGCATCGGCCAGGGCTACATGCTGGCCACGCCCCTGCAGCTGGCGCATGCCACGGCCACCATCGCCGCTCGCGGCAAACGCTTTCAGCCATCACTACTACACAGTGTTGAAGATCCGGTCAGCGGCGAAAGCCGACGCGTCGCGCCCGTAAGCCTGCCGCCCGTGGTGCTGGATAATGACGAGCAATGGGACCGGGCGATCAGCGCCATGAACGCCGTTTTACAGGGCGAGCGCGGCACGGCTCGGCGCGTAGGTGCCGATGCACCTTTCACCATGGCCGGCAAAAGCGGTACCGCGCAGGTATTCAGCGTCGGCCAGGAAGAAGAATATGACAGCGAAGAAGTCGCCGAACGGATGCGTGACCACGCGCTGTTCGTCGCCTTCGCCCCGCTGGAAATGCCGCGCATTGCCGTCGCCGTAATTGTCGAAAACGGTGAAAGCGGCAGCGGGGTCGCAGCACCGATAGCCCGCAAGGTCATTGAGACCTACCTGCGAGATCAACTATGAGCGTGCTAACCGCCGGGCGCGGGCCAACCGAGGCGATTAGTGCCCGCCTGCTGCGAGGCATTCATATTGACGGCCTGTTACTGGCCGGCATTCTGCTGATCATGGCCATCGGCCTGCTGGCCTTGTATAGCGCCGTGGGCCAGAGCACCAGCCAGGTCACCAACCAGCTGGCGCGCATGAGCGCCGCCTTTATGGCGATGCTGATCCTGGCGCAGATACCCCCCGGCTGGCTGCGCCGGCTTTCGCCTTTCGTTTATCTGGGCGGCCTGATTCTGTTGATGCTGGTGCTGGTCAGCGGCGATGTCGGCAAAGGTGCACAGCGCTGGCTGGACGTCGGCGTGCGCTTCCAGCCCTCGGAAATTATGAAGCTGGGCGTACCGCTGATGCTGGCCTGGTTACTCCATGACCGGCCGCTGCCGCCCTCTTTCGGTCTGCTGCTGAGTTGTTTTGTGCTGGTACTGGCACCCGTAGGGCTGATCGCCCTGCAACCCGACCTCGGCACGGCCATCATGATCAGCCTGTCAGGCGCGGCGGTGATTTTTCTGGCCGGGATTGGCGCCGGCTATATTTTCGGCCTGATTGTGGCTGCCCTCGTGGCCATGCCGGCGCTCTGGTACCTGGTTATGCATGAGTACCAGAAAAAACGCGTGCTGACCTTGCTGGATCCGGACAGTGACCCGCTGGGCGCCGGTTATCACATTATTCAATCAAAGATCGCCATTGGGTCCGGCGGTCTATTCGGCAAAGGCTGGCTGAATGGCAGCCAGGGACAGCTGGAGTTCCTGCCGGAACGTTCCACCGATTTCATTTTTGCCGTGATCGGCGAGGAGTTTGGCTTGCTGGGGGGTTTGACCGTGCTGGCAGCCTACCTGTTTATCGTTGGGCGCGGCCTGGTTATTGCGGCCACCGCCCAGGATACATTTTCGCGTTTGCTGGCCGGCAGCATCAGCCTGACTTTCTTTTTCTATGCGTTTGTTAACACCGCCATGGTCACCGGAATGTTGCCGGTGGTCGGCGTACCACTGCCGCTGGTCAGTGCCGGCGGCACATCCATGGTGACCCTGATGGCTGGTTTCGGTATTCTCATGTCTATCCAGACGCACCGGAAGCTCCTGGCTCGATGATAAGGATCATCCCGGCCACCGGCCCGGCTATTGCCATCGGCCTGTGCGCCCTGTTTTTTACCGCAACTGCGCCTGCCCTGGATACGGGGCGGGCCGATGTGCGTGCCTTCGTAACGCAACTTAGCCGCGAGCACGGCTTTGAGCAGGGCTACGTCGAGAGCCTGCTGGCCGATGGCCAGAGCCAGCAGAAAATTCTTGATGCCATGCGCCGCCCGGCGGAAAAGACCAAAGCCTGGCACGAATACCGGGCGATATTTATTACTGACCAGCGCATTAGCGAGGGCCGCGAGTTTCTCGACCGCGAAGCAGAGCGCCTGAACCGGGTCAGCGCCGCCACCGGCGTACCCGCGGAGATTATTGCCGCCATCGTGGGCGTAGAAACCTACTATGGTCGAATCACCGGCAACTATCGGGTGCTCGATGCGCTGGCCACCCTGGCCTTTGACTATCCGCCCCGCAGCAAATTCTTTCGCAGCGAACTGGAGCAGTTTTTTCTGCTCGCCCGCGACGAAAAACTGGCGCTGGACGCGGTAACCGGCTCCTACGCCGGCGCCATGGGCCCGCCGCAGTTTATTCCCAGCAGTTACCGCGCTTACGCCGTGGACGGCGACGGCGACGGCCGCCGCGACCTGCTGGAGAACTGGGATGACATCCTGGCCAGCGTGGCCAACTATTTTGTCGCCCACGGATGGCAGGCGGACAGCCCCGTCGCTGTGCAGGGCGCCCTGACCGGGCAGCCGCCACCAGCCACCGACAACGGTCTGAAACTGGATCGCGATCTGGCCGGGCTGGCCGCGGCCGGGCTAAGGGTGCCGCTGGACCTGCCGGGCGATACAGCCGCGGCACTGTTCAAATTCGAAGGCGTCAGCGAAGCCGAGTACTGGGTTGGCCTGAAGAATTTTTACGTGATCACCCGTTACAATCGCAGCCCGATGTATGCACTGGCTGTTTTTCAACTGAGCGAGGCGCTTAAAGCCACCGCCGCAACTCGCACGGCGGCTCAACCGTGAGCCGGCGAGGGATACCTGTGGCGGGCCTGTTATTGAGTTTTGCGCTCCTCAGCACAGCCTGCTCCAACGCCACCCGCTGGCAGCAGCCAACGCCCGAACAGGCCAGCAACAGCCCGAAAGTCACGCGCAGCGACGGCCAGCCACCGAAAAGCGCGCGCGGCAATCCGGCCTTCTACGAAGTATTCGGCCAGCGCTATCACGTCATGCCTACCAGTGGCGGCTACTCCGAGCGCGGCGTCGCCTCCTGGTACGGTAACAAGTTTCACGGCAAACCCACCTCCAGTGGAACGCCCTACGACATGCATGCCATGACAGCGGCGCACAAAACCCTGCCGCTGCCGACCCGGGTGCGGGTAACCAACCTCAGCAACGGCCGCAGCGTTGTTGTGCTGGTGAACGATCGTGGGCCATTCGTCGACAATCGCATCATTGATATGTCCTACGCGGCCGCGCATAAACTGGATATGGTGCGCAACGGCACGGCGATGGTCGAGGTCACGGCGTATCCCTATGACCGACCCGTTGCGCCCGCGCCGCGGGCACCGGTATTGGCCGAAGCGAAGCCAGACGGATTTTCGCTACCCAGCCCGATTGCCACGGCCGAGGCCGCCGCGCCGCGCCCGGACGAGGCGCGCACGGTAAGCTTGTTCCTGCAGGTCGGTGCTTTCGGCGAAGCCGGAAATGCCGAGCGCCTGAAAGCCCGCCTGGAGGGTAACGGTTTGCAGAACGTCGTTATTCATGCAGATAAGGGCGGCGAGACAGCGATTTACCGGGTGCGACTCGGGCCAATCAGCGATGTCTCAGAGTACGACCAACTGTTCAAGCGCGTAACCGCGCTGGATGTCGGCAATCCAATCCTGATCAGCGACGCGGATGCGGGGTTTTCGTCGCCGCGCCCCGGCGGCTGAACCTATCTATAACATTTCTCAAACCATTCACTGAACCGGAATGCCAATGAAACGACTGGCGACCTTACTGATATTCGCGCTAAGCCTGGCGCCCTGGTGGCCCGCCCAGGCCCAGAGCATCGTGCCGCGCGCGCCGGACCTGGATTCACGCGGCTATATCCTCATGGATCATCACAGCGGCCGTATCCTGGCGGCCCTCAACGAGCATGAACACCTGGAGCCGGCCAGCATCACCAAGCTGATGACGGCTTATGCGGCCTTTAGAGCCATCGGCAGCGGACAGCTAAAACTCACCGATACAGTTCCCGTTAGCGAGAACGCCTGGCGCACGCCCGGCTCGCGCATGTTCATCGAGGTGAATACGCGCGTCAGCACCGAGGACCTGATGCAGGGCATGATCGTGCAATCCGGCAACGATGCCAGCGTAGCCATTGCTGAGTATCTTGGCGGTACCGAGGCAACTTTTGCCGAGGTGATGAACCAGCACGCGCGCGAGCTGGGCATGCTGAACTCCCAATACCGCAATAGCACCGGACTGCCGGCTAACGATCACTACACCACTGCCGCGGATATTGCCCGCCTGGCCTCGGCGATCATCCGCGAGTTCCCAGAGTTCTACCATTGGTATTCGCAGCGCGAGTTCACCTACAACGGGATTACGCAGAAAAACCGCAATGCCTTGCTGTGGCGGGATCCCAGTGTGGATGGCATGAAAACCGGGATGACGGATGCTGCCGGCTATTGCCTGGTGTCATCCGCCGAACGCGATGGCATGCGCCTGATTGCTGTGGTGCTGGGGGCACGCAGCCCGACGGCGCGCAGCAATGATTCCCAGGCCCTGCTGAACTACGGCTTCCGTTTCTACGAAACGCGCTTGCTGTATCCGGCGGGCGAACCGGTAACGGCAGCGCGGGTCTGGAAGGGTCAGAATGAAAGTGCCGATCTGAGCGTGCGCGAAGACATTTACGTGACCATTCCGCGCGGCAGTTATGAGCTGCTTGAACCGCAGGTCAATCTGGGCGGACAATTGATTGCGCCTGTCAGCCCAGACGATCGCCTCGGCACGCTGCGCGTTAACCTGGCGGAGGAAACCCTGGCCGAAGCCAACCTGTTTGCTGTCAATGCCATTGACAGCGGCTCGCTGTGGCAGCAAGCACGTGATTCCGTGCTGCTCTGGTTTGAATAGGCAGCCGGCTGGATGGCGGAAGCACTGCCTGTCGCGTATCTCAACGGTGAATTTCTGCCGGTTCATGAAGCACGTATTTCACCCTTAGACCGTGGCTTCCTGTTTGGCGACGCCATTTACGAAGTGGTGCCGTTCTTTAACCGACGGCCGCTGTTGCTGGACCAGCACCTGGCGAGATTCACGCGCAGCCTGGCTGCCGTGGGTATCGCCGACCCCCTCAGCAGCGCCGAGTGGCGCCAGCTGACCAAAACCCTGGCCGAGCGCAATGACGCCGACAACCTGGTGGTTTACCTGCAGGTGAGTCGCGGCGCCGATGTCGGACGCACGCATGCGCCTCCGGCAGGACTGGCCGCTACAGTATTCGGCATCGCCAGCGAAATACCCGCATTCCCGAGCTCCCGCGGTGTGCGGGCGATCACCCTGCCGGACACGCGCTGGCAGCGCTGTGACATCAAGGCCACCGCACTGCTGGCCAACATACTGCTGCTCGGCGAAGCACAGGAGCAGCGCGCCGAGGAAGCACTGCTGCTGCGCGATGGAGCGCTGACCGAAGGCACCACGACGTCGGTGCTGATGGTGGTCGATGGGAAATTGCTGCGGCGGCCAAACGGTTCCCAGATACTGCCCGGCACAACCACCGATCTGGTGGTACAGCTGGCCGCTGATATAGGCCTGAACTGTCACGAACAGGTGATTAGCGAGGCGCTGCTGCGCAGCGCTGAGGAAATCTGGATAACCAGCGCCGGGCGCGGCGTGCAGCCGATAGTGCAGCTCGACGGAGCAGCCATAGGCGACGGAGCAGCAGGACCGCTTTACAATCAGGTTGCGGAGCGCTTCAAGGCTTACATAGATGCCCAGTGACGATGATGACAGCCTGTTCGAATTCCCCTGCCGATTCCCGGTCAAGGCCATGGGGAAGGAGACGGAAGGCTTTCCCGCCCATGTCATGGAGCTGGTGGTTGCCGCCGTCGGCGAGATAGACCACGAGGACGTCGTCGTCAGGCCGAGCAGCAAGGGTCGTTTCCTGTCTGTCACAGTGACTTTCACCGCGGAAAGTCGCGACCAGCTCGACACGGTATACCGCAATCTGACGGGCAGCGATCGGATTCTCTTTGTGCTCTGAAAACAGCATCATCGTGCGCGAGCTCGGCCGCGTCGACTACGCCGACAGCCTGGCCGAGATGCAGGCTTTTACCGATCGGCGCAACGCTGACACAGCGGATGAAGTCTGGCTGCTGGAACACGACCCCGTATTTACCCTGGGACTGAATGCCGACGCCAGCCATATCCTCAATGCCGGCGATATTCCCGTGGTAAATGTGGATCGCGGTGGCCAGGTCACCTACCACGGACCCGGCCAGTTAGTCGCCTATGTGCTGATGGACATGCGCCGCTCGCAACTCGGTGTGCGGGAACTGGTGATGCGCCTGGAGACCGCCGTTATAGACACACTGGCCGGCTACGCTATTGAAGCGTCAGCGCGGCGCGATGCTCCGGGCGTTTACGTCGATGGCGCCAAGATTGCCAGCCTGGGGCTGAGAATAAGAAAAGGCTCCAGCTACCATGGCCTCGCGGTGAACGTGGCCATGCAACTGGAGCCTTTTAGCCGGATCAATCCCTGCGGTCTCGCGGGACTGCCGGTTACGCAGGTGTCAGATCAGGGGGGGCCTGACGAATTGCGCGAATTTTCCAGGGACTTCAGGCTCCGGCTTTTGTCGACTTTGCAGCAGCCTGCTGAGAAGCTTCGCTAGTTTCCGGACGTCTCGGGTTGCGACCCTTCCACGCACCCTCTTCCATCACCAGCTGCTCGACTTCGCCGCGGCGCAGGTAGCAATAGGTTTTCTGGTCCTGATCGCCGCGCAGGTTCAGCCAGACTTCGTAGTTAGCGCCGCGAGACTTAACCTTAATCAGCTTGCCCACGGCATCTTCACTGACCGCTGCGGCGGCAGAAGCAACTTTGCAGGCTTCAACGGCGTCTTTCGCCCGGGCTGCGAAGGCGCCCTCGGCTGCGATCAGCGAAAAAGCCAAAAGGCTCATTGAAATCAAATATTTACGACTCATCCCAATACTCCAAAAACACACAATCCCAAACACTGGACGTTTGATCGATTCCTCGATTACCCGTCGTTAACCCAAATTTCGCGGCCCTCGCGGAATTGGATTCAAGCCAGATGATCCGGCGCGCTAGACTGCGCAACCATCCAAAGGGCGGACGAGGCGAGCGGCATGCTACTGCCCGACAATATTGAAATACGTGAACAGCGTCCCAGTTGCGATCCGGATGGAATCCTCGCCCTGAACCGGCTGGCCTTCGGCCCTGCGGGCGGCACTGCGCAGTTCGACCAGCTGCGCAGACAGCCGGGCAAGCACCTGTCATTAGTGGCCAGTAATGGCCCAGGCTTGATCGGGCACGCGTTTTTTGCCCCGGTGAAGATCGACAGCGAAGGTGAGTCCTGGCCGGCCATGGGCCTGGGCGAACTGGCTGTGCACCCGGACTGGCAGCGCCGGGGAATCGGTAAAGCGCTGACGCGGCAAGGCATAAGCAGCCTGGCCGCGCAGGGCTACCCCTGCGTAATTGTCATAGGTCTGCCCGACTACTATCCGCTGACTCGGCTTCGAGCCCGGCGCCGCGCATGGCCTGAACTGCCAATGGCCCGGCGTACCGGCCGCCAGTTTCATGGTCTACGTGCTGAATAAGCGAAGCATGCGCGGAATCACCGGCACCGCGCTTACGTGGACCTCTAAACGGCCCTGCCCCGACGCAGCCGCTGATCCAGCTCCGCTAGCCGCTGCGGCGTGCCGACGTCAGTCCACTCGCCGCGGTATTGCTCCCCGGAGACCTTGTCTTCACGCAGCGCGCTGGTCAGCAATGGCGCCAGTGGAAATACCCCTGCCTGCGCGTCGGCAAATAATTCCGGGCGCAGGATAGCCAGGCCGGAATAGGTCAGTCGTGGGCGCGCATCCGCGCAGACCCGGCCTTCCCGCAGACAGAAATCTCCGGCGGGATGATGTTGCGGGTTGCTAACCATGATCAGGTGGGCGAGATCAGTTTCCGCCAGCGCTCTGTCCGGAAACGGGTAGTCGCAAAAAACGTCGCCGTTAACCAGCCAGAACGGCTGCTCGCCCAGCAGTGGCAATGCCTTATAGATGCCGCCACCCGTCTCCAGAGCCTGCCCGCCTTCATCGCTGTAATGAATGCGCAAGCCATAGTCCTGACCGTTACCCAGCCATTCGCGGATTTTTTTGCCCTGCCAGGCCAGGTTGATCACCACCTCGCGCACACCGGCGGCCGCCAGCGCACAAAGCGGATAATGCAGCAGCGGGTGGCCACCGGCCTGCAACAGCGGCTTGGGCAGACGATCGGTCAAAGGGCGCATGCGCTCGCCGCGACCGGCCGCCAGCAGCATGGCTGTGCGGGGTGTTTCCACGTTGCCTCAATCCTTATCGCGGTAGCTTGCCGCGACAGCATGTTCGCGCCCCGGGTGCGTTTGCGTCAACGCATTTGCACGCGCAGCCGGGCAGACCGACCGCTATAATGATTCAGCCTTTTGCCGGGATATCCTTGTGCGAGTTCTGTTGCCGACCTTAATGCTGGGGCTTGCGTTGCTATATGCGTCAGCTGCCTGGTCTGCCGAAGACGGTCGCGTAACGGGCTGGGGCAGCTGTCCCGCGGACCCGCCGCCGCCCTTGCCGGCTGGCGACACGCTGATCAGCGCTGACGAACTGGAGATCGTTAGTGGCCGGGTCGAGTTTCAGATTGACGGCGACGCCCAGTTCAGTGACGACATTATCCTGCGCAGCGGCAACCGCAGCCTGAGCGCCGCCGGTGCCACGTTTGATCCGGAAAGCGGCTTGTTCAGCATCAAGGGTAACGTGGAATTCCGGGATGTCGGCAGCCGCGTCACCGCCAGCTCTGCCAGCTTCAATCAACGTAAGGAAGAAGTTCGCTTCACGGATGCCGATTTCGAGATCTGGTCGGTACCAGCGCGCGGCGCGGCAGACGAAATCGAACTGAGCGGCAGCGGGCGTGCCTATCTCAACGATGTCACCTACACCGCCTGCCCGGTTGATAACGATGACTGGCTGGTCGAAGCCGGGGAAATCGAGCTGGATCAGGAGGCAGGCATCGGCGTTGCAAGGGACGCAAAGTTTCGCATTCGCGGTGTGCCGGTTCTTTACCTGCCCTATGTTTCGTATCCAATTTCTAATGAAAGAAAAAGCGGCTGGCTGATTCCGAATGTGGGCAGCAGTGACCAGCGCGGACTCGACATTGCCGCGCCCTGGTACTGGAATATTTCACCCGGTATGGATGCAACCCTGACGCCGCGTTATATGTCCGAACGCGGACTGCAAATGGGTGGTGAGTATCGCTATCTGAGCGAAGACCACAGCGGCACGCTGACCGGCGAGTATCTGTATGACGATGGCGAAACTGGCGAACAACGCTGGCTGGCCAGTGCATTTCATCAATCAGACCTGCCGTTCAGCCTGCGCGGCACCGTCAATGTAATTGCGGTATCTGATTCAGGCTATTTCGAGGATTTTTCCAGCAGCCTGGCTAATACCAGCCAGACTCATCTGCCGCGGCGCGCTATTCTCGAGTACTTCAGCGGCGCCTGGTCTGCCAGCCTGAGAATTGAGGACTATCAGACCATCGATGAATTCCTGCTGCCCGAGGAACTGCCTTACGCGAGATTGCCGGAACTTAGCGTTAGCGGCTTCGAGCCCAACGGACTGTTCGGCATGACCTATGGTGTCCGCGCCGACCTGACCTATTTCGATCGTGACGTGGGTGTGAGCGGCTTCCGCGGCCATGTGCAGCCGGAATTTACCCGACCCTTCAGCTGGGGCATCGTCAACTTTGAGCCGGCCGTGGCCGTCGAGCATACGAGCTACCGGCTGCAAGATACCGAGCTCGGCCAGGATGACAGCCCATCACGCACCACGCCCATTGCCAGTCTCGACATGTCGAGCACCTTCGAACGCGTCACCAAAGACTCCAAGTGGCTGCAAACCCTTGAGCCACGCGCTCTCTACACTTATATCCCGTTCCGCGATCAGGCCGATTTACCGGTTTTCGATACCATCGAACCGGATCTCAACGTCGTGCAGCTTTTTCGGAGCAACCGGTTTATCGGTTATGACCGGCTGGCCGATGCCAACCAGCTGGCTCTGGGCATCAGCACGCGTCTGATTGCTGCCGACAGTGGCGAGGAACTGCTGCGCGCCACACTGGGCCAGGTTCGTTATCTCAGCAGCCAGCGAGTTGCGCTGCCGGACGGACTTCCTAATGACAGCAGTTCGTCGGATTATCTGGCCGAACTGGGGGTTAACTTTGCCAAGTACTGGCGCACCGATCTGAACTATCAGTTTGACTCGGATCAGAGCGAAACACGACGCGCCGAAGCGCGGCTGCGCTATATCCGCGATGAGCGACGGATCGTCAATCTGAGCTATCGATTTCAGCGAGACGCGCTGGAAAATATTGACTTCGCTGTAGCCTGGCCGATTGCCGAGCACTGGAATTTCGTGGGTCGATACAATGTCTCACTGGAGACTAAGGAGCCGCTAGAGCGATTTGCCGGGCTGGAGTATGAAACCTGCTGCTGGGCGGTGCGCGGCGTCTGGCGCAGCTACCTGGCGACGCGCATCGGCGAGTCAGATACCTCAATCTCCGTGCAATTCGTCCTGAAAGGCTTCAGCGATCCGGGCACAGCTGCCGAGGATCTGCTTGGCCGTGATATTCTGGGCTACCGCTAAATACCCCAAATCTATGAATCCACTTAAGCTAATTTGCCTGCTGCCGATGCTGGCCCTGGGGCTGCTGAGTAATCCTGCGGCCCACGCGCAGACCCGTGAGCTGAGCAGTTCCGGCCAGCTTCTGGACGGCATCGCCGCCATCGTCAATGACGGCGTGGTGATGAAAAGTCAGCTGGACTCTGAATTGCGCAATATCGTGCAGCGATTGCAGTCCCAGGGGACGCCCGTGCCGCCGGCGCCGCAACTTATTCCGCAGGTTCTCGAACGCCTGGTGGTGCAGGAAATTCAGTTGCAGCGTGCGGCGCGGATCGGCATCCAGGTCTCTGATGAAACGCTGAACCAGGCACTGGCCGACGTCGCCCAGCGCAATAACGTTGCATTGGCCAATCTACCCGGGCTACTGGCATCGGAGGGTATCGACTATGGCGTCTATCGCAGCGACCTGCGACGTCAGATCATCATCGACCAGCTGCGCCAGCGCGATGTGATTACCCGCATCAATGTCACCCCGCGCGAACTCGACGACTACCTGGAACGCCAGCAGGGACGAGAATTCTTCAACCAGGAATTCAATATTTCGCAGATTCTCATTGCACTGCCCGCGGCCGCGACGGGTGCCGATGTGGACAAAGCCGAACAGCGCATCGCCGAACTGCAACAGAAAATTAGTCGCGGCGACTCTTTCAGCGAACTGGCCGTGGCGTTCTCAGACGGGCAACAGGCCCTGAACGGCGGCAGCCTGGGCTGGCGGCGCGGCGACGAACTGCCTACGGTATTTGCTGAAGTAGTGCCGGGCCTGCAGGTCAACCAGGTTTCTGATCCGATCAGAAGCAACAGCGGGTTTCACCTGGTACGCCTCGATGATCGTCGCGGCGGCGACCCGATCATGGAAGACCAGGTGCGCGTCAGGCACATCCTGATCACCACCAACGCAGTGCTGGATGAGGACTCTGCAAGGCAGAAGCTGGGCGAGGTTCGCGAGCAGATCATCGCCGGCGATGATTTTGCCGCGGTAGCCAAAGTATTGTCGGAAGATCCTGGGTCTGCCATAGAAGGCGGTGACTTGGGATGGTCCAACCCCGGTGTCTTTGCACCAGAATTTCGCGCCATGGCCGAAACCTCCCCCATTGGTGAAATTACCGAACCGTTCCGGACTGCCTTTGGCTGGCACATCCTCGAAGTCATGGATCGACGCATCGAAGACACCACGGATGAAGTCAAGAAGCAGCAGGCCGTGGCAGCCATTCGCAGCAGTAAACTCGGCGAAGAGACAGAATTATGGGCGCGCCGACTGCGCGACCAGGCCTTCGTCGAGTATCGGCTCTAAAAACAGCGAGGGAATGCCCCAGCGGGCCGCCCGAGGGCATCCGCCTGAGGCATCCAGCCGATGACAACATCAGTTATACCGCGCATTGTCCTGACCGTCGGCGAACCAGCCGGGATCGGCCCCGACCTGGTACTGGCGCTGGCCACACGTGACTGGCCGGCGGAACTGGTGGTTTGTGCCGACCCGGCAATGCTCGCGGTGCGGGCTCAGGTCCTGGGTCTGCAGACAGCCTTCAACGACTATCAAGGCAAGCGCGCAGCGCGGCCCAGTCGCGCCGGCCAACTACTGGTCGCAGCCGAGCCCCTGGCCAGGCCCAGCCGCCCCGGCGAGTTGTTAGCTGCGAACGCACAGGCCGTGCTTAATAGCATCAGCCGGGCCTGCGACGGCTGCCTGAGCGGTGAGTTTTCAGCCATGGTCACGGGACCGGTACACAAGGCCGTGATCAACGATGCCGGCATCGCTTTCTCGGGACACACGGAATTCCTGGCCGAACTTTGTAATGCGCCTCTGCCGGTGATGCTGCTGGTTGCAGATACGCTGCGTGTCGCGCTGGTTACCACCCACCTTGCCCTGCGTGATGTTCCCGCGCAGATCACCCGGGCACGGGTAAGCCAGGTGACCCAGATACTGCACGCCGGACTGCAGCGCAGTTTCGCTATCCAGAGACCACGTATTCTGATGCTGGGCCTGAATCCGCACGCGGGTGAATCCGGACACCTCGGCCGCGAGGAAATCGAACATATCGAGCCGGCCTGCGCACAACTGCGCGAACTGGGCCTGGACATTATTGGTCCGTTGCCGGCCGATACGGCATTTACTCCGCCGCAGCTGGCCCGCGCCGATGCCGTACTGGCCATGTACCACGATCAGGGCCTGCCCGTGCTAAAGCATCGCGGCTTCGGCAATGCGGTCAACGTAACCCTCGGCTTGCCGATTCTGCGCACATCCGTCGATCACGGCACGGCGCTGGATTTAGCCGCTAGTGGCAAAGCCGATCCGGGGAGCTTTATCGCGGCGGTGAATCTGGCCATTAGCATGAGCAAGGCGCAGTCCAGATGAAGCCGGCGCGGCCGCGCAAATCTCTCGGACAACATTTTTTACATGATCAGAACATCATCGCGAAAATTATCGCCGGCATCGCACCTGGGGACGATGAGCATTTCGTAGAGATCGGGCCCGGTCGCGCCGCCCTCACCCGACCCTTGCTGGAGCGCGTGGCGCGACTCGACGTCATAGAGATCGATCGCGATCTGGCTGCAGCATTGCCGCAACTGCTAAACAGCCCAAAGCTGACGGTACATAGCGCCGACGCTCTGAAGTTTGATTTCAGCCTTCTTGGCCCCGGCCCCTTGCGCCTGGCAGGCAACCTGCCCTACAACATTTCTACCCCGCTGTTGTTCCATATCCTTGCCAGCAGCACGCTGTTCCATGACGTACACGTGATGCTACAGAAGGAGGTCGTTACCCGCATGACAGCGCAGCCGGGCGGCCGTGACTACGGCCGGCTGACGGTATCCCTGGGTGCACGTTGTCGGGTCGAGTCATTATTCGATATTCATCCGGGCTCGTTTACGCCACCACCCAAGGTTGATTCGAGTTTCGTGCGGCTGGTACCCGAAGCCGAGCGCCTGGACAGCATCACCGACCCAAAGCTTTTCAACCGGGTGGTGTCCATGGCCTTCTCGCAACGCCGCAAGCAACTCGGCAACAGTCTGCGCGGCCTGTTCAGCGCAGCGGAGCTGAGGGCGCTGGAGATAGATCCAAGCCGCCGCGCCGAAACACTCGATGTCGACAGCTTCGTCCGCCTCGCCAACTATCGGGCGACTAATCCCGGTGACGCACCGGCGTGATCGCGTAGAATCACCGTCAATGGATCAGACAAACCTGGCAGAGAGTATTCGCATCGAAGTCCACACGGCCTTCCTGGCAGATCAGTCTGATCCGCCGGAAGATCGCTATGTGTTTGCCTACACGGTCACCATTCACAATGAGGGCCGCCTGCCGGCGCAGTTAGTGACGCGGCGCTGGTTGATTACCGATGCCAACGGTAAGGTGCAGGAAGTGGTCGGCGACGGCGTGGTCGGTGAGCAGCCGCGCATTCAACCGGGTGGCAAACATCGATATTCCAGTGGCGCTGTGCTGGAGACACCCGTCGGCACCATGCAGGGCAGTTACGGAATGGTGAGCGCCGAAGGCGAGGACTTCAACGCGGCAATTCCGCTGTTCCGTCTGGCCATGCCGGGCATTCTGCACTGATCCGGCCATGAACGTTTATGCAATCGGTGACGTCCAGGGTTGTTATGACGAGCTGGCGCGGCTGCTGGAACGCCTGAACATTGATACCAGCAGCGATGAAGTCTGGTTTGTCGGCGACCTGGTCAATCGCGGGCCGCGCTCGCTAGAGGTATTGCGGCTGGTTCGGGAGCTGGGACGCTGTGCCTTGGTAACCCTGGGTAATCACGACCTGCATCTGCTGGCGCTCGCGCTGGCTGGCGGTGCACCGGTGAAGGACGACAATCTGCGCGCAGTACTCGACGCGCCCGACGCCGCTGAACTGATCGACTGGTTACGCCGGCGACCGCTGGCACATTATCGACCCGAGTTGAATACCCTGATGGTACACGCCGGTATTCCGCCGCAGTGGGACCCGCTGCAGACCATCAAACTGGCACGCGAAGTCGAAGCTAACCTGCAGAGCGAAGCCGCACCGGCCTTTCTCAAGGCCATGTACGGCGAAATGCCCAAGCTCTGGGACAACGGGCTGGCGGGACATGATCGTTTGCGATTTATCACCAACGCGCTGACGCGACTGCGACTTTGCAGCGAGAAAGGACGGCTGGACTTAAAGGCCAAAGGCGCACCCGGCGCGGCGCCGGCCGGCCTGATGCCCTGGTTCGATGTACCCGACCGCGCCTGCGCGGAAGTCCGAATCGTCTTCGGTCACTGGTCTGCGCTGGGATTGCTACAGCGAAAAAACCTGCTTGGCCTGGACACCGGTTGCGTCTGGGGTGGCGCGCTAACGGCCGCACGCTTGAACGGCCCGCTGCAACTGACGCCCGAAAACAGCATCGGCTACCGGCGACCAAACGCCTGAGGGCTGATTTCAGACCGCTACGGCAGCTCGTATATGCGGGTGAGACTCGTAGCCCAGAATTTCGAAGTCTTCATAGCAATAGTCAAACAGGCTGGGTGGCCGACGATGAATGGCAAGCCGCGGCAGACCCAGCGGCTCGCGCTCGAGCTGCTCATCGGCCTGCTCCAGGTGATTGAGGTAAAGATGGCAATCACCGCCGGTCCAGACAAAATCGCCAACTTTGAGATCGGCCTGCTGGGCCAGCATATGCGTCAGCAACGCGTATGAGGCAATGTTAAAAGGCACACCGAGAAAAATATCTGCGCTGCGCTGGTAAAGCTGACAGGACAAATGCCCGTCAGCCACGTAGAACTGGAACAGGCAATGGCAGGGCGACAGCGCCATGCGATCGAGCTCACCGACATTCCAGGCGTTGACAATGATCCGCCGCGAGTCGGGGTCGCGCTTGAGCAGATCAAGCACCTGGCTGATCTGGTCGATGTGCCGGCCATCGGGCGTTGGCCAGGAACGCCATTGCGCGCCGTAGACCGGTCCCAGGTCTCCCTTTTCATCGGCCCACTCGTCCCAGATGCGCACACCGTTGTCGCGCAGATAGCCAATGTTGGTATCACCGTTCAAAAACCACAGCAATTCGTGAATGATCGAGCGCAAATGCAGTTTTTTGGTGGTTACCAGCGGAAAACCAGCGCGCAAATCAAAGCGCATCTGATGGCCGAACACGCTCAGCGTGCCGGTGCCGGTTCGATCTTCCTTGCGTGCGCCCTCGCGACGCGCGCGCTGCATTAATTCCAGATATTGCCGCACGGGCGAGTATCTCCCTTGATTTGCTAGCCTGCTGTATCTGCGGCACCTGCCGGGCGCCGATAAGCCAGCCACAATAATAAGATGCCGACAGCCAATCAGCGGAAGCGTCAATACATGCCCCATGGTGACCCAGTCGAAGGCCAGGTAGCCGATATGCGCATCGGGCAGGCGAACAAACTCCACCGCCGAGCGAAACAGGCCGTAACACAGCGCAAACATGCCGGATACCGCCATGGTCGGCCGCGGTCGTGATGAATACACCCAGAGAATCACGAACAAGACCAGGCCCTCGAGCAAGGCCTCATAGAGCTGGCTTGGATGGCGAGCGACGCCATCAACGACAAAGGCCCAGGGAAGATCCGTCGGCCCGCCCCAGAGTTCACCGTTAATGAAATTGCCGATGCGACCGGTACCCAGGCCAATGGGCACTACGGGCGCAATCAGGTCGACCACATCCCAGAAACGCACGGCGATTTTGCGGGCGAACAACCAGACCGCCAGCAGCACACCCAGGAAGCCGCCATGAAACGACATACCGCCTTCCCAGATGCGTAACAGGTTGAGCGGGTTCTGCACCAGCTGGTCCCAGCCGTAGAACAGCATATAGCCGATGCGGCCGCCGAGAATAACGCCCAGGGCCACATAGAACAGCAGGTCATCAACCTGCTCCGGTGTACAAACCGCGCCCGGCCGGCGCGCGCGCACCCGCGCCAGCCACCAGCCGCCGACAAAGCCCACCAGGTACATCAAGCCATACCAGCGAATGGCCAGGGGCCCAAGCTGCAGGGCGACGGGATCAAAGCCTGTGTATTCGAACATGGAGTCTTCTTTTTACTCGCTGCGGCGCGTGCCTGCGCCGTGCGGCGGTAGTTTATCACCGGGCTGACTCCGGCCCTCGTGTATCATCGCCAACCCGCCAGGCTACGCACCGGGTCAGCGCATGAACCGTCTCAGCGAGGAAACCAGCCCCTATTTGCTGCAGCACGCGGACAATCCTGTGGACTGGTATCCCTGGGGCGAAGCGGCGCTGGAAAAAGCCCGCCGGGAAAACAAGCCGGTGCTGCTTTCCGTCGGCTACTCAGCCTGTCACTGGTGCCATGTAATGGCCCATGAATCCTTCGAAAATGCTGAAATTGCGGCCGTGATGAACGAGCATTTCATCAACGTGAAGGTCGACCGTGAAGAGCGCCCGGACATCGACCGGATTTACCAGACTGCACATCAGCTGATCGCGCGACGGCCCGGCGGCTGGCCACTGACCATGTTTCTGAATCCCGACGACCAGCGGCCGTTTTTCGGCGGTACCTACTTCCCGGACCAGCCGCGCCAGGGCATGCCGGGATTCGGCGAATTGCTGCTGCGGGTGGCGGAGTATTTTCGCGACCAGCAGAGCGAGATCCGCGCGCATGGCGACGCGCTGCTTGCAGCCTTCGATCAACTCGAGGCCGGCCCGCCGGCCAGCGCCGAGAGCCTCGCTGCGGCGCCCCTGGCGGCGGCGCGCGAGCGGTTCCTGGAACAGTTCGATGCCAGCCACGGCGGCTTCGGCAGCGCACCGAAATTCCCGCATACCACCAGCCTCGAACGCCTGCTGCGCCACTGGCGCGATTCAGCACATTCTGCCGAACCCGATACCCAGGCCCTGTATGCCGTCGCCCTGTCGCTCACGCGCATGGCCGAAGGTGGTATCTACGATCAACTCGGCGGCGGCTTCTGTCGCTATGCCGTGGATGCCGACTGGACCATCCCGCACTTCGAGAAGATGCTCTACGACAACGGCCCGTTGCTGGCGCTCTACGCCCAGATGTGGCTGGTCAGCGCCGACGAAACCTACCGCACGGTCGCCAATGAAACCGCCGACTGGGTGATTCGCGACTTGCGGGCACCAGACGGCGCGTTTTTCGCCACCCTCGATGCTGACTCAGAAGGCGTCGAGGGCAAGTTTTACGCCTGGAACCCGGAGCAGGCACGCGCACTGCTGGACAGCGACGAATACGCGATCCTGGCGGCGCGTTTCGGCCTCGATAAGCCAGCCAATTTTGAGGGCCACTGGCACCTGCGCGTAATGCAGAGCACCGCGGATGCGGCAGCGGCTGCCGGCATCAATGTTTCGGCCGCAGACCGATTGCTGGCCAGCGCGCGCTCGAAGCTCCTTGCGGCACGCGACGGTCGCATCTGGCCCGGGCGCGATGAAAAAATCCTCACCAGCTGGAACGCCCTGATGATTCGCGGCCTGGCTGTTGCCGCGCGGGCATTGCATCGCGACGACCTGGCCCTGTCCGCAGCGCATGCGCTGGACTTCATTCGCACCGAACTGGTCATCGATGATGCCCTGCTGGCCGTCTATAAGGACGGACGGGCGCGCTTCCCCGCCTACCTCGACGACCATGCATTCTTACTCGACGCGGTACTGGAACTGCTGCAGGCGCGCTGGAAGACTGAACACCTGCAGTTTGCCATCTGGCTGGCGGACCGGCTGCTGGCGGAATTTCAGGACCCTGAGGAGGGTGGCTTCTTTTTCACCGGCGCCCGCCACGAAGCGCTGATGCATCGTGCCCGGCCCATGGCCGACGAGTCCTTACCCTCGGGTAACGCTGTGGCGGCACTGGCGCTAAATCGCCTCGGTCATCTGCTCGGCGAAAGCCGCTACATCGATGCGGCCGAGCTCACCCTGCGGGCCGCCTGGCCTGCGCTGGAAGAGTTTCCGCATGGCCACGCCAGCATGTTGCATGTGCTGGAGGAATACCTGCAGCCACCGACCAGCGTAATCATTCGCGGCCAAGCGGATAGCGCCGGGGCCTGGCGCCGCGAACTGGACGGGCACTATGCACCGCGCAGACAGACCTTTGCCATTGCCAACGATGAGCAGGATCTGCCCGGCGCACTGGCCGAACGCCGCCCGCGGGCCGCAACCGTGGCCTATGTCTGCAGCGGAACCAGCTGCAGTGCGCCGCTGGAATCGCTGGATGAACTGGCCGCCAGTCTGGCCGAAGCAGCGCCCGTCGCGACCGGCGATTCAGCCTGAAATCGCGCCAGGCATTATAGATTTGCCGGCCCTGTAGCCCCGCTGCTCAATCCCCAATAGTCAGCCAGCCACTCTTCCAGGGTGGATAAGCGCAACGGTGCGACCAGCGCCGCGCAATGCGCCTTGTCAGCGGCGGTCATGGCAAAGTAGTTACCTGCCATCAGATTGCGATTGATCTGTGATGGATAGCGAAACGCCGGCTTGAAACCGACCAGCACGTAGTCAAACAAGGCATTCTCTATCCAGGTGGCCTGTCGATACTTGGCATTGAACTGCGGATTCAGCCGGTGAGCGCGCGCAGCAAGCTCAACGGGCGTCAGCACTTCGGCAACGGCATTAATGGCCTGATGCAAATGCTCGTCGCGTTGCGCAAAAACCGCGGCGGCGATTTTCCCCAGGTCCTCTTCCGCAACGTAGGACAGGCGCGTGTCCGGCGGGTAGGGATAGACCAGGCGATTCTTGAACTGCAGACCAAATTTTACCTGCCGCATATAGGCGGGCTGGCGCAGGAAGGTCCACGGCAAACCCTTCTCTTTAATAACTTCCTCAAACTGCCACTTGGTGCGAAAGTGGATCGGCGCCTCAAGGCCCAGCTCTTCGGGCGGCAACTCGAAGCGAGTCATGGTCTGCCAGACAAAATGTTCCAGCCCTTGCGTCGCAGCGGCGGCATTGATCACCGCATGACACTGCGCACGCTCCTCGGGATTAGCCGGCCGATAGCGGCGCGCGTGAATGTTGTAGACACTGGTGGCATAGATGCCGGCAGCACCGGCAAAGGCTTCGCGCAAAGCAGATTCGTCATCCGTTGCCGCCTGCACCACGCGGCAGCTATTGCCGTCAAAATCCAAGCGGCGCAAACGTTCAGCCAGCGCACTTTCCGGGCGTCGGACCGTAGCCCGCACATCGAATTGCCCGCTCTTGAGCAAATGGTAAACCGCCCAATAGCCCTCGCCCGCCGTGCCGTTAACGACGACGATAGTTGGTTTTGCCACGCTGAACCCCCCTGCCTGGCTGCTTTTTTGTCTAAGCCGTTATTCTGCCATGCGCAGGAGCGCATCCCTAGGTCCGCCCGGTTTTCGAGTGTCGCCGGGCCCGGTGATCGGCGAATCGCCCGACAGCAAGCCACACAACCTCACCCTCGCGCGGCAATGGGCGAGCCTGAGAGCAGGATCAGGCCCGCACTGAGCAGCTCAGATCACAGAGAGTGCGAATCATCCAGGCATGGCCCGCCATGATCACTCTTGCAGGACGCGAATCTCATTGAAGTCTTCTGGCGGGGCCATCCACAAGCGCGCTTCGACCTCCAGGTAATCGCGCAGGCCGGCAGGTAGTTCCGCGTAGTCGTCGATGCGCCAGGTCACCATGTGCATGATGGACGGCGTGCCACCGGCCCAGGGCGGCAAATCGCCGTAGCGGACCCAGGAACACTGCGGGATAGCGGCGCTGCCGGGCTCGACCATGAAGTCGTAGTGTTCAAAGGCCTGGTAACGCCCACCCGGAAACTCCATATCCAGAAACAGCGGCGCACTGAAAAGAATGCCGCTGCCAACGCGGCGCGCGCGGATATCTTCGCCGGGACCAATGCGCTGCAGCATCGGGCCAGCACCCTGCTCCACGAAGGTCCGCAAGCGATCATCCTTCAGCTGGTAGGTGATTAGCTGATAGGGATATTCAATCTGCTCGACCGGCTTGCCCCGGTATTCTTTGAGCACTTCGCCTGTCTTCGCATCTCGATACACAAATGTTTTGCGCGATAACTGGTAGGCGGTATTCGCATCCTCTTCATCCCAAACAGTGCGCGCCGTATCGATGCCTTCAACGGTCATCAGCAATTCGCCCGACGGGTAAGCGAAAACCTCACCCACGGCGTACCAATAAACGGCCTTGTCACTGCCGCCGGCGCGCATATCAACCCAGGTCTTGAAGGTTTCCTGATCAAAGCCATTAGCGAAAACCAGTCCGGGCAGATAGAGCAGCGCCAGGCCCATGGATATCTTTGTACGCATAATTTTCTCCTTAGCGCCGATCTTACCGACGCGATAAATCAGGACCGTACAGGCAATCGCAACGGCAAATCTCTCAACCGCTGGCCGGTAGCTGCAAACACAGCATTCGCAACAGCGGGTGCAATGGGTGGCAGCCCTGTCTCACCGACACCCATGGGCGGCTCGTTGGAGTCGACAATGCTGACGTCAATCTGCGGACAGTCGGCCAGCTTGAGCATGCGGTAGTCGTGAAAATTACTCTGCTGAACGCGGCCGTCGATAAAATCTATTTCGCCGTGCAGGGCAGCCGTCAGCCCGAAAATAATGCCGCCTTCCATCTGTGCACGAATCACATCCGGGTTGATCGGCGTGCCGCACTCCACTACGCAAGTCACGCGATGGACGCGAATCTTGCCGTTGCTGACGCTGACTTCAGCCACCTGGCCGCAATAAGAGCCGAAGCAGGGATGCAGTGCCAGGCCCTGGTAGCGTCCCGGTGCCGGCTGTCCCCAGTCGGCGGCCGCCATCAGCTGATCGAGCACCGCCAGCAAACGCGGCTGGTCTTGCAGGTGGCGACGCCGAAACGCCGCGGCATCCTCACCCGCGCGTGCGGCCAGTTCATCAACGAAACTCTCGACCACAAAACCGTTATAGGAGTTACCCACCGCACGCCAGATACCGACCCGAATTTGCGGCTCCCAATAGGTCATTTCCACCTGTAGATTGGGAATGGCATAGGCCACGGTCTTGGCGCCGTCGCCGGCCTGCCACGGGCCCATGATGGGTTTTTGCAGACCGATGGCCGCATCGGCCAGCATGTCCGTGGCCCGGCCGGACAGCCACTCCGGCGCTACGGTGGCCAGGCCCACATGCATGATGTGCTGGCTGATAATGGGCGCCACCAGGTGATGACGCCAGGCATCAATCTCTCCGGTATCAGTGAGACTGGCTTGCAACCGGTGACGCGTGGCGCTGCGAAAATAGTCAAAGCGCGTATCCTCTTCGCGCGACCACACCAGTTGCACTGGCCGGTCACTGTGCTGGGCGATCAGCAGTGCCTCGTTGACATAGTCGGTCAGCGCGCGGCGACCGAAACCACCGCCCATAAAGGTTGAATGCACTTCCACCTGGTCACGCCGCAGCCCGAGCATCTGGCAGGCCAGTTCGCGTGCGCCGTCCGGTACCTGAGTCGGCAACCACATTTCGCACTTGTCCGGCGAAAGACGCACGGTGGCGTTCATGGTTTCCATGCTGGCATGAGCAAGAAACGGTGTGGTGTAGGTCACCGATACGTCTGCGCCGTCTGCGAGCGCTGTGGACACATCACCGTCGTCACGCGGAACAACCGATTCGCCTTCATCAAGCAATTGGTCAAGCCGGGTCTGAATTTCTGCACTGTTAACGCCGGCCAGGGGACCCGGCGCCCATTCGGTTTTCAACAGGACAACGGCGCGATTGGCAGACCAGAATGACTCGGCGAGGACGGCAACACCGCCTGGATACTCAACGATATCGACCACGCCCTCCAGCGCACGCGCCGCGTCAGCATCCACGCTGAGCAATTGATCGCCGGCGCGAGGCGGACGCGCGATCACCGCGGTGAGTTGCCCAGGCAGGCGGATGTCGCTGCCGTAGCGCGTTGCGCCAATGACTTTATCCGGCAGGTCCGGGCGCGCGACAAACTGGCCGATCCAGCGATAATCTTCCGGATCCCGCAGCGGCGGATCTTTCGGCACCGGCAGGCTGGCTGCGGCACTCGCCAGCTCGCCATAGGTCAGCGTCGCCTGGCTGCGGGTGTTGATCACTGTCGCCTCACCGCTGCATTCCACTTCGGCCAGCGGCAGCTGCCAGCGCGCCGCAGCCGCGGCTCGCAGCATTTCCCGCGCCGCGGCGCCGGTACGACGAATGGGCAGCCAGCGCGTGCGCATGCTCTTGCTCTCGCCGGTGACCTGGCTCGGGTCCTGAAACAAGGGGTGAATGGGCGCATGGCGCACCTTGATCTGGTCAGGCCGCACCCGCAATTCTTCGGCCATCAAGGTGGCGAAGCCCGTCATCACGCCCTGGCCCATCTCGACTTTGTCGACCTGCAAAACGATGCTGCCACTCGGTGAGATTTGCAGATAGGCATTCGGCTGCAGCGTGCCGGGGCGCGCATCCAGCAGCTGACTGTCCGGGGACTCGCGCAGCAAAGTCAGCACCAGGCCGCCACCCGCAACCACGGCGCTGCCGGCCAGCAGTTTTCTGCGACTAAACTTTTTGTTGCCTGCGCTCATTTAACTGACATTCGGCCTTACCAGGTAATTACCTTGGCATGATTAGTTACAGGGAATACTCCTGAAAGCCCGAATCAGCCAGCGCCAGTTGCGCTGACACCAGCGTCAACCCAACCGACAAACTCGGCATGCAACACGCCCGCGCACAATTTGCGGGTCACAGGAACATCCGGGACGGGGATTCTAAGCGCCCCGGGCGGCCGACGCATGCCCGCGGCGAGAAAACTCAGCCGGCAAGAATTTCCAGCGCGGCCCGTTCGCCGGATTCCATTGCGGACTCCATGCCGATTTCCTGCAAGCGAGTGTGTTCTCCGGCGAAGTGCATCCGCTCGTGCGCCGCGAACATAGCCGGAACAAATCGATGCACGCTACCCGGGGCGAAGTCATGGCGACAGCCGGAGACAAACGGTTCTTCGGCCCAGCTATGGCTGGCCAGCACCTTCAGCCGACCGCGCAAGGCAGGCCGCAGACGCAGCAGGTCCTGCTGCACAAACTCGCCGCGCTGCTCCGTCGGCAAACGCCTTAGCAATTCAGCTTTGCGCCCGACCAGCACAGCAATAATCAACTCACTGTCTTTGACCTGGCGATACAGATTGACCGGGCCGTCGGACCACAGTGACGGCGGATAGCCATCTTCATCCCAAAAATCACCAGCGCTCTGGCGAAGAAATACCTGGGTGGTATCCGCCCAGCGCAGGCTGGCGATGGCCTCCGCCTGTGGCCCGGCAAAAACCGGCTGCACATCAATCTGGCGCAGCAACGGAAAGGGTATCGCCGAGACCACAAAGTCGCCGCGATATGTCGAACCATCTGCGCATCTCACCGCCACGCCGTCCGCGGACATATCCACCGCCTTGACGCGACAACCCAGGCGCAGACGATCACCCAGCTGCTCGGCCATGGCGTCGGTCAGGCTGGAGCTGCCTCTGACCAGATTATCCACGCCGCCGCCAGGCTGACTGCCTGCCAGGCTCCGGGCCAGATCCATTCGCAAGCCGTCCTGAAAACTCGGCAACACCGAAGTCCGGCGTGCGTCCGCCGTTATCAAGCCCTGGTTGATAAGCTCAAGCGCCACTGCCGACGCACCCTGGGAAGCCAGCCAGTCATGCACGGATACATCGAACTGACGCGATTCGCTGCGCAGCCAGTCGTCGGGTCGGCGCAGGGGATTCGATCGGGTCAGCAAGACCTGCAACAGGGCCGGCGGCGGCACCGCTCGTTCATCACCAACGGTCAGGTTTAAATCTGATTCCGGCCAGTCCTCGATCCTGACCAGTTGATCACCGACCGCGAGCGCAAAGGCGCCGACCGGATCACCGCGCCTTGCCAGGGGTACCTTCAGGCGGCGGGCCATATCGCGCACCCGGGCATATAACGGGCCGACTTCGGCCGCGCCCAGTTCCGGGCTGCCCGGGATATTGCCGGCGGCCTTCACCCGTCCGCCGGCACGCTGATCAGCCTCCAGAACCGTAACCCGGGCACCAGCATCGGCGAGTATCAGCGCGGCGTTCAGTCCGGCCAGGCCGGCACCGATTACAACCACGTCCGCCTGACTGGCCAAACCCAGTCGTGGCAACGCGGCGACACCCAGGCCTGCCGCCAAGCCGCCGAGCAAGCGGCGTCGATGTTGATCATGGCGTTGCATGGACTGGCTCCTTGTTTACCAGCAGACTGCCACGCTGCCGTAAGCTCGGCGAAGGGTCAAGCGACTATCGCTGGCCAGTCACAAGCTCGCACGTAATAATCCGGGCCAGCACAGCTAGTGGGAGAGCAAGGCAATGACAGCCAGCAAAACATCCAAACAGGCAGCCGACAGGTATAGCCGACGCAGCCTGCTGGCTGCAGGCGGGGTCGCAGGAATTTGCCTGGCCACGCCACTGCGCCTGCGCGCGGCTGAGAAAAGTGATGTGCTGGTGCTGGGCGCCGGCTTATCCGGACTCTATAGCGCCATGCTGCTGGAAGAGCTGGGCTACTCGGTTACCGTGTTAGAGGCTCAGGATCACGTGGGTGGTCGCGTACAGACGCGCAACTTCGGCGGTCATCTGAACGAGCTTGGTGCCAGCGACATTGGCGTGCTGTACGCGCGGGTGCTCGATATGGCCCGCCAGCTGGAGCTGCCGGTTGTGCCTTCAAGTATTCGGGCGCTGCCTTTCAGTTACCACATCGGCGGCGAACTGCTTAACCAGAATGAATGGGAAGCGACAACCGTCAACCGCAGCGTAGGCGAAGAACGCAGCATTTCTCCGGGACGCCTGGAAAGTCACTTTATCAACGCGCTGAACCCGCTCACCGAACTCGATGACTGGCTTAAACCTGAATTTCGCTACCTCGACGTTCCGCTTGGCGAATACCTGCGCTCCCAGGGCGTATCGCCGGTCGCCGTTGAAATGATTGGTCATACTTACAATGGCAATGACATTGAGCGGACTTCGGCACTGGCCATGTTCCGCGATGCTACACGGGCCAGGTTCGGCATGGACGCCTGGCGACAGCGACGTGACGCCGGCGATGAAATCGCCCCCCTGCAACAAATCGACGGCGGCATCCAGCGTCTGCCCGAGAACATGGCAGCGCAGCTCCAACAAGAGGTCCGCCTGAATCAGCCGGCCGCCCTGGTGGAACAGACCAGGCGCGAAGTCACGGTGACCTGTCTGGACGGCAGCCGCTATCGCGCCAGCCGACTGGTTTGCGCAGTGCCGCTGCCGGCGCTGCGAAATATTGAGTTTCGGCCTGGCCTGCCGGCCGCCCAGCGCGAGGCCGCGCTGAACGGCGAGTACTACTCCACCAGCAAGTTTTACCTGCGACCCACCTCAGCATTCTGGGAGGAAGATGGCTTCGAACCAAGCATGTGGAGCGACGGTCCGCTGGAACGCATTTTCGGGGTGACCGATGCAGACAACGAAGTGCACACCCTGCTGGTGTGGATAAACGGACTTGGCAGTCGCCGCATCGATCAGCTCGGACCCGCCGGGGGCCGTGAATTTGTTCTCGAGCAACTGGCCAGGTTGCGCCCGGCCTCACGCGGTAACGTCGAAGTCATGGGCCAGGTGGCCTGGGGCGCCAATCCGTTTATTGGCGGCTGCGGCTTTAGCTATGCGGCCGGCCAGGTTGCTGCGCTGGCCGAAGCGCTGCCGCAACCTGGCGGTCTGCTGCACTTCGCCGGCGAACATACCCGGCGCCGCGAGTACGGTATGGAATCGGCCATGGCCTCGGCCGAACGCGTGGTTCAGGAAATTGCCATGCTCGATTCGGCAGCCGACGTTACCTGAGAAAGCCTGGCGCCTTAGCTAAATTCGGCAGCTACACGACCCAGGCTGCCGCGGGCCCGGTTGCGCCACTCGGCAATGGCCACGGCGGTGTCGCGGGTTTCCGGGTGCACACCGCGATACGCTTCAGCCTCGCGCAGCACGCGTTCTATCAGTGCGTCGATCTGCTCTGCCGACACTTCGGCGCTGACCAGATAGGCGCGCCATCGCGTCCGCGCCTCGTTCGACCAGGGATCTCGGGCATACGCGAGCACCACCTGCTGCAGCGCTACAGCCGCACTCGGCGCCGGCCGGTCCGGGTCGATACCTGCCGCAGGATTTCCTGCCAGTGCGCCGGCCGCGCCGACGCAGGCTGCCAGACAGGCCATTACGATAAATGTCTTGCGCATCGATTTCGCCTCGTGATTAGCCAAGGCTATGCTAGCCACTCAGACTTCACGAATCGCGCCGCGGTTCACGAATTTCGAGCCCTGTATAAGGGCCATCGCGGCCAGGAGAGCGGACTAATGAGCGACTCGTTCAAGCTGGTTATCGGCAATCACAACTACTCATCGTGGTCCCTGCGGCCATGGTTGTTTATGCGCATGTCCGGGATCAGCTTCGAATTGATCCGCATTCCGCTGGATCAGCCCGGAACCCACGCTGCTATTTCAGCCAACTCGCCCACGGGAAGAGTGCCGGTGTTGCTGGACGGTGAAGTCCGGGTCTGGGAATCGCTGGCCATTTGCGAACATGTGGCCGAACGCTGTGACATCGATGGCTGGCCGCAAGATCCGCCCGCGCGCGCTTTTGCACGCGCCAGCGCACATGAGATGCACGCGGGTTTCAGCGCCATGCGCAATGAATTCCCGATGAATTGCCGGGCCCAGGGTCGCCGCCTGCAGGCTTCCAGCGCGGCGGGCGCTGACATTCAGCGGATCGGAGAAATCTGGCAACAGGCGCGCCGTCTCTTCGGCGCTGACGGGGACTGGCTGTGTGGATCTTTTGGCATCGTGGACGCGATGTATGCGCCTGTCGTGATGCGCAGCCTGACTTATGGCTGGGAGCTGCCAGCCGAGGCCAGGGACTATGCCGAAGCCGTGGCTGACAGTCCGGCCATGCTGGAGTGGCTGCAGGCTGCTCGCGCAGAAACCGAATTCATCGCCCATGAAGAAGTGGGCGCATAAAGCGGCGATCGGGCCTGCATTGCCGCTGGATGAATCCCTCTGCAGGCACCCATTGACAGACACATTCATGAGTTTCACGCTGACTTCATAGTCCAGTCATGAAATGAGTAGAACTATGTGGATTCGCAAGAGCCGAAAGGACCGCCTGAGCGGCAAACGATTACCGCTACCGACCCAGGTGGTCTCTAATGAGGAGTTCGAACCGCTGCCGCAGACCAGCGATCAGCGCCAGGTGGAAGAGTTAATCCTGTCCATGGCCGACGAATATGGCCGACGCCTGGGACTGTCGCGTCGCGATTTCCTGCTCACCAGCGGCGGACTGGCTACGGCTTTCCTCGCGATGAACAAAGTCTATGGCGAAAACTATCGGGTCAGCGAAGCCGAAGCCCTGGAAGCTGCTGCCTTCGGCGAAGCCTGGCCAAAAGATCAGTTCATCCTCGATATCCAGACCCATCACGTCAAAGACGAGATCGAAGGTCCGCGCGCCTTCCGTCGCATGACCGGAAAACTGGGACTGAATCCCGCGCTACTGGAGATGGCGCCGAACAAAGACGAATTGCATCGCGCCAATTACATGAAGGAAATTTTCTTCGACAGCGACACGGTGATGGCGATGATCTCCGGCGCTGTGATCGGCAAGAAAGAACACTTCGCACTGAACTCCGACCAGATGGTAGAGACGCGCGACATTCTTAACCGGGCAGCCGGCTCGCAGCGCATGCTCAGCCACGGCCTGGCGGACCCCACGGATCCGGCCTGGCGCGACGACATGGACTATGCCGCTGAGAAACTCAAGATCAACGGCTGGAAATGCTACACCGGCAACCCCGTCAGCCCGTGGCGGATGGATGACCCGGAAGTCGCCTATCCGTTTTTCGAGAAGGCGCTGGAAACGGGGATTCGCAATATCAGCGTGCACAAGGGGCTGCCGTTGCCGGGTCCGGGGCCCAAGGGCAAAGACAAGTATTACTACTGGAAGCCTGACGATGTGCTGGTGGCAGCCAAGGAATTTCCGGATCTGAATTTCATCATCTATCACTCCGGCATGCGGCACATGGTTTCGAGCCTGCCACCCGGCAAAAGCGGCATCGGCGAAGACGGCAATATCGAGTGGACGACGGAACTGGTCAAGGCGCGCAAAGCAGACCCGAGTCTGACTAACGTGTATGCCGAGCTTGGCACCGTGTTCGCATTCTCGGTGGTCACGCACCCGGAAATAACGGGTCATTTACTCGGCCAGTTACTCGACGGCTTCGGCCCTGAAAAAATCCTCTGGGGCACCGACTGCATCTGGTGGGGCTCACCGCAATGGCTGATCGAAGCCTTCCGGCGCTACCAGATACCGGAAAACCTGCGCGACCAGTTTGGCTACGCTGCCTTGGACGATGCCGCCCGCGAGCGAATTTTCGGCCTGAATAGTGCGGATCTGTATGGCATTGATGTGGCCAGCCAGCGCGCCGCCTTCCCTAAAGATCAGCTGAGTGCCATGAAGCAGGACTATCTCGACAGCGGCGCAATGCCCAGCAACACGGCCTATGGCTGGGTTGCTGCCTGATGTTAGCCAGAACTATCGCGCTGCTCGTCTGCCTGGCCCTGGCAGGGGTGGCTCAGGCTGAAGAGCTGATGGCCATGGACGCCGTTGACTGCGTGCCGAAAGGCGAGATGCGTGGCGACAGCGCCCGCGGCAAGGATGTCCATCTGGAAAACTGCGCCGAGTGCCATGGTGAAACAGGCAAGGTGGATGTGATCGTCATGCATATGGACGAACCGCCGAAAGATCAAAGCGACGTGGCTTACATGAATACCCTGAGTGATGAGTTTCTTTACCTGGCAATTTGCCGAGGCGGCGTCGCTGTCGGTCGATCGGTGGTCATGCCCGCCTGGGGCGACCATCTGACCGACCAGGAGATTAAAGACCTGGTCGCCGTGATCCGCGACTTCTCGGGTACCTGAGCAAAGCAAGGAACCTGCCATGAGCAATGCCCTGCAACAGCGGCAACCACTGCAGACGCGCAGCTACAAGCACTTCGAGGCGCGCCCGGTTACGGGAACTTTCGGCGCCCATATCAGCGGGCTGCAGATTGCCGATGCGCTGGACAGCGACGCTTTGTTTGAAGAACTGCATGCAGCCTGGGTGGAATTCCAGGTGCTGTTTTTCCGCGCGCAGAAACTGACGCCACAGCAGCAGTTGGCGCTGGGTGAAAAATTTGGCGAAATCCAGAAGCTCGGCTATGTAGGCAGCCTCGAGGGCCTGGAGGGGGTCTGGGTTCAGGAGTATCCGGACCTGTATTCGGGCCCGGTCAGCGACATTAATTGGCACGCAGACAGTTCATTTCGAGCCAAGCCCACGCGCGGGTCACTGTTGTTGGCCCTGGATGTGCCTGCCGGTGGCGGCGATACCGTGTGGGCCGATCAGTGCGCGGCCTATGCAGATCTGGCTCCGGCCTGGCGCGAATTTGTCGATGGCCTGCACGTCGTGCACGACAACCTGGCTTCCAATCCTTATCGCGTGTTCGACCAGATCGGCGGCAAGGCGCTGGGTGACATGCGTAAATTCCTGCCACCCACAGAACACCCGCTGGTCTGCACACATCCGGAAAGCGGCCGGCGTTTTCTGTTTGCCTCGGAGTTAATGGCCCGCGATATCGTCGGCATGGACCGGCGCGAGAGCCGCGCGGTGCTGGACTTTCTGTTCAGCCATCAAACCCGGCCGGAGTACCAGGCACGACTGCACTGGGAACCCGGCACCCTGGCCTTATGGGACAACTATTCCACGCTGCATCGGGGCATTTTCGATTTTGGCCAGGCCCATCGCCTGATGCACCGGGTTTCCTTCAATACCGGCTGGATAAAGGGCTTTGAGGACGGCTCCCCTGCGGCCAAACCGGCTGAATAGTGCCGCGATTTGTCAACGGGAAATCTTTCCCGGCTATACTCGGCCCGGCACGGACCCGGCTACAAAGCAAAAACCACGGGATCACCGTCGCGGAATCTGTTGATCAATATTGAGAGGTTTGATTTGATGAAGATTGCCAACAAATGCCTGGGCATGGTGCTCGGTTTTATGCTGAGCACCGGTGCTTTCGCCGGCATGCACAGCGAAGGTGACGACCTGCCCAAGGGCAAACCTGGTGACGGCCACTGCACCTTTATGCTGCAGAACCTGATGATGGATGCACCGGTTAAGACCTGCCAGGAACCGGCCAACGTTGAGGGTTGCGAAACCATCGGCGGCACTGATGACAATAGCGATGCCGCGCACGCTGCGGGCGAATGCCCGATGGAAGGTGCGCAGGCCGTGTGCGACGTCGGTGACAGCAAATACGTCTATTACGACGGCGAGCTGGGCGGACTGGAAATCGGTTGCGGCTTCCAGGGCGGCGACTGGATCGAGCCCTGATTTAGCCAAACTTGAGACCGCCGGTTAGCGCCAGGCTGCAAGCCTCGCTGACCGGCGGTTTTTTTATGCCTGGTGTTAACTGCTCATTAATGCCGCGCATGATCAGGTTCGGTAAGGCGGCATTGTCCCAGCCCGATGCCAGTGGTTGCATGCCGGCGAACGGACCGAGCCGCACCACCACCAGGTCGGCACTGCGCGACACGTAAACACGCTGTCCCCCATAGCCCAGCAACATGAAGAGGTCTTCGGCAAGGAACGGTTCAGATTGCCGGGCTGATTCGGTCACCGCCACGGCCTGCGGCCCCATTCCGGCACCGAGCCAGGTGAAGTATCCGTAGCCGGCGAACTGCGCGGAGGGCCTGAGCATCTCCTCGACCCATTGTTCGGGTATTACCTGCCGACCGTTGATCCGCCCACCGTCCTTGAGCATTACGCCCACCTTGGCCCAGTCCAGGGCGGAAGCCAGCAGGCAGCAAGCCGTCATCGCCGAACCCCCTTCGCGATCCAGCCAGAGTTCAGCGTACTGACCGCCCATGGGATTCCACAGGCGTTCACGCAAATAGCTGGCGTAAGGCTGACCCACGGCGCGCTCTACAAGGGTGCCGGTCAGCTGCGCGGCGACATCGTTGTAGTCGAAACGCGAACCTGGTGCGAAGGCCAGCGGTGTGGCGAACAGCACTGGCAGACGATCGCTGCTATTAAGAAAGCGAAACGACGAGTCGCGCGGAAACGGATTTAGCGTAAACCGGTACTGCGCCAGCCCGCTGCTCATCTGTAACAGCTGGCGGACGCTGATCTCGCCACGCGGGTCATTCTGCCATTCCGGCAAATAACGGCTGATGGGATCTTCCACGGAAGCTATATGGCCATCGGCAATGGCCAAACCGGTCATCGCTGCAGTCAAGGTCTTCATCATCGACTGAGACTGGGTGAGCTTGTCGCGACGCCAGCCCTCCCCGTACCACTCAGTCTGAATGACGCCGCGATGCACAACGATCAAGGCAAATGAATCAAACTGCTCGGCGTATTGTTGTGCGGCGGTAAGGGCCGATGCAGACACGCTAAGGCTTCGTGAATCAGCAGCGGGCAGAAAAAACGCGCGCTCACTTTGCACCGCCACCGTCGGCGAAAAGTTCATGTGATCCGGCTCGAGGTGCGTAACCAGGTCCCACCAGCGGCGCCAGTAGGGTGGGTCCTGCAGATACTGGTAGTTCAGATAGGCAATACCAGCCAGGCCAAGCATCGCCAGCAGAACAATGACTCGTTTAAATAAAGTCAGCATGCGCGGCTCAGGCGGCCAGCTCCCAGCCCAGGCTGGCAACGACTTCCGCCCAAAGATTTTCAAAAGCCTGGCCGGCGCGACTGCCGGGCGCGTAACTCACCAGGGGCTCGCGACGCAGAGTCATGCGTTCGACCTCACTGGCGTAGGGAATCGCCGACAGCAAAAACTCTGGCGGTCGACTTGCCAGCATTTCACGATGCAGACTCTTGCGCTGATCGAGCATGGAGAAAAACGGTAACAAGGCAATGTCCCCCAGGCCCTGCGCAGCCAGAAACGCGCGCACCTGCTCAACGGCACGCAAGGACAAGGGATTGGGTATCACCGGCATCAGCAACGCATCGGCGGCGCGAAAAATGTTTTCGGAAACCAGCGAAATGCTCGGCGCACAGTCCATGATTAACAAATCGAAATGTTTGTTCAGCGGTCGCATCAGTTTCAGCAGCCGACGCTCCGGATTGGCAGTCGAACCCAGGTGAAGATCCATATTGCGATAGGACTGATGCGACGCCAGCAATGACAAGCGGGGATAGGCCGTGGCCTGCAATCCCTCAATAAGCTCGCGTTTGCCTTTGATCAGTTTCCGGCTGGCCAGCCCCCCGGCCGGCAGGGCGCCCAGGCAGAAACTCGCGCCGCCCTGAGGGTCAAGATCCCAGAGCACCGTGCGTAATCCATCCCGGGCAGCGAGGTAAGCCAGATTGACGGCTGTCGTGGTCTTACCGACTCCGCCCTTGATGTTGTAGGAAGCCATTATGCGGAGCATGGGATAAGTATAGCGGCCTGTTCGGGCGTGCCCGGAGACCCTGATCCAACGCATGCGGGCAATGAAATCCCGCCCGAACCCAATCTGTCCGCTGATCGGACAGAGGCAATCCGGTGGACTGGCCGGCGGGCGGGTCTGAATCCGCGTTACGTAAGGCGCCGAAATTCTAGGCACGCAAGCCTGTCTGACGGCTTGCAAACCCCCTAGGAGTACCTGGAATGAGAAAACTGATTCACACGCTGGCAATCACCGCCCTGCTGTTTGCCGGCAACGCCATGGCCGGCGGTCATATGGCCTCTGAGAAGCCCAAAGACATCGTTGACACCGCCGTCGCCGCTGGCAGCTTCAATACCCTCGCAGCAGCTTTAACCGCCGCCGATCTGATCGGGGCCCTGAAAGGCGAAGGTCCCTTCACGGTATTTGCCCCTACGGATGAGGCCTTTGCTGCCCTGCCTGAAGGCACGGTAGAAAACCTGCTCAAGCCCGAAAACAAGGATCAGCTGACCGCGGTACTGCTCTACCACGTGGTCGCCGGCAAAATTATGTCTGCTGACATTACCGGCGCAGTATCTCCGGAAACCTTGCAGGGCTCGACCATCGCCGTGGTTCCGGCCGCCGGTGGCGTAACCGTAAACGGCGCTAATGTTGTTGCCGCTGACGTGGCCGCCAGCAATGGTGTTATCCACGTAATTGACGCGGTAATCCTGCCGCCGAGCAAGTAATTATCCGCAGAATGGCCAGCCGCAGGCGGGAAAAAATCCGCCTGCGGCTTTTACGGGCAACCATGAGCTTGATGTATGATTGAAAGTTCAACCAGCGTTTCTCCAATCCGCCAGGCCACCTGGTCGCGGAGCAAAAAACGTGACACAGAGCCTAGCGTGACGGAAGAAAAAACCATCCTCGAGCGGGTCGCCGAGGGCGATCAGGCCGCGGTCGGCGACTTCATCAGTCGCTATGGTGATCTCGTATGGTCACTGGCTCGACGCTACCTGGGCAATCATATGGATGCCGAAGATGCGGTCCAGGAAATTTTTATTGAAATCTGGAATAGCGCCGGGCGCTACGACCGAAACGTGGCCAGCGAAGTCGCTTTTATTTCCACCATTACCCGTCGGCGCCTGATTGACCGCCTGCGCTCCTTCAACCGCAAGCCGGGCATGGAATCCATTGACGATCAGATCGGCGCCAAACAGCCTGCCGTGCCGGCCGGCCTGAATGACGATGCCGAAGTTGCCCAAATTGAACGCGTCCTGGGAGAGATGGAGCCGCAGCATCGAGAGATACTGGCCATGTCGCTCTACCAGGGCTATAGCCACAGTGAGATTGCCGAGCGGCTGGACATGCCGCTGGGTACAGTCAAAACCCGCGTACGGCGCGGCCTGATCCATGTACGCGAACAGTTGCGCATCGCCGAGGAAATCGGCGACTCCCCCGAAGGCGCAATCGCTTGAAACATACAGATAGCAAAGCCATGCAACGATTAACCGAACTACTTGCCGACGAAGCTGTCGACGGTCTGGCCAGGCCGGAACGCGAAGAAGTGGAAGCGCTCTCCCGCCAAATCGAGGAAGTAGACCGCGAAGATTTCATGAAAATCGCCGGCCTGGTGCAGATTGGCATGCTCGATCAGGACCGTACCGGCCAGCAACGCATGCCTGATGAATTACGCCAGCGCCTGTTACGGCAGGGGCAAGCGCTGGTAGCCTCCAGGCACGCCAGTAATGACGGTACAGCGGGCGACAATGTCACTACCCTGAGCCCGCCCGCCAAACGTATTAACCCGACAAGGCCACGCTCCCCCATGGCCGCCGCCGGATGGTTACTGGCCGCGATGTTCGCCTTCGCTTTCGTAGTAGTCCGTAACGACGTATCCATCGGCATCGAATCTACGCAGCCCTTAAGCAGCCTCGCCGAGGCGCGCGCGGGCTTGCTGGAAGAGACCGACACGATTATTTCGCCGTGGAATCCGCCGACGGAATCCGGCTACCAGGACGTCAGCGGAGACGTGGTCTGGAATAGCCGCACCCAGCAAGGCTACATGCGCCTGGCCGGGATGCCGGCTAACAATGCACAGCGCATGCAGTACCAGCTGTGGATCGTTGATCCTGATCGCGACAGCAAACCTGTCGATGGCGGCGTGTTCAATATCCCGGCGGGTCAGACGGAAGTTTTGATCCCCATAAACGCCAAGCTGGCCGTTATCGACCCTAAAGCCTTTGCGATTACCGCGGAGCAGCCGGGTGGCGTCGTGGTTTCCGCAGGACCCCTGCTGGTTGTAGCGCCCGCCAGAACCTAGCCAGGCTGATTATTTCGGCTACCCTAGGCAGCCGAAATAACTGAGCTGGATATCCTGCGCATCGCTGGATACCAAAAATTCGGCCAATGGCGACGGAACCTCTGTTTCTGAACAACCCAGCTGCAGCGTTGCGCCTGAACGCGCGGCGTGTGATGTGGCTGCGTGCCATAGCCATTCCTGCTCCCGCCCTGCTCATTGTCCTGGGCAGCATGCTCTATGGCGTTGCGGTTGCCTTAGGTCCGCTACTGGTGATTCTGGCCAGCCTGCTCACCATGAACGCCTGGACCTGGTGGCGACTCCGGGCAGAAAGACCGCTCAGCGAACGAGAATTACTGGCACAGTTGTTGTTCGACTGGCTGGCCCTTACCGGGACGCTCTACTATAGCGGCGGTATCGGTAATCCTTTTGCCCTGTTCTTCTTGCTGCCACTGATAATCTCGGCAACCGTCCTGCCACGTCGCTACACCTGGCTGATGGCTGCTGTGACGGTTGCCAGTTATTCAGGCCTCATGGTATTCCGCCGGCCGCTTCCGGAGTTTATTCCCGACGATGAGCAGGCTGTGTTCGACCTGCACATCATTGGTATGTGGCTTGGTTTCGTTCTGATTGCATTGCTGGTGGCGCAGTTCGTCGCGGCCATGGGTGAAAGCCTGCGCGAAAGAGATCGCAAGCTGGCCGCGGCCAGAGAACGCGCGCTTCAGGACGAAAGCCTGCTGGCACTGGCGACGCAGGCTGCCGGCGCAGCGCATGAATTAAGCACGCCACTGGCGACGATGGCGGTGCTTGCCGGGGAACTATCGCAGCAGCTGGCCGACACCGAGCAGCCAGAGCTGCGTGACCAGCTTGAGTTGATGCGAACCCAGATACAACGCTGCAAGGAGAGCTTGTCGCGCATAGCGAATGCCGCCGGGGCCACCCGCAGCGACGATTGCAAAGTCATGTCAGTCGCAGAATTTATCGATGAGATTGCCGAACAGCTGCGTAACCTTCGCCCCGGCTGCCAGCTGAATACCGCTGTGACCCGGCAGGTCGCCACGCAACAAATCATCGCTGATCGTAGCCTCGCCCAGGCCGTGACCAATTTATTGAACAACGCCGTGGATGTGTCACCGCGCAATATCGAACTCAGGGTAGCAACGGATGAACTGGACATCTGCTTTACGGTACTTGACCGCGGCCCCGGACCCGGCGCAATTCAAGCGCGTCGCGATCAGGAACAAACCCAGGGACTGGGCGTCGGCCTGTTGATAACCCGGTCCATAGCTGCTCAGCATGGCGGCAGCCTGACGTTCCTGCCGCGTGACGGCGGCGGCAGTCGCGCGTTACTGCAAATTCCGCTTCAACGCCTGAGCAATGATGAATAGCACAAGCAATCTGGAGCAGGCCCGCCGGCGGCTACTGCTGGTTGATGACGATCGGGTATTCACAGACGTATTGGCCGCAGCACTGCGCCGGCGGGCGTTCGAAATCGCGATTGCTCACGACCTCCACGGCGCACGCCAGAAAATACTGGAGCACCAGCCAGAAGCGGCTGTGATCGACCTGCGCATCGGCCAGGAAAGTGGCCTGGCGCTGGTAGAGGAACTGGCCAGGCAGCGCCCAGCCTGTCGGATAGTGGTCCTGACCGGCTTCGGCAGCATTGCCACGGCGGTGGAAGCGATCAAACTGGGTGCCACCCAGTATCTCAGCAAGCCCGCCGACGTGGAGGAAATTCTCGCCGCGCTGGCAGGCCGTGCACCACGGCGCGAGGCTGACGAAACGGGCGGCCCGCCTTCGGTCCGCCGCCTGGAATGGGAGCATATCCAGCGCGTACTGACAGAAAACAATGGCAACGTATCGGCCACCGCACGCGCCCTCGGCATGCATCGACGGACCTTGCAGCGCAAGTTGCAGAAACGACCGGTGCGCGGTTGAGTCGACAAGGGGGGCGCAACTGCGACAAATCACCGCAGCTTCCTGTCTGGACAGCTGACCGGCCGCTGTCTAGCGTGGAACGACAATCTGAATTGTCGGAAAATCTCAATGCGCAACGCTACAGCCTTTTATTTGATGCTCCTAATCCCCGGATACCTGCTGGCGCAGGTTCCGGAGATCACCGTCATCGGCACGAATGCGCGTGATGACGCCGTCAATATCACACCGGGTGTCAGCGCAGCACCCACGCCGGATTCCATGGAGATCATTGCCCGATTACCAGGCGCTAACGTCAATCGAAATGGCCCGTTAAGCGGGCAGGCACAATATCGGGGTCTGTTTGGCCCGCGAATAAATGTCCGCGTCGACGAGATGCGAGTAACGCCCGGCGGGCTTAACTGGATGGACTCGCCGATGCACTATCTGCCGCCGGGCCTGACCAACAATGTCACCATGACCCGCGGTATCGCACCCGTGAGTTCGGGCCAGGGCGTCGGCGGCCTGATTGAAGCACAGTCCAAGCAAATAGACTTCGCAGCTGCGCGCGATTTCAGCACCGGCGGAGACCTGGTTGTGTCCGGTATGAGCAACGATGGCTATGCGCTATCGGGCTTGTTCGGCTTGAGCAACGAGGCTCATCGCTTCCAGGTGCTGGGCAGCTACGAGGAAGGTGACGACCAGGAGTTTGGTGGCGGCACCATCGGCGGCACGCAATACGAGCGCAGCACCTACGGCGCAGGCTATGGTTTTCGCTGGAACGATAGCGAAGTCAGCATAGACTATACGCATACCGATACAGGCCTGACCGGCACGCCTGCGCTGCCGCTGGATATCGACTTTTTCGACACTGATCGTCTTAATCTGGGGCTAAACACGCAGCTTGGAAACATCAGCCTCAGCGGCCGACTGTTTTTCACCGGGGTCGAGCACGCGATGAACAACTACCAGCTGCGCGACCCGCCAGACGACTCGCAATTGCCGCTGCCACCTTTTATTGGAGACGAACGCCGGTTTGTGGATGTGGAAAGCGATGCCGTGGGCTTCGATCTGCGCGCCGAAATGGAAGCTCTGGGCGGGCAGCTGAACTTTGGTGTGGACGGCAACTTCGAACAGCATTCTGGCCTGGTTCAGGACCCTGACGTACCGCCGTTCTTCGTGCAGAATTTTAACGACGCCAGCCAGGACAATCTGGGCCTGTTCGTGGAATGGCAGGGCGAATTGGCCGATAACTGGGATCTGGAAATAGGTCTCCGCTATCAACGCACCGACTCCGATGCTGATGAAGTGAACGCGCAACCCGCACAACTTTGCGACAGCGGTGCCGCGCCGCCGGGTTCACCCCCCTGCGCTGTTGCCGCGCTTCGCGACCGTTTCAACGCAGCGAGCCGCAAGCAAACTGATAACAATCTCGATGCGGTGATCAAGCTGGACTATGCCTTGAGCGAGAATCTGACTCTCGGCATGGGCTATGCGCGAAAAACACGGCCTGCCTCCTATATTGAGCGCTATCTATGGATACCGCTGGAAGTAAACTCGGGACTTGGCGACCTGAATAACTATGTAGGCAATCCGGAACTGAACAGTGAGATTTCCAATCAATTTGAATTAGGCCTCGAATGGCAATCATCAGCGGGATATTTCTCACCACGGATTTTCTATCGCCAGGTCGATGACTTCGTTCAGGGCGTGGCCAGCACCGACCCGGTGGTTATTGCGGTCAGCGGGAATGCCAACGGTGACCCGACGCCGCTGACATTCAGCAATACGGATGCAGAGCTGTATGGTTTAGATGCTGCGTTTGGGCTCAGTTTAGGCGAAGCCTGGCAACTGGACGGTACCTTTAATTACGTGCGTGGTAAAAACAAGACGCTGGATGACAACCTGTATCGCATTGCCCCGCTCAATGCGCGCCTGGCCGTTACCTATGCCGCACGTTCCTGGTCCATCACGGTGGAAGGCGTTGGCGCCGCTGAACAGGATCAGCTATCACGAACCATTGTCCTGGACGAACCGCGCTCCAGTAATGAAGCGACGCCCGCCTATGGCATCATGAATCTATACGCCCAGTGGCAAGCCCCCGGTGGCGTCAAGCTGCGAGCCGGCATCGATAATCTGTTCGATAAGAATTACACCCATCATGTCGCGGGCTTTAATCGAGTTTCGCCATCTGATGTTAGTGTCGGGGTGCGTCTGCCGGGCACGGGTATAAACGGATTTCTACAGGCAGCCTATGCCTGGTAGTCGCCATTAAAGGCTTCGCCGCCGCGTACATAAAAAAAGGCCGGCGGTTTCAGGGGGAAAAACCGCCGGCCTTTGCTACGTTGGCTTCCGGAGCGACCCCCGAATCACGTACAGGGGGGATCTTGGGAGGTATTGGGGGGTCGTGACGCAGAGACCACCCCGGATGCCAAACTCTTTAATGATCGGATTGTGCTTATTGCTACCTGTTGCTAAGGGCGATTAAGTTGTTCGCCATGCTGTTATCTCAATTTTCGCCGCTGCCGGACATTCGGATTCATGCTGAAAGGATCCGGAAATGAGCCGCAGCCAGACGGGCCAGGGGGCGAGCAAACGCCTCACCAAGACCGAGTACAAAGACGCTATCCCGGGGCTGCGCGTCCGCCTGGTGAACGCTCAGTACAGCCTCAGGGAAGCCGGGTTTCCGGTGCTGGTGCTGATCGCCGGTCGCGATCGCAGCGGCTGCGAGCAGGTCGTCGACCGACTGATGGAATGGATGGATGCCCGCTATGTAGACACCTGGTTTGCTACCGAAGCCAGCGATGAAGAACGCGCCCGGCCGCTGTTCTGGCGATATTGGCGCAGCATGCCCAGCAAGGGCCGCACCGGCCTGTTCGTCGGCGCCTGGATCACCACGCTGATCTCCCGCCGGGCCGCCGGTACGCTGCGCAAATCACGCTATCGTCAGTACCTGCGTTACGCCCATCGCTTCGACCAGCTGGTTATGGCGGATGGCGGACGAATGGTCAAAATCTGGCTGGATGTGCCCCGCTCGGTACTGAAAAAGCGCCTGAAGGCATCTTCCAGTGATCCGGACCTGGGTCGCTATGTCGAGAAGCTGGACTGGACCATCCTCGAACATTACGACAAGGGCAATGACGTGATCCAGGAGGCGCTGACCGATACCGGCAAGCACCTGGCCTGGCATATCGTCGATGGCACGGACCCCCGGCAGCGAGACCTGGATATTGCCCGGCTGGTGCTCGCGGAACTCGATCGCCCTGCGGATCCGCCTCCCCCGGCACGGCGCCTGCGCCGCACTGCCAGCGATGCGCTGGGACAGGTCGACCTGTCAGCCAGCATCGGCTACCGCAAATATCAAAAACAGGTCGACAAGCTGCAATTGCGCCTGCACGCCCTGTCTCTGCGCTGCCGCGCCGAGAAGCTGGGCAGCGTGCTGGTCTTCGAAGGCTGGGACGCGGCCGGAAAAGGCGGCGTAATCCGGCGCATTACCCAGGCCATATCCGCACGCGATGCCAAGGTTATCCCCATTGCTGCGCCTAGCGATGAAGAGCTGGCGCATCAGTATTTATGGCGTTTCTGGCGGCGCATTCCGCGCGACGGCCAGATGCGCATTTTCGACCGCAGCTGGTACGGTCGTGTGCTGGTGGAGCGGGTGGAAGGCCTGGCCCGGGCGGATGAGTGGCAACGCGCCTACGAAGAAATTAACGATTTCGAAGCGCAACTCTATGAACACGGCACGCCGGTGATGAAATTCTGGCTGCATATCGACGCCGATGAACAGCTGCGCCGATTCCATGCGCGCGAGCAAACGGAATATAAGAAATACAAGATTACCGAAGAGGACTACCGCAACCGCGAACAGTGGCCAGCCTACACGCAAGCGGTAAACGATATGGTTGCGCGCACCAGTCCACGGCAAGCACCCTGGCAACTGATCAGCGCGCAGGACAAGCGCTGGGCGCGGGTAACGGTGCTGGAAAGGGTCTGCGAAGGCCTGGAACAGGCGCTGGAAAAACGTCGCTGACAAAAAAGCGCCGGCGACCCTGAGGCTGCCGGCGCTTCTGGTCTAACCAGACTGTTAGCGCGTTTCCGCCACGGCCGGCTGATCAGCATCCAGCGAGGCATTGCGTTCAAATTGCTCGCGTATGGCCTCGCCCATCCATTTCATAAAGATTGGATTTGCGACCAGCCCGTTCTTATTGAATTTGTAGTCCAGGCCCTTGAGATCCTTGCGCAGCTTGGACTGAATAGTGCGCGTACCAATCAGGTTGGTAACCACCAGGACGCTTTCACCACGCGCAGTGGCTGCCTCCACCATGCCGCGCAGCTTGGCCACATTCGCATCGCGGACCTCGGGCGGCGAATCATCCTGCAGGGTCATGGCGCCGACACCTGCAAAATCCCCGTCTTCACGCATGATCTTGGCCAGACTCTCAAGCTCAGCCAGCGCCTTCACGTTGTCTGCCGCAAAGGACGGGCCATGGGCCGCAATGATTACGTATTCCTTGGCCGGGTTAGTACTGATTTCATAGGCATGGTCTAACAGAATCTCCGCCACCAGCGGGTCATCACCCGGAGGATCTGTGAAGAGGATTTTGGAATCTGTTTCCACGCGACTGACGCTGGCGTAGCTGGCCTCTTCCTCGAGACCAAAAATGTACTCCCACTGACGCAGCATCGTGTTGTAGCGCGTGGACACGATGGGCACAACAACGATGGTTTCTGCGCCTGCCGCCTCAATATCCTTGACGGCCAACTGAATATGATCCGACATCATCATGCTCATGCCGGGCGCCATGGCCATCGGGAAAATACTCGACATGCCTTCAACCTGCTGCTTGAAGTTAGCGTCGGCATTCTTAAAACCATGTAGCAGCAACAGCACACCCTGGCTGCCGGTCAGATCGTCCTCGCTGAGATACCAGGCGTAGTTGGAACCCATCATCTCCATGCTGAGACTGATTTCCGCATCGCTGTAGGGCGCAAACAGGGGAATCTTGGCACGCAACTCGTTGGCAACTTCCGGCGTGACGTTGTGTTTCATGCCGTAAAGGCGACGGCCCATCTCGTCCTTGTCGGTGCTGTGGCCGGCCATGTCATGGCCCATCTCAGAATGGTCCATAGCCGCCGGGTCCATCTGGTCGTGGTCCATCTTGCTGTGGTCCATTTCGCCGCTCTCATGCGCGCCGCCCAGGGCCGTACCGACCCAGACCAGCGACAAGGCTCGCGATAGCGCCAAGAATTCTAGCCATCTTCATTTACTTCTCCATTACATTCTTTGCCTGGGCCGGCCATCGCCAAAATCTGACGAAAGGCCGGGTGGGATCGTGACCGCAGGGTGCGACAAAATGCCCCAGGGTTTATATGGCTATGATTCTCCGAAGGCTTGAACCCCAGTTCAAGGGCTATTCGGTCAACAGACGGTCAACGAGACCGATAGCCAGCACCCTTATCAAGCGCCTGCCAGGACTTCCGGCGGGACTGATAGCAACCCACAGACTGGCCAGTCTACGTGGCGGACGGAGCCATGCGTGGGTAACATCATGGCAAATTGCATGGATGCACTGACCGATGAAAACTGTCCTGTTACTCCTGACCAGCCTGGCCCTGATGGCCTGCGCGCCCGAGACACCGCAACAGACAAGCCGCCAGCTCGGCTTCCAGCCCGACGATCTCAGCGCCACAGTCAGCCCGGAATCAGACTTTTTTGAGCACGTGAACAGCGCCTGGCTGGAAGCCACGCCGATTCCGCCCGAGCGTTCCAGTTACGGCGTCATGCAGCAAATGCAGCAGCAAACGGAAGTTCAGCTACGCGAAATTCTTGAGGCCGCGGCAGCCGCCGGAGCAGAGCCTGGCAGCGACCTGCAGAAAATAGGCGACCTGTACACAAGTTTCCTCGATACAGAAACGATCGAAGCGCTGGCGCTAACCCCGCTCGACGATGAGTTGCAGCGCATTCAACAGCTGGACAGTCACGCCACGGTGATGGCCTACTTTGGCCACGCGCTGCGTATCGGTTTGCAGGTTCCTGTTAATTTTTTCATCGACAGCGCAGCTGACGACCCTGAAAAAAACATCGCCTATTTCTGGCAGGACGGACTCGGTTTGCCCGACCGGGACTACTACCTGCAGGACAGCGGTGAACTGGCCGACGCCCGCGCCGCCTACCTGACCCACATAGATAAGCTGCATGAGCTGGCAGGCTGGGAGAATCAAGCGGGTGTCGGCGAGCAAATACTGCAACTGGAAACGGCGCTGGCCGAGCGCCAGTGGAGCCGCGTCCAGAATCGCGACCGCGAAACTATCTATCGAAACCAGTTCGACCTGGCAGGCGCAGTAGACCTGTCGCCGGGGCTAGCCTGGTCCAGCCTGCTGGAAACGGGTGGCTTTGCTGCGCCGGAAAAATTCGTCGTGGCGCAGACAGACTATTTTGCAGCCCTGGGTGAACTGGTTACGGCAACGCCGGTAGCCGCCTGGAGAGATTACCTGCGCTTCAAGCTGCTCAAGGCGTATGCCCCCTATCTCAAGAAAAGCATCCTCGAGGAAGACTTTCGTTTTGAGAAAGGCGTGCTCAGCGGGCAACCGCAGATGCGCAAGCGCTGGGAACGCGGCGTACGCCTGGTCAACGGCGCGATCGGCGAGCTGGCGGGTAAGGAATACGTGGCGCGGTATTTTCCGCCCGAATCCAAGGCGCGGGTGGAAATCCTGGTGGAGAATCTGCGCGCAGCCTTTCGTCAGTCAATCCAGCAACTGGACTGGATGACGGAAGCGACCCGCGCAGAAGCACTGGCCAAGCTGGAGTTATTCAACGCCAAGATCGGCTACCCGGATATCTGGAAAGACTACTCAGCGCTATCTATTAGCGTCGACGACCTGGTGGGCAACGTCACTCGCGCCCGGCAGTGGGCGCACAATCGCGAAGTCGCGAAGCTGGGCAAGCCCGTTGACCGCAGCGAATGGGGCATGACACCGCAAACCATTAATGCCTATTACCGGCCGACGCTGAACGAGATTGTGTTTCCGGCCGCAATCCTGCAACCGCCGTTTTTTAATCCCGAAGCCGACGACGCGATCAACTATGGCGCCATCGGCGCGGTCATCGGCCACGAATTCAGTCACGGCTTTGATGACCAGGGCCGCAAATTCGATGGCGAGGGCCGATTGCGCGACTGGTGGACGCCGGCCGATGCGGCCGAGTATCAGCGCCGCGCGCAGGGGCTGATAGCGCAGTACGATAGCTTTCAACCATTGCCAGACCAGGCCATTAATGGCGCGCTGACCGTGGGTGAGAACATCGCCGACCTGGCCGGTGTCACCATGGCTTATCGTGCCTATCAACTGTCCCTGAACGGCAATGATGCCCCCAGCCTGGATGGCTTTGACGCGGCTCAGCGGTTTTTCATAGGTTACGCGGTGGCCTGGCGAAGCCAGTATCGCGATGAGTTGCTGCGCCAGATGCTGGTGCGCGGACCGCATTCGCCGGCGCGTTACCGGGTCAATGGCGTGGTGCGTAACCTGGCGGAATTCCAGCGTGCTTTCGACGTCAGTGAAACGGCCGGCATGTGGTTAAGTGCCGAGGAACGCGTGCAGATCTGGTGACAGCAGGACAAGCGACTACAGGTGACGATCTGCGCGACCCTTATCGGCGCATCGACGGTCACTGACTGTCGGTAGGGAAAACTACCTATTTTTCTTCCGCCAGCAATGCGGTCCTATTTTTGAAACACGACAAACCTTGGACTAAGGTCCGAAATTCCGAAATCCCCACGAGAAAAAATCAGGAGAGCAGATGAAACTGATCAGGCAGCTGAAATTCCTACGCGCGCTCGCACTGAGCTGCTTAGCCTCAGCGTTATTACTGCCGAACATGGCGACAGCCCAGGCCTTGAGTTCGCTACCGTCGCTGGTTGCGCGGGACGATTTGCCCCTGACCGGCAAGACAATTCTGTACACGGCCCCGCGCAACTACGCCGGCCGACTGGGTGGCCTGCTCATCGAGCACGGCGCCCGGCCAGTCTGGATGCCGACCATCGTCATTGAACCGCTGGCGGACTATTCCACCTTCGACGCAGCACTGCGCAATCGTGACAAGTACGACTGGATTGCGTTTACCAGCCGCAATGGCATTGAGGCGTTCTTTAACCGGGCGAAAGCCCTGGGTCTGGAGCCCGCAGATTTCGACAAGCTAAAATTTGCGGCCGTTGGCAACGATGCCCAGGCCCTGGAAAAGGGCGGCATCACGCCCGACCTGGTTCCACCGGTGAGCAGTCCCAAGGGGATAGTTGATGAGCTGGCGCGTCTTGGCGAGCGCGGCACGGTGCTGGTACCCGCGCCGGACGTGGTGGGCATGGAAGAACCGCTGGTCGTGCCCGAATTTATCGCCGCACTTGAGGCAGTGGGCTTGCAGACCCTGCGACTGCCAGCCTATGTAACCGCCCGTACCACGGAGGGCCTTGAAACCGGTGTCGATATGCTGCGCAGTGGCAAGATCGATATGATCGCGCTGACAAGCCGGGGCGAGATCGAAAGCCTGCTGCTTTATCTTGGTAAAGAACGCGACTTGCTCGATGGCGATGCAGTGGTTGCCTGCTTCGGACCCATTACCGCCACCGGCGTTCGACTGCGCGATATTCGGGTCGATATCGTCTCTAAAGATTACTCACGGTTCGAAGGCTTCGTTGAGGCGATGGAGGACTACTATCGCGGTCCGGACCAATAGCTCGAAAGGCCGGCAGGGATTTCAGCTGCATTGATAATCGCAGCTTCAATATCTTGGCGCAGTGATTACCGCACTAGTGCAGCACACGGGTAGCGAGTTCTAGGTGCCAACGCGTTCCGCAGTTTCGCGGATGGTGTGAAGTTGCCTGGCGAGTTCCTCGAGATCTTCGACACTGAGACCGAGTTGCAATGTAAACAGCGCGGTCAGCGGTACCTGGCGCGCAGCCAGTTCCTCCATGACTTGCTCGCCGCGGCGGGTCAGCGCAACCAGGTGCGAGCGGCGATGCTCCGGATTCGGCCGATGCATGGCGAGCCCTTCGCCGATCAGCAACTTGACCGTACGCTGGACGCTCTGGCGGGCCAGGCCGAGACGCCGGGCGATATCGGACACGGTCATTGGCTTTTTGCGGATGGTGGCAATCGTTTGCCAGCGCGCGGGAGACACGCCGAGATCCCGGGCCAGTCGGTCGCCGGCGGACAACAACGCGCCATTCAGCCGGAAAACCTCGCCAACGAGCGATTGAAACGCCTCAACGAACTCCGGAGACAGCTGCGTCTCGCCGCTCTGCAGCAAGACTTGCCTGGCGTGACGTGCCTCTGGTGTTGTCATTTAACGATCCCCATACCCCTGCGCCAAAGCTTCCCCGGGCCTGTCTGTAGCGTGAAGCCCACATAAAAGAACAATTGACAGCATACTGTCAATAGCCTAACTTTCGACCCACATGCAGGGCTCGGCGGTTACTGCCGTGCCTGATTTCGGGGATAAGCCGCTCGCAGGGGTGCGATCGGCGCTACATCAGGGGGTTAACAACCATGACCAAACCCATCACCCGCTCCCGTCGCGCGCTGGTAAGCGCCGCCGGTCTAATCATCGGTCTCGGCGCCGTGGGCTCCGCCCAGGCGCAACTGGAAGAGATCGTCGTCAGCGCACGCCGCGTCGACGAAAACGTGCTCGACGTGCCGATCGCGGTCTCGCCGTTCAGCCAGGAAACGATCCGGCAGCTGAACTTGCGCAGCACCGACGACATCGCGCTGTTTACGCCAGGCTTCTCGTTCACCCCGGCCTTCGGGCGCCAGCCCGGCTCCGACCGGCCGACGATTCGCGGTATCAGCACGATTCTTAACGGTGTCGCCAACGCGTCCGCCGTGGGTTACTTCATCGACGGCGTGTACCTTGGCGGTTCACCCCAGTCGACGGAACTGGCAAACCTGGAGCGCGTGGAAATCCTGCGTGGCCCGCAGGCTGCGCAGTTCGGTCGAGGTACTTACGTTGGTGCGATCAACTATGTGACCCGGCGGCCGACGGAAGACTTCGAAGCCATTGTTGACCTCAGCGGCGGCAGCGACAATTTCTTCAACGGCACAGCATCGATTAGCGGACCGATTACTGACAGCTTGTCTTACTTCCTGTCAGGTGGCTACGACACTATCGACGGGCAGTACGTTAACCAGGCCGTCGACGGCAGCACGATCGGCGGTGAATCAACCATCAGCGTGACCGGAAAGCTATTGTGGGAAGTCACCGATAGCCTGGAGGCCATCCTGCGCGTTGGCTACCAGGAAACGGACGATGAACTGCCGGCGATTTACCTGCAGGGCAGGGAGCTGAACAATACCGCGGCACGAACGGCCGAGGCCCCGCGTGCACGCGGCTATTACCAGGGCACGGCTGTTGCCGATGCGAACGGCTTGCGCGCGAACACGAACCAGTTGCAGGGCGCTGCAGGATTCGCCGGCAGCCAGCTCGAGCGGCAGATCTACAGCCTGACGCTGAACTTCGAACCGAGCGAAGACTGGCTGTTCACCAGCATTACTGGCTACATCGAAGACGAAGTGCAGACCGCGTTCGACGTATCCTACGCCGGCTACACACCGTTGCCGTTCAGCCCTTCTGCGGCCGGCCTGTTCAACCAGTGGGACCTGGACGAACAAACCGACTTCTCGCAGGAGCTGCGTGGCCAGTTCACCGGCATTGAAGGCTGGCGTTTCGTGCTGGGCGGCTACTACTACAAGGGCACCAATGATGAGATCTTCTCCAGGGGCATCGGCGGTCCCGGGGCATTTTCCGGAGTTGTTAGTAACCTGGTACCGACCAATGGCCTCGAAACCATCGAGAACATCGCAGTCTTCGGTTCCGTGGATTGGGACATTCTCGATAACCTGACGCTGACTGTGGAAGCGCGCTGGGCTGAAGATGAAATCACCATTGAGGAAATTCCTCAGGGTGGCGGGCAGGCAACGCAGTTCAACAACGCGACTTTCGACAACGTCACGCCGCGCTTTACGGCGGTCTGGTCGATGACTGAAGACCTGAATCTCTACGGTAATATTGCCAAGGGCACGAAGCCCGGAACCTTCAATAATTCGGTTCAGTGTCCGGACCTGCCGCAGGCGGTCGACGAGGAGCAGGCTTGGAACTACGAGCTCGGGCTGAAGGGCAAGCTATTTGACGATCGCGCCACCTTCGCACTGGCCGGCTACTTTCTCGAAGTCGAGGACCAGCAGCTGACCACGGTCTGCGAAGACGTCAATACCGGCCTTCACAACCTCCGGCATTACCAATGCCGGTCAGACAGAAGTCTTCGGCATCGAGTTCGAAAGCACCTTTGCGCTGACCGACTTCTGGACAGCGGGTCTGACCTACGCCTACACGGATGCCGAAATCACCAAACGCATCAGCATCGACCAGGCTGACCTGAAGGGCAGTCTTGGCGGCCTCGAGCAAACCAACGCTCTGGGCAGCGTCGCCGGACAGACAGTCCCGCGCGTACCGGAGCAAATGTTCAGCCTGTTCACCCGACTTGAGGGCGAACTGGGCGGAGATAACTCCTGGTGGGTCAGCGTCGACTACGCTTTCGAAGGATCCAAGTTCGCGCAGGAACACAACCTGATCGAGACCGGCGACCGCAACCTGCTGGGCGGTAACATCGGTGTCAATCTCGGCGCCTGGGAACTCAGCATCTGGGCCAAGAACCTGCTCGACGACGACACCCCGTTCGACGTGCTGCGTTACATTGACCGTCGCGGCGGCGGTATTCCGACCTGCGACAGCTTCGGCACAGCGATCGACTGCTCCGGTGCATCGGGCATTGAGCGCGGCTTCGCGCTCACCATGCCTCGTCAGCGCACCTACGGCGCCCGCGCCGTCTACCGCTTCGGCGGCTCGCGCTAAGCGATTACTCGCTTAATACAAGCCCGCGCCGGTTAAACGGCGCGGGCTTTTTTTTGCCGCGGATTCGGACGGCCAGTCGATTTCCAAAAAAGCCGTACTGGCGCCGTCGAGCGTAACCGCCTGGATCAATCCCGAAACACGTGATCAGCGCAGCCAACGTATAAAATCTAATGAACTCAGTCAGCACCGACGACGTATAGCCCAATGACCCGACAAGGTCTCAGCGACGGGTGTCGAGCCTGTTCAGGACCGTCGGCGCCCAGGGACGGGCGCCGCGAGCCTACAGGGACGTATTCACGGCGTGTCCTGAACAGGCTCGGCACCCGTCGCGGCACGCAGACCTAAAATTAATCGTCCGAACCCTCAACAAACGCACTGACCGCCGATGCCAACTGCCGCGCATGCAACTCGAATATCCCCTTATTCATACTCGGAAACTCAACATAGCGAGCTTCAGGGATAAGTTCGGCGGCCGCCTGAGTCGCCGCCTTCAAAGAACCTTCCACGTTGATAACCAGCGCCGTCTGCTTTAGCTTCGGCAGACGCTCCTCCGACGGATACTCAAACATCGACTGGAAGCCGAACCAGGCATCGTCGCCTGCGCGCAACTCGTCGATAAAGTTGGTCATGGCCGCATCCAGCGGTACGCCGGCTGCCCGATTGGTTACCGTAAACCGCCAGCGACGGCGCAGGGAGTCCAGTTGCTCGCCGGCCTGTGAGACACGACCCAGGCTGGCCAGCTGGTCTTTGCGTTGCTCCTCGTCCAGCAACGGATAGGTAATGCACACCAGCTTCGGTACACGCTTGGCCCGTGCTATAGCGAGCTCAACGGCAATGGCCGAGCCGGTATGAAAACCAGAGGGACATACTGGCCGATACCCTGTGTCTGCAAAGCGTCGGCAATAGCCGCGGCATGCTCGGCGATGCTGGCCGGCGCATGCAGTTTTGCCGAACTGCCATAGCCCAGCATATCCACAGCCAGCTACGGACAGGCGCTGCGACAACAAACTCGCAAAGGCGTCGTAGTAGGCACCCGAATAAGGCACCGGATGCAGGCAAACCACCGGCGGCGCGACCGCGTCCGCAGGGCCGGGCCAGATGCGCAAATGCATTTGCCCCAAGCGCGTATCCGCGTAGACCATCGTGCCTTCGGTATTTGTTGTTCAGTCATGCTGTTTGAGTTCCTGCAGTTGCCTTAACCAAAATCACAGCCAGAATTCGGAGCTTCAGGTTCAGCTTTCCAGGCGCTGATTCACTTCCAGAAAAAACCCGTCCGGATCAAAGAAGCTACTGGTAATCATCCGAATCTCACCGCCGCCCGGCTTGGGCACGGCACTCTCGACGGGCTCCTGGATCAGCTGCACACCGCTGGCGCGAACGCGTTCAAAGGTGGCCCGCGCATCCTCGCTAGCCATCACAAAAGCCACGTCGCCAATGGACAGGCGCTGCCGATAAGGGCCGGGATCGGGCTCCAGTGGATCGGTCACCTGCATCAGGCCGATCATGCCAATCCACGGATCTTCTGCCTGCATGATGACCAGGTGACACTTGGCCCCGGCACTGGCGATGGGCATCACCACGCCGCTCAGTTCCAGCTCGCTATCGTAGTAGACCGTCATTCCCAGGGCATCTCGATAGAAAGCGACGGAGCGCTGAATATCACGTACCACCAGGGTGGTCCTGCGCACTATGGTTGTCATACTCGTTACTCCTGCGGGTCGTGCACGCGCACGACCTGTTTACCGGCGTTAGTGCCCGCGTATAAGCCGATCAAGGCCGCGGGCATATTTTCGAAACCATCAACAATGTCCTGCACCGGCGTCAGCTGCCCGCTGCGCACCCACGCCGCCATGCGCTGTTCGGCACTGGCATAGCCGGCCGTATGGTTATAGACATAGAAGCCACGCATAGTCGCTTCATGGCGCCGCAGCCGGGTGTAATTGCGCGGGCCGAAGGGCTCATCGCGGGTGTATTCAGAGATAGATCCGCACAGCACAATGCGCGCGTGCATGCGCAGGTTTTCCAACGCCGCTTCAAGCATTTCGCCGCCGACGTTATCAAAGTAAAGATCCACGCCATCCGGACAGGCACGACGAATCTGCGCCTGCATATCGCCCAGCCGGTAATCGATGGCAACGTCGCAGCCGAGTTGCTGCAACAAGCGACATTTTTCAGCTCCGCCGGCGATCCCTACTACGCGTCCGCAGCCGACGGCGCGCGCGATCTGCATAACCAGGTGGCCAACCCCGCCGGCGGCACCGGATACCAGTACCGTGTCACCTCCCTGGGCTGACCGGCATCCACGAAACCACAATAGGCAGAATAGCCGGTCATCCCCAGCGCGCCGAGGGCCAGGTGCGCCGGCAAATCCGTGGCCGTGAATGGATAAAAGCGCTCGCCTTCCGCGGCATCGGTTACCCGATAGGTCTGCCAGCCAAGCTGGCCATGCACAATGTCACCGAGCTTGTAGTCCGGATGCTGCGAGCTGACAACGCGGGCAACACCGCGACCATGAATCACGTCGCCGATGGCCAGTGGCGGGCGCTGGGCAATTTCCTGCCCGCTCATATACATCGCCATCACCGGTGCCAGCGACAGGTAAAGGGTCTGCAGCAGCATCTCACCCTCGGCAGGTTCGGGCACTGCGACCTCCCGATAGCCGAAATCGCTGGTTCGCGGCTGACCCTGCGGACGGGCCGCGACAAACCATTGCCGGTTCACCGCTGCGCTAACGGCCCCGGGCCGCGCCGTCGCCGATGGCTTTCAGGCACCGCTTAGAATCGTGTAGATCACCACCAGGTGTCCATCGTGATCAACGATGCCTATCTCGCGGCCGATCCGGCCGTCATTGGTTTCCAGGCGTTCCTCGCGATACACATGCAGCCCTTCAGCGCGCGCGGCGGCCAGCACGCCATCGATATCTTCAATATTCAGGACCATGGCATTGAGTCGTGGCAATGGCGGTTCAGGTAAATCGATACCACGAATTTCCGTCAGCGCGAGACTGCGCGGCTGGTCCTCGTTGGCCGACAGCACGCAAAATCTCAGCCTGGCCTCGGCCGGAATTTCAAACACCGGATACGAATAGGAGTCGTGTTCAGAATCTTTCTGGAAATCAACCCGAAAGCCGAGCACATCGCGATAAAAACGCAGCGAACGATCCAGGTCAGCAACCACCAGGTTGGGACGTTGCAGGCGCAGGCCGGTGTCGGAAAATTGTTTACCCATAGAAATGTCGCTGTACGCTAATCTGGTCAGGAATCTTATCACCCGCAGGCGGCCATCAAAGGCCGGCAAGCAGCCCGAACTGCCGCCTGGGGGTATGATCAGCCCTCAATTCAGGGAGGCGCCATGCAACAGCAAAGCGTAGAACAACAGCAGGCCAGTCCGGCCTATGCCTGGTACGTGGTGATACTGCTGACCTGCGCCTACATCCTGTCTTATCTGGACCGCTGGGTGATGTCGCTGCTGGTCGAACTGATCAAGGCTGATCTGGAGCTGACGGACTCGCAGATGGGCCTGCTGCTGGGTTTCGCCTTTGCCCTGTTCTACGCCACCATGGGCATTCCACTCGGCTGGCTGGCCGACCGCTTCAGCCGCCGCAATATCGTCGCCATCGGTATCACCATCTGGTGCGCCGCCACGGCGGCGGCCGGCCTGAGCAGAAACTTCGCCCAGCTGTTTGTTACCCGCATGCTGGTGGGTGTGGGCGAAGCGACGCTGAGTCCCTGCGCGCTGGGCATGATCACAGACTACTTTCCACCCAAGAGTCGCGGGCGCGCCATCGCCTTCTATACTGGCGCGGTCTCCATCGGTTCAGGTATTGCCTACCTGGTGGGTGGCCAGATCATCCAGTGGGCGGAAGTTCAGGACAGCCTCTCCCTGCCGTTTTTCGGTGAAATCCGTCCCTGGCAGGTGGTTTTTCTGGCCGTGGGCGCGCCGGGCCTGTTAATTGCCGCACTGATGTTTACGGTGCGCGAGCCCATGCGCACCGGTACAGCTGCCACCGCGGAAATGGGCGCGGGCAACGTCGGCTTTCCCACCGCCTTTCGTTACCTGATCAAGCGCTGGCGTAGTTTCGGTGGCGTGTTCCTGTGCATGTCCTGCATCACCATCCTGGCCTATAGCCACGCCTGGTTGCCGGCGTATTTTTCGCGTACCTGGGAATGGGATATACCCAAATTCAGTGTCTATAACGGCATCGGCCTGATTATCGTCGGACCGCTTTCGGTGAACTTCGGTGGCTGGCTGGCGGATAGACTGCAAACCCGCGGTCGTTCGGACGGGCCGGTTATCGTGGTGATCCTGGGTCGTCTGGATCATGGTGATATCCAGCGTCATTTTCCCGCTGATGCCCTCGGCCATTTCCAGTTTCGCCGTCTACCTCACCACCATCGTCGGGGCAGCCATGGGTACAGCCTGCGCGCCGTTAGCCATAGTCGGTATCGCGCCTGGACAAATTCGCAGCCAGGCCATCGCCCTGTTCTACCTGGTTATCAGCATGATTGGCGCGATTATCGGCCCGCAGTCCGTAGCTTTTATCACTGATTTCATCATCGGCGATGAATCAGCCATCCGCTACTCTATGACAGGTGTCGCTTTACCGTTGGCATACTGGCAATCTTTCCCAGTCTGATCGTGCGCAAAGCCTATCGACAGCAACTGGCCGAACGCAACGCTGAACTTGCCGCTGGGTCGGACACATGAAACAGCAGCATCCCGAACAAGCCGCAGTAGAGGCACTGCTCGCGGATCTGGCGCAACGCTGGTGCGCCAACCAACTATTTAGTATTCGCGAGCTTTGGCATCCCGACGATGATGCCCCGCTGTATCAACCCGAAGAACTGGAGACCCCGCTGACCAGCTGGGAAGCCGTTAACGACTACTGGCAAAAGACCACGGACAGCATCATCAGTTTTGAGATGCGGACCTGGGAGCTGTACATCAAGACGCTGAACGATGACATGCTCAGCGTCTGGTATCGCATGTACTGGCGCGGGGAAATCCAGGGCTATGACAAGCCCATTGGCGGTGAGAACCGGGTTTGCGCAACCTTGCAGCGCAGCCCGGATGGCTGGCGCTTCCGCCAGCTAATCGAAGCACCGCTGGCGCCGATCATGTACATGAAGTGGCTCTACGAAAAAGCCGCTGACTAAACCGGCTAGCGCCAGCGACTAGATATGTCGAAAGAAGTCCACCATGGAATCTCGATAGGCTGCAACACCCTCGCCTAATTCGTCTTCCAGGTCCTCAAGCCGATGTTCGGCTTTTTTCCCCGCCTCGTGCAGTCGGCTGCGCAATGCCTGTAGTTGCTGCTTAAAGTCTCCGCGCTTTTCCGTCAGCGCATCGCGCGCCTCAGCCTTACCCAGCGCAAACTGCAGCTCGGCGGCATCCAGCTCGGCCTGCAGCCGATCGGACGCCTTGACGAAGCGCTCCATTTCTTCGCCGACGCGCTCCTCCGCGCGCTGCTCAACCACGGCCAGCTTGGCCTCGGCGCCACTGATAGCGTGGCGCAGATTGGATCGCTGCTCATCAAAGGCTTCGCGTGTCTCGGCCTGACCGAGCGCGAGCTGAACGCGCAACTGTTGCAGATCAACGCTGAGGTCGGCGACCGCTTCAGCTGAAAGATCGGCAACGTCCTCAAGGTTCTCTTCCAGCTTCTGAGCGACTTCAGAAAGCTTTTGGCGCCCCTGCTCAACCCGTTGCATGGCTTCTTCACGACCATCGTCAAGTTGCGCTTCCAGCGCATCCAGCCGGGTATCCCAGTGATCCAGCTGATGATCGAGACGGGAACGAATACTCTTGATAATCGACATGCTTTAACCCTCAGTCAGAACCCTTCCATTGTTTAAAATACTCCGGCCAGCGTTGCGCTACCAGATCAAAAGCATCGGGCGCGCCCTGAACCAGTAGATCGCGATTCTGCGCCGGCCATTTCTTCGGCCCACCTTCCTGGGGCAGCTGCCTAGTCGCATCAATAATAAACTTGCTCGAGAGCATCGGCGTTGGCCGGCTCGGGTCGGGCATCATCATCTGGGTTTGCGGAATCAGCACGCTGGCCGTCGGCTGCCAGCGCGCGCCCACGGCTTTCAAAACGGCACTCGAGCTCATGATATCGACATCATCGTCGACCACGATCACCAGCTTGTTCAGCGCCGGATTCGCCGACACATACTGACCCGCGGACATACCCTGACCCGGAAAACGCTTCTTGATGCTAATTACGATGACACCACTGGCGCCACCGGGTGAATACAGGCCGGTGAGATTCGGAATCAGTCGCTTGTAAAGAAAATAGTTGGACGAAACCTGCGGTGCCTTGGGCATATCCCAGGTAAGACCGGTAAATGAATTCAACACCCAGGGATCACGCCGGTGCGTAACCGCAGTAATGTTCATGTAGAAGTTTTCGGCTTTGCCGGCACCCTGAAAGCCATACATCTCGCCGTAAGGGCCTTCCTGCTCGAAGCTGTCGAGGGGAATCTCGCCTTCAATAACAAACTCCGATTCCGCCGGCACGCGAATATCAGAGGTTTCGCACTTCACCACCGGCAAGGGGCTGCCGCGCAGACCGCCGACAAACTCCAGCTCGTCTTCTTTGTAGCCGGCCATCTTGGTGCTGCTGGCGCAAAAGGTCATAGGGTCCGGCGCGACCGCGATGGCCACCTTGGCGACTTTGTCGCCGCGCCGCTGCATTTCGCGCAATAGCAACCAGCCATGCTGGCCGGGCTCCGGGTTAACGCCGAGTTTGCGTGGCCCCTTGATCTGGCAACGATAGGTACCAACGTTGCTGCCCAGTTCAGCATCGCTGATAAACACTGAACCCATATTGATGTAGCGGCCGGCATCCGCCGGATTGCTTTTCAGCCAGGCGAAGGATTCGATATCGATCTCATCCCCGCAGAGGCGAACCTGCTTGCAGGGTGCAGCGGACGCACTCACGTCGACGGGCGGAATCCGTGACCAGCTGCCGCTGGAGTCGAGCCGGGCGATCAGGTGATCAATCACGGCGCGATACATGCCCCCCTGATCGTTATTGATTTCGGGTACGCCGAATAGCAAGGCTTCGTCGGGCCAGCTGCCATACAGATTGGCCAGCACCGGTCCCTGGCGCCACTGCCCGTCAATCATCACTCGTTCGACCATAAAGGCCGGTGCAGCCTCCGGCCCATACTCATCCAGCAAACGATAGGCGAAAGCGGTGATTTCGAATTTGTCCTGGTTCATCTCGGGCAGACGCAGGAGACGACCGCGCGCATCCAGGGCGCGGACATAGTTGCGGATGGAGTCCATGGGGCTGGACTGGCCGGAGGAACTGGTGGGCTGATGCGATAAGGCGTTCATGGAAAAATCCCCGACTGCTGCTGCCGAGCTACTGTAGCCCGAACCGACTGCCTACCGGCGAATCAACGAAGGCTCAGCAACCGGGCCATCCGCGCCTTGGACTGGTTAGCAACTAGCGCTGAATGCTGCGCAGGTAATCGATGAGGCGATCGATAATTTCCTGAACTTCATCTTCCGCGTCGCGATCAGCGCCCTCTTCCACCCAGAATTCGTAGCCCCATACGGGCATATAGCGGGTGCCGTGCGCGACCACCACGGCGCGCCCGTCGATGATTTCACGCAACTGATCGGCATTGATCTGGCTATCCGGCTGACGCTGCGCCAGGCGGGTGAGATCCGGAATCTGTTTAGCCACAGCCCCGGAAACCGGACCGTCGCCAGTGCCCAGCGGGCCATGGCAGCTGGCGCAAAAGCGCATGAACAATTCGCGACCGCTGTAGTCGGTAAAACCGTCGGCCCAGGCCGGCAGCATCACGAAGGAGCAGATCAGAACGAGCAGCAAACCACGCATAGGTTTTCTCCGGTTAACCTTGACTCATCATTGCAAAGCGCCTGATGACCCAGAATACGTATTGCCCGCAGGCTCAGCAAAGATCGTAAGACAGCCAGCCCTGGCGCACACCGGCTGCGTCTGGCACGCTCTCATGGCGATAGCAGGCGCCCTGAAGCGGACGACCGGATGCTGGCGTAAAAATACTGCGCGCCTCGCCGGGTTGCCTGGGCAAATTGCGGCCGGCCAGTTGCATCGTCTCTACCTCGCCGCCAGCCAGCGGGGCGCGGCAGTCGTAAGTTTCGCGTTCGGCATTAACCAGGCGCACAGTGGCCTGCCCGGCCTCCACCGGCTTGGCCAGCACTACCCTGGCAGCCTGACCCGGTGCGGCCTCAAGGCAGCTCAGCAGTGCAGGCAGCATGGCGGGCAGATCGGCACTCCAGTCCCCGTCGGGATCCCGCTGGCTGAAATCCGCTGGCGGATAATCCGGAATCGCCATGGCATCGGGGCCGCCGCAGCCGCTGATTTGCAGCAGTAATATCCCGGCAAACAACACCAGGGCCAGGCGAAAGGCGCTTTGGGCTCGTCGATACATTAGGCGATACTCTGACCTGACCTGTTGCAGATGCTAGAGGAAATCGTATGCGCGTTCACCTGACTTTGCTGCTGATCACAGTGATCATCGCTGCCTGCGCCACCTCGCCCACAGGTCGGCGCCAATTGATGCTGGTGTCGGAAGAACGCGCCATTTCCGCCTCCAAGGAAGCCTACATCAGCCAGATGAGCCAGCTGAGCATGGACGGCAAGCTGTCGACCAACCAGAAGCTCATCAACCGAGTTAATGAGATTACCGGCAAGCTGGTCGCCCAGGCGATTGAACTGCGCCCGGATACGGCCGACTGGGAATGGAGCGTGGAAGTGATCGATGATCCGGAGACGGTCAACGCCTGGTGCATGGCCGGCGGGCGTATGGCCATCTATACCGGGCTGATTGAGCAGATTGATCCCAGCGACGACGAACTGGCCCAGGTGATGGGCCATGAGATCAGCCACGCGCTGGCCAACCACACGGCAGAGCGCATGTCCGTGGCCATGGCTTCCAGTGTCGGGGTAATTGCCGCCGGCGTGATATCCGACAAGCCGATTGTCACCATGGGTGCCGCTGCTGTCGCCGCCAAAGCGGCGATTGAATTACCCAATAGCCGTGCTTCGGAATCTGAAGCGGATCAGATCGGTATCGAACTGGCGGCCAAGGCCGGTTATGACCCCGATGCAGCGGTCACCTTGTGGCAAAAAATGGAAGCCGCCTCGGGCAGCGGACCGCCCGCGTTTCTAAGTACCCACCCAAGCCCGGAGCAGCGGCAGCAAAAGCTCGCCGCCCTGGCGCCGGAAATGCGCCCCTACTACGAAGCCAGCGGCGTACGGCCCAGCTATAAACTCGCCCAGCTCGAATTCGCCACGCCAGGTAATGTCGGCAGCAGTACGCGCAACGCGGCACAACCTCGTTAAGCAGCAACCGCACGCTGGCCGACACACTGGTCGGCCAGCGGATCACCACAACTAGCCGTTCTGCTCAGGCCCGCCTAGCCAGCGATAAACCACCCCGGCCAGGGCTGCGCCCAGCAGCGGCGCGACCCAGAATAACCAGAGCTGATCCAGCGCCCAGTCGCCAACCAGCAATGCCGGTCCGGTACTGCGTGCCGGGTTTACCGAGGTATTGGTCACCGGGATGCTGATCAAGTGAATCAGGGTCAGGCCCAGACCGATGGCCAGCGGTGCCATGCCGGCCGGCGCACGCGCATCCGTGGCACCGAGAATGATGATCAGGAACATGAATGTCATCACCACTTCTATAGTCAGGCCGGCCACCAGCGAATAGCCGCCGGGTGAATGCTCCCCGTAACCGTTCGACGCCAGCCCGCCGGACAAGTCGAAGCCAGGCTGACCACTGGCAATGAAATACAAGACCGCGGCGGCCACTATCGCACCCAGGACCTGGGCAACCACGTAGGGTGCAAAGTCACGGGCCTCGAATCGCCCGCCGACCAGCAGACCCAGCGACACGGCCGGATTCAGATGACATCCGGAAATATGCCCGATGGCGTAGGCCATGGTCAGCACGGTCAGGCCAAAGGCCAGCGAAACCCCGAGCAGGCCAATACCCACATCCGGAAATGCCGCAGCCAGCACGGCGCTGCCGCAACCGCCCAGGACCAGCCAGAAAGTGCCGAGAAACTCTGCGGCGCTGCGTTTTGCTAGTGACATGCTCTTCTCCCCTCTGGCCGCTGACGCATGGCCTGTTGATCAATACTTGCAGAAACGGTAACCGGCTACGGGCATTGCTGCGCCGGCCAGACTTTGTCGAAGCGGGTGATGCGTAGATGTTCACGCACCGGCATGCCCGGTTCGGGCGCGCGCAAAACAAACTCAGCCGCAAAGCTGGCCAGCATCTCAGCACCCGGCTCGGCGCGCTGCTCCAGGTAAGCGCGCTCCAGCGGCAAATGCGCCGCCTCGATGAGCACCGGGTAACTCTTGCCGGTCAGGCACTCGCTAAACACCGCTGCGTCAGCCATATATCGATACATGCCGGTCAGACGCATGGGACCAGAGATCCGATCGACGAGCTCTTGCAACCGCAGCGGCGCGGCGGACAATTCCTCGCCCTGGTTATTCAGGGGCTGAAGCAGGTCGGCGGCGAGAAAACGAAACAAGGTCGGCGCTTCGCGTCCGCCGTTCAGGCGCAGACGGTCGCCGCCGTCCTGAGCCCGCGCCCAGCGGCCGAGATCGTAACTAAACGACCGTTCGCCCCTGCCGTCATCCATTCCATGGCGCAGCCGATAGGTGAAATCGTCGAACAGGGTCAGCGTGACTTCGGCACTGGCAAAGCTGCGCGTCTGCAGACTGCCGACAGTGCCTGAGGGCCTCACATCGGCAGAAACGTCTGGCGGGACGAGTGGCGGCGTTTCAGCGGCAGGTTCACAGGCGCTCAGCGCAAACAGAAAGAGCAGCGAAAGGATGCAGCCGACTGTCGGCAGCGACCCGTTTCGGGCCTGAAACCGAACCCATAGACTGTGGTTCCCAGCACTCATATTGGCTACTCTAACAGCCATGAACGACAACACTGCAACGCCCCGGGCGGACGACAAGCAACCAGTCCGCGAAATAACCTCGCTGGGATTTCTGCTGCGATTTCTCGCCGCGCTTACCCTGGTACTGGCGACCTATAACCCCAGCAGCTATTCCTACTTTGACTGGGTGCAAGGGACTTTCGGCAATGGCGGACCGGGGCCGGAACATTTTTTTGTCGGCGTTGTGCTGCTAATCGGCTGGGCAGTATTACTGCATGCCACGTTTCAATCGCTGGGCAGACTGGGCATTCTGCTGGCCGTGGCGTTCTTCGGCACGCTGGTCTGGCTGCTGGTGGATTTCGGCCTGCTGGCCACGGGTTCGGTTACCGCGGTTAGCTGGATCGTACTGGTATGCCTGGCCGCACTGCTCACGATCGGTCTGAGCTGGTCAGCATTGTGGCGACGCATGACCGGCCAGGTAGACGTCCTCGACAACAATATCTAGCCGCAACGCAGGGCTATTCGCTGGCGGCTGCCTCGGCCCCTAGCTTTAGAGGTATCCAGCCACCATCCGTTAGCTTGGCCTCTGCCGCGGGCAGCAGGCGCACCCGGTCGGCGTCTACGCCTTCCACCGCAATCAATGCCGCCGCCACCGCCGCGGCGCGCTGATCCGCCAGGGACTGCAGATCAGCATCAGACAGCTGTTGTGCCTCAGTCAGCGCGTCGCCCAGCTTGGCGAGATAGGCCGGCTCGTCGAGGACCAGCTTGCTGTCAGGATCATCCGCCTGCTCGGGTATTTGCGCAGCAGCGCGAGCCGCTTCTACAGCGCCTTCTGGCAGCTGCTCGCCGGCCAGCTGCTCCAGGACGCGGCGGCGGCGCTGATTGAGGAGTTGTTCAGCCTTGCGGCCCGTCTCGGCCGCGAGCAAGGCATCCACGGCGGCTTCGACGCGCGCGGCGCGCAGCGCAGCGCCGTCAGCCTCCTTATCCACGACCCCGGGTACGTCCACCGCCAGTTGCGGACGTAACACCAGTGCTTCGCCGAGCTTCGCGAGCTTCTCCAGTTCCGGTGGCGTCAACTCCGCTTCACCGGCGCGAAACTCGATCAGGTCAATTTCTTCGTCACCGGCACCCACCAAACCGCCGAGCAGGCGGAACGGCGAGGTAACCAGCTTGGTAATCAGGTTGGCAAAGGCGCGAAACACCACACCACCGACACTGAATTCCGGATCATTCACGTCGCCGCTAATGGGTAAATCCAGGTCAATGGTGCCATCGGGTTTTTTCAGCAGTGCCACCGCCAGGCCCAGCGGCAGGTTGGCAGCGCCCGGATAGTCCTGCTTCTCGCCCAGGGTGAGGCGATCGATGATCACGCTGTTGTCGCCCTGCAGCTGGCCGCCATCGAGTCGGTAACGCAGGTCCAGCTCCAGGCGACCATCCTGAATCTTGCGACCCGCGAACTTAACCGTATAGGGCGACAAATCAGGCAATTCAACATTGCGAAACAACACGCGCAGATCCGTGTTGGCGGTCGGGTCTGACGGGCTCAGGCTGCCGGAAATCTCTGCCAACCCATACTCGCCCACCTTGCCCTGCAGACCCACGCTGGCAGGTTCCTGACTGCTCGTCGACAGACTGGAAATTTCACCGCCCAGCTCCGCGATTTTGGTTGCAAAGGGAAACGGCAAACTCAGATCAGTGAAATCCGCGCTGCCGTCCTCTATGGCTACGCGTGCCAGGCTAAGCGCCAGCGGATCAGCCGCCGGCGGCGCATCAGCCGGTGTCGGCGGCTGTTCAACCAGCAAAGCCTGCACATTGGTGCTGGCATCCTCTGCGATCAGGATGCGCGCGTAGGGCCCCACGAGCTTTAACTCGGAAATATCCAGCGTATTCGCCGCCAGCGACAAGCGTGCGCGGTCCATGGCCATGCTTTGCCAGCCAAACAGGCGCTCCTGTTCAATCGCGTCAGCGATTTCCAGCGCCTTGATGGTCAGGCCGCCATCCAGGCTCAAGGGATCCTCGTCGGTCACCGCTAGCGCGAAGCTGGCATCCAGGGTCGCGCTGGATAGCTGCATCTGAGCCACTTCAGACAGATAGGGCTGCACCACCGGCAATTCGAGCTGGGTAATTACCAGTTCAGAGCTCAGGCTCAGGGACGGCAAGACTGTCAGGTCACCGTTAAGCTCGGCGCGTCCACCCGAAGCGAGCACCGCCGAAACCAGCACAGGGATACGCGCCTCCGGCGTATTACTGAGGTCGGTGAGAAGGATTCGCAGCGGATCGATAGAAAACCGCGCTGGTTCGCCACGCAAGGCCTGATCTTCAAACTCCACCGACAGCTGGTCGATTTCCAGCCTGGCCAGGCTCAGCTTCCAATCGTCAGCGATCTCATCATCGGATACCGTCGCAGCGTCAGGCGCAACATCGGCATCGGACACCGGCTCTGCCTGGCTATCTTCTGCAGGTGCCGCGACCAGCAACTTTTCAAGGCTTAAGGAGCCATCAGCGTAACGCGCAAGGCGTACCCGCGGTGAACGCATCAGATAACTTTCGGCGCCGGCAGCGCGCTCACCTAGTCGCAGGTAGCCGCCGCGCACGGAGACTTCGGGCAACTCCAGAAAATCTTCAGGCGGAGACGCTGCACGCGCCCGCAGGCCGCGGACATCGAGATCCAAAGCGCTGATCTCCAGATCCAGCGGCGCGCCTGCCGGCCAGTCAATGCGGTAGTCAAAACCAATTTCAGCATTGCCTTCCAGCACTTCAAAATTCAGACCGTCGCGCAGATAGCGATACACCAGCGGCAAGTATGGCCCACTGCCCGTCACTCGCCCGCGCGAAGCCACGGGATTCACGCTGATATCGCCGGACCACTCGAGGCGAGCGCCGTTCGGCGTTGATATAGCCACACTCTGCTGGCCACTGTCTTCGGGCAGCGTACTGAGGTTGGATAGCGAAACATTGATGGGACCAACGGCGGTTTCAAAATCCGTCGCCGGTACCTGGTCGAGCAGATCCAGCTCGCCATTGCTAATGTCCAGCTGACCGACCACCAACCTCAGCAGACCGCCAGCCGCGTCGGCGTCAGCCGGCTCGCCGGGCTGTCCCGCCAAGCGCCCCAGGTTAATACTGCCGTCTTCCGCGCGCACAACATTAAGCTGCGGCGACTCCAGACTCACTTCACGAAATACCAGCGCCTGCTTGATAACGCTGCTCAACTGAAAATTCAGGAACAGTCGCTCGAACTGGATAAAAGCCGAGCCATCCGGCTCGCTGAGCTGGAACCCTTTCGCTTCGGCACTCAGCACGAAGGGATTGATGCGTAATTCTTCGACACTGGCAGGCAGGCCAGTCTCAGACTCAATCAGTGCGAGCAATTCGCGCTTGGCAACCCAGGGCGCGAGCAGGAAGCCTGCCAGGGTATACAGCAGCAAAATAACCCAGGCCCAGAAGCGCTTGCGGCGGGGATTCCACCACGCATCAAGGGGGCGCGGAAACCGCGCAGGGACAGAATTTGGGCCGGCTTTTTCGCTCACCGCTGTGCTTTATTCTTCTAGTTATTACCACACAGCTATTGCTGCACAGGAATCCTCGGCGCCGGCAGGTGTTCGCTGCCGGCGCCGAAGTAAACTCAATCGACGGCTGGCCTTATTCGGCTACCCGCAAAACCACGCGGCGATTCTGCGCCTGGCCTTCTTCCGTTTCATTGTCGCCTACCGGTTGCGACTCACCCAGGCCAACGGTGCTGACGCGATCGGCGTCAACGCCCCTGGATACCAGGTAGGCCTTGACCGCTTTGGCGCGGCGCTCGGACAAACGCTGGTTGTATTCCTCGGCACCACTGCTGTCGGTATGACCTTCCACGACGATTCGCACCGCTGGGAAATCGGCCAGACGCGCGGCCACCTGATCCAGTCGCAGGGTGCCACTGGGCAAGGGCTCATCAGAGTTCAGTGCAAAGTTCGCGCCGGATAGCTGGAAGCCACAACCCACGGCATCCACCAGCGCACCGCGGATCGTGTTCGGGCATTGATCAATGCCGTCAACGACGCCGTCGCCGTCACTGTCCACTGAACAACCGGTGGCATCTACGCTGGCACCTTGCGGGGTGTTCGGACACTGATCCAGGCCGTCGTACACGCCGTCGCCGTCACTGTCAGCCGGGCAACCTTGCAGATCCACCGTCGCATTGCGGGGGGTTTCGGGACAACGATCCAGGCGATCGACGACGCCGTCGACATCCGCATCCATTTCGCAGCCTTCGGCATTCACCATGGCGCCCAGCGGGGTACCGGGACAACGATCAAGGTTGTCCGTTACGCCATCACCATCGCTGTCGACAGTGCGGGTTTTCGGCTGGCCGATGGCGTAACCGACACCCACATTGATGATCCAGTCAGACAAAGTGTCGTCGGAGTTTTCCCAGCGATACAGCGCCTCGGTACGCAGCGACCAGCGCTTGTTCCACAAGTCCGTGCGCAGGCCAACACCACCTTTCAGCTCGAGGGTGTCGCGGTCGGCGGGCTGGGTAGTGCCCTTGCCTTCCGTGCGTACCCAGCCGGCCCCGCCCAACAGGTAAGGCGAGAAGCGTCCGTCACGGTTGTAAATGTTCATCATGTTCACGCCGAGCATGAACTGATCCTGATCCGGTCCACCGAGGCCATCCAGACCAAAATACTTTGCGTCAGCTTCAATGTTCCAGAGCTCGCCAAAGGCATAACCGAGGGTGGCGCCGCCGCCGACGACCCCGTCGTCAACCAGGCGGTCTGAATCAGCAAAAAAATAGCTGCCCATGCCGTCGAGATACCACTGGCCTACTTCTTCGCTGGCCTGTGACGGCAAAGCCAGAAAAAAGCTCAGCGCGGCAGCGCACAGGAGGCTCGAAATTCGTGTTGCAGTCATTACTGTTCCCGTTTTTGTTGGTAGCTAGACCACACCCTCTGCGGGGTGCTGCAATTATGTGAATATTAACCCGCGGCCCTTGCAACTGCACGCGTTAGCGGGATTTAAGCCCGCAATAGTCTGGCCATCGGCGGGCTGGCTGCACTGGCGGGAAAGATACGCTGATCGAGGGCCGCCGCGGATATTGGCCATGACTCGCCCAGCAGCGCCTTGAACAGGCTGCGCAGGTCCAGCGTGGGGCGCAGATCGCGGCCCTGGAACAGATCTGTGGGTGACAGCCCTGGCCAGTCGGCCAGCACCCGGCCGCCGGCCACGGCGCCACCGAGTAACAAGGCGCAGCTGGCGGTGCCATGGTCCGAGCCGCGGCTGCCGTTGGCTGCCACCGTTCGACCAAACTCCGTCACCACCGCCACGGCGGTATTCGACCAGGCGCTGCCCAGGTTGCTGGCCAGACTGGCCAGGCCGGTATCCAGCTGTGCCAGTCGATTGGCTAATGGACCCGCCGTGGTGCCCTGATTGGCATGCGTATCCCAGCCACTGACTTCCAGCACAGCCACCCGCGGGCCATCCTGAGCGCGCAAGAACCGTCCGGCTGAGGCGGCCAGGCTCCGAAACTGCTGTGCGCCGCCGCGCGCGACGGCATCAGGCTGACTGCCGGCCATCGCATCAGCGGCCTGGGCCTCCCGCAAACGAGCGGCCAACGGCGGGTCAGTCTCATACATCATTGAAATGCGGGCCAGGGTATCGGCACCGGCAGCCGGCATCTGCGACGGTGCCCAGGAGGTGGTGGCCGCGGCGCCGCGCAAGACCAGAGGTACGGTGCTGCTCAGGCCGATGGCCCTGCTCTGCGCAGAGGCATCCTGCGGGAGCTCGAGCAGCGCCCGGTTAAGCCAGCCGTCACGTAAGGCGATAGCGTTTGGCGCACCGGTTTCCAGCACGTCCTGACCGGAAAAATGCGAGCGTTCACGATAGGGGCTGGCGACGGCGTGCAAAACCAGTAACTCGTCGCGCTGATAAAACTTGTGCAGCTGTTTAAGCGCAGGATGCAGATGGAAAAAACCATCCAGTGGCGTGGCGGCCGTTTCATCAGCGCTTAAGGCCAGCGCGCCACGCGCGACGGCGTAGTCCGGATCACCCAGCGGCGGGACCGCTGCCAGGCCATCCAGTGCACCGCGAAGAATCACCAGCACCAGGCGTGCATCACCGGCGGACCGCGCAAAACTCAGCCCCGGCGCGCCGCTTATCAGGCCGCCGGCCACCAGGCCCTGAATAAATTTTCTGCGTCCTGGCATTGCTATCTCCTCTGAAATTCCGGGCTCATCAGCAGCAGGGCAACGCCCTGAGCACGACTCTCAGCACGCCGGATCGCCATAGCGCTGTGCTCGCCCAGCGCTGGGCCAAGTACCGCCTGCGCACGTTGCAGAGGATCGATAACACCGGCCAGCCGTTGACCCACGGTGGTGGCCCATTCAATGCGTTTCATCAAGCCATCTGCGCCATCCCAGCTGGCCGCCTGATCCGGCCAGCCGGCCGGCGAGCCGGGTCGATAGGCCGGCTGGCCAAGCAGCATGAGCCCGCCGGCCAGTTCGCGGGCACGCGGGGGAACGATCTGCAATGCGCGCAGCGCGGAAAGGACAAACTCCGATGGCGTTTTGAATTTGGCGAAGTCCTGCTGCCAGGCGGCGGGGGCATCGACCAGGGCGGCATGCAAAGCCGGCAGCTGACCGTCGCTGCGCAGGTAGACCGCGGCAAGATGCTCAATCAGTTCGGTATCGGGCTGGTCAGCAACAAAATGTCGCGCCAGCTTTTCCGCCAGATGGCGTGCCGTCGCCGGTTGCATGGCCAGGTCTCGCAGGGCAGCCTCACCCTGGGCCTGGCCAGACTGTGCATAGCGACGGCCTAACAAATTGCGACCGCCCGGTTCATGCACAGCGGCGCGAAATTCAAATTGACCGGGACTGCCGGCGCGCAGCCGACCACGACCACCGCCAACGGACCAGCCGGTGAGAATAGTTGCCAGCGCAATCACATCGTCCTGGCTATAGCCGCCCTGCACACCGAGGGTATGCAGCTCGAGAATTTCGCGGCCCAGGTTTTCGTTAATATCGAATTGGCGCTGCGCGCGGCCACTGCGTCGGGCGCGCTGTGCCAGGCGCGAGTTGGGCCCGATGGAAGCCTGATTGTCGAGGTACAACAACATGGCCGGATGCCGCGTCACGGCCAGCAATAGATCGGCAAAACTACCATCCAGCCCTGGCCGGATCGCCTCGTTCTCCAGGCCGGCCGCCAGCGCTGTTACCGGTGGCTTGTCGGCCGATACCGCAAAATGATTACTCCAGAACTGCACCAGTCGTTCACGAAACGGCTGCGTTGTTTCAACACCGGCCTGGTAACGCGCCAGCACCTGCTGCTGATAAGCCGGCCCGAGCAACTCGCGAAGCCGGCGTGGCACATCGACAGCGCTCTGGCCGGGTGTTGCGCGCAGACCCTGAAATTCCGCCAGGATGTCAGCCGATTCCGGCAACGCAGCGATGGCCGGGTGCACGGCGGCGGGTGAGTTCAGCTGCGCGTGCAACCAGGCGCGCGGATCACGACCAACGCTATCAAGTTCACCGGGACGCGCACCCAGACCGAAGCGGTTGGCGGCAATCACCGTGTGTTTGCCAATACTCATGGCGCTTAAAACGTCCGCCGGGCGGGCCGGTTGACGCAGACGGCAAACCGCTGCGTGCTAGCATCGGCGTGTCATTTCAGCAAAACGCAAGCACACACCGGCGTGAAAATTATCAAACGATTACTAAAAGGTTTTCTTGGACTGATCCTGCTGCTGTGGGCGGCCATGGCAATTTATGCCTATTGGCCGACGGGTATTGAGGAAGTGCCGGCACGCCAGCTGGCCACGGCTGATGACCGCTTCGCCCAGGTGGACGGTATCGAGCTGCGTTATCGGGAATTTGGTCAACGCACAGACGATCAGCCTTCGGTGCTGCTGATTCATGGCTTTGGCAATTCCCTGCAGTCATTCCGCGAACTGGCGCCGCGGCTGGCCCCCGCCTATCACGTAATCAGTGTCGACATGCCCGGCTTCGGACTGTCCGCCAAGCCGGCTGAATGGGACTACCGCAATCCCGGCCAGGCACGGATGATGGTGAAATTTCTGCGCGCGCTCGGACTGGAAAAAGTTGTGGTCGGCGGGCATTCGCTGGGCGGCGCCATTGCCATGCGTGTCGCCATTCTGGCACCGGAAGTGCGCGGCCTGGTGCTAATGAATCCCGGCATCATTGAAACCGGTGTTCCGAAAATTGCCGAGTACTACTTTTTTCCCCTGCAGCGCTTATCCGCCAAGCAATTCGGCAGTCGCAGCTTCCGCGAAAGTTTTCTGAAAACTTCTTACGTAAACCCCGAGATCATCACACCAGCGATCATGGATGACTTGATGCTGACGGTTAAAAGCGAAGGCTACATGTCCGGCATGACCACCATGATGGGCCAATACGTGGCGGCCTCGGAGCAGGCCATGCTGCCCGAGGTAAAGGTACCCACCCTGATTGCCTGGGGGGAACAGGACCGCAGAAAAAGCGAGGCCGAATTGCAGGCGCTGGTTGACGGCCTGATCAATAGCCCGGCGGTGGAAGTCGTGCGCGTCGCCGACTCGGGACACTATGTGCACGAGGAAGGCGCCGCCGAGGTCGCCGCCGGCATGATCGCGGCGCGCTCACTCTGGCAGTAATTAAATGAATATTCGACCCAGTGAGTACGGTCAGCGCGGTGTCCTGGGCATCGGCACACCTCAGGCCAATCCCACCGTTGAACAGGAACTCTGGCTGCTCAGGCCGGCGCAGGTCAGCCTGGTCACCGCGCGGCTGGTAAGCACATCGCCCGATCCGAAAACCCGGCTGACGGATTACCTGGTTGAGCTCGGCACTACGCTGCAACGTTTCGATCAACTGGCACTTGATGCCTTCGGCTTTGCCTGCACCGCTTCGAGCTACATCCTTGGCCACGCCGCAGAGCTGGTGAAACTGGATCAGCTGAACCAGCAGTTTGGCTATCCCGTCGTCAGTGCTGCTGCGGCCATCGAAGCCGCGCTGAAACAAGCGGGTGCTGAACGCATTGCATTCGTCGCGCCCTATCCGGCCTGGCTCGGTGAACTGGGTCGCGCCTATTGGCAGTCGAGAGACTTTGAAGTCGTCAGCATCGGCCTGGCCGCGTTGCCGAATACCGATACACGCAACATTTATCGTCTCGGCAGCGAGGCCGCCAGCGAACAGCTTCGGGGCCTGGACCCGGACAGTGTGGATGCGGTGGTGTTCAGTGGTACCGGCATGCCGAGCCTGCGCGCCGTGCTGCGGGCGCGCGAACAGCAGGCGGTGACGGCATTGTCATCAAATCTTTGTCTGGCCTGGGCACTCAGTCGCCAGCTCGGCATTGGCGCGCCGGAGCTGCGCCCCGCGGACCTGCTGGCAACACAGCAGGCAGCCATCGCCAGCCTTTAACTCAGGCCGGCTGGTCGACCGGTTCGGCCGGATCCGGAATTCGCACAAACAGGAAAAACACACCCAGCAGCAATGACGCGGCACCGCCGACGAGCATCGGCAGGGTGGGTTGCAGGTTATAGACGGCTCCGCCGAGGGCAGGACCAAAAATCATGCCAAAGGCCGGCGCTGCCGATAGCAAACCGGCCACCGCGCCCTGCTCCCGTGGCCCGACATTCAGACTTGCAGCGGTGTTTAGTCCGGGCGCGGCCAGCGCAAAAGACAAGCCCATGCCCGCATACAGGAGATAGAGTTGCCACAACTCACTGGCGTAGGCGAGCAACAACAGCACTGCGCCGAAAATAAAGAAGGCCGGGCGCAGCAACACACGCGGACTCAGTTTCCAGATCTGCATGACGCCGATCTGGACCACCAGGGTAACCAGGGCCATGGAAAGCAACGCGAACATGGCAGTAAGGGTGATCGCCTCGCGCCCTGTGACGCCAAAGTTGTCTTCAATGTAGAACGGCGTAATGACCTGCACCGCGGTGAACACCATGAAGACGACAAACCAGCCCAGCAGGTAGGGGAAAATTCGCGCGTCGCTGATCTTGAGTTTCAGCGCGGATTCGCGCTTGGCATGGCGGGTCGGCTCCTGCAACTGACGCAGGGTTATGGCAGCGGCCAGTAGCGCGAGTCCGGCAGCCGCATACATGGGCAGCAGCGGACCGAATCCGGACAGTAAACCACCGAAAGCGGGTCCGACTATGGTGCCGATGCCGCCTGACGCAGCGATCAGCGCCATACCCTGACCGCGTGATGCGGCGTCCGTGGTATCGGCCACATAGGCGGTAGCCGCCGGTTGAATCGCTGCGGCCAGGCTGCCATAGACCAGGCGCGCGCCGAGCAGCACCAGGAATAAGGGCGTCGGTGCCAGCCAGGCCGAGATGCCTGCCTGGATGCCCGCGGCCAGGGCCATGTAGCCGATGGCGAAACCGGTTAGTCCGATCAGGTAGACGGGCTTGCGGCCGAGACGCTCGCTGGCGCGGCCCCAAAGCGGCGAGAAGATCACAATAGCGACATTGGAAACGGCGATCAGGATGCCGAACTGCAATTCACTCAGTCCGATTTCGCGCGCCAGCGGCCCAAAAATTACATACAGCAGGCTCTGACCCATGCCATAGGTGACCAGGCCAAATAACAGGATATTTTTATTGCGGGCAAACTGGCTCATGGGCGGTCTTGATCTGATCGATGCCAGGCCGGGGAGAAAATCTACTGGCCTGGTAACTAATTACAGCCGCATAGAGCGGCGCTGCGGGCGCAGCACTTTAGCAGAATGCGGACCGGCAGCGGCTGCGAGGGTTAACCGTTAAGCTGGCTCGAAAAACCATCGGAGCGTCGCCAGCGAAAGCATTGCTATGCAAGGCATGCCGCACAGACTGAAACCCGGCCCGCGGCTGAGAGCCATCGGGCACTATGCGTTCCAGCTGGTGTTCTTTGCGGCCGGCCTGTTTTTTTGCTGGCGCGCGGTACTCGGCTTCAGCTCGGATCCACTGCCCATGGTGGCCACCGCCGCCGGCCTCGCTGCGCTATGCTGGCTGCAGTTCGCCACCTCATGGCTGGCCCATCGGGCCAGGCAACGACGCAGGAAGCCACCGCTTTGAGCGCCAACAATTGGTATGGCCACCTGGCTGACGCTGTGCTCATCAGTCATTTTCTGATTGTACTTTTCGTACTCGGCGGCCTGCTGGCCGGGATTAGCTGGCTGCTGTGGCGCCGACCGGCCTGGGCCGTTAGTCGCGGCTTTCGCTACAGTCACCTGGCCGCGGTTGCGATCATCGCGCTGCAGTCATGGCTGGGTGTAGTCTGCCCGCTAACGCTGTGGGAAAACGCACTGCGGGCGCGCGCCGGCCAGCCTGCCTATACGGAATCATTTATTCAGCACTGGCTGCATGCACTACTGTTCTATGATGCGCCCGCATGGGTATTTACCCTCATCTATACCGTGTTAGGAATAATCGTCGCGCTGATCTGGTGGCAGGCCGGGCGTCGGCAGAAACTGCCTTCCGGTCGCGACTGGGCTTAGACTGTCCGACTTAACTGCAACGGGATTTCATGCATGTCTGTTGAACGCCTGGCATTTTCCTTCGAAATGGGCACCTTCGCGGTACTCAAAGCCATGCTGGAAAGTGAAGGAATCCCGGTACTGGATATTGCCGTCGGCGGCCACGTAGCCATTGCCGGCGCCGACCAGGGCTACTACGTCCAGGTCCTGGGCGAGGACCTGGCGCGGGCGAGGCGCCTGCTGCGCGAACGGGGCTTCGAAAACTATATTGTGCAGAAAGACCCGTAGACCGCAGCCCAGGCTATTCAATCCCGATACAGGCCGGCCGCATCCAACAGCATTTGTCTTAGCTGCTCGCGCAAACTGGCGGGTGCCAATACTTCAACGTCCGCGCCATATTTGAGCACGTCCATGAGCAACTCACGCGGATCGGCATAGGGCACTTTCAGCACGTAGGCACCATCCAGCTCGAAGCTGCCATCCTGCTGCGGGTGCCAGGTCTCGCGAGATACCCAGCGCGCGCGCAGCGGGCTGAAACGCAACACGGCTGTATGCGCCGCACGCCCGGAAAAAATTCCGAAGCCGGCGCCAAGGTGTTCGTCGAGGGTCGCGTCACTGATTTCACGCGCACGCTTATCAATAATCACTGCGCCACCAATGGCGTCAACAGAGAAAGTTCGTAACCCCTTGCGCAAATGGCACCAGGCATCCAGGTACCAGTTGTCGCGGTAGTAGGCCAGCCGTTGCGGCGACACATCACGACTCAGGGTTTCGTTTGCGGCCCGTCGAAAATGCTCGATGCGCAGCCGACGGCGCGATAACAAAGCCGAAGAAATCGCCTGAAAAATGTCTGACTCCACCGGCCGCACACCCATTTGCAGAATGCGAATACGCCGGGTCAGTTCATCGGCAGAAAAGTCCCCGCTATCAAGAATCTTGCGTATGCGCTCGCGCAGCGGCCTTACCTGGGCACCCAGCAGGCCCGGCTGCAGGCGCTCGAGCAAATGCTCCATGGTTAACAATGCGTGCACCTCTTCTGCGCTGAACCATAAGCCCGGCAGCTGGAACAGATGCGCCTGCGGGGCGTCGCGATCGAGGCGATAAGCACCCAGGTCGCGATCCCAGACGATGGGCATATTCATGCGATCGCGCAGGTATTCCAGGTCTCGTTTGAAGGTAGCCCGTGATACACCTAGCTCCTCCAGGAAGGCATCCCGGGTAACCATGCGCCGCTGGCTAAGCAGGCGATGAATCTTGTAGAACCTTTCGGTCCGGTCCACGCCGATCGCTCCTTATTCCAGAGACAGAATGAATTCCCATTCGGCCGCACTCACCGGCATAACCGACAGGCGATTGCCGCGCCGAACCAGGGTGAAATCGGCCAGTTCTTCACAGGCTTTTAACTCTGTCAGGCTGATGGTGCGCTTGAGCTTGCGCTTGTAGGCGACATCCACGAGCAGCCAGCGCGGCTCATCGGGATTACTTTTCGGGTCACAGTATCGGGACTCAGGATCAAACTGCGTCGGGTCGGGTCGCGCCGCGCTGGCAATCCGCATCACGCCAACAATCCCCGGCTCCTTGCAATTGGAATGATAGAAAAACGCCAGATCACCGGTGCGCATGTCATCACGCATCATGTTGCGTACCTGGTAGTTGCGAATTCCGTCCCAGGGCTCACGGCGCACTTTCTTCAGATCATCAATACCGAAAACATCGGGCTCGGACTTCATTAGCCAATACGCCATGGACAGGGTTCTTCTTAATCAATCGGGCTGTACATGTTAGCGCAATGGCGTAACCCAAAGGTCAGAGCGGCAGCGGCGCCAGCCTCGGCTGATGGTGAACGATTTGCCCTGCGTCGACGGCCAATCAGGGTCCACGATACGCTCGCCGCCGACGGATACGAGTCGGCCATGAAGTCGGAACCGATCGCAGGCTATTTGCGACTATTCCCCGTCTGCCGACGGCTGTTCCGGCGCATCCAGACCGGGCAGTTCAGGAAGCAGGCGCCGGCTGATGGCCGCCAGTACCCGGGCACTGGAATTCATGTCGGTATAACGGTGGCTGCTGGCAAGAATCGCCTGGCCACGCGAGGTGGCGCGCCAATCAGCATAATCGGGCGCCGTAACTTCAGCCAGCGCCGCAAGCAGGTCCGGGAAGTTCCGGCACACGGGTCCTACCGCGATCTCGTCCAGATCAAACATCAGTCGCCGGCTTTCGGCCTGGAATTCCTCATGGTCGGGCACAAAATAGATGATCGGCCGACCCAGCAGCATGAAATCCCAGATGACCGAGGAATAGTCACTGATCAATACATGGCTCTGGCTGAGCAAGGGGTAAATATCCACATCGCGCGCGAGACTGTGGACGCGTGACAAACCCTTCGGTACGGCAGAGGCATCCAGGGGATGAAATTTGATGAACAGGTCGGCCTCCAGCGAGGTCAGCTGTGTGTCCAGTTGCCCCCAGTCGAAATCCAGGAAGCAGCGGCCGCTGTCGCGGAAGGTGGGCAGGTAGACAATCTGTTTGCGGCCCGCGGCCAGGCCGTTGGCAAAGCTTGCTGGCAGGTGCAAAGACGGCGACGGTGACAGCAGGCTGATATTGCGCGGGTAACCGGTCACCGCTATGCGTTGCGCCGGCACGTTGAAGGCATGCGCAACAATATCGGCGTGTTGCGCCGAGGTCGCAATGATCAGATCCGGGCGCTGGACATGCCAGGGCATCATCAGACCGAGTACGAGACGCTCGTACCAGGGCCCGTGGAACAAGCGGAAATACCGATTGCCCGGATTATCAATATCACGCTCGAAGGACTTGAGCGGTACGCCACTCCAGAGATTAATCCGCAGCGCGCCGCCGGAAACCCAGAAGTTGGTGTCTTTCGCGAAACAATCGAACAGGTGCAGGCCAGCCGTTGCGCACAGCCATAGCCCGGCGGGTGACCAGGCCAGATAGGCACGCGCACCACTTGCGCGGACCTCGCGCACTACCGCAGCGCGATGACTAATCCAGACCAGTTCGCACTGATGGTCGAGATGCTCGCGGCAATACTCAAAAAACGCCGCCGCATTATCAGCATAGCGCTGCCCGCCCCAGGAGCCGAAAACCCAGCGATTCGAGTGCCGCGGGACAAGGCCTGACAATAAATATAGCGGTAGCAGGACGACTCGCGACAGCGCGGCGCCAAGAATCAACAGTGGTGTGATGAATGACCGCAAAATTCATTCGCCGCCTGAAAACCTTCCTAACATAACGATTAATACCGGCCGCACCAATCGACCAGTCGCAAATTTCAGACTTCCGTCGGCGCAGGTATTATGCGTAAGTGAATGAACGGGAACCCATTGAGGTACTGGTTACCGACGGCAATCGCCGGCCATCGCTGGCCGTGGCGCGATCACTAGCCAGGCAGGGCGTGGAATTCCTGGCCGTCAGCGATACACCGCACAGCCTGACGCAGCACTCCCGCCACGTCCGTCACTGGCAGACCGTGGCCTCGCCCGGCGACGAACCCGACAGATTTTCCGACCAGATTCTTGAGCTTGTCAGGCAACATCAGATCAAGCTGGTGATTCCGGTACTGGAAGAAAGCCTGCTGGCGCTAGATCGGCGTCGCACAGAACTAGAGGCCTGCACCAAGCTCGCGGCCGCCGACAGTCAGGCCCTGCGACAGGTGCTCGACAAGCGCATCAACCTGTCCATTGCCCGCGAGCTCGACATTGACTGCGCGCGACAATTCACCCTTGAAGATCGCAGCCAGGTTGCAGAAATGATCGAGCAACTGGGTTTCCCCATGGTGATGAAACCGGCGGGATCTCCCTACGATACGCAGCTGCCCAATTTTCCCTTCAAGGTGCTCTACGCGCGCGACGCAGAACAACTTAACGGCTACCTGGACCGATATTGTCAGCACGGCGTATACCCGATGTTCCAGGAATTTGTCGCCGGCCAGCATCGCAATCTATGTTGCTTCGCGGTCGACGGCGAAGTGGTCGCCATGCAGGAACACTATTCCTTGCGGGTACTCAAAGGCCAGGGCGTGCTACGCGAGATCGTGGCCCCGCATCCGGAGAATATGCGCGGCGCGCGGGCGATGCTGAAACGACTGCGCTGGAATGGCGTGGCTCAGTTTTGCTCAATTCTTGACGCCAGCAAACAGCGGCTGTGCTACATGGAGACCAATGGCCGCTTCTGGTCTTCCGTAGCCGGCTCGGTCAATGCCGGCTGGGATTTTCCCTGGTGGACCTATGAGTACTTTGCGCAGGAACGGGCGCCCGCGCCAGGACCGCAGGAGCTTGGCAGCCGCACCTGCTGGCATCGCGGCGACCTGGTCGCGCTGGCCAACTACCTGGCCGGCGGTGAAAGCCCAAGCCAGGGGCAGCAGCCCGGCAAGATGCGCGCAATAGCGAACTATCTCAGCGGCTTCAGCCCCAGCGTTCATGGCGACGTATTCCGCTGGGATGACCCGCTGCCCGAACTGGTAGACCACTGGCAACTGGCGCAACGCGGCTGGCAGGCGCTGCGCAACCGCGGTCTGAGCGATGGCACCCGGCTATCACGCCCGGAGCCCTGAGCATCGGCTGCGCAAATCTTGCGGCACGCCCTTCTCCGTGCCTTTAGCTCCAGCTATGCTGGCTTTAATACACGGAGTGCCCAATGCCCCTTTTGCGCCTGCTCAGTGCAGCAATCTTTAGCGTCGGCCTGCTCAATACCGGCCCCTTGCTTGCCGCTGAAGCGGCGGCGGAATTGTTGCGCCTGTCCGGCGTGGAAGCGCAGATGCAGGGCCTGCGACCGCAGATACTTGATGGCCTGGAAAGCGGCGAGTTTGCGCTGGGGCCAGATGACCTGGCGCTGTTGCGACCCGTCATCAACCGCGAGTTCGCCGACGCAGAACTGCGTGAGCAGTCGCTGCGCATCCTGCGTGAGGGCTGGCAGGATAAGCAGGCCACAGCCACGCTAAGTTGGCTGGGTAGCGAAACGGGCCGGCGCATCACCTTATTGGAAGAATATGCCTCCACGGCGGAAGGCGCCGAAGAGATGCAGGGCTTCGCCGCCGAGCTCGCCGCCGCGCCGCCGCGACCGGGCCGGGTGGCGCTGCTGAACCGCCTGAACCAGGCCTTCGATGGCACCCGTCTGGCTGTCGACACCACCCTGGCCATGGCCCTGGCCGTAGCGGTCGCAGCCAACGCGGCGCAGCCCGAAGACCAGCAACTCAGCGGTCAAAGCCTGCGCGCAGGCATCAACGAGGGGCGATCGGTCCTGACCCGGCAGATGCAGAAATTGCTGGTGGTCTACTACCTGTTCACTTACCACGAACTCAGCGATGCGGAAGTTGCAGCGTATGCCGACTTCCTGGAGTCCGAGGATGGCAGCTGGTATGTAAACAGCATGTCCGCGGCTTACCTGCAGCCGTTGATGACCCAGGCCCTGGGCCTGGACGCGGCAGTTCGCGAGGCGACTGACAACCGCAGCAACTGAAGCTGCCGGAAGAAAGCGACTATCCTGTCGATCTCAGCGCAGCGGCAGCCTGGCATGGACCGACTCAACAGCCTGATTGTTTTGTTTTCGCGCTCGGCACCGCTATTCGTGCTGGCGTTCATCGTGGCCTTCGGCTCACTTTTCGCGGTGTTCGGCCCGATTCAGCTGGCCTTTGCCGAAGCAACTGATGGGCTGCTGCCCTTCGATTTTCAAACTCAGCTGAGTGTGGCGCAGATTTTTGAGCAACTGCCTGCTTACACGGAACTGGCACGCCAGCTTTACTACGCCTTTTCCTTCGTGGATTTCTTTTTTCCATTTTTCGCCGGAATGTTCATGGCCGCCATCGCGGCTTTCTCTTTGCGCTACCTGGCACCGCAGGCATACGACCGGGTCAACCAGCGCAAGCTGTTTCCGCTGCTGATGCTGGCCGCCGCTTTTGACTGGCTGGAAAATATCTGCGCGCTGCTGGTAATTTCTCAGTACCCGACGGAGATGACCGCTACGGCAGGGCTGCTGGTACTGGCCAAGCAGGGCAAAATCGCGTTTGTCGCAGTCAGCCAAACCGTGGGCTGGTCGCTGCTATTGGCAGCCGCGGTTAAGTGGCTGCTGAGACTTTTTCGGCGCGGCGAGGCCCGCCCCAGCTAGCCCTTGTACTCAGCCACGCCGGCCACACAACGATTCGGTGCCACAAAGCCGGTATCAATCAGGCCTGTGTGTTCGCCGGTTTCCACGTTGACCCGCACCACGGTACCTTCCCAGATGTTGCTGACCAGGCAATGCTGGCCGTCGCCGCAAATTTCAATATCCGACCAGCCATAGGTTTCCAGGGGGAAAGTGCGCAGCACCTGGCCAGATTCATCGAGCATTTCCATGCTGTCGCCACGGGTTATCAGCAAGCGACCGTCGGGCAGGTATTTCACGGCAATCACCCAGACCCGGTCAAAGACGTTATCGCCGGGATAGGTCACCAGGTCCGGCATCTGCCTGTCGTTAATTACGTCGTAACGCATCAGTCGTTTGCCCGTTTCGGTGGCGTAAGCGATGAACTCGCCACTGGGATGCAGACTGGAATGAGTCACGCCCTTGAACTGCGTCATCTCCGGCGCAGTCTCGGTTTTGAAGGTCTGCAAATGCTCCCAGTCGGGGCTGTACTTGTAGACGTAACCAAAACCCAGGATGCCTTCGCCAGGGATCACCGCGAACTTGGTAGTGGTGCGGCGGGCAATCTCATTGTCCGGCCGTTTTTCGGCCTTCATATGCTCGCCCAGATACACATTGCCCTGCGCATCAAAGCTGGCGCTGCGGTAGCAACGCGGCAGGAACTTATCGCTCAGCGGCAACTGGCGGCCGGTGGCCGGATCAACGTGTATCACCACGAGGTCATTGAACGCCCACAGGCGTCCCTGCGGATCAAATTCAAGCCCGCCGACGAAATGTTCGCCGCCCACAGTCCACAGCTCACCCTTGAACTGCATATTATTGTCGTACTGCCAGATGCGGCCATCGCCGGCATGATCATCGTCGGGATCATTCAACAGCGTGCAGGCAACAAATATGTCGCCCCTGGCAAAGGGCTGCATGGTGGATTCACGGGTCATGGCTGCTCTCTTGATTGTTTTTCTAGTTCAATGGATAGCAGATTGTGGACCGTCAGCGCGCGGCCAATTGCGCATCGGCGACGGCTTGATCAACCACTGAGGCAATCCACTCCACATACTTGGGATGCTCGGCCATGCCGCGCTCGGCATAGACATAGTTGAGACCGCGCAGGTCCTGGCGAATATGCGTCTGCACGCCGTGACTGGCGGCTGCCAGCGCAACCACGATGGGGGTCTGGCCCTTTTTTTCTGCCTGCTGCACCCAGCGACGCAGCTTGCGGACATTGGACTCGCGCACCGGCGGAATCGCATCGTCCTGCAGATTGATGAGCTTGACGTCGGCGAAGTTGGCGCGCGCAGCGATGCGCTCGCGGTGGGCGTCAAGAATTGCCAGATCAGGTCCGTTGTCTTCGATTTCCTCCGGGCCATGGGCCACCAGGATCACGACTTCATTTGCGGGATCCTTGCTCACTTCCATGGTGTGATCGAAAAGAATATCCGTGATCAGCTCATGATCAGCAAAGTGGCTGGTCATGACGAAACGCGCATCTGCTTCAATCTTCGGCACGTCGAGATAAGTCGACGCGGTATCGTCAATATCAAATATGTATTTCCACTGCCGTGTAAGTGAGTTGTACTCGGTCGTAGTGCCATTGGGAACCAGCACGATGGTGCTGGCGCCACGCGCCACCAGGTCGTCCACCGCCGACTGAAGATAAGCCGACTGCATCATGGCCATGCCGAAACCGATCGCCGTCGGGTAGCGACTGGACACCGGCGTCAGCGCTTCCTTGAGAATCCGGTCGCTGTTCTCGCCGACGCCGTGCGAGAGGATCAGCACCCCCACAGAGCCCTGCATTTCAGTATCACTGGCATACCATTCGTAGTTGGGCCCCATGGCCGACATATTCATATTCAGCTGCATATCGGACATGCCGCGATAAAGTGCAATCTTGCTGCGCAACGCTTCCAGCGTTTCAGCATCCATATCATGCTTAACCTGATAGCTGTCGAGACGCTTACCCTCGGCATCCATTTCCGGCACCGCAGCACCATGCTGATGCTGCATATGCGCCGAATGATCCTGGGCCACGGCTACTGCGCCAAGCAATACCCAAAAGCCGGCAAGCGCTGGTGCAATTCTGATAATGCGTCTGGAATTTCTGTTCATCCTCATCTCCTTACTCCTTCAGGACAGCACGCGTTCAACGGCGTCCTCCAGTTGTTCTTTCACCCGGGCCTCGTCACCACCGGCCATGGCATGCGCCGCAGCTGAGCGCAGCATGCTGAAAATCATTGCTGTGGTCAGCGCAGCATCACGCTCGCTGCCGTCAAGAATTTCTTCGACCGCCTCGCGCAGCACCCTGGCTGCCGGTTCATGCAGGGCAGAAATCTTGCGCGCCATAGCCGGTGAGCTACGACCCACGTCTTCGACCATCTGCATGGCGCCGTGACAGCTGGTAGCGGCGATTTCCAGCTGCAACTCCAGCCAGCGACGAATCCTGGTGCGCGGATCGGCGCCGGAACGCGAGACCTTATCAACCTGGGCAAGAATCGGCGCCATCTCACGCTCCAGGCAGGCGAGCAGAATATGGTCCTTGTCCGGGTAGTAGCGATACAGCGAATTACGCGCCAGGCCAACGGCACCGGCGATCTGACTCAGGTCAGTGCCGCGGTAGCCATGCTCGTTAAACAGGCCGGCGGCCGCGTCCAGAATACGGTCATTCTGACGGGCAACATGGGCCTGGATATTTTCAGCCTCAATGCGCGGCATCGGCCGCCGCCTCGGCTGCGTTTACTTGCGCCGCCGTAGTTTGGGTCAGACGACCGTCAAGAATCTCCACCACCCGATCGACGGCATCCAGCACGCCGCGGTCATGGGTCACCATCATTGCCGCCACCTGGTGCTCATGACAGGCACGCTGCAGCAACTCGGCGATCTGATGGCCACGCTGACGATCCAGCATGGAGGTCGGTTCGTCCACCAGCAAAACCGTGGGATCGCTCATGAAGGCGCGGGCAATACCTACGCGTTGACGTTCGCCGCCGGATAGCTGGCCCGAGCGGCGATGACGTTTTTCCGCCATACCGACCTCTTCGAGCAGTTGCTCCGCGCGCTTGCGATCTTTAGCCGAGGGTCGGCGCCCGGACAGATGCACCAGCAGTAGCAACTGGTCAAGGGCCGTTAGCGATGGCAACAGGTTGGACTGCTGAAACACGAAGCCAATATGCTGACGACGCACCTCGGCCAGGCGCGCAGGCTTGAGTGCGGTAATCTCCTCTTCGCCGATCCAGATGCGCCCGCTGCTGGGCGTGCGCAAGCCCCCGCAGACCGCCAGCAAGCTGGACTTCCCGGCGCCGGACGGCCCCAGCACCATGGTCAGTTCACCGGCAGCCACGCCCACACTGACAGCGTCCAGCGCACGCACCTGGGTGTCACCGTCGCCGAGCAGCAGCGACACGTTTTCGGCGCGCAGGCTCATTGTTCCTGCCCCAGGGCGATAATCGGGTCGACGGCGGTGATACGCCGGATGGATAGCGCACCGCCGAGCAGGCCGGCTATCAGCAGCAACAACATGGCCTGGCCGATTTCATCCGGCGCCAGCATGTAGGGCAATGCGGTATTCGCCATGATGTACTGGCCGAGCAACAGGCCCGCGCCGAGACCCACGGCAATGCCGAGCAGCAAGATGATGCTGGCCTGACCCAGCGCATCCCGCAGCAGGTAACCGTTTGACGCGCCCAGCGCCTTGACCAGGCCGATTTCACGGGTACGTTGAATAGTCCAGATACTAAAGAAGGCGCCGATAACCACGGCGGAAATCAGGAACAAAAATATCTGGATGATTTGCACCGTGCGGACTTCTTCGATGTAACCCGTGGACGCGGCATAAAAGCGATTGCGGTTCAGCGTGCTGGTGCCAATCTCATCGTCGATCTCGGCGATACGCTCGGCCGGCACATCCTCGGCCAGCTGCATGGCCAGGATGCTGACAAAGTCGAACACGATGTCGGGCAACTGCTCACCCGGCGGCGCGCCACCGGGCGGCCCGTAGGTGGCTTCCTGCCATTTGCGCAACGGCGCATAAACAATCGGCACATGGCCGATATTGAGCTCATCGGTAATACCAATGACCTCGACTTCGGTAAGCACACGATCCAGCGTTATGCGGTCACCGATACGTACGCCGTCGCGATCCACCAGCAGGCGCGAGACGATCACGCCGGTTTCTTTTCCGCCCAGCTGCTCGCCCTCACTGACAGTCGGCTCGATCAGTGACCCGGGCGTCAGGCCCCAGAGCACCAGCTCCAGCGGATCATTGTTCTGATTACGCGCGGTAAAAATCGTATGACCCATGGGCTCAAGCTTTTTGACCTCGGGCCTGGCCGCCCAGTCTTCCCACTGCGCGCGCTCGATCATGGTGTTGCGATAGGTCGGCTTGTCATCCCACTCAAAGGCGATATGGGTGACGTCCAGCTGCATGAGCCCGGAGATATTGTTTTTGATCAGACCACCGGCGATGCCACTGAGCGAAGTCATCAGCAGGGCGATAAGCGCGATGACGATGGCCATCAGGGCGAAGCGGCCCTTGGCGAATACCAGGTCGCGGAAGGCAATAAACATGTCAGGACTCATTTGTCGACAATGTGTCGCCAACCCTGCCTGCTTGCCGACAGGCTGTCAACAAGTTGCGATTGCGCCGGCGCGCGCTTCAGGGACGCAGGGCAATCAAACCGGCGTGCTGATTGCCTTCCGGATCGCCGCCACGGCCGGTAAACGCCGCCTCTTCCACTTCAAGCCCGGCCATTTCGGCTTCGCGGCGCAAAATATCCGGATCCAGCGGGTTGAGATACTCAAGCATGCCGTCGGGTACACGCTGCATATTCAGCAACGGCGCCACATCATCGATGAACGCCGGCCATTCTTCGCCGTCGGCCTTGCGCTGTTCATATTGCGCAGCAATGGATGACCAGAAACCTGTGTAGGGCGTATCGGCGATGATAAAAACGCGACCACCGGGTCGCAGCCAGGCGCGCATTTTCCTGAAGCTCAGGCGCAGCTCTTCGCCGCGCAAAAAATGCACCACGCGCGAACACAGAATGGCGCCGAAGGCCTGCTCCGGAAAGTCCACATCGGGCAACAAGCCGGGCTGGGTGCGCAAACGCGACTGGTATTCGCCAGGCATTTCCCGCTGCAGAATCTCCAGGTGCCCGGGCTCCATATCGCAGGCCAGCACGCGCCCGCCACGCACCAATACTTCGCGGGTGGCGACGCCATAGGCACAACCTATGTCGAGCGCTTCGTGGCCACAGATGGCGGCATACTCAATGAAGGCCATGGAAAAACGATCCAGCGTCTCCGACATGAAGCCGCGCTGGTTCAGCGTCGGAATCATGCCTTCCATATAGGGCTTGGGTTTTTGCAGCTCTGGATCGTTCATACCAGCCTCCTGCGCGGCGGCTGGTCAGCATAACGCTGCGGGCTGGCGGCTGCCTAGGGCTGCGGGCTGGCGGGCGGGTTGATGAAGATGCGCTGCAGGCCCCGCAAGCGGCCGCGCTGGGAATGCAGGCTGGCGAGTATTGCCGGCAACAGGAACAGCACGATGAAGGTGGCAAACAGCAGGCCGAAGGCCAGCGAGACCACCAGCGGCCGCAGGAACTGTGCCTGCAGATCTGTTTCCAGCAGCACCGGCATCAGACCGAAGACGGTGGTGACGGAAGTCAGCATAACTGCACGCATGCGCCGCACTGCCGCCTCGGAGGCCGCCAGTTTTTCATCCATTCCCTGCGCTACCAGCTCGCGGAAAACACTGACCAGGATGATGGAATCATTAATCACGATACCGATCAGACCGAACAGGCCAAAAATCGACATCAGGGTCACATCCACGGACAGGATCCAGTGGCCGAACATGGCGCCGACAATGCCAAAGGGCACCACCGACAATACCGCCAGCGGCCACAGGTAAGACTCGAACACCCAGGCCAGAATAATAAAGATCATCAGCAAGGCCAGCGGCAGGGCGGTACCGACATCGCCCAGGGTCTGCCCCTGGCTCTCGGCATCACCGCCGAAGCGCGCATAAGTGACACCCGGTCGTTCTGTAATCCGCGGCAGTACCTCGGCGTTAAGAATCGCGCGCACCGCATTATTGTTGTTCAGCTTCTCATCGACGTCACCGGTGATCTGCACCGCCAGGTCACCACCGGCACGTTTCAGGGATTCGAATCCACGCTGGTAACTGAGATTGGCGACATCGCTCAGCGAGGCCGTTTCTCCCGATGGCAAAATCACCGGCAGGGTTTCCAGCACGCTGATGGAGTCGCGTTCGCTGTCGCTGACATAAACGCGCACCTCTATTTCCTCACCCTCGCTCTGGTAGATCTGCACCAGGTCGCCGGCAAAGGCTGCGCGTAACTGGCCGCCCAGAGACTCGCCGGTCAGGCCCACGGCTTCGCCCGTGGGCGAAAGTTCGAAAATGAGCTGTTCCTTGCCCCAGGCCATGTCATCACGCACACCGCTGACCCCGGCAATCCCGTTCAATGCCTGAATAATGTCTACGGCAGCGGCCTTGAGCGCCTCCGGATCCGTGCCGGCCAGATCCAGCTCGATATCATTACCGTGGGGCCCGCCGCTGGTATTCAGAATAAAAAAGCTTTCCAGGCCCGGCACGGACGGCACCAGCCGGCGCCAGTTGCGAATCAGTTCCGCATTGCTGAGATCCCGCTCGGTATCCGGCACCAGCTGCACGATCATGGTGGCAACGTTACTCGCGCGCGTGCCACGCGGATCCAGACCCAGCTTGGATACTTCCAGCTCGACCAGTTTCTGTCCTGAATCAGCCTCGACCTGGCGAAGGGCAGCGCGCGCCTGGTTGACGAAAGCTTCGACCCGCTCGCCCGGGGTACCCGCACTGAAACGAATAATCGTCTGCAGCTTGCTGTTGTCCGGTTGCGGGAACAGGGTGAACTCGAGCCGGCCACCGGCAATCAGGCCAACCGTCAGGATCAGGCTGGCTATGGCCATCGCCAGCGTGGTGTTGCGATTTTCGACGGCGCTGACTACCGCGTCACGAAATTTGCCACAACGAAAATTCTCAAACGCGCTCTCGAAACGCAGTCGCAGTCGCGAAGGCGGCTTGCGCGACTGGGCTTCCAGCGAGTGGCGCAAATGCCCTGGCAGCACCAGGAAACATTCCACCACCGAGGCCATTACCACGCAGATCATGATCAGCGGGATAGCAAACAGAATATTGCCGCCCGGTCCGCCGATGGTCATCAGCGGCACGAAGGCCGCCACGGTGGTGAGCGAGGCCGCCATTACCGGTGCGAACATGCGATAGGCCGCCTGCTCGGCCGCCTCCAGCGGCTTGGCGCCGGCCTGGTAGCGGGTGACGGCGTCTTCACCCACCACGATGGCGTCATCCACCACGATACCCAGGGCCATCACCATGGCGAACAGGCTGATCATGTTGAGGCTGCCGCCAAACAGGTACAGCGCCATCAGCCCGGCCATCACCGCCACCGGAATACCCACGGCGACCCAAAACGCGACGCGCGCATTGAGAAAGATAAACAAGGCAATGACCACCAGTAACAGACCGCCAAGCGCATTCTCGAGCATCAGGTCGATGCGCTGATCAACCAGGCGCCATGGCTCGTCATAGACATACATATCGACATTGGACGGCAGCACCGGGCGGGTGCGCTCGACCCAGGCGATCAGTACCTGGGCGACGTCGATGGCATCCTGAGTTTCAGCGCGTTGAACAGCGACTTCCACCGCCGGACGGCCATTCACAAATAGCAGCGGCTCGTCGGCGCGTGCGCGCAAGGTGACGTCGGCAACGTCGCCCAGGGCCAGCAATCGACCGTCTTCATCAGCGGCCACGGGCAGCGCCTGAAAGTCGCGCACGCTGCGCGCCTGATCCATGCTGCGCAATTGGCGGGCCGATTCGGCGCGACCCACAGAACCTGCCGGCACATCGCTGCTGGCACCGCGAACTCGCTGGCTGATTTCCTGCAATGACAATTGCAGTTCGCTGAGCTGCGTGCCGTCCACCTGGATGGCAATTTCCTGGGCCGGCAAGCCCTCTACGTCGATGCGCGCCAGGCCAAGTCCGCGCAAGTCGCGTTCAAAGCTGCGTACCAGCGGTCGCAGCGCATTGAGTTCCGGGCCGGTTACCACCAGCCGGGCCACCAGTTCGTTGCGCGCAACCAGCGTGACCACCGGCGTTTCGGCGGTTTCAGGCAAATTGCGTACCTGCGCAACCCGCTCCTTGACCTGCTCGACCATACGGCCCAGATCAACGCCTTCGTCGTACTCCAGCACCAGCGAACTCTTTCCTTCGCGTGAGGTGGAACGAATTTTTTCCAGCTGATCGAGACTGCGCAGCTGATCCTCCAGCGGCTGGGTTACTGCCGCCTGCACATCTTCCGCAGAAGCACCCGGCCACAGGACTTCGACACTGACGATGCTGAGTTCGAAAGCCGGCAGGATCTGCCGAGTTAACTGACCCAGGGCCCAGACACCAGCCAGAATCATGACCGCCATGGCCAGGTTTGGCGCTACCGGGTGGCGAACAAAACTGCTGATGATTGCCGGACGCATGACTCAGGGCCTCCCCGCCGCAGGCTTCTCGGCACCAGCAGCAGCCAGCGGTGCATCGCCACCCGCCAGGCCGGGCTCGCGGATACTGACCAGCAGGCCGTCGGCGGCATTGGAAATCTTGGTGGTAATGATCTGATCGTCGCCGTCGAGCTCAGGACTGCGAATAATCACTTCGCTGCGGCCATCGGCCAGCCGTCTTTCACCCAGTCGTTCCACATCCAGCGCCAGCATGCGGCCGTCGGCGGCCAGGTAAATTCGATTTCGCCCGTAGACGGCCTCGGCCGGCAAAGCCACCGCACCCGGTTCGGCGGGCAGTGACAACAACACGCGCAGCGTGGCACCCAGCTGGGTTTCCGGCGGCAGTTGTTCGAAACTCAGGTAAGCATCCACGCTACCCGAACCCTGACGTGTCGACGATGACAGCCGTTCGAGGTGCGCAGCATAGTCCATGCCGGCGACACTCACGGTCGCATCCATATCGACGGCCAGACTGAGTGCATCGCGAATGCGTGCGGCAAATCGGGTCGGTACCTGGGTGCGCAGCTCAATGGCTTCCGGATTGTGAATTCGCAGCAGTTCGTCGCCAACCCGCACCCGGTCGCCCACCGAAACCTGCACGTTGGAAACCGCACCTGAAAAAGGCGCCAGCACACGCGTGCGATCGGCCGTCAGGCCGGCACGATCACGCAGAGCCTGGGCGCGACGCAATTGTGCCTGCAGTTTTTTGACCTTGATCTCGCTCTCTTCGATGGACAATTGTCGCGAAGTGAAGGCCAGTTGCTGACGCTTGAGCTCTTCCGTCGAGTCATCGACGTTAGCCTGCGAAAGCAGTTTGTCGCGATAAAGCGACTGCACCCTTTCAGCATTGCTCTCGGTCAGCTCCAGCAATTCCTGCTCACGTTCCAGGGCCTGCCGGTTGCGCAGCAGTCGCTGGCGCTCAAGATTAATGTCGGCAAGAATTTCCTGCACATCAGCCTCGCGCTGCAGCAGTTCGAGTTGCGAATCCTGATCATCAAGCAGGATCAGCGGCGTGCCGGCCTCCACCGAGTCACCGTCCTGCACCAGTACCTGCAGCACAGCGGCTTCAACGGCGGCACTGAGATTGGCATCTTCCGGCGATTCGACCTTGGCATACAGCTCCAGGTTTGGTCGCAGGTCCGTAGCCCGCGCCGGCATCACTGCCACGCTCCAGGACTTCTCCGGCAGCTGCAAAGGCGGCCGCTCCGGGCGCGAACTGACCAGCAGGGCGAACACCACAAACGCGCCGGCGAGCACCAGTATCGGTCCCCGTCGCAGTCGCAACAGGATGTTTTTGATAGTCTGCATAAGCCCCACGCTCCCGAGAGTAGTCTATATTTCGGCACTGGCTGGCTAACGGATGCGTGTGATGCCAAACAAGCTGCCCGCTGCGACCACCAGTTGGCCAAGGGACAAAACAATGAAAATACTCAAGTTTCTCGGCATCGGCCTGGTCGGCCTGATCGCCTTCAATGCCATCGGCGTGTTGATCGCAGCCTGGATGTATCGGGACATACCCGCCGCCGAGCTGGAAGCACGCTATTTGGCGGATTCTTCCCGTTTCCTGAACGTTGACGGCGTGCGCATGCATTACCGTGACGAAGGCCAGGGCCCGGTGCTGGTGCTGATTCACGCCAACTTCTCCAACCTGATTGACTGGGACCTGGTGGTCGCCGAACTGCTGGAAGACCACCGTGTGATCCGCTTCGACATGCCCAGCCACGGCCTCACCGGCCCGGACCCCGGCGGTGATTACACGCTGCCGCGGACCATCGCGATTACCGAGCAGTTCGTTGATGCGCTTGGCCTGGAAAGCTTCAGCATTGGCGGGACTTCGCTGGGCGGTACCGTCTCAATCCACTACGCCGCGCGCCATCCGGAACGGATTGAGCAGCTGGTGTTGCTAAGCCCGGGCGCGCTGGAAGGCCGCGAACAGGCCCGACGCGGCCTGCCCGATGCGGCCCGGGTGCTGGAAGTAATCCTGCCGCGCCGGCTTCCCGAGTTCATGTTGCGCAGCGCCTATGGCGATCCGGACGCAGTGCCGGAGGAAATGATCGATCGCTGGCATGACATGTGGCTGCGCGAAGGGCAGCGGGAAGCCCAGCTTGACCGGCTGTCGCAGTATGAGTCCGGCGACCTGGAAGGCGTCGCCGCCCAGGTTCGCGCGCCGACCCTCTTGCTGTGGGGCGAAGCTAATCCGCAGGCCAAGGTGGACCAGGCCTACGAACTTGAAGAAATGCTCAGCGGTGTCGAAGCCCTGCGCATGATCATCTACCCAGGCATTGGCCATATGGCCTACCAGGAGGCCGGCACGGAAATCGGTCGGGATATTCGCGCCTGGCTGGCCGGTGAGCTGCCGGCCGAAGCCGAGCAGGCGGCCGAACTCTAGACCGGCAGCCAGCGCCGCAGCGTGACCCAGGTCAGCGGCAGCACAGGGCCTGCATGCTAGGCTTTAGCGCATGCTTCAGCCCATCGCCACGCGTATCTTGCTAGCGCTCACGCTGGTCGCCGGATCAGCCGGGGAGGTCAGCGCAGAGGAACCTTTGGCGGATCAGGCGAAGCTTGAGTATCGCCAGACAGAGCAGCGCAATGGCTGGTCAGCTAGCACTCGCTCCAGGCCGCGCCAGCTACCCATAGAACCAGGCCAGACGACCCTGTTTCTGCGCGTCTTCGATGGCGCGCGTAGTTTCGGCCCGGTGTATGACGGTCGCGGCCAGGCCCTGGGCCTGAATGTCACCAGCGCCCTGGAGACCTGCCAGGATGGCAACACCATCGTGCGCGCACTGAATATTGGCGGCTGGAGCTATCAGCTCGATGCTGAATGCCGAGATTTTTCGCGCGGCAGTCGAATTACTGTGAGCCAGGAAAGCGCCGGCGTGGTTGTTCGACAAACGAACGATGAACGCCGCGAAGCCGGTGAACCCATGGTCATTCGTTGCGAAGCCGCCAGCTGGACCTGCCGCACCGAGGTGCCCGGCAGCGACTGATATTTGCCGTACATGGCCGCACTGCTATTCTTGCCAGCCTTAACCCAACTGGTACGGAGTAGCGATATGCGCAGCCCACTGAATTCTCTCCTCGGCCTGATCACCATCGGCCTGATTTTTCAGTAGCCCCCTGGCCGCCGAAGATGAAAAATCGCCCTACGGCAAGTATCGGAATGCCGTGATGGAAACCATGAAGGGTCATATTACTGCGCTGTCCATGGTTGCCTTCGGCCAGCTCGAAGACACCGGATTCATGCAGTCGCATGCCGACAGTCTGGCCAGTGCGGCCAAGGAACTGGACGTGATTTTCCCGACAGGTTCCGGTGCCGGCTCTAAAGCCTTGCCGGCAGTTTGGGAACAGGCCGATAAATTCGCCGCCGCGGTGGATGCATCACAGTCTGCCACGGCTGAGTTACAGGCCGCCGTTGGCAGCGGCAATCGCGGCGCTGTTGCGGGCGCCTTCAAGAAAGTCGGCGACGCCTGCAAAGGCTGCCACGAGGGCTTCCGCGCCGAAAGCGACTAGCCAAATGCGCCACAGGCTAATCCTGGTAATGGCCTTGCTGGCCGCGACCTGCGCTAATGCACAGGAGAACGCGGTCCAGCGTGGTCGCTACCTGGTGTTCGCCGGCGGCTGCATCACCTGTCATACGGCTGAGGGCGATGAGGCTCGGGCCATGGCCGGCGGGCGCGCACTGGAAAGCCCCTTTGGCACCTTCTTCAGTCCCAACATTACGCCGGACGCAGAAACCGGTATCGGTGCCTGGACTGATGAAGAATTCATCTCGGCGTTCTGGGAAGGTGTTGGCCCGGGCAGTCGCTACTACTTCCCGGCCTTTCCCTATACCTCGTATACCGGCCTGACGCGCGATGACCTGCTGGCCATCAAGGCCTACCTGGCAACCCTGGAACCCGTGCGCCAGGAAAACCGGCCGCACGAATTGCCCTGGTATCTCGACACAAGACTGGCCGCGGCGGCCTGGCAAGTGATGAAATTCGACGCCGGGCGGTTCGAACCGGACCCTGAACAGAATCCGGAGTGGAATCGCGGTGCCTACCTGGTGCGCCACCTTGGCCACTGCGGCGAGTGCCACACGCCACGTGATGAGCTGGGTGGCAGCCTGGCTGATCAGGAGATGGCCGGTGTGCCGAAAAGCGGATCGTTCAAAGGCGCGCCGAATATTTCACCACATCGCGAAGCCGGCATTGGCCAGTGGTCGCAGCAGGAACTGATGCTGTTGCTGGAAATCGGCATGTTGCCCGACGGAGATTTCGTCGGCAGCGGCATGGCAGCGGTGATTGACGACAATACCAGTCAGCTGACCCTGGAGGATCGTCGCGCCATTGCCACGTATCTGCAGTCGCTGCCGCCCCAGGACGGCAACACGGCAGAATAAGCTTTGCCGACGGCTAGATCCCCAGCCGGCTCAAGGCACTCATAATTTCGCGCAGCACACCGGCCAGTTGTGGGTGTTCGGCCTCAAAGCCCAAGGCCGCTTCCTCAGCACGCTCTAGCGCCGATTCATGTTCCTGTGCATCACTGGGGGGCTCACCGACCAGCTGCTCTATGTCGCCGGTTAGCTGATTCAGCAGACGGCGAGATTCCGCATCCACCTGCTTGGTGTCAGCCAGCTCCCGATGCAGTTTGTCTACCAGCTTACGCAGTTGTTCCCGGGGCATGCTCGCTCCTTCATCATCTAAACCCAGACTCTATGTCAGTGGCGGCGTGGTAAATAGGGGTTTGTCCGCATCCGTATCAAGTATCCGCTGACGTTAAGCTTATTCAAGGCCTGTGCAAAAAGACGAGCGCCATGAGGAGCGGACAATGAATATCAGCGTTGCCGAGATAATGACCAGCGATCCAGCCACCCTGGGCATCGACGATAGCCTGAAGCAGGCCATGGATTTAATGTCCGGCGGCGGCTTTCGTCATCTGCCCATCGTGGACAAAGCCGGCGCCCTTGTCGGCCTGGTGACGCAATCCGATGTCCTGGCTGCATCGGCCTCTAATCTCGGCGCCAGCGATACGGAGCGTTCACCGGAACATGTTCGCATAGGCCAGTTCATGACGCGCGATGTGGCCACCGTCGATGAACGTGCCGATCTGCGCGTGGCGGCAATTTACCTGCAGCGCCATAAGTACGGCTGCCTGCCGGTGGTCACCGACGGCCGCCTGAGCGGCATCGTCACGGATTCCGATTTTGTCGCCGTCGCGATTAATCTGCTCGAACAAACGGAATTGCTGGAGCCCGACGACTACTAAAACGGCGCCAACAAGAGATTTAACATAACTCCGCTACATGGCAGCCGTGGCCGGCATCACAGTCGGCAGGCACACAGCTTGCTAGGCTTCTTGCTTTACCAGACCTTCCCTGGCGAGGGTGCTGTTTGAACGCCCATCTCATAACAATGCCTTGCGAACGCTTGGAAATCGGCATGTATGTCGCCGAGCTGGATCGCTCATGGCTGCACACGCCGTTTTCCGGCCCCGGCCTGATGCTCGCGCGCGTCGACCAGATCGACACGCTGCGCCAGCATTGCCGTTACGTCTATGTGGATACGATACGTAGCGAAGCGGGCCTGTTTATGCCGCCAAGCGAACCCAAGGCCACTGACGGCAGCGGTTTTGCCGTTGCGCGCGCGGCTCTCGACGCCAGTTTTCGACGACTGGTGGAAATCGTCTACGACGCTCGTCACTCAGACCGCATCGAGATCTCAGCACTGGAGCAATGCGCCAGCAAACTGGCAGATACCAGCACGCGCTTTCCAGATGCCAGCCTGTGGCTGGTGCGCATGGAGTGCAGCCACGGACTGCTGTATCGACGCGCGCTGGGCACGGCCATCAGCGGCGTCATTTTTGGTCGACAGCTGGGCCTGGACCCGCATGAACTGACCCAGCTGGCGCTCGGCGGTTTGTTGCTGGACATCGGCAAGACCGCTGTGCCGGTGCCTATTCTGGCCAAACCCAAGCGACTAAACGCTATGGAAAAAGCTTTTGCGCATCGCCACGTGCAACAGGGTTTTGCCCTGATGCACCTGGATCAGCAAGCGCACGGCCGCGTCGTCGAAATGGTGCTCGGGCACCATGAACGGATCAGCGGCGACGGCTATCCGCGACGCCAGCGCGGTACCGATATTCCCTTGTTTGCGCGCATCGCAGCGATTGTGGATACCTTCGACGCACTGACCGTGGATCGCCACTATGCCAGCGCCATATCCGGACACGCGGCCCTGCGCTACCTCAACAGCCAGCGTGGCCAGGGCTATGACGCCGCCCTGGTCGGCGAATTTATTCATGCGGTCGGCGTGTATCCTACCGGCACCCGGGTAGAACTGGCCGACGGCCGCATCGGGCTGGTGTGCGGGCAAAACCCCGCCTGGCCGCTACGACCGCAGGTACTGGTGACAGACGACACGCAGGGCCACGCACTGCCAGAACCCCAGGTATTGACCAACGGCGTGGGCGGACAAATAACCCGTGCCTTGCCACCTCAGACCTCCGCTACCGCGCCGGCACGACTGGCAGATGCCATTCAACAGGACAGCTGAGGCACGCAGCGACCGACTGCTAGAATCACTGGCCGTTGCAACGAGAGACGCCCCGTGAGCGACCTCAAGCTATATAGCTACGACGCCTGCCCTTTTGCCCAGCGCACGCGCATGGTCCTGGCCGAAAAACACATCGATTTTGATTTGCTGGAAGTCGACGTAAATAACAAGCCGGCCAACTGGCAGGAGATATCGCCCTACGGCAAGGTGCCGGTGCTGCGCCATGGGGATAACTCGGTCTATGAATCGACCATCGTCAACGAATACCTCGACGAGGTTTTTCCCGAGCCGCCGTTGATGCCCGCCGGTGCAGCGGCGCGCGCCCAGGCACGTATCTGGATGGACTATTGCGAAACTCGTTTTCGCCCCTTGACTACCGCACTGGTCTGGGAGCGCGAGGATGCCGATAAGCTGGCCAGCAATATCGCGAAACTGACCGAGGTCTTACAGTTCATCGAACATGAAGGACTGCGCAAACTCAGCGACGGCCCTTACTGGTTCGGACCGCAGGTCAGCCTGGTGGACTTTCAGTATCTGCCGTTTTTCGAGCGCTTCGTGCTCTATGAACATCTGACAGGATTCGACTGGCCGGCAGATTGCACCCGGCTGCGGGCCTGGTTCAAGACCATGTGCGAACGCGACAGTGTCAGCCCGACGCTGCGCTCGCTGGAATTTCATCTCGAGAAACATCACCGCCTGGAAGCTGCCATCGCAGCCCGCCGCAGTGCCAGCAGCTGAGGTGAGCAGCGGCTCTGCCCTGCCCTTGCCGGCGGCTGATCAACTGGCCGAACTGTCAGGCTTTGTGCGTAAATACCCGCGACTGGTGGTGATCGGCGGTGCCGGCTGCAGCACCGCCTCAGGCATCCCGGACTACCGCGATGAGGCCGGCGACTGGAAGCACCCGCAACCGATTCAATTTCAGGATTTCATTGCCAGTGCAGCCGTTCGACAACGCTACTGGGCGCGCAGCAGCATAGGCTGGCAACGGATGGCCGGCGCCCGGCCAAACGCGGCGCATATTGCCCTGGCCCGGCTGGAACACGCCGGCCGTGTCCGTTTGCTGGTGACGCAAAATGTCGATGGCCTGCACCAGGCTGCGGGCTCTCGTCAGGTGGTGGATCTGCATGGTCGCCTCGACCAGGTGCGCTGCCTGGACTGCGATGATCGGATCTCACGGCCGCTGTTTCAGGCAGCGCTGGAAGCAGCCAACCCGGACTGGTCACCGCGCTCGCGCCCGGCCCCGGATGGCGATGCCCGGCTGCTGGCCGCCGATACCAAAAGCTTCAGCGTGCCGCCCTGCCGGCGCTGCGGCGGACGGATGAAACCAGACGTGGTGTTTTTTGGTGAAAGCGTGCCGCGCGAGCGTGTCCAGCGCAGCATGGATGCGCTGGACAAGGCCGATGCACTGCTGGTGGTGGGCTCATCGCTGATGGTGTTTTCAGGCTTTCGGTTTGCGCGCCGCGCCGCCGAGCTCGGCCTGCCTATAGCCGCCGTCAATCGGGGCCGAACGCGGGCCGACGAGCTGTTGAGCCTTAAAATCAGCCTGGATTGCGGCGCGGCACTGGGCCATCTGGCAGCCGGCGTAACGCCCGAACCGTGACCTGACGCAAAGCCGCAAGCGCCCCCCAGGCTTAGGGTTATGCAGGTGTGTCGACGGCTCGTGGAGCCGTGCCAAGTAAGGTTGCGGAATGCAGACCCTGGTAATCAGTTTAGTGATGGTAGCGGTGGCCTTCCCGGCAGGCTGGTTGCTTTGCCGCGCCTGGATGGCGGCCCGGCAACCGCAGTCTGGCGAGTCAATTTCCATTGATGAGCACCACAAACTGCTGCGCGTGCAGCGCAGCCGCTACCGGCGACGTGTGTTGCGGATACACGAAGTGGTTCGCAAACACGAGGAAACTCGCGACCAGATTCGCGACAAGCTTGTGCGCCTGCAACACAGCATGCAGACCGATAGCGAAGCCACCGAGCAGAGCGAATTAGAACTCGAGCGTGCCCGGCAACATGCCGGCACCCTGAAAACAGCGCTGGATGCGAGCAAGGAACAACTGCAGCAAAGCCGCGCAGTTATCGCCAGCCTGGAAACGAAACTGCTGTCCAGCAACCAGGGTGAAGCTGCCTCAAACAATGAGATGGACATGCTGCGTATCGAGCGAGATGAGCTCAGCGCGCGGGTCCGGCGACTGAAGTTACCGGAGAAAACGGCTGAAGACGCGCCCGGCGATGAGGACAGCAGCGATGCGCTGCTTGCCCAGCTGGGTGAGGCGCGCGAAATCCTCGGCCAACGCGATCACCGCATTCGCGAACTGGAACGTCAGCTGGAGCAACGCGATCTGCAGCTGGAGGAACTGGAAACCACGGTAAATTCCTGGAAGCGCAGAGTCGCGCCTCTGGCTCGCCAGGTGCAGATGCAGCGTGAACTTATTCGGCGCGCCCGCTCCGCTCAGACCGATAACGACGCGTCGCTGGCTGAAATCGATGAATACGATTCCGGCGCTCCGGACGAGCTGCAGAAAATTCGTGGCATCGGCCCGGCTCTGGAGCGTCGGCTGATCGCCCATGGGGTGCGGCGCTTTGAGCAGCTGGCCCTGCTTTCGGAAGGCGAATTGCGCGAACTGGCCGACAAACTTGCCATCGCGCCGGCCCTGCCGCTGCGCGACGCCTGGGCCGAGCAGGCACAGCGCCTGCACGAGGAACAGATCGTCACTGCCGCCTGATCGCGACCGGCCGGCGGCCAGGGCCAGCTGCAGAAAATTCAGCGATTGGAACGGCGCGGATCAGTCGGGCTTGGCAACGATCAGCGGCGTCACGCCGCCACCGACAAAGCGCCCTTCATTCGCAGGCTCAGGCTGCGGCCCGGCCTTGGGCACGTGCAGATCACGCGGCGTCAGAGGCGTTTCCAGCCTCAGCGCTAACCAGTCGATCAAGGCCTGCCATTGCTGCAGATCCTTGCGTACCCGCGAGGGTTGCAGCTCATGCACACTGAGACCCTGTTCAGCCGCCTGCACATAGTTCTGCGAATCGCGCAGCTGACCAATGGTAGTAATCGACAGCCGTTGAAGAAACAGATCGAGCTTGCGATAGCTCAGCGTGTTCTCGCGCACGCGATTGGCAATCACGCCCAGCCGACCCATGCGCCGACTGACCTTTGCCACCAGCAACAAGTCACCGATCAATCGCGCGGCAGCATGAATATCAATATCTGAAGGCAGCACCGGCACCAGGATGGCATGCGCACCGCTCGTGAATTGCGCCAGCTCCTGGTTTGGCATGGCCGCCGGTGTATCCACCACCAGGTAGCGGATGCTGCTGGGCAGGCGTAAACGGAAACTGCGCGTCATGCTGACATCGTCCTCAAAGGCGGCCAGACCAAAAACTTCGGGACGATGTTCGGGGCGCTTTTTAAGCCAGCGCATACTGGAACCCTGCGGATCACAGTCCATCAGCGCCACGGGATAGCCGCGGGATGCCAGCATCCCGGTGAGATTAGTCGCCAGCGTGGTTTTGCCGGAGCCACCCTTGGGATTCAGAACTACGATTTTTTTCAGATCCGGGTGGCTGGGAATGTTGAGCATCAGAGGTCCGGGCGCTTGCTTATTATCTTTTTAACATATGTTGCTAAATAATTGAAAACTGTGACGGAAATCTCAGATTAAGTTCAGTGATCATAGGGCTGATTGGCTGGCCGCTGGCGGTGCTCGCAGCGGTCAGAGATAGATCAAACAGATGCTCAGGGCCGCCAGACCGCGTTAGCCTTGGACCATGAACGACGAGCCCCGAATAGCGCCGCTGCGCGAGGACGAATGGACCGACGAACAGCGTGCCTTGTTGCAGTACGCCCATCGGCAGGGCGGTTTCTATAACGTCATCGGCACCCTGGCACGGCACTGGGAAGCCTCGGGTCGGCTCGGCCAGATGGGCGCCCACGTGCTCGGCCCCAGCTCGACACTGCCGCCGCGCGACCGCGAGCTGCTGATTCTGCGCACCGCCTGGCTGTGCCAGGCGGAATACGAATGGGCTCAGCATGTGCACATTGGCCGCAAAGCCGGGCTCAGCGATAGCGAGATTCAGCGCTGCCGCGAAGGGCCTGAAGATCCCGGCTGGAACGAACTGGATGCCAGCCTGCTGCGCGCGGCTGATGAACTGCATGCGGATCAGCGCATCGCCGATCCCACCTGGCAAGCCTTATCCCGGCACTACAACACACTGCAATTAATGGACGTGGTATTCGCCGTGGGTCAATACACCATGGTGGCGATGGCGCTAAAGAGTTTCGGTACGCCACTGGACGAAGGCCTGGAAGGCTTCTGAGCGCAGCGGCTGCGCCTACCCCTCAATACTGCAAGACAGGGTGCGGGAGATTTCGCACAGCGGGCGACCACTTTCCTCGCGCCAGTCATTAAACGCCCCCTGCACCTGGATCAGGTCCCGTTTGGCGGTCGGAAATTTGTCAATCACGCCCTGGCGAATCAACGCGCCGACCACGTCGCGCGCCAGTATGAAAGTATCTTTGCCGACACGGCGCAGAAAAAACTGCCCGCTGCGGCCACCCAGTCGACTGCCACGCTTCTTCAGCTCGGCGTGCAGGCCAATGATGTCCGTTTCCGGCCAGGCGGCCAGATAATCGCCAAAGCCCTTGTGCTCCTGCTCGACCTCAAGAATGAACTGGGCGTTGTCGCGCACGCTTAACAATTTTTTATAGTGGCGGATAACCCGGGTATCACCGGTCAGCGCTTCAATAGCCTCATCAGGCTGGTAAGCGCAGGCTACCGGGTCAAAGCTGTGCAGGGCTTCGGTCATGGTCTGCCACTTGTAGTCGACGATGCGCCAGACAAAACCAGAACGGAACACGGCCCGGCTCATTTCCGATAAATACATGTCGCCGCCCTGGGCACGCAGCGCGCGAGCACTGAGCGGCTTGGGCATATGCTCGCGCAGGGCAGCCTCGCCGCCTTTCAGGTTGACGGCGCGATCATAGATGCTGGCGAAACTTTCCATGGCCACATGATAGCGAGATGCGTAGCTGCCATGACCACCCGCTGCCCGCCGAGCGCCAAACTAATCCAGCGCGCGATAATTTTCCCAGCGAAAGCGAGGCGTACAAAGACACAGGAACACCAGGTCGACCGTGCCGATATTCTCAATTTGCTGGGAAACTTCTGCCGGGATCAGCAAAACGTCGCCGGGGCCGACCTCCTGAGCCGGTGCGTCGCCAATCAATGCACGCCCCTGGCCCTCAAGAATGACGTAGCGTTCTGCCGTAGCCTTCAGGCTATGCGGGCGCGTAATAACTCCGGCCGGCACGCGCGCGCGGGCAATGGATAATTCCGGATCATCGGCCAGGTTGGCCAGCTCCAGAATATGGCAGCGCTCCTCGCTGAGATATTCGTCAGCTTCGTTCAGCGGCCGGTATATCACCCGCTGCAGTGGTGTATTCACAGTGATTTCTTACTCCGTCCTGAGCGCCTGCACGGGATCCAGCGCCGCGGCGCGCTGCGCCGGCACCACGCCGGCCAGCAAGCCAATCACCAGTGACAACAGCAGGGCCGCCGCCGCGTAAGGCAGCGAATAGGACAGCGGCATGCTCGGTAACAGCAACCGGGCCAGTTCGACGATAGCCGCACCGAGCAACAGCCCGGCCAGGCCGCCGAAGCCGGCCAGCAAAATGGACTCGCCAACAAACAGGTTGCGCACCTGGCTGCGGCGCGCACCCACGGCGCGCAACAGGCCAATCTCGAAAGTTCGCTCACGGACCGCGATGGTCATGATGGTAAAAATGCCCACACCGCCGACCAGCAGCGAGATACTGCCCAGCGCGCCGACGGCCAGGGTCACCACGTTGAGCACCGAACCGAGTACATCGAGCATTTGCTGCTGGGTAACAATCGTGAAGTCCTCACCACCGTGACGCGTAATCAGCATGCGACGCACCCCACTGACCACTTCATCGGCCACCGAAGCATCCGAATACAACACGTCGATTTCAAACAGACCCTCGCGATTAAACAGGGACAGTCCCCGGGCCGCGGGAATGTAGACCACATCGTCCAGATCCATGCCCAGCACCGTGCCTTTGGACTCCATCACACCGATGACCTGGTAACCGATCACCGCCGACGCGAATACGTGCGCCGAGCGGATTGGCGCTGCCATATAGTTCGTCGCGCAGCTTGCTGCCAAGCACTGCCAGGGCGCGTGGCGCGCGCGGATCGTCGGGCGGTAAAAACTCGCCCAGGGCGACGCCAAAGGAAAACACTCGTGGCATTTCCGGACCCACACCGCTCACCATCACGCGGCGCTCGCGGCCGTTGGCCACCACCGAAGCATTGCCCTGCACCGCGGCCATGGTGTCGATGACGTAAGGCACGCGCTTGAGCGCCTCGGCATCATCCAGAGTTAACGGACGCTGCGAATTGATTACCCCGGTGGGCGCACCAAAAGTGCTGGTAACACCGGGATTGATAGCAACTATATTGGTGCCGAACTGGGTAAATTCCGTCAGCATGTATTCACGCAGGCCGGTACCGATGGAAGTCAGCAGCACCACGGCGGTCACGCCGATGGCAATCCCCAGGGCGGTCAGACTGCTGCGCAGTCGATGCGACAAGGCCGACGAGAAGGTGTAGCGCAGCAGATCGCGAACTTCCATCTCAGCGCCCGGTGAGTGCGGCGATCGGATCAAGATCGGCGGCCCGGCGCGCCGGCAGGATACCGAAAAACAGGCCCGAGACCATGGCAGTCAGCAAGGCCCCGGCCACCGCCCACAGCGGTGGCGAAAACTCGAACTCCGGAAACAGGCTTAGCAGCACACCGATGACCGTGTAGCCGAAGCCAATGCCGATGACGCCACCCATGGCGGCCAGGAATAGCGCCTCGGTAACGAACAGGCCGATGATCTGGCGGCGCGTTGCACCCAGCGCCTTGAGCAAACCAATCTCCGCGGTGCGCTGACTGACGGCCACCAGCATCACGTTCATAATCAACACGCCCGCCACCACCAGGCTGACGGAAGCGATGGCGGCCAGCGCCTTGGTCAGATTGCCGAAAATACCGTCGAAAGTTTCCAGCACGGCGTCCTGGGTAATCACCGTGACATCTTCTTCACCGTAGTGCCGGTCTTTAATTATGCGCGTGATATCGCGCTTGGCCGGCAGCATGGCATCGCGGCTCTTGGCCTGGATCAGAATGCGAAACAGCCCGGGCGAATCGAACATGGCCTGCGCTGATACCACCGGCACGAGAATCACTTCATCCACATCAATGCCTACCGACTGACCCTGCTCGGCCAGCACCCCGGTTACCCGGCAACGTCGGTCACCGACCCGCAGCCACTGTCCCAGGGGCATGTCGTTGCCAAACAACTCCTTGCGAATGGTGGCGCCGACCACGCACAGGGGCGCGGCCCGCTCCATGCCGACGCCGGGCATAAACTCGCCCAGGGCCATAGTCCACTCGCGAATGGTGGCGAAGTCGGCCGTGGTCCCCAGCACAGGCACCTCGCGCTCCAGCGAACCGCGGTTCACCGAGGCGGCGCCGACAATAACCGGCGCGGCCAGGCTGACGTACGGACTGCGCAAAGTGGCGCGCGCATCGTCCAGGGTCAGGTCACGCGGGGTTTCCGCCAGCATCATGCCGGGACCACCGCCACCACTGGTTTCCGAACGCCCCGGCAAGACAATAATCAGGTGCGTACCCAGGGAACGAAACTCGCCACTGACAAAGGCGCGCGCCGCCTCGCCCAGGGAAGTCAGCACCAGCACCGCGGCCACGCCAATGGCGGTGGCCAGAAGCATCATGAAAGTACGGCCGGGATAGCGCAGCAATGCACCGGCGGCCATGCGATTGGTATCCAGGTACCTCATACGGCGGCGCTGTCTTCGGCCAGTTTGCCATCGCGGAATTTGAGCTGCCGATGCGCGCGCCGACCCACGGCACGATCGTGGGTAACTACCAGCAGCGTCAGGCCCTGGCCATTCAGGTCTTCCATCAGCTGGACGATTTCCTCCCCCGAGTGGCTGTCGAGATTACCGGTGGGCTCGTCAGCCAATAACAATTTTGGCTGCATGACGATGGCCCGGGCGATCGCCACCCGCTGACGTTCACCGCCGGACAGCTGGTTGGGCCGATGATCGAAGCGATGCGCAAGCCCGACGCGATCCAGGGCCACCTCACCCAGCTGGCGACGCTGCGCGGACGCCTGTCCGGCCAGCACCATGGGCAGCTCCACGTTCTCAAAGGCACTCAGCCGCGGCACCAGGTGAAAGGACTGGAAGACAAAGCCGATCTGGCTCTGACGGGTGGCGGCCAGGTGATCATCATCCATCTGCGAGGTGTTCTTGCCGTCCAGCCAGTAACTGCCGGCGGTGGGCGTATCCAGCAGTCCGAGAATATTCAGCAGGGTCGACTTGCCCGAGCCGGACGGCCCCATGATGGACACGTATTGACCGGCGGGAATGCTCAGCTGAACCTGGTCAAGCGCATGCACCACCTGATCACCGACCTGGAAATCGCGGCAAAGGCCTTTTAATTCGATCATTGCGACGGTTGCCGTCTAATCGCTGACGGCGGCCGCACCGGCGACAACACCCTCGCGATCAACGGACAGCACCACCAGCTCGCCTTCACTCAGGCCATCCAGCACCTCGACATATTCCCAGTTTGCAGTGCCGCGCGTGACCTCACGCGCTTCGAGTATGCCGTCCACCAGCACCAGCGCTCGCGTACCTTCAATCAGGGCCTGGGTCGGCACGCGCAGCACGTCATCGCGGCTGGACAGCAACACCTCAACGTCGGCGCTGTAACCCGGCAACAGGTTGGCATCGCCACGCTCACGAATCTCCGCCTCAATCTCAACGGTACGTGCCTGCTTTTCCTGATCAAGGACATAGGGCGCGACGCGTCGCACCACCCCGGCAAAGCGCTGGCCGGGAAAGGCATCCATGGTCACCATGGCCGATTGACCAGAGCGCACCGCCGGCGCATCGACTTCATCGATGGGCGCACTGATATACAGACAGCTGTTGTCGATCAGATCGACCGTCGGTGGCGTCTGGATGCCCACCGGCGAAGGGGTAATAAATTCGCCCAGTTCTCCATTAATCTTGGCGATGACGCCGTCAAAGGGTGCGCGCAGGATGGTGCGCTCCAGGCGCGCACGCGCGACGGTAATGCGCGAGTCGTTGACCTTCGCGGCATCGCGAGTGGCCTTGCAGCCGGCAGCCAGCGCCTTGGCGTTGCCGCGGGCACGGTCGGTCTCTTCCTCGGAGGACAGGCCGCGCTCAAGCAGGCTCTCCAGTCGCCGAGCCTCGCGTGAGGCCACATCGGCACGCACACAGGCCTCATCGGCACGGCCGACGGCGGCCACGGCATCGCGCTGCGCGAGCAGTAGCTCCGCCTGCAAATCATCGTTCCAGAGTTCCAGCAGAATCTGCTCGGCCTGCACCGCGTCACCCTCGCGCGCCGGCAATTTGGCCAGCTGACCACCAACGCCCGGCGACAGGCCGGCGCGGCGACAGGCGTCGACAGTGCCGGCGCGGGTATTGGAAACCGTGGCCACCACGGTGCCCCGGGCTACGGCAATAACACTGACGGAAATCGGCTGGGGTCGCATCAGGAAGACCACAGCGGCGGCTGCGACCAGCAGTATCAGCACCAGGATGACGAGGTTGCGTTTGCTCAAGAATCGACTCCGCAGCGGCCAGAAAGCATAGAAGCGCGCCAGTATAAAGGCGCGGCGCTGCAGCGATGATTGGGGCTTTCCGCAACCAGTACTGTATATTCATACAGATGTCGTCGCTGGAGAAAAAATTCGCCCCGCTGCGCGGTCGCGGTGCCACGGCCAATCCCGACGGGCGATTCGCGCGTCAGCGCAGCAGCCATGATCCCGCGCTCTGCGATGAATGGCCGGAACCTGGCAAAGACACCCGGCTGTTGCCCGAACGCTCGCGCAGCATCGTCTCCACCAACCAATCACCCGATATCAATTTTCGTCAGTCCATCAACCCCTACCGCGGCTGCGAACACGGCTGCGTTTACTGTTATGCGCGCCCCGCCCATGCCTACATGGATTTGTCGCCGGGCCTGGATTTTGAAACGCAGATTTTTTTCAAAGCTGATGCTACCCAGCGATTGCGCGAATTCCTGGCCCGTCCCGGCTATCGCTGCCAGACCATCGCCATGGGCGCTAACACCGACGCCTACCAGCCGGCAGAGAAACAGCAAAGAATTACCCGCACACTGCTTGAGATCCTCTACGCGCATCGCCACCCGGTCTCGGTGATTACCAAGTCCGCGCTGATTGAGCGTGACCTGGATTTGCTCACCAAACTGGCCGCAGACCGATTGGTGCAGGTGAGTATCAGCGTAACCACCCTGGACAACGACCTGAAGCGCGCGTTGGAACCGCGCACGGCATCACCGGCGCGGCGCCTGCGCAGCATTGAAACCCTCACCGCTGCGGGTATTCCGGTGAACCTGTTGCTGGCGCCGGTGATTCCCGGACTTAACGATCATGAGCTCGACGCGATTCTCGCTGCCGGCGCAGCAGCCGGCGCACAACGAGCAGACTACATCCTGCTGCGTCTGCCGCACGAGGTGCGGCCGTTGTTTGTCGACTGGCTGGGCCAACAGCGGCCGCTGCGCGCCAGCCGGGTTATGAATTTGCTGCGCCAATACCGCGGCGGGCGCGCCAATGATCCCTGCTTCGGCAGCCGCATGCGCGGCGAAGGACCGCTGGCTGAACTACTGCAACAGCGCTTTGCCAGCGCCTGTCGCCGCCATAAGCTGCAAACCGGTCACAGTGCGGCGTTAAATACCAACAGCTTTCGCGTGCCCGGTCGTGCCACCCAGGGGGAGCTGTTTAACTCGCCGGTTTAAGGGCCAGGCGGTCGCGCCACGATGCGAAACTTCAGGCGCATTTCATCGCGCACCGTCAGCGCACCCAGCAGGGCACTGAAAGGCTCCAGACCCAAACTGGTCTGACTCAGGGTCAGCTCGCCAACCGCCACCAGCGCATCGTTCTCCCAGCGTGCCTGCAGCGGAAAACTCACCAGGGTTTGCTGCTCTTTGATCAGCAATTCAGCCTGCACGACCAGGGCATCCAGCGTGCCACTGACCTGGCGGCTGAACAAACTGATATCAGGATAGCTGGCTGCATCCAGCAACTTGTCGCCGAGCATATTCGCGCGCGTGCCACTAATGTCATCGGGCGGAATCTCGCCAGGAAAATCCTCCCCTTCTTCTGCGCGCAGCTCGGGGCGGTCAACTTCAAGACTAATTACGGGAAAGCTGAGCTCGAGGTAAGCCTTGTTCAGGTCTTCGGTAAAGGCCACACGCCCTGTCAACTGGGTGGTACTGATGACATGGTTGTGACCCAGACGGGCCAGGGCACCGTCACGATAGGCCAGCACTCGCAGCTCTGAAGAACCCGGCTCGATGCGCAGTTCGCGCGCGTTTTCCGGCCAGGGCAGACCGGACTGGGTCGGCAATTCGGGCGCGTCGCGCAGCGGCGCACAGGCGAATAACCAGGGCAACAGCAGCGCCAGCTGCCAGACTTGTCTCGGCATAATCTCGCTCCTTTAACAACATCATGTTGCCCGTTCCGGCGCGCACAGACCACGGCTTGTTGCCGTCGGGCTCAGCCCCTTATAGTCAGGCGCCACCCGCCAACGGAAACTCACCCAGTCATGGCAGAGTTTGAGTTACAAATTAACGGCCAGTCCATGGCCGTAGACGCGCCCGATGACATGCCGCTGCTGTGGGTATTACGCGATCGGCTGGGCATGACGGCCACGCGTTTTGGCTGCGGCAAAGGGCTGTGCGGCGCCTGCACCGTGCATGTGGATGGTCAGGCTGTACGCAGCTGCCTGACGCCGGCGGCCAGCCTGGCCGGCCGCCAGGTAACCACCCTGGAGGGCCTGGACACAAGCCATCCGGTGCTGCGCGCCTGGGCTGATATTGAAGTACCCCAGTGCGGCTATTGCCAGGCGGGCCAGATGATGTCGGCCGCCGCCTTGCTGGCCAGCAACGCCACGCCCGACGAAGATGAAATCATCAGCGCCATGAACGGTAACCTGTGTCGTTGCGGCACTTACCTGCGCATTCGCAAAGCGGTGGCGCGCGCCGCCGAACTGGCGGCCGACCAGCCGGCCAGCGAGCGATGAGCCGGTTGCCCGTTAACCGCCGGGTCTTCCTGCAGGCCAGCGGCGCAGGTGCGCTGACCCTGACCATTCCCTGGGCCTCGCCGGCGCACGCCGACAGCCCGTTAGCCGCCAACGCCTTCGTAACCCTGTTCAGCGACGGCCGGGCAGAACTCACCATTCCGCGTTCGGAAATGGGCCAGGGCATTCTCACCACGCTCAGCATGTTGATCGCTGAAGAACTGGAACTACCCTGGGATAAGGTCAGCGCCCGACAGGCCATGGCCGATGCCCGGCTTTACGGCGCCCAGGGGACCGGCGGCAGCGCCTCGGTGCGCACGCGTTACACCGATCTGCGTAAGGCCGGCGCCGCCGTACGCGAAATGTTGCGCAGCGCGGCAGCCAGTAAATGGCAGCTGCCGCTTGCGGAGTGTCGCGCGATTCAGGGCAGGATCGTGCATTTGCCCAGCGGGCGGCGCAGCGAATACGCCAGCCTGCTGCCGCTGATCGCCAACATGCCGGTACCGGCCGACCCAACCCTCAAACCGAACAGTGAGTTTCGACTGATCGGCCGCTCACAGCCGCTAATTGACCTGGACGCGATGCTTAGCGGCAAGGTCAGCTACGGCATCGATCAGCGCCAACCGGGCATGTTGTTTGCTGCCGTCGCCCGTTGCCCGATATTCGGTGGCAGCCTGGCAAGCGTGAATGACAGCGCTGCGAAAGATATCCAGGGCTACATACAGACCATTCAGATTCCCGCCATAACGGGTAATGCTGGTGTCGCACCTGGCGTCGCGGTGGTTGCCGATAGCAGCTGGGCGGCCTTTAAAGCCCGCGACGCCTTGCAAATCGACTGGCGCCCGCCGGCCGGCGAAGCGGAAAGCGATGCCGGCAACCTGGCTCGAATGCGTGCCTTGCTGGCGGCACCGGCGGAAGACGAACTGCTGAAAGTCGGCACGCCGGAAGCCAGCCTTGCAGCCGCAGGAAAAACGCTCAGCGCGGAGTATTCGTTGCCACTGCTGGCGCATGCTTCGCTGGAGCCGCAGAACTGCACGGCGCGTTTCCACGACGGATTGCTGGACTTGTGGTCACCCAGCCAGACACCCAACTTCGCGCGCATGCTGGCCGCCCAGGCTGCCGGCCTGGCGGCAGAGCAAGTGCGTCTGCACGTCACCCGCATCGGCGGATCATTCGGCCGCCGCCTGAACGTGGACTTTGCCGTTGAAGCAGCGCTGGTCGCCAAGGCGCTGGACGGGCCGGCCGTGCAGGTTATCTGGAGCCGTGAGGATGATCTGCAGCATGATTTCTATCGGCCCTGTGCGCTGCATCGCCTGACCGCCAGTCAGGATGCCGACGGCATGCCGGAGGCCTGGGACCATCATTTCAGCACCCCGGCCATCTTCGCGGGCTACCAGTTGCCACCAAACAGCGATCGGCCCGGACTTTACGAAGCCACCGGTGCGGTTGACCTGCCCTATCGCGTTGCCCAGCGACGCTGCGCATTCTCGCGACTGCCTTCGCCGCTGCCGCTGGGCTGGTGGCGCGCCGTGTCGACCACGCATACCGCGTTTGCGGTGGAAAGTTTTATTGACGAACTGGCGCATGCGGCCGGTCGCGACCCGCTCGACTATCGGCTTGAATTGATGACCGCACCACCACAGGATTTGCCGGGTCAGGATGCGGCGTTCCCCTTCGATGTCGAACGGGCACGCAGCGTGCTGCGCCTGGCAGCCGACAAAGCCGGCTGGAAACAATCGCTGCCCGCCGGTCGCGGTCGCGGCATCGCTTTCAGTCGCGATCATCTGAGCTATTCCGCCACCGTGCTCGAAGTGTCGCTGCCGGAACCCGGCAGGATTCGTATCCATCGCGTAGTGACCGCGCTCGACTGCGGCCTGCTGATAAATCCGGCCGGCGCGCGCATGCAGGTCGAAGGCAGCGTCATGCAGGGTTTATCGGCGGCCTTGCGCGAAGCCGTGAAACTGACGGACGGACGGGTTGCGCAAACGAATTTCAACGACTATCCGATTCTGCGTCAGTCCGAAGCGCCCGAGCGTATCGACGTCGTCCTGAGCAATAACGAGCATGCGCCCACGGGCGCCGGCGAACCGGCTCTGCCGGCGGTCGCGCCGGCGCTGGCCAATGCCGTGTTTGCGGCCAGCGGCAAGCGCTATCGCAGCCTGCCGCTAAATCGTAAGGCCCTGCTGGCCGGGTAAATAGATGGCGGCGACTGCGGCCGATCAGCCCGCCGCGGGATCGGCCTGCACGCCGCTGAACCAGCTCTTCTGAAAGGCCGCAGCGCTTGACGGCATGCCCAGGTAGTAGCCCTGGCCAATGTCGCAACCCATGGCCTTTAAGGCCTGCATGACGTCGGCATCCTCGATGCCTTCCGCCACCACATCCAGATTGAGCGCGTGGCCCAGGCGGATCACTGCGCCAACAATTTCGCGGTCGCTTTGACTGGTCAGCATCGGGTTGACGAAAGAGCGGTCGATCTTCAGTTCATGGGCCGGCACGCTGCGCAGGTAAGTCAGGCTGGAGTAGCCGGTACCAAAGTCATCAATGGCAAGACGAATGCCCAGATCGTGCAGGCGTTGCAGCATGGCAGAACTGGCCACGGGATCGTGCATCAGCGCGGTTTCGGTGATTTCAAGAATCAATTGCTCGGCCGGGAAATTCCAGACCGCCAGCGCATCGGCCACCATATCGGCCAGGTCAGGATCTTCCAGGTTGCCGGGCGACGCATTCACTGCGATAAAAAAGTCGCTCTGCTGACGACACCAGTCACCGGCTTCTCGCAAGGCAGCGTTCAACACAAAATTAAACAGCGTACGAATGCCGCGGGTCTGCTCAATGGCCGGTAAAAAAGCCGCCGGACTGACCAGGCCGGCTTCTGGGCTATGCCAGCGAATCAGCGCTTCCGCGCCATACAGGCGACCGTCGCGCATCCGCAATTTGGGTTGATAATGGAGCTCAAATTCACCGGCCTTGATGGCTTCATCGACATCAAACAAAGCGCCCTGCAAACCTGCATGGCGAATCGTCTGGTCGCCGTCGAATACCACGTAATCTTCGTCGCGGTGACGGGCCAGGGCCAGCGCTGCTTCGCATTGACGGAGCAAATCATCAGCGTCAGCAGCTTCTGCCGGCCACAACGAGACACCAACATGCAGGCGTATACGCACCCGTCCGGCAGCAATGCTGATGGCCTCTTCCGACTCCCGCGCTACGCGTTCCGCCGCCAGTACCGCGTGACCAGAATGCAGTGGATTGCAAATTACGAACGCATAACCCAGTCCGGGCAGCGGCAGCACCGCATCATGACGGCGGGCAATGGCTTGCAGGCGTCGGCCAATTTCGTCGATCACCAGGTCGCCGCAGGCATAGCCGAATTCAGCATTGATCCTGGCCAGGCCATCCAGTCGCACCAGGATCAGGCCAAGGCTGTTGACCTCAGCCGCCGCCATACCGCGCTCAAGATGCAGGAGCAGCGGGGCGTAGCGAGAAAGAATGGCGGGCTGGCTGGACATGATTTACCCAACTCAGTGGAAATAGTCCTTGGGATCAATGCCAAAAGCGCCGGCCTCGTGACCTTTAACAATCCAGCGGGCCGAATTTTTTTGTTCGTCGCTGGGCAGGCTTTTCAGGTCAAGCACGCGATGACTGGCCACCGGCTGCTGCTGCGCGTCCAGCAATACCATCACCTTGGGTCGCAAGCGGCGCACGCGATTCTGCTCGACCACGATCCCCACCTCACCGGTGTTCATCTCAACAATACTGCCGGTGGGAAACATCCCCAGGGCCTGCACGAACTGCTCAACCATTTCACGCTGGAAACCGGTCCCTGACTGCAGATTCAGTTCGCGCACGGCGTCGTAGGATGACCGCGCGTCGGCGTAGACCCGGCGACTGATCATCGCGTCGTAACAGTCCACCAGTCCGGCGATACGCCCAAACACCGGGATATCGCCACCCGACAGACCTTGTGGATAGCCCGAACCGTCATGGCGCTCGTGGTGACTGGCAATCATGTCGAGAATGGCGTCGTTAATGCCGGGCGTCTTGCGCGCCAGCGCCACACCATAGTTAACATGGCCGCGCATGATCTCGAACTCCTCATCGCTGAGCGGGCCCTGCTTGCTGGTAATAGAGTCCGGAATTTTTACTTTGCCCAGGTCCAGCAGCATGCCGCCCATGGCCAGGGTTTGCAGTCCGGTGCGATCGAAACCCAGGTGTCGACCCAGGATCACCGCCCAAACCGATGATGCAATGGAATGGTTGTAGGCATATTCATCACGTTTGCGCAGGTAAACCAGCCAGGCCATGGCATCCTGGTTGCGCAATACGCTGTCGATCATCGGCGTGACTGCGTCGCGAACTTTGTCGATGTTCACGCCGGCACCCTTGCGCACGTCATCCAGCACATCGTTCATCAGGTCCACCGCAAGGCCATAGGCATGCGTGGCATTGGGCGCCTCGGCCTGGGTATCAACCTGGTTGCGATACTCCACCTTGCCGCTGATCCGCCGAGCCAGCCAGCCGGACGGGTCGAGTCGGCTGAGCGCGCTTAACAGGCGATAGGACAGGGTCACGGGGCGCACCTGCGGGCGATCCGCTCCGTTAATAAACGGATCGTGCTTCTTACCGATGGAGTTATGCGCCTCAAGGATGCGGTCCTTGGGCACCGAGCTGCGATCAACGTCTACATATACGTGCTTGCAGAATTTGCGCAGCAAGCCAATTTCGCTGTCTTCGCGGATCTCGAAGCCCTGGAACAGGAACGGGGTTTCCAGCCACGGCCGATCGAGCTGGGCGACATACATACCCTGCTCGAGACTTAAGGTGTCCACCTTGACCCGTTTGAACAACACCGCGAATCCCTTATATCCGGCCCTGAAAAGCCGCTTTCCATAATAGCGGGCCGCGCGGCAGGGACCGTGGCGGGCATCACAGTTCAACCCGCGCAGCGGGGCAGCTGACCCGGTCAACCGGCGCGCAACCGGGCCGTTGTGACACAGGTCGCGAGTCTACGGAGGGGAACCATGCGCAGCCTGTATAGCCTGGCAGTACTGATTTTGGCCGGATGCGCGGCCAACAGCGGGCCAATTATCGATACCCAGGGCGTAGACCTGGTGAAATATGAACAGGATCTGGAACAGTGCACGGTCTACCAGGACCAGGTCAGCATCAGCGCCGGTATGGCCAAAGGCGCAGCAGCGGGTGGCGCGACAGGCGCGGCCACCGGGATCTTCACCGGTGATGTCGGGCGCGCTGCCGGCGTTGGCGCGGTGCTGGGCAGCGCTCAGTCAGCCCGTAAAAACGATGAGATCAAACAACGGGTAGTGAAAAACTGCCTGCGCGGGCGCGGCTACCGGGTGCTCAACTAGCCGCTGCCAGGCCGGTGGGACAACTCACGCCGGTACCGCCGAGGCCACAGTAGCCGCCGGGATTCTTCGCCAGGTACTGCTGGTGATAATCCTCGGCGAAGTAAAACTCCGGTGCAGGCAGAATTTCCGTGGTGATCGCGCCCAGACCGGCCGCTTGCAGCGCACTGTTGTAAGCGGCTTTGGAGGCTCGCGCTGCAGTGGCTTGCGGCTCATCGTAGGTATAGATACCACTGCGATATTGGGTACCGACATCGTTGCCCTGGCGCATCCCCTGGGTCGGATCGTGCGCTTCCCAGAATATCTGCAAAAGCTGCTCATAACTCACCTGCGCGGGGTCGAATACCACACGCACCACTTCGTTATGGCCGGTCTGGCCTGAGCAAACCTCACGATAGCCGGGATTTGGCGTATGCCCGGCCGCATAGCCGACCGCGGTAGAGAAAACGCCCGGCGTTTCCCAGAATTTACGCTCCGCGCCCCAGAAACAGCCCAGACCGAACAGCGCCAGCTGCAGGTTCTCGGCGAAGGGCCCGGACAGCGGATTGCCGTTGACGAAATGCGCTGCAGGCACGGGCAGCGACTCACTGCGTCCCGGCAGAGCCTGATCAGCCGTGGGCATCTGAAGTTTTTTGTTGCGAAAGAACATAAGAAAACCTTCGTTAGTCGCCATAATTTGGATCCGGCGGAAAAAACCGCCGCGCCGTGGCGGTCGAAACCTGCCAGCGAGTGTTAATAGTGCACCACATGCATAGGCTGTTAAATTAGCCCCTGTAGCTTTGGACCTGTCGTGAAGAAAAAGTTCTGCCTGCAAGCTGATAATTCCATGGCCAGGCCAGGCCTGGCCCTGCTGCTGTTGCTGCTGGCCCGTCCCGGTCTCGGCCAGAGTGACGATTCAGCCGCCTCGGCTGCATCTGATGAGCCTTCTGCCCAGGCAAGCGTTAGCAGCGACCAGCAAGGCACCGACGCGACCGAGTCACCGCCGGCGGCGGCCGGCAGCAGCGAAGACAGCGAGGGCCTGGCCGGCGAACCGGTAATCGACATCGCCACGGACGAGGACCTGGAAACCGGCCCGCCTTCAAACTTCACCGGCCCGGCGCTGGATGACGACTCGGAAGGCGCCCTGGAAAGCGCGCCGGAAGAAGAATCGGTAGCGCCGAGGGTGGCAGCCTTCCAGCGCATGAACGAGCTGATGCAGGAAGGCCGTTATGAGGAAGCCTCGGCGGCGGCCCGGCGCGCCTTGAGTTTGTCGGAACAGGCATTCGGCAGCGACGATATCCGGCTGGTCGCCGCGCTGAATAATTACGCCACAAGTTTGATGCTCAGTAACGATTTGATCGGTGCCGAACAAAATTACCAGCGCAGCCTCGCACTGGTGGAGCGTCTGGAAGGCATTCTCTCGCCGCGACTGATTAATATCTTCGTCGGCCTCGGCGCTACCTACAATCGCGCCAAACTCTACGAGCAAGGTACCGAAGCTTTTGAGCGCGCGTTGCGCATTAACCATGTCAACGAAGGCTTTTATAACTTCGAGCAGTTCAAAATCCGCGATGGCCTGACAGAAGCCAATATCGGCATAGAGGAACTGGAAGAAGCGAATTTTCAACAGGAAATCCAGGTAGAAATTCACAAGCGTAAACTGGGCGAAGACAACCCGGAGATTGCTCCGGCCATGTATAAACTCGGCCGCTGGTACGAGCGGTCAGGACAGGTTGAACTGGCCCGCCAGGTTTACCAGGAAGCGCGCCGACTCCTCTACAGCAACTATGGCAAGGACGACATTGTGCTGGTAGATGCGCTGGTAGGGATCGCCAGCACCTATGACCGCCAGGGCCTGATGGCAGAAAGCGCCAATGCACTGAAGCGGGCGCTGACCATCATTGAGAATCAGCCTGAACGCGACTATCTGCGCAGCGCCGAATTGTTGGTTGCGCTGGGCGACCTGTACAACCGCTATGGCAAGAGCAACAGCTCGCGGGCCAATTATGAAAGTGCCTGGCAAACACTATCAGTGGATGACAGCTACGCTTTACAGCGCGACGAATATTTCCTGGAGCCGTCACGCATTGGCGGCTTGTCCTTTGCGACGCTGAGATTCGGGCCCGGCGTAAGGGAAGACAGCGAGCTGCTGCGCGACGGCTATGTGCTGCTGGGCTATACGATAAGCGGCGCAGGCCGGGCCGAGGACGTACGCATTATCGAGGCCGAGCCCGCAGAACTGATGGACAAGAAAGTCGCACGGGTCATGGAGCGTTCCTACTTTCGACCGCGAATGGTTGATGGCGTGGTAGTGAATACCCCCGATCAACTGTATCGGCATGATTTTCGCTATCTGCCCGAAGGAGAATCCAGGCCGGAAAACAAGGACGTCGAGCTTAGCTATCCGGGCGGCCGGCTGGAACGGCCGGGCGGGGACGGCAACGAAGAGTGAACCGGCAGATGCGGGCGCTGTGTTTTACGGCCGCCGGCCAGCCACTGGAGCTTCAGCAACGCGAAATTCCTGCGCCTGCCGCAGGGGAAGTGCTGATTCGTGTTGAAGCCTGTGGCGTTTGCCGTACCGACCTGCACGTTCAGGATGCCGAATTGCCGGATATCCGCTATCCCATTGTCCCCGGCCACCAGGTCGTCGGCCGGGTCGTCGCACGCGGCGACGGCGTGCGTCTGGAGGACCGCAGCCGGGTCGGCGCCGCGTGGCTGGGCTGGACCTGCGGTCGCTGCGAGTTTTGCCTTAGCGGACGCGAGAACCTGTGCAGTGCCGCGCGTTTTCACGGCTATCACCGCGACGGCGGCTATGCCGATTACATGCTGGCCTGCGCCGACTATTGCCTGCCCATCGGCGAGAACCTGGACGCTGCAACCACCACGCCATTGTTATGTGCGGGCCTTATCGGCTATCGCAGTCTGCGCATGGCCGGCGAAGCAAAGCGTATTGGCCTGTATGGATTCGGCTCGGCCGCGCACATCATCGCGCAGGTCGCCCTTCAGCAAGGTCGCCAGGTATTTGCCTTTACCCGCGCCGGTGATACTCAGGCCCAGGCCTTTGCCCGCGAACTGGGCGCGACCTGGGCCGGCGACTCCGAACAGGCAGCACCTGAAAAACTTGATGCTGCCCTGATCTTTGCGCCCGTGGGCAGCCTGGTGCCCAAAGCGCTAACCGACCTCAAGCCCGGCGGCCGGGTTGTTTGCGGCGGTATTCATATGTCCGATATACCGAGCTTCCCCTATGCGGACCTGTGGGGCGAACGACAGATTCGCTCGGTGGCAAATCTGACCCGCGAAGACGGCGAGAAATTTATGCAGATTGCCGAAAGCATGACTATTCAGGCGCACGTCAGGCGTTATCCGCTGGAGCGGGCGAATGAGGCGTTGGGGGATTTGCGGGAGGGGCGGATTTCTGGGACGGCGGTGCTTGAGACTGGGTTTGGGTGAGGTTGGTTTTGATTTGACGGTTTTGGGGTGGTGCCGGGCCCTGCTGGCGATATCCCACCTTTCTCCTGGAAAAAGTCGCTGCGGCGGAATCTCGCCATCAGGGCCTTCAGGGCGTCAGGGTTTTTTGGGTTCGGGTATTGGCTGGCGGTGCTCAACCTCGGTGGGTGGGGTGAGTGGGGGTTCGGGTTTGGCGCTGGTGGCACCGCCTGCGGGCGGTGACCTGGCGTGGCGGGACTTTGGGCGGGGTTGAACGCGCCTAAAGGCTTCATGAAAAGCCTGGCGTCGGCTTGGCGATTCATTCAGGCGTACCGGGCCCTGCTGGCGATATTCCGCCTTACTCCTGTGGAAAAGTCGTGGCGTCGGAATCTCGCCATCAGGGTTTTTGGTTGGGGGTTTTGGGCTGGTGCCGGGCCCTGCTGACGATATCCCACCTTTCTCCTGGGAAAAGTCGCTGCGGCGGAATCTCGCCATCAGGGCCTTCAGGGCGTCAGGGTTTTTTGGGTTCGGGTATTGGCTGGCGGTGCTCAACCTCGGTGGGTGGGGTGAGTGGGGGTTCGGGTTTGGCGCTGGTGGCACCGCCCGGGGGCGGTGACCTGGCGTGGTGATGCGCGGAAATTGGTTCAGGGTGGCTGGCGCCTGGTCAGGGTTTTAGAGCGCGCGGGTTATTGGTTGTTGGCGTATTCGGTCTTGGCGGTTTGGATTAGGTCGTAGATTTCCTGGCTGCGGCCGCCGATGCCTTCGAGGAGTTGTGCCGCGACGCCGGCGGTTTTTGCTTGCCAGGCGGCGCGTTGTTCGGGGCTGACGGGATGAGTCTGGATGGCGAGTTTCGGGTCGGCGAGGTCGGCGATGTCCTGGGCGCGGATGTCGATGCGGGATTGTTCAACGCTGGGGAAGGTACTGGTGAGGATCTCGCGGATTTCTGGTGTCTGGGAATCCCACCAGCGCTTGTCGGCGACGATTACGGATACACCGAAGACGTGACGCGTGAGTATGAAGTGCGGCGCCTCGGCGGAAATCCCGGTGCGCGAGTAGAGGCTGATGGAGTTTTCTCCGGCATCGATGAGGCCGGTCTGCAGTGACGGCACAATTTCACCATAGCCCAGCGGTATTACGTCGGCACCCAGTGACTCGGCAAACAGACGCGCGTTGATGCTGGCGGAGACGCGAAAACGCCGACCCTGCATGTCTGCCGGGGTCAGTATCGGTTCCTTGCTGTAAATGGAGTGAAATCCGATTTCATACCAGGTGACCAGGTGCAGGCCCTGCTCAGCCAGCAAGTCGGTGTAGATGGGTGTCAGATAACGGTCGTAGATATAGTCGGCTTCGGCTTCGTCGGCAAACAGGTAGGGCACGTAGAGCAGCGACAATTCCGGGACGAGTGTGGAGGTCACCTGGGCAGACAGGTTGGCGAATTGAATGCGCCCGCGGCGAATCCCGGACAGCAATTGCTCTTCGGAACCCAGTTGGCCGTAGATCAGTGGGCGCAGTTCGAGTTGACCGCCCGAAGCCTGTTCAGCCGCCCGCTTGAAATCGAGCCACATGGTTTCACCCGGCGTGTTCGGCGCGGTGGTGCCGCCCAGGTTGACGATCTGGCGCTGCAACTTTTCCGGCGCGGCGCTGCCGTCCTGATTGACGACCTCGGGTTGCGATTCGCCGCCGCAGGCGGCCAGGGCCAACAATAACGAGGACAACAGGAGGCGACGACAGGATGCCGGGAAACCGGCGAGTTGAGGGGTATGCATGGGGTGCAGAGCTTAGAGTGGTTGCTGCCGGGGCTCAAGTTCAGGCGCAGGCCGGGAACGAACGGGTGGCAAAGCCGTCAAAAGCCTGACAACCTGCCCGCAGCAATCCTGGAGCCAAGCACTGAACAAGCGACTGCCAAAGCCCCTAAACCTGCCTGCCCTGGGCTTGCTGTTGTGCCTGCTGGCACCTGTGGCGCAGGCCATCGCGCCGGACTACAGTCTATGGGACGAGCTGTTACTTACCCATGTGCGCAATGGTTATGTCGATTACAACGGCCTGCGTGACGATAGTCGGCTGCAGCTATTTCTGGATCAGCTGGCCAATACCGATCCCGCCAGCGTAGCGGCCAGCAACGACCGCAAGTCGCTGCTGATCAACGCCTATAACGCCTACGCAATACGCGGGATCCTGGACGGCCAGTCCACCAGCAGCCAGTCGCGACGCAAGCGTTTTTTTACCCGCTACCGGTTTACCCTGATGGGCGAGACCACCACGCTGCAAGACGTAGAACATAAGCAACTGCGGCCCATGGGCGACCCGCGCATCCACTTCGCCATAGTTTGCGCCTCACTATCCTGCCCGCGCCTGGCCAGTCGTGCATTTGTCCCGGAACGACTGGACCAGCAGCTCGACGTAGCCGCAAGCCGTTTCATTAACGATCCGACACGTAACCGTTTCGACAGCGAGCGCGGCGAGGCCTTTGTGTCACAGATTTTCGACTGGTTTGCAGAGGATTTCACTGCCGGCGCCGACTCGGTGCAGGCCTACCTGGCTGGCTACAGTCGGGATCCGCAAGCCACCCAGCTGCTGCGCGATGAGGCCTTTAAACTGCGCTATGAAATCTATGACTGGGGCCTGAACGGCCAGTTTGACAACCCGCCGTAAACCGAAGAACAGTCGCCCACGAACTCTTTGCATCAACTTGCCGGAAACTGACTATGCTGATTAAAAAGCCCGCGACCATCCGCCCATCTGAAATCACCCCGGAAGCGATCTTTCGCAATCGGCGCGCGTTTATCCGCAGTTCGGCGCTGGCCGGCAGCGGGCTGTTAATTGGCAGTGGCTGCGCAGCCGAAGAAGACGTTACGCCGCCCTCCGACGGCATCGGCAAACTGCAGGTATCGACAGGCAGTCCTTTCAGCACTGACGAAGCCCCTAACAGTTTCGAGGACATCGCCAGCTATAACAATTTTTACGAGTTTGGCCTGGACAAGTCGGACCCGGCCCGGCTGTCGGGCGACTTCAAGCCCAAACCCTGGACGGTCACCGTCGACGGTGAGGCTGATGTCACCGGTGAATTCGATTTCGCCGACATCATTGCGCCGCATGCCATCGAAGAACGCGTGTACCGGCTGCGCTGCGTGGAAGCCTGGTCCATGGTGGTGCCCTGGAACGGCATCCCGCTGGCCGACCTGCTAAAGCGGTTCAAACCTAATTCGCGCGCCAAGTACGTAGCCTTCGAAACGGTCACCCGCCCCGAGCAAATGCCGGGCCAGCGCCGCGGCGTACTCGACTTTCCCTACGTCGAAGGCCTGACCATGGCCGAAGCCATGAACCCGCTGAGCCTGCTGGCCATCGGCGTCTACGGCGTGGAACTCCCGAATCAGAACGGCGCACCGCTGCGCCTGGTGGTGCCCTGGAAGTACGGCTTTAAGAGCATCAAGTCCATCGTGCGCATCAGCTTCAGCGAGAAGCAGCCGCCCACCACCTGGTCTGATGCCGCGCCGCGCGAATATGGTTTTTACGCCAATGTGAATCCCGAGGTCGATCACCCGCGCTGGAGCCAGGCACGCGAACGCCGGATCGGCACCGGCGTGTTCGGCGATAAACAACCGACACAGATGTTTAACGGCTATGCGGAGGAAGTTGCCGGTCTCTACAGCGACCTGGACCTGCGCAAATTCTTCTGAGCTTCGTCGGCCCCGCAACTACCGCATGCCCACGCTCAAACAAATCCGCCTGATCGGCAAGCCATTGGTGTTTGTTGCCGCCAGTCTGCCGCTGGCCTGGCTGGCAGGTGGACTGTTCGGCTATGGCGCCGAACTGGGCGCCGACCCGATCGAGACCCTGCAGGATGAACTCGGCATCTGGGCCCTGCGTTTGCTATTAGTCACACTGGCGATAACGCCATTGCAGGTGCTGATTGGCAAACCCTGGCCGATTCAGTTCCGACGCATGCTTGGCCTGTTCGCCTTTACCTATGGCGCGCTGCATTTTCTCAACTACCTGGTGTTGGATCAGGACCTGTACCTGCCGGAAATTCTCCAGGATCTATTTAAACGGCCGTTTATCACCGTGGGCTTTGGTGCATTGTTATTGATGACGCCGCTGGCTATAACCTCCACGGCGGGCTGGCGACGGCGGCTGGGGCGCCGCTGGCTGCGCCTGCACCAGCTGATTTATCCCTTGAGCATCCTCGCCTGCTGGCATTTCTGGTGGCAGGTGAAAAAAGACATCACCGAGCCGTTGATTTACGCCGCCATCCTCGCAGCGTTGCTGGGTTTCCGCGCCTGGCGCAAGCGCGACGTATGGCTACGCCGGCCAACCAACACCGCCGTTAGCCGGTAGCAGCGCTCTTGGTGCGGCGCCAAAGGGATTTGCGTTTGCTGGTCGCCCGCCACACCGAGTGCGAGAGCTTCGCCCGACAACCTCAACCGAACAAATTGACATCAATAACGATAATCCAGGTAAAGCATCACGCAATAATCTGGCGCTGCATTCTCGTTCCCTGATTGTTCGTTTTTCGGATGGTCGCGTGCCGACCGACCCTGGTGCCTCAGATCGCGTTGTCCCCGGCTTCACCCGTGCGAATGCGCAGCACCTGCTCTACGGCCGTGACAAATATCTTGCCGTCGCCCACTTTGCCGGTGCGCGCCGATGAAACGATTGCTTCCACGGCAGGCTCAACCATTTCTCCGGACACAGCCACTTCGATTTTCACTTTGGGCAGGAAGTCGACCACGTATTCTGCGCCGCGATAAAGCTCGGTATGTCCGCGCTGTCGGCCAAAGCCTTTGACTTCAGTCACGGTCATGCCGTTTACCCCGACCTCAGCGAGCGCATTGCGCACGTCATCGAGTCGAAACGGTTTAATAATGGCGGTAATCAGTTTCATGGCGCACCCCGGACCTGTTGTTGTTCTGATGGTGAGGGCGCCCCAACGCCCGGCTGGCGCCTATTCTAGCCTGAACCTTCGGGCCGGCAGAAAAACCGCCAGGCGCCCGCCGATTTACCCGCTAGTAGACCCTCAGGCCACCATGGCGCTGCCGACTGCGACGATCGAACCACCACCAGGCCAGCAGGAAACCAAGCAGCAGCAGTCCAAGGCCAGCACCCAGGCCGATAAACAAGGTCAGGGTGAGCTGATCCGGCGACAACTGATTGCGCAGCTCCTGGTTTTCCCGGCGAGCTATCGCCAGCTGCGACTCCGCTGCCCGCTGATCCTGCCGGGCCTTGGCCGCTGCCGTCTGCAGCTGACTCAGCTGATTGCCGCTATTGTCTGTGCTTGCGGCCAGCTCGGTCAGCTTGCGCGCCAGCGCATCACGCTCGCTTTCCAGTTTAGACAGACGCCGCCGGGCCGGTTCCTCGCTGACCAGGAACACCGTCCGTACCCAGCCTTCGCGACCGTCTTCCAGCCGCACGCGGGCATAGGAACCGCGGCGCTCGAGCACTTCCAGCGCATCACCACTATCGAGATTGGTGAAGGCCCGGTCGCTGGTATCGGCGGCGGCATGCACACCGAGGCGCAGCTTGTCGGTGACATAAACGGTCTCTGCCGCTGCAATGCCAGCAATCAGGCCACTCGATATCGCAAGAAACAAGCTGGCTATTTTCATCATTGATCGTAGACCCAGCGTAACAGGGCGCTATGCGCTTCCTCTCCCGGACCGCGATGCGCATCGGGATGATTCTGCATAGCTACCACCACGTATTCCTGGCCGCTGGCACTGCGCACATAACCGGCCATGGCAAACACCCCATTCAAACGGCCGGTCTTCAGATGCATGCGGCCAGTCAACTCATCATTGCGAAAGCGGCGTCGCAACGTGCCGTCGAGACCGGCAAGGGCCAGCGATGACTGAAACTCGGCGGCAAAGTCACTGGACCGCGCCGTGATCAGCAAGCGACCGAGATTGCGTGCGGAAATTCGTGTTTCGCGCGACAGGCCGGCACCGTTGTCGAGACTCAGCTCAGGAAAATCCAGGCCACGCTCGGCCAGCGCGGCATCGGCCGCATCGCGCGCGCGCTGTGGCGTGGCCGGCGCGCCGTAGCGCTCGGCCGCCATGGTCAGGAATATCTGCCGGGTCATGACATTGTTACTCCATTTGTTCACGGAGCGAATTACGTCGGACAGGGGTGGCGATGAAAAGGCTTCGAATACCTCCAGCTCTTCAGGCACGCGCTCATTGCGCAACCCGCCGGCTATTTCGCCACCGCTCTCAGCCCACAGGCCGCTGACCACACCGAAGGCGTATTCCGGCGCGCTCAGCACCGAACGGGACAGGCGATACTGTGGGCAATCGCGTCCAAAGCGACCGGAAAAGCTCACCGCCGGTTGCGCTTCACTATCGGCCACCGCCACCGCGATACCGCCCTGGTAGCCGCGGCAGCGCCCGGAAGTCAGGGTCAGTTCGTTGCGAATTTCCAGGTTCATGGGCAGCGGGTCGGCAACAATTTGCACGCGCTTGCTGTCAGCATCCGGGCGAAAAGTGAAACCAATGGCGTTGAAATTCACCAGCAAGGCATCAGGCTGCACATTATAGATTCGATAAGCCTGACCATCGAAGGCGCCGGGATCTTCAGCCGGCAGGTCGAAATAGAAATTATCAACCACGAGGTCGCCGTTAATTTCGCGCAGCCCGCGCTGGCGCAAAGCGCGCAGCAATAGCCACAAACGCTCGGTGACCAGGTAAGGGTCGCCGTAGCCTTTCAGGTACAGGTCACCATCCAGGCGGCTATCCTCAAGCTCGCCGCTGACAAACACTTCCGTGGTCCAGGTGTAGGCCGGACCCAGATCCTCCAGGGCCAGGAAGGTGGTGAGCAACTTGATGGTGGAGGCGGGATTACGCGGTTTGTCGGCATTTACCGTCACCCGCGGTTCAGACTCACCGAGGGCCTGCACCCAGGCACTGTAACTGCCGGCCGGCATGTCGTAAGCATCCAGTACTTTTTGTACCGAGGCGGGTAGCTCGCGCAGCACTTCGGCCGGGCTGGCCGCGGACGCCGCAAGCACCAGTAACAGGCCCAGCGCGTAACGAGCGACGACCGTCATGATGATTCGTCCGGCATATGCTCGCTTAGCAAACGCGTGGCGGTGCGATGCACCAGCCAGACTGCGGCAATGGCCAGGCCAAGACCCGCGAGCATCATTAGCTGGCCAGCCACACCGATATCCGCACCCTGATCAAATAGCTCGCCCAGGCTGCGTGCGATGGAGCCGAGATAAACATACAGAGCCACCGCCGGCAGCATGCCTAACCAGGTGCCGATGATGTAGGGCCGCAGCGCCACGCCGCTAAGCCCATACGCGTAATTAAGCAGGTTATAAGGTAACAACAACGACATCCTTGTCAGGCTAACGACCAGCAGGCCGCGCGACTGCACGGCCAGGTCCAGGGCTTTAAGACGCTGTTGATTATGCAGCCGCTCCTGCACCCATGCACGACCAAGTCCGCGACCGACCAGCAAGGCTGCCACCGCGCCCAGTACCGTAGCTACGGAAACCAGCAACACGCCCTGAACCAGGCCAAACAAAAAGCCGCCGCACATTACCAGCAGAGAACCGGGCACCATCAGCACGGTGAAAATGGTGAACAGTGCCAGGTAGGCAAATCGCCCCGCCACGGGATGCAGCTGCACCCAGGCCAGCAGCTGGAACAGCCAGGCGCGCAAGGGCAGGAACCACAAGACCGCAAGCAACAGCGCCAGGAACAGGGCCAGGGCCAGGGCGCGACCGCCCAGGGCGGCCGGCGCGCGGCTCATTGCTGCACTGACAGGGACCCGAAACCGTCCCTGTCCGCAGAACGATCACCGAGAATTTCCCAGTGGCATTGCGCGGCCAAGCGCGCCATTTGCCGACCAGGACGTACAGCCACGGCCCGGCCACTCCCGATCAACAGCGGCAGTTCCTGATGGGAATCGGCGTAAGCACTGACCCCCGCCAGTGCCATGCGGCGTGCACGCGCGTGGCCAGCGGCAATGGCCAGCTGGCAGATGGGTGGCGCGGTACAGACCATCACCATCAGCAGCAACAGGTGACTCAGGGTAATCAGGTTTGCCATGCCGGTGGGCTCAAGACCTGGCCGGGCGGCGGATGCCCATGGAGCGCATACGATCGGTCAGTGTGCTGGGCTTGAGACCCAGCAGCTCTGCTGCGCCGCCACTGCCGGAAATCCGCCAGTCGGCAACGCTTAGCGCGGCGAGCAGATTTTCACGTTGCTGTTCACGCATTTCCTGTTCGGTGAGGAAATCGCGCACTTCATCATTGGCGGCCGGCTGATCAAGCACCGGCTGAACCGCGCCGCCATCCTCACCCGGCAGGTAAATACGCAGGCTGCCACCGCGCGAAAGGATCACCGCCCGCTCCATCACATTCTTAAGCTCACGAATATTGCCGGGCCAGTCGTATTTGCGCAGTTCGTCGAGCTGACGCTGGTTCAGGGTGGGTACGTCGCGGCCAAAATCGCGGCAGATTTGCTTGAGAAAATGCACCGCCAGCATCACCACGTCTTCACCGCGACGCCGCAGGGGTGGCACCTGGACAGGAAATACGCTGAGCCGATAGTAAAGGTCTTCGCGAAACTCACCGGCTTCGACGGCTTTTTCCAGGTCCTTATTGGTGGCAGCAATCACTCGCACATCCACCTCCATGGAATGGGCTTCGCCGACCCGTTCAAAGGATTTTTCCTGTAGCACGCGTAACAATTTTCCCTGCAGCGCGAGCGGAATTTCGCCCACCTCATCGAGAAAAATAGTACCGCCGTCGGCCAGTTCGAAGCGGCCCACACGATCACGATGAGCGCCGGTGAAGGAGCCTTTCACATGTCCGAAAAATTCACTTTCAAACAGCTCGTCGGGAATCGACGCGCAATTAACCTTCACCAGCGGACCATCCGCGCGTGCACTACGCGCATGGATAGCATGCGCCACCAGCTCCTTGCCGGTACCCGTTTCACCAACAATCAGCACACTGGCCGGCGTATCGGCGACGGCCTCAATGCGCGTAAGCATGGCTTGCAAAGCCGGGCTCTCGCCGACAATCTGCCCGAAGTTCATCGCCACGCTGACTTCTTCGCGCAGGTAATCCCGCTCGCGCTCAAGCTCTACGGTCAGCTCAGCGATTTGCTCGTAGGCCTGGCGCAACTCGGCAGCCGCGCGGTTGATTTCGGTCACGTCTTTACTGGCAACCCGCATGGTCATGCTGCCGTCCAGGATGTCGCCCTCGGCGCGCGTCGACATAAGCACGTCCAGCACCTTGCCGGACTTGGTGACCATCTGGCGCGGCACGTTTACCTGATCGCCCGCGGCAATCACTTCTTCAATGCTCCAGGCCATGGCAGAGCGCCGCGACTCATCGGTCAGGAAATCCGTGATTGATCGGCCAATCACTTCTTCGCGCGTATAGCCCAGTTTCTCCAGCCAATGATCGCTCACCGCGGTAATGCGCGCGGCCGCATCCACGGTGTGCAGCATTGCCGGTGTGGACTGGTACAGGTCGCGGTACTGGCGCTCCAGGCGGGCGCGATCGGCCAGATCGGTGAACACAGAGATCGAGCTGTGGATCATTCCATCCCGGGTCTTGGTCGCCACGGTGTTCGCCAGCAGCGAAACGCGCTGGCCTGACTTGGTCAGGAAGGCGATGGACACGTTGTCCAGCCGCCCGGTACGCCGATAGCGCGGCATATGCTCCTGGCGAATCCGCTCCCGACTGGCCTCGGTGGCAAATTCTTCGGGTCGGTGGCCAAGCATTTCCTCGCGGCTGAAATGCAGGCGCTCCAGCAAGGCATCGCTGACGGCTTCGATGCAGCCATCTGCGTCCATGCGCAGAGCAAAGGCCGGTAACGAAGAAATGAGACCTGTGTCACGTATTTCCGTGGTCATGTGGCAAACATACGCGGTTTTCCGTGTTAAAGCTACGCGGTTTTCCGAGAATCACGGAATACCGCGGACAAGAGAATCTCATAAGCAACTGTTTTTTAAAGCTTTCGATACTTGGCACGCTTCCTGCAGTAGAGATATCGAGCGTTAGCTCGTTTGTAGACACAACTTAGGTGAGGCAGAAGCAATGAAAAACCTGAAAAGCAATCGCGAACAGCGATTCGGTTTGCTGCCCACCGCTCTGCTCATGCTGGCAATGACTGCCGGCTTCGCATCGGTCGGGCAAGCAGACGAAATCGCGCCGCTGGAAGCAACCGCTGGCACGCCAGCCAAGGCCATGGATGAGGCCGGATTCGAGGCAGCTATGCGGGCAGAAGCCCGGGACGCCGCCTGGTTGACGCGCATCAACGTCGTACTCGATCTGGATGCACGGCTGGAACGCCAGCATCGACCCTTCAGGCTGGCGAGCCTGAATCCGGGTCAGCGGGGCTAAGCTCCGCAAATTCGATGTAACCGTCACCCCTTCCTCCCCCCCGACGGCAACATCGACAAGACAGGCGGCACTGACCGCCACTAGCGGGACCCTTCCCCCCTTTGGGGTCCCGCGACACCAGCAGGGGCCGCATGGTTTCTCGGGATTCTCCCGGCCATGCGGCCCCTTCTTCTTGTTAGAGCAAGCGAGTTCGCCCCGGCGGGGTTAGAATTTGCTGCCCCGCACAATCAAAGTCCGCCATGCCCGCCAAGATCCTTGTTTGCATTCTCAGCTGCCTGCCCCTCTGGCTTGGCGCCACCGAGCACGCCGCGCCACCCGAGCCCGCACTTCCGCAGCTGAATGTTTCGCAGGTCTTGAAAGAACCTGGCGACGGTCCGATTACCGGCAGCGCAAGCAAGGCACCGGTGCGCTTTGAGTTGCTGGTCGATTTCTACTGCCCCGGCGAGTCGGCGGCCGCGGAACTGTTTGTTTCGATTGCTGACGAAGCGCTGTTCAGCCCGCTGAATAGCTCGCCGCAGGCCGTGGTGCTAAGCGTCCCGGCTCAGCAATTGGACGGCCTGCGCGAAGCGGCGCTCTGCGAAGTTGCCGGACCGCGGCTGCTGAACGAGCAAGCTCAGGCCTTTGCCACGCTCAGCTGCAAAGCCGAGGAAAGCGCCACCAGCCAGACCATTCGCACGCCGCTGAGTGTCTGGTTCGACTGCCCGCCAGCGCCCGAGTAACGCCGATGGCCGCGCTGAACGGCGATCTTGAGCAACGGGTATCCATCGCCAGCGCGGAACTCGACTGGACCGCCAGCCCCAGCGGAACCGTCTGGCGCAAGCGACTGCATCGGGTAGGACCCGCTGAAGCCGGTCAGGTCACCTCGCTGGTTCGTTACGAACCCGGTGCCAGCTTTCCCGCCCATGACCACCCCGACGGCGAAGAAATCCTGGTACTCGAGGGCGTGTTCTCCGACGAACACGGTGACTGGCCGCGCGGTAGCTACCTGCTTAATCCGGAAGGTTTCCGGCATGCCCCATTCTCGCGCGAGGGCTGCCTGATCTTCGTCAAGCTGCGCCAATACCCGGGACGACAACGGCAGCATCTGACGCTGCAAACAGAAACACTGAACTGGGAGACTTCGAAGCACCCCGGCCTGCAAAGCAAATCGCTCTATCAGCAATCGGGATTCGCTGACCACAGCCGACTTGAACAATGGGTTCCCGGCACCGCCGAAATCACGCGCAGCTATGCGAAGGGTGCGGAAATCCTGGTCCTCGACGGCGAACTCGCAGATGCGAGCGGGCGCTACAAGCAAGGCCACTGGCTACGCCTACCAGCCGGCTATGTTCATAGTCTCCGCAGCCCAAATGGCTGTCGCCTCTATATCAAGGAAGGCGGCTTCGAGTATCTGCAGTCCGTCAGCGAATAAGCATACCGCCGCGCCATCTCGCCGGATAAGACTGTCCGCCAGCGCCAGCTGTTTCAGGCGGCAACGCAAACCAGAAACGAACCGACTGCCGTACCGCGGTAAGAAACCCCTGCCTGATCCTTGCCAACAGGTAGCTATGCTAGTTTTCAATGCAGGAAAAGCAGCCGCAACGACGCCGACCCTGGAGTCAGACAACATGGAACACCAAACCCTCTTGCCCCTACGCACAATTCATTCGCCTGAGAGAACCAGGCTGCTCATCCTGCTAGGCCTGTTAGTGACTGGCCAGGTCTTCGCCGCTGCCCACAACCAACTAAAGGAGCTACCCGTCGCCATGGATCAGCAACTGACGGCAGAAATCGACGCCGTACTCAACGAATACGAAACCCTGTGGGATGCACAAAAGCCGTCCGGACTCATCGAGCTATGGGACAAAGACGATCCCGAACCCTTCTACCTGGCCGAAGAACAGGACGAATGGCGCATCGGCTGGGACCAGGTCAAAGACTACTGGAGCCCCAAAGGCCCCAGCTCCACACAGGCCATCCGCATGCGCTTCGACAGCGTGCAGGCTCGCCTGCTGTCGCCGGAACTCGCCTTCGCCACCTTCTGGATTCGCTTCGACACCAAAATGAAATTCATGCCCAAACCCATCGGCAGCGACACCCGTGCCAGCGCCATCTTCCGCAAAAAACCCGAAGGCTGGCGCCTGATCACCTGGGCCGAATCACCCCAGTCACCCATCCTCTACATGCAAAAACTCTACGAAAAAAACACCAAGCCCGGTTTCGACGAATTCATCGAACAACACGGCAAATAATAGCCGGCTAGAAGCAGCATGTATGGCCCAAAAAACGCTAAGGATCCAGCGCCTTTCTGACTGCCCGGAAGCCATACCCGAACTCACCAAACTGCTAATTCAGACCTGGCCTGACTGGTACGGACCCCACGGCCCCGGCAATCCAGACCAGGACCTCGCCGGCTACGCAAACCCCGAGCCGCTACCCTTCGGCCTGGTGGCGTTTTCAAACGACACCGTCTGCGCATTCGCCGGCCTGAAAACCGACGCCATCTCAGGCTATGAACACCTCCAGCCCTGGGCCGGCACCGCGCTGGTTCAGGAAAACCTTCGCAACAAAGGAATAGGCTCCCAACTACTCCGCGCCCTGCAAAAAGAAGCCCGGACCGGGGTTTCGAAAAAATATATGCCGGCACCAGCCAGGCCGGAAACCTGCTGCAACGACTCGGGCTGGCAAGCCATCGGCACCGCCTCACACAACGGCGAGACAATTCACGTCTACGAGAAAACGCTCAGCGCAAACCCCACAAAAAACCTGACCCCATCCAGACCAGGCACCACCCCAACAAACCCAAAAAATACACCACCCTTTCAAGGCCACAAAACCCTCAAGGCCCTGATGGCGAGATTCCGACGCAGCGACTTTATCAGGAGTAAGGCGGGATATCGCCAGCAGGGCCCGGCACCCCCACAACAAACCCAAAAAAATCACCACCCTTTCAACGCCACAACACCCTCAAGGCCCTGATGGCGAGATTTCGCCGCCGCGACTTTTCCAACAGGAGCAAGGTGGAATATCGCCAGCGGGCCCGGCACCCCCGCAACGAACTCAAAAAAAGCGCCACCCTTTCAACGCCGCAACACCCTAAAGGCCCTGATGGCGAGATTTCGCCGCCGCGACTTTCCAACAGGAGCAAGGTGGAATATCACCGGGGCCCGGCACCCCCGTAACGAACTAAAAAAAGCACGACCCTTTCAAAGCCACAACACCCTCAAGGCCCTGATGGCGAGATTCCGCCGCAGCGACTTTTCTCAGGAGTAAGGCGGGATATCGCCAGCAGGGCCCGGCACCCCCTAAACCCTACTGCAGGTGCTCCGCAAAAAACCCTGTAGTCCTGACCCAGGCATCCGCCGCCGCCTCCGCATCATAAGCAGTCCCGGAAGGATTCGAAAAAGCATGCTTGGCACCCGCATAGACCTTCACATCCACAACCTTGCCCTGGCTCGCCAAAGTACTCCGCAACGCCTCCACCGAATCCAGCGGAATCAAGGGATCGTTCTCGGCGAAATTCCCCATCACCGGCATCTGCAAAGTCGCCAGCGCCTCGGGATCCGTATTCAGCGAACCGTAATAAATCACTGCCGCATCAATTTTCTCAGGCAACAACAACGCCGTACGTAACGACCACTGCCCACCCAGACACCAGCCCACGACACCAATGCGCGGCGCGCCCTGCTCGTTCTCCAGGAACGCAAAGGCTGCACGCAGATTGTCATTAGCCGCTTCGACGTTGCCCATCAGGCTCTGCATTTTCTGCATCGCCTGTTTCGGCGTGGCTGCAGCTTCGCCACCGTACAAGTCGACGGCCAGCGCCACGTAACCTTCACCGGCCAGCCGCTCCGTCACCTGGCGAATGTTGTCATTCAATCCCCACCACTCGTGAATCACTATCAGCGCCGGCGCATTGGCCGGCGCATCCACAGGCCTGGCCAGGTAACCGTTAACCGCGCGCCGGCAAGCTCGGCATAAGTCACCGGGCCGCCCGTCACCGGCTGGCGGGCGCCATACTGGCCATCGGTGTGGCCTCAGGCTTATCCGTCGCATGCACATGCGCCGTCGCCGTGACGATGTCTTCAGCCATAGAAAAATTCGCGCTGACGAGCAGCAGAACAGCTAAACAAACCTTGCGCATGATCACTCTCCTTAAGACAGGCGAACGGCGGTACCGCTGATGCTCACCATCAGCATGCCGTTCTGCTCACCGAGTACTTCGTAATCCAGATCCACACCGACAACCGCATCGGCGCCCAATCGCGGGCGCTGTCCTGAGTTCCTGCATGGATCTCGCGGGCACGCCGCAGTTCTTTCTCGTAGGCTGCCGAGCGACCGCCGACAATATCGCGCAGGCCCGCGAACATATCGCGAAACACGTTGGCGCCCATGATGGCCTCACCCGTGACGATGCCCAGGTATTCGCGAATCTGCCGCCCGGATATTTCCGGCGTGGTAGTAACAATCATGCCGATAAGCCCTGCGGCCTCCTGGCAGCAGCTAGCGGAAGCGCTCCTGCAACTGCTGCAGTTTGTCCTGGCCCGGACACAGCTTGTCGAAAGCTACGCCGGCCAGTGCGCCATCCACGGTATTGGCGATCTCGTGCATGGTGGGCTCCTGCTCATTGATATACAGCAGGCCGGTAACAATTTCGCCCGCGGCCTGGTGCTTCTGCAGATAGGCCATGGCAGCTGCGCGGTTGGTGGGATCATGACCTTCGTCGACCTTGCGCAACACGATCTGGCCGCCGTCATGCAGCTGCACGGGCATGGCAGAGCCGGCCTCGTACTCGGCCACGTATTTCCGTCGACGGCGGCACAAAATCGGCATGAATGGCCGGATGATAGTGCTGGCGCGTAAAGTTATAGCTCTTGGTAGAGCCCTCGTGATCGTTAAAAGTGACACAGGGTGAGATCACGTCGATCATGGCGAAGCCGCGATGACGCAGGCCCGCCTTGATCAGCGGCACCAGCTGCTGCCTTGTCGCCGGAGAAACTGCGCGCCACAAAAGTGCTGCCCATGGCCAGTACGGCGAGGCAGGGATCGATGGGCGACTGCAAGTTCTCTTCGCCCTTTTTCGCCTTGCTGCCAACATCGGCCGAGGCTGAAAACTGGCCCTTGGTCAGACCATATACGCCGTTATTTTCTATCACGTAGAGCATATTCAGATTGCGCCGTATCGCGTGCGCAAACTGGCCCAGACCAATAGACAGCGAGTCGCCGTCACCGGATACACCGATGTAAACCAGATCTCGATTGGCCGCATTGGCGCCCGTGGCCACGGACGGCATGCGCCCATGCACGGAATTAAAACCATGCGACTGGCTCATAAAGTAGGCCGGCGTTTTCGATGAACAGCCGATGCCGCTGAGCTTGGCCACACCATGCGGTGGAATATTCAGTTCGAAGGCGGCCTGTACCATGGCGCCGGTGATGGAGTCATGACCGCAGCCTGCGCACAGCGTAGACATACCGCCTTCATAGTCGCGCTCTGTCAGGCCCAGATCATTGCTGGGCAGACGCGGGTGAGCAATTTTCGGTCGGGCGATGTAACTCATGCCGCTTGTCCCCGGGCGAGATCCTGGTTGATGGCATCGACGATGGCCGCCGCATTAATGGGCAGACCGTTGTAGTGCAATACCGAGATCAATTTGTTCTGTTCAACATCGGTTTCCAGCAGCAGCAGGCTGCGCAGCTGAGCATCGCGATTCTGCTCAACGACGTAAATACGGTCGTGATTATCGAGGAAGTCCTGCACCTGCTGATTAAACGGAAACGCCAACACGCGCAAATAATTGGTGGCGACACCCTGGCCGGCCAGCTGGTCGCGCGCCTCCTGCACCGCATCATCGCAACCGCCAATGGAAATAATCGCGCTGCGGCGCGAATCGGAAAACTGAATGACCGGTTCCGGCACGTAGCGCTTGGCCGTTTCCCATTTGCGCCGCAGCCGGTCGACCACTTCCTGGTACTCGCCGGCGTCTTCGGTATAGGCACCATACATATTGTGGCCGGAACCGCGCGTGAAGTAGGCGCCCTTGGGGTGCACGCCAGGCAGCGTGCGATACAGGAATGGCGTCGCCGTCAACGTCGAAATAGCGATGAAACTTTTCGACCTTTTCCAGCTCTTCGGCAGTCAGCACCTTGCCGCGGTCAGGTTTGATAGTTGTCATCCCACTTCAGGTCGCGGCACATCCAGTCGTTCATGCCGATATCGAGATCGGACAGGACGATCACCGGCGTCTGCAGGCGCTCGGCCAGGTCGAAGGCTTTCACGGCCAGGTAGAAACACTCTTCCGGATTCGCCGGAAACAGCAGCACATGGCGGGTATCGCCGTGCGAAGCATAGGCGCAGGCATGATGTCGCACTGCTGGGTGCGCGTCGGCATGCCCGTGGACGGGCCGCAGCGCTGCACGTTCGAACAATCACCGCCGGAATCTCGGCGAAATAGGCATAGCCGAGAATTCGCTCATCAGCGAAATGCCCGGGCCACTGGTCGGCGTAAACGCGCGCGCGCCGTTCCAGCTGGCACCCAGCACCATGCCGATGGCCGCCAGTTCATCCTCGGCCTGGATGATGCAGTAGTTGTTGCTTGCCGGTTTCCTCATCAACGCGGTAGCTGGGCACAAAATGTCTTGAAGGCGTCCATCAGCGACGTCGACGGCGTGATCGGATACCAGGCACCGACCGTGGCGCCGGCGTAACAGGCAACCCAGGCGGCGGCCGTATTGCCGTCGATCATGATGTTGCCGTCGGTCTGGTCTGACGTCTCGGCCTTAAACGGCAAGCCGACAGGATAATGTTCGCGGGCGTAGTCGAAGCCCAGGGCGATGCGCAATTTTGTTGGCTTCAATCAGCTGCGGCTTGGAACCGAAACGTCTTCTGCAAGCAGAATCCTCGATAACCGCCATGTCGAGATTCAAGCAGCGCCGCCAGCGCGCCCACATAGGCCATGTTTTTCATCAGGATGCGCGCACGGGCGGTGCTGAAATGCTCGTTGCACATCTGCGCCAGCGGAATGCCGATTATCTGCGATGTCATCGCGCTTGAGACTGCTTGCTGGCGCGGCCAGGTGGAGTCGTAGAGCAGCTAGCCGCCGGGCGACACATCATGCAGGTCCTGCTGGTAGGTCTCGGCATTCATCGCCACCATCAGGTCAATGCGGCCGCGCGGGCCAGATAGCCCTGGGCACTCACGCGGACCTCGTACCAGGTCGGCAGACCCTGGATATTCGACGGGAAGTAATTCTTGCCAACGACCGGGATGCCCATGCGGAAGAGCGACTTCATCAGCAGGGCATTGGCGCTGGCCGAGCCGGTGCCGTTGACGTTGGCCACCTTGAGGATGAATTCGTTAGTTGCGGGTACCGTACTCATGAAAAGTTTCTGCGCTGAAGAATTAGGGTCTGGGTGGAGGCGGTGATACTCGAAGCTGTTCTGAAGACGCGCCGACTCAGGTGCCGAAGCGACGTTCCAGCGGCTGGCCTTCGGCTTCATCGTCGGCGTGCGGATGCAGCAGGCGAAACTGTTCTGCATATCCCAGGCGCCGTCGGGCAACGCTCGGCACACAGGCCGCAATGCACGCAGAGATCTTCGTCTTTCACCATCACCCGGCCGGTTTGCGGCAACGGAGCCGACACATACAGCGCCTGCTCCAGATTTTCCGCCGGGGCCGTCAGCCGCGTGCGCAGGTCAGCTTCGTCACCGTTGTGCGGTCATAGTCAGACAATCGACGGGACATATGTCGATGCAGGCGTCGCACTCGATGCAAAGCTTGGCGGTAAACTCAGTCTGAATGTCGCAATTCAGACAGCGCTCGACTTCCTCGGCGGCCTGCTCGGCCGTAAAGCCCAGCTCGACTTCAATGTCGAGCTTGCGAAACCGCTCCTTCAGGCCCACATGCGGCACGACACGCCGCTCCGAGCCATCGATAGTCGTTGCGATAGCTCCACTCGTGGATGCCCATCTTTGGTGCTGCAGGGTCATGCCGTCGGGCGGACGCGCGCAATATCCTCACCCTGGCAATACTTATGGATGGAAATGGCGGCCTGGTGACCATGTGCCACGGCCCAGATAATGTTCTTGGGCCCGAAGGCGGCATCGCCGCCGAAGAAAACCCCCGGCAAAGTAGACTCATCAGGTCGTCTCATCGACGGTCGGGCACGTCCCATTTGTCGAATTCGATGCCGATATCACGTTCGATCCAGGGAAAGGCATTGTCCTGGCCAATGGCCAGCACCACGTCGTCGCAGGGGAAAAACTCTTCGCCCACGGTGCGCGTATCGGTAATGCGGCCTTTTTCGTCGACGTCGTATTCCATCAGGTCGAAGTTCATGCCGACCAGCTTGCCGTTTTCGAGCACAAATTCTTTGGGCGAGTGATTGACCACGATCTCGACGTGCTCTTCTTCGGCGTCTTCCAGTTCCCAGTCGGAAGCCTTGAAGAACTCACGCGGCTTGCGCGCCATCACCTTGACGTCGTCGGCGCCCAGGCGCAGCGAGGTGCGGCAGCAGTCCATGGCGGTGTTGCCCACGCCGATAATCAGCACATTCTTGCCGATTTTGTCGATGTGTTCGAAAGCCACGCTATTCCAGCCAGTCGAATGCCGATGTGAATATGATCCGGCGTCTTCATAGCGGCCGGGCAGTTCCAGATTCTTGCCCTCGGGCGCGCCGGTGCCGACAAACACGGCGTCGTAATTTTCCGCCAGCAGCTCGCGCATGCTGTCATCGGGTGTATGCAGACGCAGGTCACGCCCATATCGACGATATAGTCGATCTCTTCCTGCAGAATCGCCGGCGGCAGGCGAAAGGCCGGGATGTTGGTCCACATCAGGCCGCCGGCGCGGTCCAGGGCTTCGTAAATAACCACTTCGTAGCCCAGCGGCATCAGATCGTTGGCCACGGCCAGGGACGCGCAACCGGCGCCGATCATGGCCACGCGCTTGCCGTTTTTCTGCGCCGGAATCTCGGGCAGGCGGTCGGTGATGTCGCCACGTAAGTCGGCGGCCACGCGTTTCAGCCGACAAATGGCCACCGGCTTGTCCTCCACCCGATCACGACGACAAGCGGGTTCGCAGGGTCGATCACAAACGCGACCGAGAATGCCCGGAAACACATTGGAGTGCCGGTTCATCATATAGGCGTCGTCGAAACGACCCTGCGCGATCAGGCGGATATACCCCGGCACATTGGTGTGTGCCGGACAGGCGAACTGACAATCGACAACCTTATGGTAGTAGTCAGGATCGGTGGTATCCGTGGGCTGCATGAGTTCTGATTTCCTTGACGCCGAAGTCGGGGCGAGGGGTCGCAAGTAACGGGTTCTGTTACAGGTTTTCCGCGAGTATACCTAGGCGCGGGGCAATGTGAACGGGTCTTGCGATGGACGCCGAAGCGACGGAAGATGCCGTTCCCGGTGCGGCCAGCGCCGGGCCGGTAAGGCCTGACCAGGACACAGAGTTATGACAGAACAAAGCCCTCGCTACGCGGCCCTCGCGCTGCAGCTGAACACTCGCTGCGTTAACAGCTGCACCGACCGGGACAGCGCGCGCCAGCGGATGCTCGAGAATATCGTCCGGGTGCGCGCAAACGTGGCCGGCAGCAAGGCTTTCATCCATCAATACAGCGGCGAAAAAGCGCGCCTGGTGGTGCTCCCGGAGTACTTCCTCACCGGCTTCCCCATGGGCGACAGTATTCCGGCCTGGCGAGACAAAGCCGCGCTGGCCATGGATGGCCCGGAATACGAGGCGCTGGGCGCCATCGCGGCGGACTTCGACCTTTACCTGGCCGGCAATGCCTACGAGGCCGACCCCAACTTCCCGGAACTGTACTTCCAGTGCTGCTTCATCATCGGCCCGGACGGCCGGGTGGTGCTGCGCTACCGGCGGATGATTTCCCTTAGCGGCCCCACCCCCTATGACGTCTGGGACAAGTACCTGGATATTTACGGCCTGGACGGGGTATTCCCCGTGGTTGAGACGCCTATCGGCCGGCTGGCCGCCATCGCCTCGGAAGAAATCCTCTACCCCGAAATTGCCCGTTGCCACGCCATGCGTGGCGCCGAGGTGTTTGTGCACCCGACCAGCGAAGCCGGCACCCCGCAGGACTCGATCAAGGAAATCGCCCGTCGGGCGCGCGCCATCGAAAACCTCGCCTATGTAGTTTCAGCAAATTCGGGCGGGCTGGACGACCTGCCGATCCCGGCGGAATCGACCACCGGCATGTCGAAGGTGGTGGACTATCACGGCCATGTGCTCGCCGAGGCGATGCCCGGCGGTGAGTCGATGGTGGCCAACGCGACCATCGATCTGCCGGCGCTGCGCGATGCGCGGCGGCGCACCGGCCTGATTAATATGCTGGCGCGCCAGCCGTTCCAGGCCTATGCAGAGAGTTACGCCGCGACGCAGTTTCAGCCGGCGAATCGCTTGCTGCCGGGCGGCGAGATGCAGACGCCGGAGCGCGGGGACTTTGCGCGCTGGCAACAGGAAAACATCGACAAGTTGGCGAAGCTTGGTTTGATCTAAACCAGGGTAGGTTAGTGCTTGCGGGGGGTCGCTTTCGGCGGCACCCGGCCTGGCTCCGAAAAGTCGCCTGGCAGGGTGCCGACTGCGCGACCTGTGCACACACGCAGCGAGATCGTTAGGTTTAGACATTGGGGGCGTGCGTTAGTGCAGCGCCTGGCCAGACCCCGGGCGAATTACCTGGGCGTTGTTCGCGCGAGCAGCGTCTTGGAGAAAATCTCTCTATGCGGCGGCATCATCGTTACCGCCGTCATCAGCAGTCATTTCGCGGACAAGAAAAACCCGGCGCAGGGCCGGGTCCTTCTATTCATTAACTTCAGTCTCAGCTTGACCGGCGCCTGATCCAGCCGAGCCTGCCGATCAGGCGTCGTCGGCGGCGGCATCATCGTCGTCGCCGCGGCGCTCTTCCTGCCTGCAGTCACGATTGTCGCCGCCAAGGCGCCCTTCTTCTTTGCGACAGTCCTGGCGACCTTCGCGGTCATCACCACGATCTTCACGGCGATCCTTACCCCGTGTGTCGGCGACGAGTAAATCGCCGGCGGCAAAGCTGGTCGGCTCATTGCCAGTAGCAAGGTCCGCGCTGGCGGCACAACTCGCTAACCCCAATATCACGGCAACACTAAGTCTTATTTTCATTCGAGCTCTCCCGACAGGATCTGCAAAAGACGCAATTCTTTACTCAACACTACGCCAGAAGGGCGCGTTTGTAACAAAGCCTGGTTGAGATTCGCCACTTTTCGCCTGCTGTCCGGCCACAGTTTTAGTGGCGGGCCAACCTGGCGGCGTTGAGAGCCGGAATCGCAGCGCATTTAAAGACGCTGCCCAGGCTCATCGCGCGGTATTGCAAACCAGGCGGTGCCCCGGGGCGGCGGCAGTGACCTGCTCGTCACGCCAGGCGACGACACCGTTGACCAGGGTGGTGACGATGCGCGAGCGGGAGCGGAAGCCGTCGAAGGGCGTCCAGGCGCATTTGGCCAGGGCCCTGGCGTCGCTGGCCTCGGTGGGGTGATCGAGATCCAACATCACAAGGTCGGCCCAGTAGCCTTCGCGCAGGTCACCTTTGCTGACGCTACCCTCGTTACCGAGCCGCGCCTATTTAACAATGTGTGAACCTTCGGTCGTCCTGGATCCGACCCCCGCAGTGGAACGAAAATCGCTATCAGTACTCAGTATAGAGGACGCCCGGCGCCACGCCGGCCGAGCTTGTTAGAATCCCGCGACTCGCCCCTGCCCCATCCGGAGCCCTTATGACCCAGTTACGCCAGCCTGCCCTGACCTCCCTGCTTGCGGGCCTTGCCTGTCTGCTGCTGCAGCCGGCCACAGCGGAGGTGGAGATTGCCTACCAGATGCGCAAGCTGGATAACGGCCTGACAGTGATCGTGCACGAGGACCGCAAGGCCCCGGTTGTCGCGGTAAATGTCTGGTATCACGTGGGCTCGAAGAATGAATCACCCGGGCGTACGGGCTTTGCCCACCTGTTTGAGCACCTGATGTTCCAGGGTTCGGAAAACTTCCAGGGTGAGTACCTGAACTACGTGCAGGAAATCGGCGCTACGGACCTGAACGGCACCACCTGGTTCGACCGCACCAACTATTTCCAGACGGTGCCCAAGAGCGCCCTGGATGCTGTGTTATGGCTGGAATCCGATCGCATGGGCCATTTTGCCGGCGCCATCAGCCAGGCCGTGCTCGATGAGCAGCGCGGCGTCGTGCAGAACGAGAAGCGACAGGGCGATAACCAGCCTTACGGAAAGGTCTGGGAAGTGATGCTGCCGCAGCTGTTCCCCGATCGTCATCCTTACTCCTGGGACACCATCGGCTCGATGGACGACCTGGACGCGGCCACGGTAGAGGACGTTAAGACCTGGTTCGAAACCTGGTACGGCCCGAACAATGCGGTGCTGGTACTGGCCGGCGATATTGATGCGGAAGAGGCCTTTCAGCGTGCCGAGAAATTTTTTGGCGACATTGAGCCTGGACCACCGCTGACCCGTCCGCAGCGCTGGATTCCGCGTCACGATGCCGAACGCCGCGTCAGCATGACCGACCGCGTTCCACAGGCACGCATTTACATGGCCTGGACCGGCCCGGCCTGGGGCACACCGGAAGCCACGAAGCTGGCGCTGACTGCGGCAATTCTTGGCGGTGACAAAAACTCGCGCCTGTATGAAAGGTTGGTTTACACCGACCAGATCGCCAGCGATGCCAGCCTTGCACCAATGCCGTTCGAAATTGCCGGCGTGACCTACGTGGCCGCCACGGCCCAGCCCGGCGGCGACCTGGCTGCCGTTGAAGCGGCGCTGCGCGAAGAACTCGCCCGCTTTGCCGACAAGGGACCCACGCGCAAAGAACTGGAACGGGCCACCACCCAGGCGCGCGCGCAATTCTTGCGCGGCATCGAACGGGTCGGCGGCACCGGCGGCAAGTCGGGCGTGCTGGCGCGGAGCATGGTCTACGGTGGTAGTCCCGACGCCTATAAGAGCCAGCTCGAGTTACTGGACAAGGTGACGCCCGATGACCTGCGCCAGGTCGCGCGCGACTGGCTGGGCGACGGCGCGTTTGTGCTGGAAGTCCACCCCGAAGCGCCGCTGACGGCTGCTACGGCCGGGGTCGATCGCAGTGCCGGACCGCCGGCCGCAGGCGCCATGCCGGCGGTGAGCTTCCCCGACTTCAAGCGCTTCGAACTCAGCAACGGGCTCAAGGTGATCATCGCCGAACGCCATGACGTCCCGCTGGTGCAGGCCTCACTGGTCATTGATGCCGGTTACGCCGCTGACCAGTTCGGGCGCCCCGGTACCTCGGGTCTGGCCATGGCGATGCTCGACGAAGGCACCAGCCGGCGCAGCTCACTGGAAATCTCAGAAGACTTATCCCTGCTCGGCGCCAGTGTCGGCGGCGGTTCCGGCCTGGATACCTCCAGCGTGCAGCTGTCGGCATTGGCCGAAAAACTGGAACCGGCCCTGGAGATATTTGCCGAGGTCGCTCTCGATCCGTCGTTCCCGCAACAGGAACTTGATCGCCTGCGCCGGATAAACCTGGCCAACATTCAGCAAGAGAAAAACCGGCCGCTGTCCATGGCGCTGCGGGTGTTACCCAAGCTGATGTATGGCGACGGACACCCCTACGGCCAGCCGCTCACCGGTTCAGGCACCGAGGCTGATCTCAAGGCCATGAGCCGCGAGGACCTGGTGAACTTCCACCAGACCTGGTTCCGGCCGAACCACGCCACGCTGGTGGTAGTGGGTGATGTCGACAGCGACGCGCTGCTGCCGCAGCTGGAAAAATTGTTCGGCGACTGGGAAGCCGGCGACATTCCGAACAAGCAACTCAGCCAGACCGACCAGAGCGGTGGCCGCGTGCTGTACCTGCTTGACCGACCCGGCGCGGAACAATCCGTGATTTTTACCGGCCAGCTGATTCCGCCGAAAAACAATCCTGACGAGCTGGCCATCCAGGCCATGAACGACGTGCTCGGCGGCATGTCGGCGGCGCGCATCAACATGAACCTGCGCGAAGACAAGGGCTGGAGCTATGGCGCCTACAGTTTCATCCTTGACGCCCGCGGACAACGGCCACTATTGGCTTATGCGCCGGTACAAACGGACAAGACCGCCGAGGCGGTGACCGAAATGCGCAACGAGTTTCGCAACATTCGTGCGGATAGTCCGCCGGCGCAGAGCGAACTGGATACGGTGATTCGCAGCAATACCTTGTCCTTGCCCGGGCGCTGGGAATCCGGCGGCAGCGTGCTGAGCAGCCTCGGTGAGATCGTGCGCTTCGACCTGCCGGATGATTATTGGTCAGGCTACGGCGAAAGCGTCGAGAACCTGAACCTGACCGACGTGCAACGCGTGGCGCGCGACCTGCTTGAGCCAGAGCAACTGTTCTGGGTAGTGGTCGGCGATCGCGCCGTGATCGGCAGCGAACTGGAGCAACTGGGCTTTGACGAGATCCGGCTGCTGGATGCCGACGGCAACCTGGTACCCGCACAACGCGCCGCGCAGTGAGTGTAACCACCGCTGACGGTCAGCGGACCGGCCCGCGCGAGTGCCTGCGTAATGACTGACCCCCAGCCGCGGCGCTTTTATTACGGCTGGACCATCTGCGGGGTCGCCGTAGCGACCTACTTTTTCACCAACGGCCTGACGCTGATGGTGCCGCAGAACCTGTTTCCGCGATTGATGGAAACCTTCGACGCCACGGCCGGCGAAATCAGCCTGACCACGGCCATCTCGCTGGGGCTGGCGGCGCTGATGGCACCATTTGTCGGCGCGCTGGTGGACCGCGTCGGCGTGGTGCGGGTGATTCGCACCGGCCTGGTGATTATGGCGCTGTGTTTTAGCTGCTACCCCTTCGCCCGCTCGTTAACCGACCTGTACCTGATTCATGCCGGCCTGGCGCTGGGCCTGGTACTGGCCGGGCTGCTGGTCAACGTCGTGCTGCTATCCAACTGGTTCGTGCGCAAGCGCGGACTGGCCGTGGGTCTGCTGGCTGCCGCCTCAAGCCTGGCCGGCGCCAGCCTGCCGTTGATTATCTCGCCACTGGTTAACAACCCGGAGTACGGCTGGCGCTATGGCTACGGGGTGCTGGCCGTAGCCTTCTGGCTGTTCGCCGTAGTGCCGGGATTCGTACTGCTGAAAGAAAAACCGGCCGACCTCGACCTGTTTCCCGACGGCGACACGAAACCACCAGCGGGTATCGCCGGCGATTCCAGCGATGGCGTCAGTTTTGCGCGCGCCTTGCGCTCACCGGCACTGTATTGCCTGGGGCTTGGTTCGGCCTGTCTGTGGTTCGCGATCCAGGCCATGAACAGCCAGGCGACGATTTTTTTTGAACAGGAAGGCGGGCTGGCACCGGCCAGGGCCACACTGTTATTCGCGGTAATCTTCTGGCTGAGTTTTGCCGGCAAGTTTGCCTTCGGGCTACTCAGTGATCGCCTGCCGAAGCGACGCGTGATGCTGCTTTCTGCCATCACCCTGCTGATCGGCTGCCTGCTGTTGTTTGAACCCGGCGGAGAGCGTGGTGTGCAGTTGACCACTTCGCTGCCCCGACTGAGCCTGTTTGCCGTGGTCTTCGGCCTGGGCTTCGGCGGCAGTTTCACCATGATCCAGCTGGTGGCGGTGGAAACCTTCGGCCAGCGATCCCTTGGCAAGATTCTCGGTGTCATTACCCTGATCGACGCGCTGGGCGCAGCCGGCGGCACGATTCTGACCGGCCAGCTGAAAACCAGCACCGGCGGCTACCTGCTGCCCTTCGCGGTAGTCACCGGGGTGGCGCTGCTCGCAGTGATTAATGTTTTCTTTATTCGGCCGGTAAAACCCGAGACCGAGATGGCGGCTGCACAGGGCTAACAGCCTTGCGCAGAACGCTGCGCCAGGCCCTGCCAAAGCGGCCTGGCAGCAAGGCAGGCCAGCTCAAAGCGGCCTCACGCCTGCCGCACTGCCGGTGGGGCCGCAAGCCACCTTGCGCCGCCCGGCAGGGTATGCAAAATACCGCCCTCGCAGGCAGCCAAGCCGCGAGCAGCGCGACCCCGCAGCAGCGAGATGAAAATCATGATCAAGGCCGAAGGCCTGACCAAGCAATATGGTTCACTGACCGCAGTGGATAACATCAGCTTTAAAGTCGAGTCCGGTGAAGTGCTCGGCTTTCTCGGCCCCAACGGTGCCGGCAAGACCACCACCATGCGCATGTTCGCCGGCTTCGTGCAGCCCACCGCCGGCGATGCCGAGATCTGCGGGCATTCCATCACCCGGGCGCCCACCGCGGCCAAGAGCCTGATCGGCTACCTGCCTGAAGGCGCCCCGGCCTATGGCGAAATGACGCCGCGCGAGTTCCTGGACTTTATCGCCGCGGTGCGCGGCCTTTCCGGCAGTGATCGCCGCAGCCGCCTGGACACCGTCATCGACCGACTGAATCTCGGCAAAGTGCTTGATCGCCGCATCGAAACTTTATCCAAAGGCTTCAAGCGACGGGTTGGCCTGGCGCAATCAATTCTCCATGATCCGCCGGTGCTTATCCTGGATGAGCCCACGGACGGTCTCGACCCGAACCAGAAACACGAAGTGCGCGAACTGATCGCCGACATGGCGGCCAACAAGATTATTGTGATTTCCACGCATATTCTCGAAGAAGTCGATGCCGTGTGTAACCGGGCGATCATCATTTCCGCCGGCAAGATCGTCGCCGACGAAACCCCGGAGACCCTGATCAACCGCTCGCGCTTCCATAACGCGGTAACGGTGCGTCTGGATCGTGAAGGCGACATTGAACAGGTTGCCGCAGCACTCGGCACGGTACCAGGCGTGGAGCACGTGGAGATTGAAGCCGATTCCCGCCGCGCCACGGCATTTCCGCAGGCCGAAGCGATGATTCTTACTGCCATCGGCGATCTGGCAGCGGAGCAATCCTGGCCGCTGGAACAATTGCAGCTGGAGTCCGGTCGCCTGGACGAAGTATTTCGCTCCATCACCGCGCCGGAGGCTGCCTGATGCATAACATCCGCGTCATCGCCGCGCGCGAGCTTGCGTGCTTACTTCGCCACCCCGGTCGCTTATGTGTTCATGGTGATATTCCTGGCCATGACCGGCGTGTTCACCTTCTACCTGGGCGGCTTCTACGAACGCGGCCAGGCAGACCTGCAGCCATTCTTTCGCTTCCATGCCTGGCTATACCTGTTCCTGGTGCCGGCCATCGCCATGCGGCTGTGGTCGGAGGAGCGCAAGTCCGGCAGCATAGAACTATTGATGACACTGCCGATAACGCCCTGGGAAGCGGTGCTGGGCAAGTTCCTGGCGGCCTGGGCCTTTACCGGGACCGCGCTGGCGCTGACCTTCCCCATGTGGCTGACGGTCAACTACCTGGGCGACCCGGACAACGGCGTCATCCTGGCCGCCTACTTCGGCAGCCTGTTGATGGCCGGCGCTTTCCTGGCCATTGGCTCGTGCATCTCGGCGGCCAATCGCAACCAGGTGGTGGCCTTCATTATTACCGTGGTGATTTGTTTTGTATTCCTGCTCAGCGGCTTTCCGCTGGTGCTGGATTTCTTCTCCGGCGCGCCGCAGGCGATTATCGACCTGGTGGCGGGTTTGAGTTTCCTCACTCACTTCAACGCGATCAGCAAGGGCGTGATCGATTTACGCGACCTGCTGTATTTCCTGCTGGTGATCGCTGCCTGGCTATATGCCACGACCATCGTGCTGGAAATGAAGAAAGCGGACTGAGGAATGACCAGCATGAACTCCAATAAACTTTTTGGCCGCTTCGGACTCGCCGCGCTGGCGTTACTGTTTGTGATTGCCGTGACCCTGGTTAATGTCGGCCTGCGCGGGCTGCGCCTGGACCTGACGGAAAACCAGCTATACACCCTGTCGGACGGCACCTACGCGATATCTTGATCAGATATCCCGAACCGATTAACCTGTATTTCTTCTACTCCGATCGCGCCACCGGCGACGTGCCGCAGCTGCGCACCTACGCCGGACGCGTAGAAGAAACCCTGCGCGAATTCGCCCAGTACGCCGACGGCAATCTGAACCTGACGGTGATCGACCCGCTGCCATTCTCGGAAGATGAAGATCGTGCCGCGGCCTTCGGCCTGCAGGCGATTAACCTGGGCAACACCCCCGATCCGATCTACTTCGGCATTGCCGGCACCAACAGCATTGGTGACAACGAAATCATCACCTTCCTGGATCCCAGCAAGGAAAGCTTCCTTGAATACGATCTGGCCAAGCTGGTGCACACCCTGTCGAATCCGAAAAAGTCCGTCATCGGCCTGCTGTCCGGACTACCGATTACCGCCGGCTTCGATCCGCAGACACAGCAAATGCGCCCGCCCTGGGTAATTGCCGAGCAAATGCAGCAACTATTCGAACTGCGGACTTTGCCCAATGAACTGGCGACGGTAGACGAAGACGTGGATGTGCTGATGCTGGTGCATCCCGAAGGAACTGTCGGCACAAAGCCGCTATGCCATTGACCAGTTCGTGATGCGTGGTGGTCGCGCGCTGATTTTTGTCGACCCTTATTCCGAGGCCGATGCACAGCCGCCGGCCATGCCCGGCATGCCGCCCATGGGTGGCGGCGCGTCGGAACTCAACGACCTGCTCAGCGCCTGGGGCGTGCAAGTGCCGCCCGGACTGGTGATTGGCGATGACCGCTTCGCGCTGACTGTCAGCGGTCTGGGTAATCGGCCGGTGCGTTTCCTGCCGTTGATTGGCCTGGATCGCACGGGCCTGGCCGAAGATGACGTCACCACGGCGACCCTGGGCAACGTCAATCTGGGCTTCCCGGGTTACATCGAAACCCTGGCCGAGGCCGCCGCCACCATTACCCCGCTGATGACCACCAGCGACCTGGCCGGCACACTGCCGGCAGCCAGCCTGGCCATGCTGAGCGACCCGGCAGTCTTGCGCGAACAATTCAGCGCCAGCGGCGAAACCTATGTGCTGGCCGCGCGCCTGCAGGGCGAATTACCCAGCGCGTTCCCGAACGGACCACCGCCGACCCCCAGCAGCGAGATGCAAGACCCCGCGACCAGCGGTCACCTGGCCAGCTCCAGCACAGCCGTCAACGTGATCCTGGTAGCCGACACCGACCTGCTCACGGACCGCCTGTGGGCCAACACCCAGGACTTCTTCGGCCAGCGCCTGACCACCGCGTTTGCCGGCAACGGCGACTTCGTGATCAATGCATTGGACAACCTCACCGGCAGCAGCGAGCTGATCAGCATTCGTGGCCGCGCTGCCTACACACGACCGTTTACCCGCGTGCAGGACCTGCGCCGCGAGGCCGAAGACCAGTTCCGCCTGCGCGAACAACAATTGCAGCTGCAGCTGGAAGAAGCGGAAACCAAACTGGCCGAACTGCAGGCCAGCCGCCAGGACACCAGCGCGCTGATCATGAGCCCCGAGCAGGAAGCGGAGCTGGAGCGGTTTCGTGACCAGCGCCTGCAGATTCGCAAAGAGCTTCGGCAGGTCCAGCGCAACCTTGACCAAAGCATCGAAGACCTGGGCACCCGCCTGAAGGTGATTAACGTTGCTTTAATTCCGCTATTGATTACCGTGTTTAGCATCGGACCTGTTAATCCTGCGTCGCCAGCGTCGCAATAACAGCGCAGCCCAGGCATGAACGCGCGACGACTGACCCTGCTGCTGGTAGCAGCGCTGGTACTTGGCCTGCTGGCGGTGATGTTTACCGCCCAGGACGGCGACGACAGCGGAACGGTGAACTGTTGCTTCCGGACCTGGCTGACAACATCAACAAGATCGATCCGGGTAATTGTTACCGGCCCCGGCGACAAGCCGTGGTCACGCTGGAACAGGGCTGACAATCGCTGGCAAGTGGCCGGTCTCGGATACCCTGCCGATGTTGGCCGACTGCGCAAAAACCTGATCGCGCTCAGCGAAGCGCGCATTATCGAAACCAAGACGGCTGATCCGCAATATTACGAGCGCCTGGGCGTCATCGACATTGCTGACCCCGCTGCCACCGGCGTGCAGCTAACGCTGAATAGCGGTGACCAGCAGGTCGCGCAGATACTCATCGGTGACACCGGCCTGGGCGCCGGCACCGGCGCCTATGTGCGCCGCAACGGCGAAGCGCGCAGCTACCTGATCGAAGCCGACCTGGAGCTCGGCGCCAGCCGCGGCGAATGGCTGGACAGCCAGATCATGGACGTGCCTTCCAGCGACGTGCGCCGGGTACGCATCGAGCACACCGACGGCAAACCGCTGGAGCTGGAAAAAATCAGCCGCGAAGCGACGGAGTTGTGGTGCTGGGTATTCCCGAAGGGCGCAGCCTGAGCTTCCCGGGTATCGGCAACTCCATTGGCGCCGTGCTCGCCAAGCTGGAGCTCGAAGACGTGAGCCCGGCTACCGAATTCACCCCGCCCGGCCCGCCGATCCTGGCCCGCTTCGAAACCTTTGATGGGTTGCTGGTCGACGCGCAGAGCTTTCGCGTGGAAGACGGCTGGCGACCACATTCACGGCCAGCGTCGCAGACAACAGCGCAGCAGCGGATGACCCGGCAGCAAATGAAGTCGATGAAGCCGAACGATAGCGGCGACGATGCAGTCACAGATACCGACGGCGAGGCAGCCGATAAAGCCGAGCGGAGCCGTGCCGCCGCCATAAACGCTCGCGCCGGTGGCTGGCTGTATACCCTGCCGGGCTTCAAGAACGACCAGCTGATCAAAAGCCTGGAAGACCTGCTGGCCGCACCGGCCGACTAGGCCGTTACGCGCCCGGTATCTGCGTTAACCCGCAGGATGCGACGACCGCTTCTATGCGAGCATTCACTCCCCGCCACAGGCACCCAACGGAACGGAGATCTCGCCATGCCGCGCTACCTGGCCGCTATTCTGCTATTCATCCTGAGTACCCCCTGGCCTTCGGCCAGACCATGACCCTGTCCATCGACAGCGATGATCTTCAGGTCACACCGGTATTCAGTGACGTCGACTTCTTCAGCATTGATATCGAAATTGACGCGCCACTGGCCACAGGCGTCTACACCAACCCCGAAATAATTCGCGTCACGTATCAGGTAACCGGTGACCTGGTCGCCGGCACGCCGTCGGGGTTTGCCTCTTTCGACCTGCAACGCAGCATCTCAGGCGATGAGTTCTACGCCCAGGGCAGCTCGCTGAGCTTCGAGATCAGTCAAAACGCGGTACTCAGCGATGGTGTGCAAGTGGCGGAGCTGGTTGGCGCCGGCACCGTGCTGACTTTCAACGGCCGCGAAGTCGACAATGGTCGCTTCCACCCGGCACTGCTAGAACTGGATGCCGACGGCAGCGGCCAAATCCAGAACAGCAACAACGTGCCAACGCTGGTTCCGCTGCTGGAAGTAGACTTCGGCGCCGAATACATCACCGACCTGGGTTTCGATGCCGGCAACACGACCGTACTCCGGCGCACCCCGGAAGGGACCCTGAGTGGCGGCGGCGGCGGCAAGTTCCGCTGGGCTGGCTGAGCCTGCTGTCTCTACTCGGCGGCATTGCGTACCGGCGTAACCGGACTAGGTATCTACCGGGCTAAGCACGCCGCGCCCGCCGCGATTCAGCACATGGGTATAGATCTCCGTGGTCGCGAGATCCGTATGCCCGAGCAATTCCTGAATAGTACGAATGTCATAGCCGCGCTCCAGCAGCCGCGTGGCAAAGCTGTGCCGAAAGGTATGACAAGTCACATGCTTGGGCACATCGCTGGCACGCACCGCGCTGCGTAGCTGCTTATGCACCGAGGTCTGGTGCAAGTGATGCCGACGCTCGATCCCCGACACGGGATCAATGGCAGTTCGAGCAGCCGGAAATACAAACTGCCAGCCCAGTTCCTGCGAAGCGTTCGGGTACTTGCGCTCCAGCGCATAGGGCATATACACCGAGCCCAAACCACGCGACTTGTCGAAATGATGCAGCCGTCGAACCTCATCCACCTGTGCGGCCAGATCCTCCAGCAAAGATGAAGGCAAAACCGTGCGCCGATCCTTGCCGCCCTTACCGTCGCGAACCAGCAGTTCCTGCATGCCGAAATCCAGATCCTTAACGCGCAACCGGCAAGTCTCCATCAGGCGCAAACCCGAGCCATACATCAAACGCACCATCACACTCGATGGCGGCGACAATCGCTGGATAATGTCCATGGCTTCGGCGTGGGTAAGCACCTGCGGAATTCGGCGTTTGGCTTTAGGCCGCTGATACTCAGCTCACCCAACGGTTGCTCCAGGAAGCGCTCGTACTAGAAAGACCAGTGAATTGAGGGCAATACTCTGCGTGCTGGGCGACACCCGCCGTTCCGTCGCCGGTAGCTCAGAAAAGCATCAACCTCCGGCGCACCCATCTGCCCGGGATGGCGCCGATCATGAAAGCGGATAAATGTACGTATCCAATGCAGATACGTCCGCTCCGTTGAATAGGCCAGATTACGCTGACGAATAGCCGCCCGAACCAGATCCAGAAATCTTGGCCGGTTAAGTTGCAGGGGCCTCGGAATATCGTCCATTTAGATGCAACGCAGCTAGCGAGTGGATGGGCGATTCAGACTAGTGGATGCCTTGCCCATGAGAAACCTACAAAAGATGTGCGAAAGTCCGGAAATGCGAACCCTATGAAAACAGCCGATATACATGGCGTTCAGCCGAGATACATGGACCAAGATGCACTGCAAAGCCAAACCAGCCCAAATCCAGCTCGTTGAATATCAGGAACTATTTGGATATGTTGATCAGATGATCAATAGCCTCTGCGAATCTGCAATGTTTGCCCAGTTTCAAAGCGGCTTCCACAGAATCAGCTGTTACATGCCCGAGACCTCTTCAGCGCAATAACCACGGACCTTGACGGTGGATACCGTTAGTGATACTATGTTTTGGCCATTG
>CAWEDX010000008.1:0-106171 GCA_963807995.1 uncultured Gammaproteobacteria bacterium
TTGCGCGCTTTATGAAAAGCGCTTCAAAAATTGAGGCGAACGAAGTGCGCGCCGTATGGCTATCTTTCGCCTTCGTTTTTACGCTGATGGCGGCCTACTACATTCTGCGCCCGGTGCGCGATGCCATGGCCAGTGACTGGACCGACACGGAAGTCAGCCTGCTGTGGAATATCAATTTCTTCATTAGCGTCATCGTTGTTGCTATCTATGGCGTAGCGGTATCCAGGATCCGTTTCAAGCTACTGGTTCCCGGCGTGTACGCGTTTTTTGCGCTGAGCTTTATTGCTTTCTACTTTGGCGTGACCCTGCTGTCTGATCGGGTTTTGATCGACAAAATTTTCTATGTGTGGGTTAGCGTATTCAGTTTGTTTCACGTATCTGTTTTCTGGAGCTTCATGTCGGACCTGTTCGATATGGAGCAGACTGGCCGTTTGTTCGCTTTCATTGCGGCAGGTTCAAGCGCTGGTGCCTTGGTGGGGCCGGTTATTCCGACGCTGTTTGCGGGTGTCGTGGGCATTGACAGTTTGATGTTGATATCAGCGGTGGCGCTGGTTATTCCGATACCCATGATTATGTATCTGGAGCGACTGAAAGTTGTCGACCTGGGTAATGCGGGCGTGCAGGCGGATCTCAGTGCTGCACGCATAGGCGGCAACCCCTTTGCGGGCTTCAAGATGTTTTTCACCAATCCCTACCTGTTGGCGATTGGTGCATTTATCTTGCTTTACACAACGATTGGCTCGTTCGTTTACTTCGAGCAGAAAAATTTGCTGGCGGAGTTCGATCGCGCCACACGGACGCAAATTCTCGGCGGCGTTGACCTGGTGGTGAACCTGCTGACCTTTGGCATCGGCATGTTTGCCACCAGCCGAATCGTCCAGCGCTTTGGTATGCCCACTACGCTGGCGCTGGTGCCGGTGTTTATTGCGGCCGGTCTGCTGATTCTGGCATTTGCGCCGGTTCTGACCATTGTGCTGGCGCTGCAGGTGGCGCGCCGCGCGGGCAACTACGCGATTACCCGACCAGCGCGCGAGATGCTATTTACTGCGGTTGATCGCGAAACGCGCTTTAAGGCCAAGCCGGTCATTGATATCGCGGTTTATCGCGGCGGCGATGCTCTCAGCAGCATCGCCTTCGCTGGCCTGACCGATGGGCTTGGTCTGGGGCTCGGCATCATGGCCGCCATCGGCGCCGGGATAGCCGCGCTCTGGGCAGCCGTCGGTGGTTATCTAGGCCGAGTGTTTGAGCGCGGACAGGCGGCCAAGGCGGACAGTCTGCCGGCAGCCCAGAGCGAGTCCAGTTAGCCGTCACTGTCGTCCATCAGCTGTTTTAGATCGGCTAGTACCTGTTCAGTATGCGTAGCCGGTTCCACGCGTGTGTAGCGCCTGGCGATATTCCCTTGCGGGTCAATAAGAAACGTTTGCCGCTTGGCCATCTTAAAGCTGCCATAGTCGGATAGCACGCCGTACTTCTGGGCGATGGCGCCGTCCATGTCGGCCAGTAACGAGAACGGCAGGCTATATTTCTGCGCAAATTCCGCATGTGAGTCGACATCATCCAGGCTGATACCCAGCACCGTGGCACCGATGTCCTCAAACGCGAAGATATTGTCTCGAAAGGCGCAGGCCTCGGTAGTGCAACCGGGCGTGTCGTCCTTGGGATAGAAATACAGGGTAACCCACTGGCCGCGGTACTTGCCGAGCTCATGCCAGTCGCCAGCCTGGTCCTGCAGGCGAAAATCCGGTGCAGCAGTGCCGACCTCGGGGTTAGCTATCGCGGCGCTGCCGTAGATCGCCAACAGCATTACTGTCAGCAGGGTTAATACTCTGGTGGCTTGCATGTACTCGCTCCTGATTGATTGCGACTGGCTGTGATACTGCCCATAGTGCCGGACAGCCTAACCAGATAACATTTCGATGCAATACGCGGTGAGGATTCGAGCAAGGTGAATAGCTGGGACCGTCGAATAGGCCTGGTTCTGCCGGGTGGCGGGGCGCGTTGCGCCTACCAGGTCGGCGTGCTGAAAGGGCTGGCCGAGCTGGTCCCGCGTCGCTCGCCCAATCCATTCCCAGTGATAAGCGGAACCTCGGCCGGGGCCATTAACAGTGTGGTACTGGCAACCCGGGCGCGGCTGTTTCGGCATGCAATCGCTGATCTTGAGCGGGTGTGGGGGAACTTCCGCACCGAGCAGGTATTCCGGGCCGATTCCGGCACCATGTTAAAAAGCAGTCTGCACTGGCTGAGTACCCTGGTGGTCGGTGGTCTGGGCGATCACAATCCGCGCTCGCTGCTGGACAATGCCCCGCTGGCCGAGATGCTGGCACGAAATATTCGCTTTGATTCCATTGGTGAATCCATCGAGCGTGGCTATCTGGATGGTATTGCGGTCACGGCGGCTGGTTACGATTCGGCCCGCTCGGTCTGCTTTTATCAGGGTAATGAGAGGATGGAGCCCTGGACACGCGTACGCCGTCGCGGCCGTCCAACGCGAATAGAATTGCAGCACTTGATGGCAAGTATTGCCGCACCAATGGTTTTTCCGCCGGTAATGATCGGTAATGAGTATTTTGGCGATGGCGCCATGCGCCAGGCAACGCCATTGTCACCTGCCCTGCATCTGGGCGCCGAAAGACTCCTGGTTATTGGGGTGCGCAACGAAGAATCGGACCCCGTTCCGGCCACTGAAGCCGACGCGACTTATCCAAGTTTCGGCCGCATCGCCGGCTATATGCTGGACGCTTTGTTAATGGACGGTCTCTCATCCGACCTTGAGCGCCTGATGCGAATCAATATGATTCTCGACCAGTTACCGGGCCGTAAGGTCGAGAGCGACGCCGGTACCCTGAATTTTGTCGATGCCATGATCATCATGCCGAGCCGAGACGTCCGCGATATCGCGTTGCGCCACCTGCACGAAATGCCCAGGCCGGTCCGCCTGCTGATGCGCGGCCTGGGTGCCATGAACTACGGCGGTCGTCAGTTGGTGAGTTATTTGCTGTTCGAATCCGGCTATACGCGTGAACTGATTCAACTGGGCTATGACGATGCCATCGCACGTCGCGACGAACTGGTGAGCTTCATGGAGGGTGCTCCGCTGGACAGTCCCACCGGGATAATGGGCTGGAAGGATCTCAGCGACGAATACTCGCAGCGGCTGCCCGCTTTGCAGTTGCCGGACTAGCGGCCAGCGCTTTAGATGAGGAAGTAAGTACCTAGGCCGAGAAAGGCGACAAAGCCGACTACGTCGGTAATAGTGGTCAGCACGACGGAACCTGCGAGCGCTGGATCTATCTTTAGTCGACGCATGATAAATGGCAGCAGGAAGCCTGCCATGGCCGCCACCAGCAGGTTCAGACAGATGGCAGCGGCAATAATCAGTGCTACCTGCCAGGTGCCAAAAAACAGCAGTGTCACCAGGCCCACCACTGCTGCCCAGGCAAATCCGTTGAGCAGGCCGACCGCGATTTCCTTACTCAGAAGCCAGCGAGCATTGGATTCCTGGACCGTGCCTAATGCCAGGCCGCGAATCATCAGGGTCAGCGTCTGGCCGCCGGCAATTCCACCCATGCTGGCCACTACGGGCATCAGCACCGCCAGTACAACGACTTTTTCCAGGGTGTCTGCAAATAGCGCCACCATAGCGGCAGCCAGAAATGCGGTGGCCAGGTTGACCCCAAGCCAGATGGCGCGGCGTCTGGCGCTGGTAACCACCGGTGCAAACATGTCATCGTCTTCGTCCAGTCCGGCCATGCTGAGTATGCTGTGGTCGGCCTGTTCCTGGATCACGTCAACGACATCATCAATGGTGATCTGGCCGATCAGCTGTCCGTCATCATCGATCACCGGTGCCGACAATAAATCACGATTGCGGAAGTCGCGCGCGACTTCTTCTGCGGATGTCCGGCTGGGAATAGCTGCGACCATGCGATCCATTACGCTACTTACGCTTGCCTGCGGGTCACGCGTTACCAATCGCGCCATATACAGCGCCCCGACGTAGCGATTATTGCGATCGACTACAAACACTGCGTCGGTTCGATCCGGAATATTGCCCAGTTGGCGTAAGTAGCGAAGTACCACTTCCAGGCTGACATCTGGTCGCACCGAAATCGTATGGGGATCCATCAGGCCGCCGGCGGAATCCTCGGGATAAGCCAGCACACTTTGCAGGCTTTCCTGTTCCTGCTCCGGCAAAGAGCGCAAAACTTGACCGGTTATGGCTTCGGGCAGATCAGCGACAAAATCAGCCAGATCGTCGAGGGCCATGCCCGCGGTAGCTGCTACCACCTCCATGACATCCATGCCTTCGATAATGCGGCTGCGGACCTCATCGTTGAGTTCCAGCAATACCTTGCCTTCGTCGCCGTCGCTGACGAGTCTCCAGACGATATCGCGTTCTGTGGGCCGCAAAGACTCAAGCAGATCCGCCGTTTCAGATGGATGCAGGGAATTAACCAGCTCGCCTGCCTGCCGCAGCGTGCCGCTTTCTAGTGTCTCCCGGAGCCGGCCGAGATTGGATTCTGCTTTGCGTTTCACATCCATGGTGGTTGCTCCGCGGGGATTGCTGCGGGGTTCACCATGCGCCGGTGCGGCGCCGGGCCGTGCGCGCAGAAGTGTAGCCGGGAATGCGAGGCAAAGCGACTATGCGCCCCTTAGGCGTTGGCGATTTCCCGGAGGCTTGCGTTTGTGCCCGGTGTGGTCAGTTCGTTGTGTCTGGTCAGCACGTGCGCATTATCCTGCGCTAGCTGCCTGGCCAGTTTCTCTGCCATGTAAACAGAGCGATGCTGGCCGCCGGTGCAGCCCAGGGCGACGGTAAGGTAGTTGCGATTGAAGTCCTGGTACTCCGGGATCCATTTTTGTAAAAAGCTGAGAATGTCGTCGAACATCCGTTGCACGATCGGGCTGGCCTCCAGGTATTCCGCAACCGCTTTGTCCTGGCCATTGAGGGGGCGCAGGCTGAGGTCCCAATAAGGATTTGGCAGGCAGCGCAGGTCGAAGACAAAATCTGCATCCGACGGGATGCCGTGCTTGAAACCGAAGGACTGCACCAATATCGACAGGTCTGCTTCTTGGCGCGTACCTACGCGTCGCCGGATAGAGTCGCGCAACTCATAGACACTGGTCCGGGTGGTATCGATGATCAGTTCAGCACTATCGATGATCGGGCCCAGAAGTTCGCGTTCGCGGGCGATGGCTTCATGCAGGCTCAGCCCCTTTGCGCTGAGCGGATGCTTGCGCCTGGTTTCGGCGTAGCGTTTGAGCAGAATATCGTCATCGGCGTGCAGGAAAATAGCCTCGCAGCTGATCCCGCGGGCGCGCAGTTTACTAATCAAACCGGGCAGCGAGTCCAGGTCCCTGGCACGATTACGCGCATCTACGCCCACGGCCAGATTGCTGTAAATACTGTCACGGGTGGCGACAATTTCCGTGACCAGAGTGTCCAGCAGGGCCGCCGGCACATTGTCGATGCAATAGAAATTCAGATCTTCGAGCAAATTCAGGGCTACGCTTTTGCCCGAGCCGGATAAACCGCTGACAATAATCAGGCGCATGGCCGCGTCATCATTGCTCGGCATTGTCTGTTCCTTCGGTCGCCTCTGCGTTGACGATGGCGGCCGCGGCGCGGGCGTCCGAGGCGTTCAGCAGGGCTGACAATATGCTCTCGGTGCGCAGTGCACGGGCCAGGGGCGCCAGTTCGCGGTGTTCGTCGTTTTCCGGCAGCAATACGCCCAGCACGACTCTAACGTCGCTATCCTCGCCGTCGAAGTCGACGGGCTCATTGAGTAATAACAGCGCGGCCACCGGTGCGGTCAGATTGGGAAGGCGGCAGTGGGGCAGGGCGACACCATTGCCGAGGCAGGTACTGCCCAGTCGTTCGCGCTGGTTTAGTGAGCTAAATATTTCCGCTGCACTCAGCCCGCTGGGCCCGTCGACCAGCAACTGGCTCAGTTGTTCCAGGGCATGTTTGCGGCTGGTGGCGTCGGCCCGGCAACGAACCCGTTCAGCGTCTATGAAGGCGGAATCGGTCAAAACAATTCCGTCAGAGTTGATCGCGTTTATGACTTTCGCGAGCATGATGATCGGTGAGCTTTTCCTTATGTTTGACGATTTGTCGATCGAGTTTGTCGACCAGTCCGTCTATGGCCGCATACATGTCGTCTTCGACCGCCTCAGCAAACAAAGTTCCGCCTGATACGGCGACCCTGGCCTCGGCTTTGTGGCGGAGTTTTTCCACGGTAAGAATGCAATGGACACTCGTCACATGTCCAAAGTGGCGCTCCAGCTTTTCCATTTTTCCATTGATGTAATCGCGCAGAGCGGGAGTGAGCTCAACATGGTGACCCGTCAGGTTTATTTGCATCTGCATTGCTCCTTTGAGTATTTGTTTTGGTATCAGGCTATCCGGCGCTTTCGTTCGCTGGATGTGGGGATGCGCATGCCCTCACGATATTTCGCCACCGTTCTGCGTGCAACCTGAATGCCTTCTTCGGCCAATATCGTTGCGATTTTTGCATCGCTTAAGGGTTTCCCTGGGTTTTCATGGCCAATCATGCGCTTGATCTTCGCGCGTATCGCCGTAGACGATTGTTCGGAGCCGTCATTGCCAGCCAGTTGACTGGAGAAAAAGTAACGGAATTCAAATACGCCGCGCGGCGTGTGCATGTACTTATTGGCCGTTACGCGTGAAATCGTCGATTCATGCATTTCTACTGTTTCCGCAATATCGCGCAGTACCATGGGTTTCATCGCTTCTTCGCCATGCTCGAGAAATTCTGTCTGGCGTTTGACAATACATAGTGCGACTTTGGTCAGAGTGTCGTTGCGTATCTCCAGGCTGCGCACCAGAAAACGCGCCTCCTGCAGTTGCGCGCGCAGGGTGTCGTGAGCGCCATTGCCCTTGAGCAGATCGGCATATACCTGGTTGACACGCAGGCGCGGCGCGCCGGAACGGTTCACCTCGACAACCCAGCGGCCGTCCTGCTTGCGGACGTACACATCCGGCATGATGTAGTCAGGCGTGCTGGCCTGGATCGCCGCACCGGGGCGCGGGTTGCAGGCGCGTACAAGCGCCAGTGCCGCGTGCAGATTCTCCTCTGTAACCCCGAGCACTCGTCGCAGGCTCGCGTACTCCTGGGCCGCGACGGCATCAAGATGGCCGGCCGCAATTACCAGTGCCAATTCACGCCCTTCCACAGAGCTGTCGAGCAAGCGTAACTGCAGGCTCAGGCACTCGGCCAGGTCGCGGGCGGCTATTCCGGGCGGGTCAAGTTGCTGTATTTTGGCCAGCGTGGCTTCAATTTCGCTGTGGCTAAAGCCGGCTTCACCCTGGACCGCGGTGTGTATGTCGTTGAGTGACTCGGTGAGGTAGCCATCGTCGTTTATAGCGTCAACCAGGGCATGACCGATGGCGATTTCGCGGGGCGAAAAATCCTCCATTTCCAACTGCCAAAGCAGATGCTCCTGCAGCGATTCCCCACTTTGGTCGGCCAGTTCAGGACGGCGCGAATCGTCTGACCAGGAATCGCCGCGGCTGTCAGCCTGACTGCGGTCCTCCCAGAGGTCACCTTCCTCAAACTCGCCGGCCACCACTTCCGCCGCTTGCTCAGCGTCGCCGGAGTCATTAGCTTCACTGGTCTTGTCGCCGCCGTCTGCGGCGTCTACAGGCTCATCGGCCTCGAGCATGACGTTTTCGGCCAGCGCTTCTTCGAGTTGGGTGCTCAACTCAAGAACGGGCATCTGTAGCAGGCGGAGTGCCTGTTGCAGTTGTGGCGTCATCACCAGCTGCTGGCTGACGCGAAGCTGCAGTGATGGTTTCATTGCACTCATTAGTCTGGTGGCAACCTAAAGTCGGAAACCTTCACCCAGGTAGACCTCGCGCACATGTTGGTTATGCAGGATTTCATCGGGTGAGCCGCGCGCTATAAGCGCGCCATCATTGAGTATGTAGGCGCGCTCGCAAATGCCGAGGGTCTCGCGCACATTGTGGTCAGTAATCAGCACGCCGATGTCGCGTTTGGCCAGATGCTTGATGATGCGCTGGATATCCAGCACCGAGATCGGATCTACCCCGGCGAAGGGTTCGTCAAGCAATACGAAGCGCGGCTCGGCCGCCAGGGCACGCGCAATCTCAACCCGCCGTCGTTCGCCACCAGACAGGCTGATACCAAGGCTGTTTCGAACGTGATTGACATGTAGTTCGTCGAGCAGCTCTTCGAGAATGCGTTCACGATCCGCCCGGTCAAGGTCAGCACGTGTCTGCAGTATCGCCATGATATTTTGATCGACGGTCAGTTTGCGGAAAACCGAGGCTTCCTGGGGCAGGTATCCCAGGCCCATGCGGGCACGCTGATGCATGGGCAGGCTGGTCAGGTCTTTGCCGTCCAGCATGATGCGGCCTGAATCGGCGCCGACTAGTCCTACGATCATATAGAAGGCGGTGGTTTTGCCGGCTCCGTTCGGGCCCAGCAGGCCGACCACTTCACCGCTGCTGATCTCCAGCGAGATGTCCTTTACCACCTGGCGAAGCTTGTAGCGTTTTGAAATGTTCTCTGCGCTGAGAATACTCACAATAATTCAGGGCTCGGACTGTTCCGGGGGGATAATTTTCATCCGCACCTGGCCGCTGTCATCACTGTCAGCGATGATGTATTCGCGCGCCAGGTCATAGGAAATGCTTGCCCCGGAGACTTCATTCTTGCCGTCGCTCAACCAGGCTTCCTTTAGCAAGCGGATATTTGCACCCGACAGATCATATTCGATGGTAAGCGCACGGCCCTCGGCCAGAGCTTTTTCGTCGCCGCGCTTCTGTTCGAAGCGGGCCGGAACCCCGCTCAATTCAGCATAGGCCATTTGGTGTTCCTTAAAGCGCACGATGGCTTCATCGGCCCAGGCCCGGGTGGTGCCGCTCTCGATCAGCACATTGCCGCGAAAAATCCATTCGCTGTTGTTGAAATCCAGTTCGTTCGCCTCGGCAGCATCGGCCACGATACCCAGGGCACCCTGTGAAAGTCGCAGGCCCGTGAAACGCAGTCGATTGTTGAGCCGGTCGAACTCCGAGGAGTCGGCATCCAGATTGATGGGTAAAGTGTCGCTGAGAGTGAGGTCGGGAATTTCCAGGTCCGGTGTCTGCGCGCAAACGCCGACGCAGGCAAAACCCGACAACACGCTGATCAGCAGTCTAGGGAACAAATTTTCCATTCACATTCGATAACAATTGCAGTCGGTCTTCCTTGAGATACGCGCGCATGCCGACGGCGAACAGACGCGAGTCTGCGTAGTCAATAGTTACCTTGCGATCCGTAAACGCGACATAGTTATCGGGCTCCAGACGCAGGTATTCCGTACGAATAATTGCGGGTGGGCCTTCGCCCTCTCGGGTCATCGCCACCACATCGCCCAGCAACTCCACCATCTTACCATCCGGCGGGATACGCCCGCTGTTGGCGGTCAAATTCCAGGGCACGGCTTCTTCGGCCGTGTAGACGATGCGAACTGTCTCCAGGGCGACAGATCCGTCTGCCAGCTGTTCCGTGGCCTGGTCGGTTTGTACGCGATAAAGCACGGCCCCGTTGTCGCCGGTGCCGATCAGCTCGGCAGCTTCGACGTAGTAACCGGCACCCAGTCGCGGCGCCCTATCCGCATCTTTTGGTTTGTCTTCCAGGCGTGATAGCAACAGGCCGCTGGAAACCGCGGCGACACTGAGCAAAATGATGCGCGTCAGGCTGCGTGAGTCCACTCGGGTCAGGCCCGGTGTTGGCGTTGTTGCAGCAGCAGGTCGCAGATTTCTCTCACCGCGCCGTATCCGCCTGCGCGCTGCGTGGCTGCCATCGCTGCGGCCAGTACCTCGGGGTGGCCATCAGCGACGGTCAGGCCAAGGCCGACGGCCTTGATGGCTGGTAAGTCCGGCAGATCGTCGCCGACGTAGGCCACGCCGGCGAGTGACTCCAGCCCCAGCCGATCAGACAGTTCACGCAGTGCAATCAGTTTGTCGTCACGACCGAGCACCACCTGGGTGATGCCAAGTTCCTGCATGCGTCGCGCCACAGGTACCGACGCGCGCCCGGAAATTACCGCGACCTGGATACCGGCGGACATCGCGGCCTTGATGCCCAAGCCGTCGCGAACATGAAAAACCTTGCATTCCCGGCCCTGCGCGTCGAACTGCAGGCGGCCGTCGGTCAGCACCCCGTCCACATCGAGCACGAGCAGGTCGAATACCGGGCGGCGGCGGCAGGACTTTATGCGCCATATGCGACTTTCTTGTAGACCACGCTACATATACTCCTGCACGAAATAAATCATGGATATTCAACGCCCGACAAGTTTGCCGGCGCCATCGACACACCAACAACGACGTAATCTTGTTTTGATCAAGCACGCTGACGGCTTCCGCTGCCAGCATCTCCGGGGCGATACGTTTGCACCCCGCCGTCATGACATCTCGCATGGTCGCGTGCTGTGCAGGTCGATGCCATCGTCGAGGCGCCGGCGCAAATCGCCATCCGTGAATATACCTTGCAGAATGACCATCGGCATCCGCACTGCTGGTCATGCCGAGCCCTTTGCGCGTAATTTCCATGAGGCCGTCGGTCAGCGGCGTGTGGCCGCTCATCTTCGGCAGGTCGTCACCGGTGCGCATGACGATCACTTACACGCAGCAGCAGTTGCGGCCCAGCGAGCCGCCCGGATGGGACGAGGGCGAAATCTTCCTGCGTAAAACCCCGACTTTCGAGCAGGGCGACAGCCAGCGCGTCACCCATGGCCAGCGCGGCCGTGGTGCTGGCCGTGGGGGCCAGGTTCAGGGGGCAGGCCTCTTCCGCTACCCCTGCGTCGAGCATACGGTCGCTGCGCCGGCGAGCGTGGAATCAAGCTTGCCGGTCATGGTGATCAAGGCCGACGTCAGGCGCTTGAGCAACGGCAGAAGAGTGATCAGTTCGCCTGTTTCCCCTGAATTCGAAAGAGCGATAACCACATCCTTGCGGGTAATCATGCCGAGATCGCCATGGCTTGCTTCGCCCGGGTGCACGAAAAAGGCCGGCGTACCTGTGCTGGCGAGCGTTGCAGCCAGCTTTGCCGCCAATGTGTCCGGATTTGCCCATGCCGGTAACCACGACCCGTCCCCGACATGCCAGGCATTCTCGGCAGGCCTGCGTGAATGCCTCGCCAATGCGCGGCAGCAGTGCGGTAATCGCCTGAGCTTCAATTTCCAGGACCTGGCGCGCGCGCGCCAGGATTTCAGTTTCGTTCACTGTGCTGCCCAATTTCAGTCGCTACCGTGACTCGTCAAAGCGGGGGCCGTTGCTGTTCCAGCCACAGCCTTGATTGCGGCACGCCTAGAGCGCTCTCATCGCCACGAAACCCATATAGCTGCAAAATGCCGTAAACAGCAGCATACCGGCCACTCGCCCGACCCGCATGGTCTCCCCACGATTGTACGCGATGAAGAAAAACGCCAGGCTAAAGCCCACCATCACGGGTAAATGCAGTTGCACTGCATCGGCTTCAAGATCAGCTGGATGAATGCTCGCTGCGACACCAATTACGGCCAGTAAATTGAAGGCATTGGAGCCGATAACATTGCCCAGGGCCAGTCCGTGTTCGCCCTTGCGAGCGCTGACCACTGACACGGCCAGCTCCGGCAGGCTGGTGCCGATGGCAACAACCGTAACGCCCAGTACAAGATCGCTGATGCCCAGCGCCCGGGCCACGGACTCGCTGCCCCAGACCAGTGCATTGGCGCCGAACAGCAGCACGATTATGCCAATCAATACGGCGAGTGAGGCTTGCTGCATGCTGACGCCGGCCGGCAGCTCCGCAGCGTATTGAGCTTCAATGGGATCGCTGCCGCGGGTGGACTGGCCGAGTCGCACCACCCAGATCATAAAGGCCAGTAGTCCGGTGAGCAGCAGCAGCCCGTCCAGGCGGCTAAGCCGGCTGTCGGCGAACAGCAATACGGGTAGCACGCTGACCGCCAGCATGACCGGCAATTCCTTGCGCAGCGTACTGGAGCGAATGGCCAGCGGCCGGACCATTGCCGCGACACCCAGCACCAGTCCGATATTGGCTATGTTCGAACCCAGGGCATTGCCGACGGCGAGGTTTGGTGCGCCGGACAGGGCCGCGGTTGCGGAAACAATCACTTCGGGTAAGGAAGTCGCAAAACCGACCACTGTCAGGCCGATCAGCATGGGTGAGATCTCGAAATTCCGGGCAATAGCTCCGGCGCCAAGGACTACCCGATCGGCGCCCCACACCAGCAGCAGAAAGCCGGCGAGGATCGCCGTCAGATATAACAACATGAGGAGGATTATAATGGCGCGCCAGCCGTCACCCTATTGGCATTTTTATGCAGCCGAAAGAAATCGAACAAATCCTGATTGACGCTTTGCCGGATTGCCTGGCTCAGGTTGCCAGTGATGATCAGACTCACTACGAAGCGACAGTAGTGAGCAGCGCCTTCACGGGCAAACGAGCGCTGCAGCGTCATCAATTAATTTATTCAGCGCTCGGCGCGCGGGTCGGCCGCGAGATCCACGCGCTTTCAATCGAGGCGCTGACCCCTGAAGAATGGGCGCTTCGCCAGGCCTGAGCTGCTGGCCCTCTAAATATGGACAAACTGGCTATAGAAGGAGGCGTGGCCCTGTCAGGCGAAGTGCGCATATCCGGCGCCAAGAACGCTGCGCTGCCCATACTGGCCGCCACCGTCCTATGCGATGAGCGGGTAAAAATAGGCAATCTACCGCATCTGAACGATGTCACCACCACCATTGCGCTGCTTGGCCGTCTGGGCGTCGAAGTCACCGTGCATGATGGCCTTGAAGTAGAAGTCGACGCCCGACCGCTGAATAAATTTGCTGCGCCCTATGACCTGGTCAAAACCATGCGCGCCTCGATCCTGGTGCTGGGTCCGTTGCTGGGCCGTTTTGGCGAGGCCGATGTTTCCATGCCAGGCGGCTGTGCCATCGGCGCGCGGCCGGTGGACATGCACGTGGCGGGTTTGCGCGCCATGGGCGCCGAGGTTGAAATAGAGGATGGCTATATCCGCGCGCGGGCCGGCCGGCTGCGCGGGGCACCAGTTATTTATGGACAAGGTATCCGTCACAGGCACCGAAAACCTGATGATGGCGGCGGTGCTGGCCGACGGCGAGACGGTAATCGAGAATGCGGCCCGCGAGCCGGAGGTCGTTGACCTGGCTGCATTTCTGAACATGCCTGGGTGCGAAAATACAGTGGTGCCGGCACCGATCGCATTGTCATTCACGGGGTGGAGAGGCTGCGTGGCGGCTCGCTACCAGGTACTGCCGGATCGTATCGAGGCGGGCACATTTCTGGTGGCCGGCGCGATAACGCGCGGTCGGGTCGCGCCTGCGACGAGTGTCGCCCGCAGCACCTGATGCGGTGCTGGCCAAGCTGCGGAAGCCGGGGCAGATATCCGCGTTGGCGCAGACTGGATTGAGCTGGACATGCATGGACGGCGGCCGTTGTCGGTCGATATCAGTACCGCTCCCTATCCCGGTTTTCCCACCGATATGCAGGCGCAGTTCATGGCATTGAATGCGGTCGCGGACGGGCTGGTGCGGTAACCGAGAATGTCTTCGAGAACCGCTTCATGCATGTGCCGGAACTCCAGCGCATGGGCGCCCGATATCAGACTCGAGGGCCATACGGCCATTGTGCGGGGTGTCGAGGCGTCTTACATGCGGCGCCGGTCATGGCCACTGATCTGCGGGCATCGGCCGGCCTGGTGCTGGCAGGGCTGGTTGCGGAGGGCGAAACGGTCATCGACCGCATCTACCACATCGACCGTGGCTATGAGTGTATTGAGGAAAAGCTTGGCCAGCTGGGCGCAGCGAATTCGACGCCTGGTCTAGGATTTTCACCCCAAGTGCGGTAGGCAAGTCCGAAGGGCCGCGTGTATAATTTCGCGGTTTAACGCAATCCCGTGTCCAGCAATACCCCAGGCTGGGTCAGAATCAATAGACAAACAGGCTGAGATCCCGTCGCCGCTTAGGGTGGCAAGCGATCAGGCCGGGTTCGGAGGATCAGCTCGATGAGCGAAGAGTCGGAACTTAGCCGACGGCATTTCCTGGCATTGCCACCACGGTGGCAGGTGTGGCCGGCGCGGCCTTTGTTGCTGTGCCTTTTGTGGCTTCATTTCGACCCAGTGCGCGGGCCCAGGCCCTGGGCGCACCGGTTGAAATCGACATATCCAAGCTCGAAGTGGGTGAGATGGTGCGCGTTAAATGGCGCGGCAAGCCGGTCTGGGTGCTGCGTCGCTCGGCAGACATGCTGGAGGGGCTGGCCAAGGTTGAAGCTCAGCTGCGTGACCCGGCTTCCGATGAGTCCCTGCAGCCCGAGTTTGCCAAGAATCCGGGGCGGGCGCTCAAGCCCGAATTCCTGGTGGTGGTGGGCAACTGCACTCATCTGGGCTGCGCGCCGATTGAAAGATTTGACGTCGCCGACGAGGAACTTGGCGCAGACTGGCAGGGTGGTTTTTACTGCCCCTGCCATGGCTCCAAATTTGACCTGGCCGGCCGTGTCTACGCCGGCGTGCCGGCGCCCACTAACCTGGTGGTGCCGCCGTACCGATTCATCGGTGACGGGTTGCTGCTGATTGGTGATGACACCGGGGTGAGCGCATGAATACCCGTGCAGATGCCGTGAACAGCGGCGGCTCCAAGGCACTGGCCTGGATTGACGCCCGCTTCCCGCTCAGCAAGCTGATGAAAGAGCATGCGACGGAATACTACGCCGCGCAAGAATTTCAACATGTGGTACGTATTCGGTGTGCTGGCCATGGTCGTGCTGGTGATTCAGCTGATCACCGGTATTTTCCTGACCATGAATTACAAGCCCTCGGCCGAGGAAGCCTTTGCCTCCGTCGAGTACATCATGCGCGATGTGGAATGGGGCTGGTTGATTCGTTACATGCATTCCACCGGAGCGTCAGCATTCTTTGTCGTCGTTTATCTGCATATGTTTCGAGGCCTGCATGTACGGCTCTTACAAGGCCCCGCGTGAGCTACTCTGGATAATCGGCATGCTGATTTACCTGGCCCTGATGGCAGAAGCCTTTATGGGCTATTTGCTGCCCTGGGGTCAGATGAGTTACTGGGGCGCACAGGTAATCGTTTCATTGTTCGGCGCGGTGCCCGGTATCGGCGAGGGCCTGGTCGAATGGATTCGCGGCGACTTCTTCATATCCGACATCACCCTGAACCGGTTTTTTGCCCTGCATGTGATTGCTGTGCCGCTGGCGCTGGTGATGCTGGTGGTGGTGCACATTCTGGCCCTGCATGAAGTGGGTTCGCTGGGTCCTGACGGAATTGAGATCAAGGAGAGGAAGGGAGCTGACGGCATTCCGCTGGACGGCGTGGCCTTCCATCCTTATCTGACCTCCAAGGACCTGGTGGCGATCACGATTTTCCTGGCGGCTTTTTCAGCAGTGGTGTTTTTCGCACCCGAAATGGGCGGCTATTTCCTGGAACATGCCAACTTCGAGCCGGCTAATTCCCTGAAGACCCCCGAGCATATTGCGCCGGTGTGGTATTTCACGCCGTTTTACGCGATTTTGCGCGCGGTGCCGAGCAAGGGCCTGGGTGCATTGCTGATGCTGTTGGCTATTGTTGCGCTATTCCTGCTGCCATGGCTCGATCGTTGCAAGGTCAAGTCGATTCGTTATCGCGGCTGGACCTTCAAGCTTGCGTTGGCGGTTTTCGCGGTCAGTTTCGTGGCCTGGGTTATCTCGGCCTGCAACCGGCAACGGATCCGCTGTTCGTACTGTTAACGCGGATTAGTACTGCGCTGTATTTTGCATTCTTTGTCTTCATGCCTGTCTATACGCGTATGGAGAAGACCAAGCCGGTGCCCGAACGGGTCACCTACGAAGGATGACTGGCATGAGTAAGCCATTGTGGCGTTCGAAGATAATTGCGGTGATGCTGATGGCGCTATTACCGGGGCTTGCGTTTACCGCCGGCGGCGGTGAATACAAGATGGTGCCGGCGATGAATGACGTCAGCAATGTCGCCTCTTTGCAGCGCGGCGCCAAGTACTTCGTCAATTACTGCCTGGGCTGCCATTCAGCTGAGTACGTGCGCTATAACCGTTTGGCAGAAGACCTCTCAATCAATGAAGACCAGCTGGTCAAAAACCTGATGTTTGCAGCGGAAAAGCCGCATGAAACGATGCAGATCGCCATGCCGCCGGACGACGCACAGCGCTGGTTCGGGCAAGCACCGCCTGACCTTAGTCTGATTGCGCGCAGCAAGGGTACGGACTACCTGTACGGTTTCTTGCGCACTTTTTACCTCGATGATTCCAAGCCCACCGGCGTGAACAATCTGGTCCTGGCAAATGCCAGCATGCCGCATGTGCTGTGGGAGCTTCAGGGCTGGCAGCAGAGAATCGAAGAAACTGATGAGGAAGGCTATAAAACGGTCCGCCTTGAGCAGGTCAGTGCGGGCAGTCTGAGTCCGGATGAATACGATCAGTTCGTTCGCGATCTGGTTAATTTTCTCGACTACATTGGCGAGCCAATGCAACTGGAACGCCAGCAGCTGGGAATTTGGGTGCTACTGTTTCTGCTGGTATTTGGCATCCTTTCCTATCTGCTGAAAAACGAGATCTGGAAAGACATTAAAAAGTAGGCGTATGCCGCGGGTATACGTCTTTAACTAGAAACGAGACGCGGAATCGCCTTTGGACGGGCGCGACTCCGACGTCTTTCGGCCCTAGCAGCATTGCTGTGAGGGCCCATCCAGGGGGCAGCCCGTATGACCTTATATTCCAGTCCAACCGCTTTTCACAGTCACCGTACGCGTCTGGTGCTGGCTGAAAAGAATATCAACATCGAGATCATCAATGTCGAGGGTCCGGAGTTACCCGAAGACCTGCTCGATCTGAATCCCTACCACACTGTACCGACACTGGTAGATCGTGACCTTGTGCTGTACGACTCGCGAGTCATTATTGAGTATCTTGACGAACGCTTTCCGCATCCGCCATTAATGCCGGTGGATCCAGTCACGCGCGCGCAGTTCCGCCTCGCCCTTTATCGGATCGAGCGCGACTGGTATAGCGTTGCCGAAGAAATGGATGAGGCTACTGACACCAAGCGCCTGGGTAAACTTCGCAAGATGCTCAAGGAGAGTATCTTGTCGAGCGCGGAGATTTTCGCGGCCCGGCGTTTCTTCCTGAGTGACGAGTTTTCACTGGTCGATTGCTCCATTGCACCGCTGCTTTGGCGCTTACCTGCCTACGGCGTAGATCTGGGCGACAACGCGCCGGAATTGCGCAAGTACATGGACGAGGTATTCTCGCGCCGCTCTTTCCAGGAGAGCCTGACGGAGCTCGAGCACGAAATGCGCCAGTGATCGCGAATTAATTGAATGACTGATACCGTTTCGCCACAAAGACCCTATCTGCTGCGCGCGATGCACGAGTGGATGACCGACAATGGTCATACGCCTTACGTGGTGGTCGATGCCAGCGTCGATGATGTGCAGGTGCCGTCTGAGTATGTGCAGGATGGCAAGATTGTGCTTAATGTCAGTTACGCCGCGGTGCGTAATCTGGAGTTGGGCAACGATTGGTTGGGCTTCGAGGCGCGTTTTGCGGGCCAGGCTCAGCAGGTGCAAATCCCGCTGCGCGGCGTCCTGGGTATTTATGCTCGAGAAACGGGGCGGGGGATGATTTTCTCGGCAGAGGATGAGCTGGAAGAACAGCCCCGGCCGTCTGCTACGGAGCAGGTTGAGGTGATCAGCAAGAACGAGCCTGCCGGTCGGCCGCATCTGAAGATCGTCAAATAGTCCTCAAGCGCTGGATCCATGGCTGCAGGCTAGAGCGCCAGCTGCCCGTTACCAGCCGTCTTCTTCCCCATCAAACTCCATAGCTGCGCGACTCCATTCCAGCCTTGGCCTGGCCAGGTCGCCCGTTATGCTGACCAGGTCAAAGCGCAGCGGCCATTCGGCATAGCGCGGAGTGACCCGCAAATAGTCGAGAGCAGCCCGCGCCAATCGCCGGCGCTTTTCATGAGTAATCGATTGTGCCGGGCTACCCCAGCAGCTGGTGGCGCGATAACGCACTTCTACCATTATCAGGCAGCGCTGATCGCGCATTACGAGGTCGATTTCGCCGCGCCGGCAGCGATGATTGCGGCACAGGCACTCCAGGCCCTGCTCAATCAGAAAATTGCAGGCCAGTTGTTCTGCTAGCCGACCCGCGCGCAAATGCGCCGCGCTGGGCCTATTGCTATTGCGCGGTGACTTCAACCGGCAGACTTGTGGCATCCAGCGGCGACAGGGGCTGGGGCTGACCACCTTTGATGATTGCCCAGGCAAGGCGCCGGTGAATTCGACGGTCGCCGCTCAAATACAGATCGCCTGTAACGCCGGTCAAATCGGCGCGCTTCAGGCCCATGCCGGTCGCCAGTTCGGGCACCAGCTGGTAAGCATCGAAACCCATGGCGAACAGTCGTGCGCGTCGCTGTGATTCACCAGGCCAGAATTCGTCAAGCGTCTTTTGCACCGTCTGCGTCAGCGGTGCGGGTGCAATCATCCAGGGCATGTCAGCGAACATGATGCCATTCAGGTCACGATTGCCTGTAGCGCCACTCTGGTAAATTGTTGACGTGGCATAGGTTGGTATCCCGCCGGCGTAGTAGAACTTTAACTGTGGACGAATCAATTTAGCCGCGTTGTCCGATGCAGCCATAAAAATTAAATCAATATCGGTACGCCGGCGAGGCTCGAAACCCAGGCTTACGCCAAGATTCGCGCTGAGTCGCGTTTTTCGGTCCTCGCTTTCACGAATCAGCAATATGTCCTGAATACCGGTTGAGAAATCAGCGGCGCCCGGATCATAGAACCGGTAGTCGATGATCTTCCACCCAGGCCCGTATAGGTTTCAGCAAAACTGTTTAGCATGCGTCGTCCCCAGGTGCCGTTGGGAACCAGCACCAGGGCGCGTAGCTGGCCGAGCCGTATTGCGCGTTCCGCGGCGGCACTGGCCTCATCTTCCGGCGCCAGAGCAAACTGGAACATGCCCGCCGGTGCGATACTTTCCTCCGGCAGGTAATTCAGCGCCAGCGTCGGCACGCTGATACCCATGGCGGCCACTTCCTGAACGGCCGTCTTGAGTAGTGGGCCGACAATAAACTCTGCACCTTCAGCCGTGGCGCGACGGTAGGCGTCGGCGACACCGGCTACATCCACGTCATAAACGTGAATCTGCGGTTGCGGGCCGGCTGCGGGTATTTCGAAGTGTGCGGCCATAAAGCCATCGCGCACGGCGCGGCCTGACAATTGCTGCCCCCCTGAGAGGGGCAATAGCAAGGCGACGCGGCCCGGCATTTCTGCCACCGGTCCGGCTGTGGCCAGCAGTTCCGGTACCAGATACTGGTTGGCTGGATGATTCGGATGCGCGAGTTGCCAGCGCGCCAGCGCGCCGGGCAGGCCGCGTCCACCGGGAGGCAAAGAGGCGGCGATCTGGCCGAGTTCCAGCCAGCCCAGCAGCAGCGGATCGTCAACGGCGTCAAGCTGGGTCGGTCCCAGCTTGTTGCCATAGCGACTGAGTTCCTGCCATAGCAGGCGCTGGTTACCGGCAATGGCCGCCGAGCTATCCAGCCAGACTTCCCGTTCCAGCAGCGCGCTGGTCGCCGTGACCGGATAATTCAGGCGGAACTGTGCCTGTGCCCGAATGCGCAGTAGCTCCGCTGCGGCCGTAGGTGTATCGGTTTCGGGTGCTTGTGCCAAAGCGCTCAGCGCGGCTTCAGGCTGTCCGTTGGCGAGCGCCAGATCACCGCTGACAATGGCCCAGCCCACCAGGTTTGCCGTGGCTATCGGCCCTTCAAGGCTGTCCATAATGGCTTGGGCAGCGCCCAGTCGTCTGGCTAACTGGCGTTCGCGTGCGGCGAGTATCAGGTAGCGCTGACGGCTTTCGCCGGTGGATGTCTCGGCCAGTGTCAGGTAGTTGTCGCCGGCGTCATCGTGGCGTCCTTGCCGCGCCAGAACAGCCGCGCGCTCAGCCTGCGGGTCCGCAGTGCGTGTGCCATCTGCCTGTTGCAGCGGCTGACAAGCCGGCAACATCGCCATTGCCAGCAGCAACAGGCGGACAGGCCAGCCTGTCGGTCGCGACGTCGTGCAGCGTAAACTCCGCCGGGCTAATTTTTTTTGCTTTTTCATCTGAGCAGAACCAGGACAACCAGGTCATGAACGAGACAACCGGCACGCTTTTCGTCGTTGCCACGCCGATTGGCAATCTTGCAGATCTGAGTGCCAGGGCTGGGCAGGTGTTGGCCGATGCCAGCCTGGTGGCAGCTGAGGATACGCGGCGTACCGGCCAATTGCTAACCAGTTTGGGCCTGAGCAAGCGCCTGCTATCTTTCCATGAGCACAACGAAACGCAGCGGGTCGAAGAAATCATTGCAGCATTGCTCGACGGTCAGAATGTTGCCCTGGTTAGCGATGCGGGCACCCCTTTAATCAGCGATCCTGGCTATCGGCTGCTGGCGGCTGTCGGCGCGGCAGGACTGCGCGCCAGCCCGATTCCCGGGCCCAGTGCCATCCTCGCAGCGCTGTCCGTGGCCGGCCTGGCCACGGATCGGTTTCGCTTCGAGGGCTTTTTACCGGCGCGTAGCGCCGCTCGGCGGCAGCGTCTCAGCGCCCTGGCGAACGTGCCTGACACTTTGATTTTTTTCGAATCGGTGCATCGCATTGATGCCAGCCTGGCTGATTGCGCCGAGGTGCTTGGGGCTGGCCGCCAGGCCGCGCTGGCCCGCGAGCTGACCAAACGCCACGAGACTATCTATCGCGGTGACCTTGCAACGGTTCGCGTGGCGCGCGCGGCTGATAGTGGCGGCGGGCGGGGCGAGTTCACGCTGGTTGTGGCCGGCAATCATGACCCGGCGGCGGGCCCGGAAGCGGCGGAGATTCAACGCGTTCTGGCCTTGTTGTCTGCAGAACTGCCGCCCGGCAAGGCCGCGGCCCTGACGGCGAGAATCACCGGTGCTCGCCGGGCTGAGGTATATCGCATGGCGAACTTGTCGCCGGCGGACTGATAGCCTAGAGTCCGCGGCGGAGTCGGCCAGGCAGTCGCTCGGTCCTGTTGGGTCGGGAGGAAAGTCCGGGCTCCGGCGGGCAGGGTGCCAGGTAACGCCTGGGGGGCGCGAGCCCACGGAAAGTGCCACAGAAAATATACCGCCGGCGTTCAGCGCCGGTAAGGGTGAAATGGTGCGGTAAGAGCGCACCGCGCGGGTGGCAACACGCCGCGGCATGGTAAACCCCACCCGGAGCAAGACCAAATAGGGAAGCAGGTGGCCGCCTTCGGGTGGCCCGCCGCCGGTGCCCACCCGGCGCTCCCGGGTAGGTTGCTTGAGGTCGCGGTGACGGCGGCCCCAGATGAATGACTGTCCTCGACAGAACCCGGCTTATCGGCCGACTCCACTTCTTTCTTTTTGCGTCGATATGTCGGGATATCGACGCTAATATCCCTTAAAAGCGAATAAAATCCGCAAAATACATGCGTCTTTACAGGTCCTTCCGGGCCGGCATGTGCGCAAGCTCCGCGCAATAAGGCTCGACAGGGGGCACTACGGGGTGGGAATGCGGGTTTTTTTTATCTTCTAAAAGTTGTGTGAGCTATCTCCAATAACCCCCTGATTTATGTCAAGCCACGCCCTCTGAAATGCCCCGAAAAAACCTGGGATCGAGCGCCTAAGTCGCTGTGTACTAAAGATTAATCCGGACTTTCTGTTGACGCTCCAAAGGCCTTACCTATAGTGTCGAGAAGTGGTAGAAAGTGGGAGGAAATGGGCAGAAATGCCTGATCAAGAATGTTTCGTGGGGCAACCAACATCACTCTCGACGCCAAGGGGCGGCTCGCGGTACCGGTCAGGTATCGGGAGCGCCTGCAAGCGCGTTGTGATGGGCAGCTTGTTTGCACCGTTGATCAGGATCATTGCCTGCTTCTTTACCCCTATCCGGACTGGCTCGACATTGAGCGCAAGCTGATGAGCTTGCCTAGTTTCCAGCCAAAGGCCCGTCGCTTGCAACGCATGATGGTCGGTTACGCGTCCGAAATGGAAATGGACGCAGCAGGCCGGGTTTTGATACCGCGCGAGTTGCGGGATTTTGCTCGCCTGGAGCGCAGCGCCGTGCTGATCGGGCAGGGCGCCCGTTTTGAATTGTGGGATGAAGCTCTGTGGAGCGAGCGTTGCAACGATTGGGTTGCGCAGGGCGACGAAGATGGAGCCGAGTTAAGCGGCGATCTTGAGTCACTGTCGCTGTAGCGGCAGTAGCGGGTGATAGAACAACAGCAACCTCGAGTCGGGTCGGGGAGTCGCGGGGTGAATCAGCATGTCCCGGTATTGCGGGATCAGGTACTTGAGCAGTTGGCAATTCGCGCCGATGGACTTTATGTCGACTGCAGTTTTGGCCGTGGCGGCCACAGCGCAGCGATACTTGCGCGACTCGGATCGCAGGGTCGCCTGCTTGCGCTTGATCGCGACCCCACGGCCGTGCAGTCCGCCCGCCAGCTCGCAGAAGGCGACGCCAGGTTGTATCCGGCGCATGCCCGTTTCAGCCAGCTCGCGGAGGTCTTGCAGCGTGAATTCCCCGGCCGCCAGGCCGATGGAATTCTTGCCGACCTGGGGGTTTCTTCGCCGCAGCTGGATGACCCGCAACGTGGATTTAGTTTTCTCAACCGGGCCCACTGGACATGCGTATGGATCCCGGCAGTGGCGAAAGTGCCGCTGACTGGATTAATCGCGCCACTGAACGGGAGATTGCCGGCGTGCTGAAGCGTTTGGGTGAAGAGCCGCAAGGCCGGAGAATCGCAGCGGCTATTTGCCGCCAGCGTCCGCTGAACACAACGGCCGAACTGGCGGAGCTGATTGTTGCAACGAAGCCGGATAAGCCAAGTCGCCGGCACCCTGCGACGCGTAGTTTTCAAGCCATTCGTATGCATATCAACGGCGAGCTCGACGAACTCGACGCGCTCCTGGAGCAGAGCCTAGAGATGCTCAGCAGTGGTGGGCGACTGTGCGTAATCAGTTTTCACTCATTGGAAGATCGCCGGGTAAAGCGTTTTCTGCGAAATCATTCCCGTGTCGACCCGGCTTTGTCGCGCTTGCCGGTGGTACCCGAGTCGGCGCGGCCATTGATGCGCCTGCCGACCCGCGCGATTCGTCCCGACCAGCATGAGACCGAGGCTAATCCGCGTTCACGCAGCGCCAGCTTGCGTGTGGGAGAACGCCTGTGAGCCTTATAGCCTGGCGAAAGCGCTTGCCGGAAGTCGTGCTGGGCCTGCTGGTGTTTGTCTCTGCCCTGGCGGCGGTCTATGCCAAGCACGAGTCGCGCAAGTTGTTTACGGAGTTGCAGGCGTTGACGGCCGAGCGCGACCGTCTTGCCGTGGAATGGGGCCAGCTTCAGATTGAGCAGAGTGCCTGGTCGACGCACGCGCGCGTCGAGCAGCTGGCGCGCGAAGAAATGAATATGCGCGATCCCGCCGCAGATCAGATTTTGTTGTTCAGCAAATGAGTCGTACGGCTAAAAAAGTAAACCAGAACACGCGCACTTTTGGCTGGCGCATGCGTCTGGTCGCAGGTTTCCTGTTGCTTGGCTCCGTAGTGCTGGCCGGGCGAGCTGTCCAGTTGCAGGTATTCAATACCGGTTTTCTTGCTGATCAGGCAGCTAACCGCCACTTGCGTGTGGCCCAGCTGGCTGCGCATCGCGGTTCGATTACAGATCGCAATGGTGAGCCGCTGGCGGTGAGTACACCCGTGGACAGCGTCTGGGTAAATCCGCGCGAGCTGGTGCAGGCGCCCGATAGAATTCCGGATCTGGCACGTGCCCTGGATTGGGACGCCACCGACCTGGCTCGCCAGGTAACCCGCAACGTCGGCAAGTCGTTCATGTATCTCAAGCGGCACATGAATCCGGCTGAGGCCGAAGCCGTTCGTGCCATGGGGATTCCCGGCGTTGACCTGCTGCGTGAATACCGGCGTTTTTATCCTGCTGGTGAGGTCAGTGGCCACCTGGTGGGCTTTACCAACGTCGATGATGCCGGCCAGGAAGGCATGGAGCTCTCCTACGATAGCTGGCTGGCCGGTCATTCGGGACGTAAGAAGGTTTTAAAAGATCAGCTCGGTCGCGTGGTCGAGAATGTTGAATTCATCGAAGCGCCGCGACCCGGTCGCGAGCTGGCCAGCGCCATCGATTTGCGGATTCAATATCTCGCTTATCGCGAACTGAAAGCGGCGGTGCAGCGCCATCGTGCCAAGGCAGGCTCCGTAGTGGTTCTGGATATCGCCACCGGTGAAGTGCTGGCGATGGTGAATCAGCCCAGCTACAACCCGAATGATCGTGCGCAATTGTCTGTAAAACGCTATCGCAATCGCGCTATCACGGACATTCTTGAGCCGGGATCGGCGATTAAGCCGCTGATAGTTGCTGCGGCCCTGGAAGGTGGCGCGTACCGACCCGAGAGCCGGGTCGATACGTCACCGGGTTTTATTCAGGTTGGCGCCAAACTGATCGAGGATAGCGAGAACATGGGTCGCATTGATCTCGCGACACTGTTGTCTCGTTCCAGCAATGTTGGCGCGACTAAATTGGCCATGTCGCTGGAGCCGGAACTTCTTTACGAGGTGCTGTCTCGCTTCGGCCTGGGTCGACTCAGTGCGAGTGAATTCCCCGGCGAGTCGGCTGGCTTGCTTAGTCACTACTCCAACTGGCGGCCGATCAGTCAGGCGACCCTGGCCTACGGCTACGGTCTGTCGCTGACGCCGTTGCAGTTGGCCCAGGCCTATTCGGTACTCGGCGCGGGTGGTGTTCTGCGTCCGGTGTCCCTGTTGCGCGTGACCGAGGCACCCATTCCGCGCCGGGTTATAGAGCCTCAGCACGCCGCCGCCGTGCTGGCGATGCTGGAAACGGTGGTCGCGCCCGACGGAACGGGACAACTCGCGTCGGTGCCGGGCTACCGCATTGCGGGTAAAACCGGCACCGCGCGCAAGTTCGCGCCAGGTGGCTATGCCGAGGACAGCTATACAGCCGTATTTGCCGGTATTGCGCCGGCCTCGCGCCCGCGTCTGGCCGTGGTGGTGGTCGTGGATGATCCATCTAACGGTGAATACTACGGTGGCAAAGTTGCTGCGCCGGTATTCGCGGAAGTGGTGAATGGCGCATTGCGTATTCTCGCGGTTCCGCCCGACGATTTTAATCCGGCGGGCAATCAATCCGGTGTGACCCTGGCGGCTAACCCACGATGACCGCGGCACATTTAGTCAATCCCGCAAAGCCGATGAATCTGCAGGATTTGTTCGCCGGCATGGGGGTTTCTGTACCGGACCTGGTGATCAGCGACATCGGCAACAATACCGCCAGCCTGACGCGCGGCAGTCTGTTCCTGGCTTGTCAGGGCAAGCGCAGTCATGGACTGGATTATTTGCCAGCGGCGCTGGAATCTGGTGTTGCGGCCGTTGCCTGGGAGCCCGTCGATGGTCGCAAGCCCCCGGTATTTCCGGCGGGCCTGGCAGCTTTTCCCGTTGCGCAATTGAGTCAGCGGCTGGGTCAACTGGCCGATCGTTTTTTTGCCAGTCCCTCGGCTACTTTGTCGGTAACCGCGATCACCGGAACCAACGGTAAGACCACCACCGCATTTTTGCTGGCCCAGGCGCTCAATGGCGCCGGCAAGACCGCGGCTTACCTGGGCACCCTCGGTTGGGGGCTACCCGATGCCCTGCAACCTGCAAAGCTGACCACCCCCGACAGTGTAGAGCTGCAGCGACAGCTGGCCGCCATTCGCGATCTTGGCGCCAGCCATGTGGTGATGGAAGCCTCCTCGCACGGTCTCGATCAGGGTCGCTTGAACGGTCTGCGCATTGCTGTGGCGGCACTGACTAACCTGAGCCGCGATCACCTGGATTACCACGGTGATCTTGAGGCCTATGCCGAAGCCAAGGCGCGTCTGTTCTTTGATTGTGCGCCTGGTGCGGCTGTCATCAATATCGGCGACAGCTGGGGAAGTCAGTTAGCCGCTCGCCTGGCAGGCAAGCTGCAGGTAGTTAGCGTTGCCTTGCTGAGTAAGGCAGCGACGCGTTCCGGTGCCAATTTGCTCGGGCGCCTGACAGCTACCGAGCGTCGGGGCCTCGGTTTAAGTTTCAGCGGCGATTTCGGTGAGTCGGAACTCTCCAGTCCATTGTGGGGCGAGTTCAATGCCGAAAATTTACTGGTCGCCACCGGCAGCTTGCTGGCGCTGGGGCTGAACCTGGGCGAGGCGACAGCTGCATTGTCGTCCTGCGTGGCGCCTCCGGGCAGATTGCAGCGGCTGCGCAGCAGCGGTCGGCATGCGGAAGCGATCGTTGATTTCGCGCATACGCCGGAGGCCCTGCAGCAGGCGCTGTCAGCGGTTCGTCAGCATACGCGCGGTCGACTTTGGTGTGTGTTCGGTTGCGGTGGCGATCGTGATACCGGCAAACGCGCCGCCATGGGTGAAGTCGCGGCAAGCCTCGCCGACCAGGTGGTGCTCACTGACGACAATCCGCGCAGCGAGGATCCCGAGGCGATTGCCGCCGACGTGTTGGCCGGCATGCCTGACGCCAAGCGTGTGGCGCGTATCGCCGACCGGGGCGCCGCCATCCAGTATGCGCTTCGCACGGCGGCCAATGATGATGCCGTGTTGATTGCCGGTAAGGGACACGAAACACAACAGTGGCTGGCCGACGGCGCCGTGGACTTCTCCGATGTTGCGGTTGCCCGCGCGGCCCTGAGCGGGGCGCCATGAGTATGGGTCGATTGTCCATGGTGGCGGAGTCTGTTGGTGGCCGGTTGTTTGGCGATGACCAAAGCTTTGATTCCGTCAGCACCGATACGCGTGCTCTGAGCGCCGGCCAGCTTTTCTTTGCCCTGCGCGGCGAGAACTTTAACGCCGGTGAATTCGTGGACCAGGCCGCGCGCCTCGGCGCTGCGGGTGCGGTCGTAGAGCAGCGCGCAGACTGCGATATATCGCAGGTAGAGGTGGTCGATACACGCCTGGCCCTCGGGCGGCTGGCCCGCAGCTGGCGACGTAAGTTTGATTTGCCGGTAGTCGGTGTTACTGGTAGTAACGGCAAAACTACTGTGCGCGCGATGATCGCAGCCATCCTGCAAGCCGATCAGTCCGACGCGTCGGCAGTGCTGGCGACACAGGGAAATTTGAACAATGACATAGGCTTGCCGCTGACGGTTTTGCGCTTGCGCGAGTCACACCGTTGCGCCGTGTTTGAGATGGGCGCCAATCACGCCGGAGAAATTGCTTACCTCGCCGATATCGCTGCGCCAAGCGTAGCAATTGTGACCAACGCCGGGCCGGCTCATCTCGAAGGTTTTGGCAGTATTGCCGGCGTTGCACGCGCCAAGGGCGAGCTATATACCTCACTCGCCGATGACGGCATCGCCGTGATCAACGCCGACGATGATTATCGCGACACCTGGCTGGCGCTGAGCGATCAGCGCCGCGTACTGACCTTCGGGCTGCAGCCGTCAGCGGACTATTCGGCGACGGATATAACCCGGCGGAGATGACGCAGGGCTTCGAATTTACACTCGTCGGACCGGATCTGAATTTGACGATTCAGCTGCCTATGGCGGGCCAGCACAACCTGATTAACGCGCTGGGTGCGGCGGCGGCCAGCCTGGCTGCCGGCGTTAGACCGCAATCGGTCCAGGCGGGTCTGGCGGCGGTGCGAAATGTGGGCGGTCGTCTGCGCCGCGTCACCTGTGCCAGCGGCGCCACGCTTTATGACGACAGCTATAACGCCAATCCGGCGTCAGTTAAGGCGGCGATGGAGTTCCTGGCCGGTCAGCCCGGCGAAACCTGGTTCTTGTTCGGCGATATGGGTGAGCTGGGCGCTGACGCCGAGGCCCTGCACGCCGAGGTTGGACATCAGGCCCGTGCGCTCGGGATTCAGCGCTTGCTGGCAACGGGGCCCTTGAGTCAGGCCAGCGTCGCGGCATTTGGCAGCGGCGCGCGACATTTTCACGATGCAGACGCGTTGTATGCGCATGCCGTCGAGCAGTTGCACCCGGAGGTCGTGATGCTGGTCAAGGCCTCGCGATTTATGGCGCTGGATCGACTGGTCGCGCGTCTCGCTGAGTCGGGTGAGGGCTGAGCTTATGTTGCTTTACCTGACAGATTTTCTGACTCGCTATATCAGCGGATTCAACGTGTTCAGTTACATCACCATGCGCGCCATCATGGGTGCGCTGACCGCGCTGGTGATTTCGCTGGTATTTGGTCCGATCATGATCCGACGCCTGACGGCCGGGCAAGTTGGTCAGACCGTGCGTGACGATGGTCCGCAAACGCATTTGCTCAAAGCCGGCACCCCGACCATGGGCGGCTCGCTGATCCTGGTGGCGATTCTCTCCAGTACCTTGCTATGGGCCGATCTGACCAATAGCTACGTGTGGATTGTGATCGCGGTGACGCTGGCCTTCGGCCTGATTGGTTTTGTCGACGACTACCGCAAGCTGATACTGAGTGATCCGGCCGGACTGTCGGCGCGCGCCAAACTGTTTTGGCAGTCCATCGCCGCCATTGCCGCTTCGATTGCCTTGTACCGGCTGGCGGCCGAATCTGGCAACACCTGGTTGTTGATTCCCTTTTTGAAAGACGCGCTGATACCGCTGGGTGTCTTGTTTATTCCCTTCGCTTATCTGGTGATTGTCGGTTCCAGCAACGCGGTGAATCTAACCGATGGCCTGGACGGGCTGGCCATCATGCCGACGGTGCTGGTGGGTGGCGCGCTGGGCATATTCGGTTACGCCGCTGGTAACGCCATCTATTCCGAGTACCTGAGTATTCCATTCATCAATGGCGCCGGCGAAATGCTGGTGTTCTGCGCCGCCATGGCCGGTGCCGGTCTGGGCTTCTTGTGGTTCAACACCTACCCGGCTCAGGTTTTTATGGGTGACATTGGCGCCCTGGCATTGGGTGCTGCCCTGGGTACGGTGGCCATCGTCGTGCGCCAGGAACTGGTGCTACTGATCATGGGCGGTCTGTTCGTTATCGAGACGCTGTCGGTGATTATCCAGGTTGCTTCTTTTCGCCTGACCGGAAGGCGCGTGTTTCGCATGGCACCGCTGCATCACCACTATGAGCTTAAAGGCTGGGCCGAGCCCAAGGTGATTGTGCGCTTCTGGATTATTACGGTAATCCTGGTGCTGGTCGGTCTGTCGAGTTTGAAACTACGGTGACACAGCTGGCTGAAATGACCGAGAAGCACACACAGGTCGGTACGGCGCCGCGCGTGATGGTACTGGGTATGGGCGCCACGGGCGCTTCCTGCGCTCGCTATCTGGCGCGGCACGATTTGCCTGCAGTGTTTGTGGATACGCGCAATACGCCCCCGGCACTTGCGGAAATCGCCACGGCCATGCCGCAGGCCCGCTGCTACCGGGGGCCGGACTTGCCTGAGTTGCCGCGCACGGTCGAGCAGCTGCTGGTGTCGCCGGGTACGCCCCTGGATCTGCCATTGATTCGTACGGCGCGGGCGCGCGGGCTCACCGTTGAAAGTGATATTGACGTGTTCATGCGCGAGGCGCGCGCACCCGTCATTGGCATAACCGGTTCCAATGGCAAGAGTACGGTGACCGCGATGCTGGCGGCGGCAATGTCCACTGCTGGCTGGCGGGTGCCTGCCGGTGGCAATCTCGGTACGCCGGCACTGGACCTGCTGACCGCCGACGCCGACGCCTACGCCCTGGAGCTATCGAGTTTTCAACTCGAGCGCAGCAGCCCGCTGAAGCTGGCGGCCGCGGCCCTGTTAAATCTTTCACCCGACCATCTCGACAGTCACGGTGACTACGCCAGCTATGTGGCCGCTAAAGGGCGGATTCTGGCGGCCTGCCAGCAAGCCATCATCAATCGCGACGACGCGAGTCTGGCAGAACTGCTACAGGCGGGTGCCGGCGTCACCGGCTTTACCCTGGGTGAACCGGGTACTGGTGACTTCGGCCTGCGTATTCACAACGGCAGCGAGTACCTGGCTTGCGGGCGGGCGCTGTTGTTGCCGGTCAGTGATCTCCAGCTGGCCGGTCGGCACAATGTTGCCAATGCGCTGGCCGCCCTGGCCCTGGGCGCTGCCGTTGGCGCCGACCTTGCCAGCATGTTGGCCGGCTTAAAGCAGTTCACGGGTCTCGAGCATCGCATGCAGGTGGTGGCTAATCGTGACCAGGTTTGTTGGGTCAACGATTCCAAGGCCACAAATGTGGGTGCGGCAGTGGCCAGTATCAGCGGTATCGATGGTCCTTTTGTGCTGATCGCCGGCGGCGACGCCAAGGCCGCCGATTTTTCACCCTTGGTCGAGGCGCTGCGCGGGCGGCGTTGCGAACTTGTTTTGATCGGCCGAGATCGAGAACAGATTGCGGCTGCCGTCGGTGACATTTGTCCCTGTCATCGCGCCGACGACATGCAGGCTGCGGTCAACCTGGCGCAGGCGATAGTCGACCCGGGCTGGACAGTCCTGCTGGCGCCAGCCGCTGCGAGTCTGGACATGTTTGCAAACTACGCTGAGCGTGGTCGCGCTTTTGCCGCGGCCGTCGGGAAGCTGGGCTCATGAGTCGCGTGGCGCGTCGCATGGCACCCAAGGACGTTGCAGCACCAGCGGTGGATTCCCTGCTGGTGCTGGTGGTGGCGCTGCTGTTTGGCGGTGGCCTGGTGATGATGACTTCGGCGTCTATTTCTCTGGCTGAGCGCAATATTGGCGATCCGTTTTTCTATTTCGAACGACAGCTGGTTGCCGCGTTTATTGGCCTGGCTGGCGCTTACGCGATGCTGCGAATTCCTACCCGTGTCTGGGAGCAACTCGGCCCTCTGACCTTGTTGATGGCCATAGTGTTGCTCGCCCTGGTGCTCGTGCCGGGCATGGGTCACGAGGTCAACGGCTCGACGCGCTGGCTGCGACTGGGTGGTCTGACCTTGCAGGTTGCGGAGCCGGCGCGACTATTGTTTCTGATTTACCTGGCAGGCTACGCCACCCGTCACGCCGCCGAGCTTGAAAAGGGCTTCCTGGGTTTCGCGAAACCGATGGCAGTGGTCGGCATCGGCGCCGGATTGTTATTGCTGCAGCCGGATTTCGGTTCGGCGGTTGTGCTGACCGCAATCAGTCTGGCAGTCCTGTTCGTGGCGGGTGCGCGGCTGCGCGACTTCGCCTTTTTTAGCTTGTTGATCGCCGTTCTTGCCATCGTTGCTGCACTCAAGTCGCCGTATCGGCTGGCCCGCATCACCGGCTTTATGGATCCCTGGGCGGACCCGTATAACACTGGCTTCCAGTTGATCCAATCGCTAATCGCCATCGGCAGTGGGGAATGGTTTGGTGTCGGTCTGGGTAGCAGCATGCAGAAGCTGTTTTATCTGCCGGAAGCGCATACGGACTTTGTTTTCGCGGTAATTGCCGAAGAGTTTGGCTTGCTTGGCAGCCTGCTACTGGTCGGACTGTTCGGCATTCTGATCTGGCGGGCGCTGCTGATTGCCAACCAGTCCGCGCTGGCTGGCCGGATGTTTCAGGCCTACCTGGCGTTCGGTTTTGCCGTCTGGCAGGGCGCCCAGGTGTTTATCAATATCGGCGTCAACATGGGTATTCTGCCGACCAAAGGCCTGACCTTGCCGTTGGTCAGCTACGGTCGTAGCAGTCTGATTATCACCCTGATCGCCATTGGTCTGTTGCTGCGCATAGATATCGAGAACCGCGCGCCAGCACCCGCGCGGCGACGTAAACCGGCAACCGGCACAGCGAGGTCGAAACGCTGATGTCTGGTCCGGTATTAATCATGGCTGGTGGCACCGGCGGGCACGTATTTCCCGCCCTGGCCGTCGCCGAAATACTGCGTGCTCGCAAACAGCCCGTGGTCTGGCTTGGCACCCGACGGGGCATCGAAGCTGAGCTGGTGCCGGCGCATGACTTCCCGCTGGAATGTATTCGCGTATCTGGTCTGCGCGGCAAGGGCTTACTCAGCTGGTTGCTGGCGCCTTTCAAGCTGGCGGTTGCCTTTTTCGACGCTTTTCGGCTGTTGCGTCGGCTGCAGCCGCAACTGGTGCTAGGCATGGGCGGATTTGCTGCCGGACCCGGTGGGCTTGCCGCCTGGGTATTGCGTCGACCACTAATTATTCATGAACAGAACTCCGTTGCGGGGCTGACTAATCGTCTTCTGGCTGGTATCGCCCGGGAAGTGCTGGAAGCCTTCCCGGGCAGTTTTTCCAGTCGCGTCAATGCGCGAGCGATTGGTAACCCCGTGCGACCCGCTATTGCCTCGCTGGCGCCGCCGGCAAAACGTTTCGCCGGGCGCAGCGGTCCGTTGCGGCTGCTGGTGCTGGGCGGCAGCCAGGGCGCGCTAGCCCTGAACGAAACCGTACCTGCCGCTGTGGCGTTGCTGGCTGACAATGAACGTCCGGTGATTCGGCATCAGACTGGTCAGGCCACCCTGGAGGCTGCCCGTGAAGCTTACGCGCAGGCAGCTGTGCCGGTTGAGCTGGAAGCCTTTGTCGAAGATATGGCGGCTGCCTATGCCTGGGCTGACTTCGTTGTTTGCCGCGCCGGGGCTTTGACCATCGCTGAGCTGGCAGCCGCTGGCCTGGGCGCCATCCTGGTGCCGTTCCCGGCCGCAGTGGACGATCACCAGACGCGTAACGCGCAGTACCTGGTTGCGGCCGAGGCCGCTGTATTGATACCGCAAAAAATCCTCGGTCCGGGTAGCCTGGCCGCAGAACTGCGCAAATGGACCCGCGGTCGCGAGCGCCCGCTATTACGCGCAACACGTGCGCGCGAATTAGCGCGACCGGATGCCGCGCTGCGCCTGGCCGACGCCTGCCGGCTGCCGGCCAAGTCCGAGGTGACGGCATGAAGGATCGCATGCGCAAAGTTAGCCGCGTGCATCTGGTCGGTATCGGCGGCGTCGGTATGGGCGGTATCGCCGAAGTGCTGGTCAATCTCGGGTACAAGGTGCAGGGTTCTGATCTGAAAGAATCGCCAGTTACCCGTCGCCTGCGAGCCATGGGTGCGGAAATTCAGCTGGGTCATCGGGCTGAGAATGTCGGTGACGCAGACGTCGTGGTGGTGTCCAGCGCGATAGATCCCGGCAATCCGGAAATCGCCGCCGCTCAGGCCAGCCGCAAACCGGTGGTGCGTCGCGCAGAGATGCTCGGCGAACTGATGCGCTTCCGGCAGGGCATTGCAGTATCGGGAACCCACGGCAAGACCACCGCCACCAGTTTGATTGCCAGCGTGCTGGCGGAAGCCGGCGAGGATCCGACCTTCGTGATCGGCGGGCGGTTGCGCAGTGCTGATACCAATGGTCGTTTGGGCGCCGGGCGCTTTTTGGTTGCTGAGGCAGATGAAAGCGACGCTTCCTTCGTGCATCTGCAGCCAACGATTTCCGTAGTCACCAACATTGATGCGGATCACATGGCTACCTATGGTGGCGACCTGGAGCGTCTTCACCATACGTTCATCGAGTTCCTGCATAACCTGCCTTTTTACGGGCTGGCAGTGCTCTGCCTCGATGATCCCGGCGTCGCGGCCGTGATGGGTTCAATAAAACGCGCCACACTGACCTATGGAACGCATGCCGACGCAGACGTGCGTGCCGAGGCGATTACCGCAGACGGCACGCAAACACGCTTTATGCTGCATCGGCCCGGTCAGGAAAACGGCTTGCCCGTGGTGTTGAACCTGCCTGGACATCACAACGTGTTAAATGCGCTGGCCGCCTGTGCCGTTGCGCATGAATTGGAGCTCGACGACGCGGCCTTGCAGCGCGCGCTGGCTGAGTTTCAGGGTATTGATCGGCGCCTCCAGGTACTTGGCGAAACACATACCGCTGGCGGTCGCGTGCTGTGTGTGGATGACTATGGTCATCACCCCACCGAAATCGCGGCGACAGTGCAAGCGGTGCGTGCAGCCTGGCCCGAGCGCCGCCTGGTCCTGGTTTTCCAGCCGCACCGCTATACCCGAACCCGCGACTTGCTCGATGATTTCGCCGAAGTATTGTCTGCGGTTGACCGCCTGTTTGTTTGCGAGGTCTATCCTGCCGGCGAAGAGCCCATCGCAGGCGCTGACGGCCGTGCTATTTGCCGCGCCATACGCACCCGTGCCCAGCTGGAGCCTGTTTTCGTTGCTGGCCTGGAAGACTTGCCCGAGCTACTGGCCGGCGCGCTGCAGGAAGGCGATCTGCTATTGACCATGGGTGCCGGCAGTATCGGCGCCGCTGCCGCTCAGCTTCCTGAGCAGCTGGCTGCCGCACGATTCGCGAGGCGCGGCCAATGATCGCCATGGCGGAACAAGTGCAGGCCGGGCTGCGCCGTAACGAGCCTATGTCCCGGCACACTTCCTGGCGCGTCGGTGGACCAGCTGAGTGGTATTTCCGGCCAGAGTCCCGCGCAGCGCTCAGTGAATTTCTGCAGGGGCTGCCGCACGAGACGACGCTGCACTGGGTTGGCCTGGGCAGCAACTTGCTGGTGCGTGATGGTGGCGTGCGTGGCGTCGTGGTAAACACGTCGCGTGCACTGGGCACCGTTCGCCGTTTGCACGGCGGGCAGGTAGAGGCCGAGGCCGGCGTACCCTGTACCACTTTCGCGCGTCGTTGCGCGCGCTGGGGACTGGGTCCCGCAGAATTCTTTGCCGGCATACCCGGCACCATAGGCGGCGCGCTGCGGATGAATGCCGGTGCCTTTGGCGGAGAAACCTGGGACAGCGTAGTCGCCGTCGAGAGCATTGATCGCGATGGTCGTATCCACGTGCGTAAACCCGATGAGTACAGCATCGCCTACCGGGAAGTAAACGGACCCGCAGACGAATGGTTCCTGTCGGCGCGTTTCGCTTTTGAAGATCAGCAGGACGGTGCCCTGGAACGCGTCAAACAGATGTTACGTGATCGTCAGGAAAGTCAGCCTCTGGGTCAGCCCAGCTGCGGCTCGGTATTCCGCAACCCCCCCGGTGATCACGCCGCCCGCCTGATCGAAAGTGCCGGCCTCAAAGGCCGCCGGCTGGGTGGCGCGCAGGTCTCCGAGAAGCATGCAAATTTCATCATCAATACCGGCGATGCCAGCGCGGCTGATGTCGAAGGCCTGATTGAGCTGGTGCGCGCCGAAGTCGATGCGCGTCATGGGGTGCAATTGCAACTTGAAGTGCATGTTCTCGGCGAGGCGACTAACTGATATGACTATCGCCAGCCAGCAACGTATTGCAGTCGACGCCCCCGAGCAGTTCGGAAGGGTCGCTGTATTGCTGGGTGGCGATTCGGCCGAGCGGGAAATTTCCTTGCTCTCCGGCAAGGCCGTGTGTGCAGCATTACGCCGCCGAGGTGTGCAGGCCGACTGCGTAGATCCGGAAGATGGTTTGTTACAGCAGCTGAGCGGCGGTTTCGACCGAGCCTGGATTGCCCTGCATGGGCGAGGTGGCGAAGACGGCAGCCTGCAGGGTTTGCTGGAGCAAATCGGCATGCCTTATAGCGGCAGCGATGTGCTGGGTTGCGCCCTCAGTATGGACAAGCTGCGCAGCAAACAATTGTTGCAGGGCGCCGGGCTTGCAACACCCGCTTTTCGGGTCCTGCACGGTCCGCAGGATTTTGCTGCAGCGATTGCCGAGCTGGGTCTGCCAATGATGATCAAGCCGGCAGCGGAAGGCTCAAGCATTGGCCTGACGCGGGTTGATCACGCTGATCAGTTGCCGGCAGCGTACGCTACCGCCGCGCAATGCGAGTGTGAAGTATTTGCTGAACGCTGGCTGACGGGCGGCGAGTATACCGCCGGTATTTTGCAGGGGCAGGTGCTGCCGCTGGTGCGTATTGATGTGGCTAACGGTTTTTACGACTACCAGGCCAAATATTTTAGCGATGACACGAAATACATCTGCCCATGCGGTCTCGATGCTGAAATCGAGCGCCAATATTCGGCCCTTTGCGCCAAGGCCTTCGCAGCTGTCGGTGGCCAGGGTTGGGGTCGGGTAGATTTCATGCTGGACGCACAGGGCCTGCCCTTGCTACTGGAAGTCAATATGGTGCCGGGCATGACCACGCACAGCCTGGTGCCGATGGCAGCGGCCCAGGCGGGTCTCGATTTTGATGAGCTGTGCTGGCGGGTTCTAGAAACCAGTTTTGGGCGAGAGCACTGATGGCCCGTCGCAAGAATCGAAAAACCACCGTCGCAGCCAGGCTGCCAAAGTTGCGTTTGCCGCAGATCAACTGGCATCGCCTTTGCACGCTGGGCGTGGCGGGGCTGGTGGTCGCTGCAGCGTACGTATCCACGGTCTGGTTGATGAATCGCCCTATTGAGTCGGTAGTCGTTAACGGTGCCTTCCAACGGGTTTCCGCTATGCAGCTGGAAGAAGTCGTTGCAGAGCATGTGGACGCGGGTTTCTTCAGTATTGACCTGGGGCAGATTCGCGATGCCGTGGTGGCAATTCCCTGGGTCGCCCGGGCGACCGTTCGGCGCCGCTGGCCGGCACGTGTGGTGGTTACGGTGGCTGAAGAGGTTCCCGCGGCATGTTGGGGCGAGGGCGGACTATTGAATATGCAGGGTGAGTTGTTTGTGACGGACGCTACCCATCGGCCTGCCGAGTTGCCGCGCTTGAGTGGTCCTGAAGGCAGTAACCAGCGAGTCGCAGCCTTGTATTTCGAGATTGAAGAGCAGCTCGAACAGCGTGGTCTGACTGCGGTAAATATGCGTCTCGATGCACGCGGTGCCTGGAGTTTTCAGCTTAGCAACGGTGTCACGGTTCGGCTGGGAGATGATGCGCTGGATCTGCGCCTGGGCCGGTTTTTCACAGCTTACGATGGCGTAATCAGCGCTCGGGCGGAACAAGTGGACTACATCGATATGCGTTACACCAACGGCTTTGCAGTGGGCTGGAAAGACAATACTGCGGCGTCGAAATCGGAAAGCGAAGAGGCTGAGCCGCGTGTCTAAAAAGGACGACAAGAACATTATTGTTGGGCTGGATATCGGCACGTCGAAAGTTGTCGCTATTGTCGGTGAGTTGCAGGAAGACGGTGACCTGGAGGTCATCGGTTTCGGCATGCATCCGTCGCGCGGATTAAAGAAGGGCGTGGTGGTAAACATCGAGTCCACGGTCAATTCGATTCAGCGTGCCGTTGAGGGCGCCGAGTTAATGGCAGCCTGTGAAATAAATTCCGTGTTTGCCGGTATTGCCGGCAGTCACGTGCGCAGTCTGAATTCGCACGGCATCGTCGCCATTCGTGATCGCGAAGTGGCCCGCGGTGATATGGATCGGGTGATAGATGCAGCGCGAGCGGTGGCTATCCCGGCGGATCAGCGCATCCTGCATGTGTTGCCGCAGGAATTTGTGATCGATGGTCAGGAAGGTATCCGCGAGCCCATCGGTATGTCGGGTGTAAGACTCGAGGCCAGGGTGCACATGGTGACGGGCGCCGCCAGCGCAGCGCAGAACATTATCAAGTGCGTGCAGCGCTGCGGCCTGGAAGTCGAAGATATCGTCCTTGAGCAGCTAGCCTCAAGTTATGCGGTGCTGACTGAGGACGAGATGGAGCTGGGCGTCTGTCTGGTCGATATCGGCGGTGGCACCACCGACATCGCGGTGTTCAACGGTGGTGCGATCAAACACACGGCGGTAATACCCATCGCCGGTGATCAGGTCACCAATGACATTGCTATCTCGCTGCGTACACCGACCCAGTACGCCGAAGAAATCAAGATTAAGTATGCCTGCGCGCTGTCGCAGCTGGCTAATGCCGACGAGACTATTGAGGTGCCAAGTGTCGGCGATCGCCCGCCGCGCCGCCTGGCCAGGCATACCTTGGCCGAGGTTGTAGAGCCTCGCTATGAGGAGCTGTTTGGCCTGATTCGCGACGAGCTCCGGCGCAGTGGATTCGAGGATATGGTCGCCGCCGGCATCGTGATGACCGGTGGCAGCGCCAAGATGGAAGGTGCGGTAGAGCTGGCTGAAGAAGTCTTTCATATGCCTGTTCGTCTGGGCAGTCCTCAGCATGTAAGGGGGTTGCTCGATGTGGTGCGCAATCCTATTCATGCCACCGGCGTTGGCCTGTTGCTGTTTGCAAAAAATGCCGCGGACAAGGGTGTTGAAGAGCACGCTATGGGCGGCGGAATTCGTGAGATCTGGGAGCGGATGCGTAGCTGGTTCCAGGGAAATTTTTAGGTATGCCTCTTTCGAGGTTGGTGTTGTTGTTGTGCGTAGTTGCTAGGAGAAAATTAGATGTTTGAGCTGATGGATGCATACAGCCAGAATGCAGTGATAAAGGTGCTGGGCGTGGGTGGCGGCGGTGGCAATGCCGTCAAGCACATGGTGACCACGGGAATTGAGGGAGTGGATTTTATCTGCGCGAATACTGATGCGCAGGCCCTCAAGAGTTCCAGTGTTCGCACTGCTTTGCAGATTGGCTGCAATATTACCAAGGGACTTGGGGCCGGTGCTGACCCCGAGATCGGACGTCAGGCAGCAATGGAAGATCGTGATCGAATCCTCGAGGTTATCGAGGGTGCTGACATGCTCTTTATTACCGCGGGTCTGGGTGGCGGAACCGGTACCGGGGCTGCGCCGGTTGTTGCCCAGGTAGCGCGCGAGCTGGGTATTCTGACCGTGGCAGTGGTGACCAAACCGTTTGGCATGGAAGGCAAGAAGCGCTTGCAGATTGCTGACCAGGGCATCGCTGACCTGGGCAAGTATGTTGATTCCCTGATCACCATACCGAACGAGAAGCTGCTGTCAGTGCTGGGTTCGCAAACCACACTACTGGATGCGTTTAAGTCCGCCAATGAGGTTTTGCAGGGCGCCGTTCAGGGTATAGCCGAGCTGATTACCCGACCAGGACTCATTAATGTGGACTTCGCTGATGTGCGCACGGTGATGTCGGAAATGGGCATGGCCATGATGGGTTCCGGCAGTGCAGCCGGCGAAGACCGGGCGCGCGAAGCGGCCGAGGCAGCTATCTCCAGCCCGTTGCTGGAAGACATAGACCTGGCTGGCGCCAAAGGAATTCTGGTTAACGTCACAGCGGGCATGGATCTTTCCATCGGTGAATTCCAGCAGGTGGGCGAGACGGTCAAGCAGTGCGCATCCGACGATGCCACCGTGGTCGTGGGCACGGTAATCGATCCGGATATGAGCAACTCAATCCGCGTCACCGTGGTGGCAACGGGGCTGGGCCAGCCGATTCGCCAGCAGAAGCCAGACATCCAGGTCGTTCAGGAGCCGGTGATTGCGCGTGCGGCGGCCGCTGGCGAACAGCCGAACTATCGGCAGTTCGAGCAACCGACCCAGATGCGTCAACAGGCCGTCGGTGACAACCTGGCGGTACCTGATGAGCAATCCTTCGACCTGCTTGATATCCCGGCATTTTTACGCCGTCAGGCTGACTGAGGTTTTAAGCTATGCGCTTTAATCTATTGCTAGATCGGAAGGGGGTGTGATAGCGTCTCGCCATTAGTTGTGTCGAAGTGCGAAAGCTCCTGAAGAATTCATTTTTTTCAAGGGCTTGTAAACACAAAGGGAGAAGGGATAGCAGCCTGCGATCGGCCCGGTTGGGTCGCTCTACGCGTGAATCGTGCCGTGATGATTGGGTACGTTATCGGCAGTGCTGCTTCTATCCCACCCATTATGATCAAACAGCGAACCCTTAAAAACGTAATACGTGCCTCCGGGATCGGGCTGCACTCTGGCCGCAAGGTTTATATGACCTTGCGCCCGGCAGCCGTGAACGCGGGCATTGTATTTCGTCGTGTCGATCTTGAGCCCCCGGCCGATATCAAAGCCGACGGTTTTCTGGTCGGTGAAACCATGCTGGGTACGACCCTGGTTGATGGGCCGGTAAAAGTGGCCACGGTCGAACACCTGATGGCGGCATTGGCAGGCCTGGGAATCGACAACGCTTATATCGATCTGACTGCGCCAGAAGTTCCGATTATGGATGGCAGTTCGGCGCCCTTTGTGTTCCTGTTGCAGTCAGCAGGTATAGAAGAGCAGAACGCGCTTAAACGCTTTTTGCGGATCACCAAGCCGGTGCGCGTGGAAGAAGGCGATAAATGGGCTGAGTGCAAACCTTATCCCGGTCTTAAAGTGAACTTCCATATCGACTTTGAGCACCCGGTGTTCAAAAAGCATCTGCAAAGCGCGAGCATGGATTTCTCAACAACTTCGTTCCTGAAGGAAATCAGCCGGGCGAGAACTTTCGGATTCTTGCGCGATATTGAGGCGCTGCGGGCGCGTAATCTGACCCTCGGTGGCAGCATGGATAATGCCATCGTGTTGAACGATTACCGCGTGTTGAATGAGGACGGATTGCGTTACGAAGATGAGTTCGTCAAACACAAGATTCTTGACGCCATCGGTGACTTGTACATGATGGGGCACAGCCTGTTGGGCGAATTCACCGGCTATAAGTCTGGTCACGCCATGAACAACGCGCTGGTCCGGGCTGTAATCGAAGACGAATCTGCCTGGGAAATCGTTAGTTTCGAGGATTCAACGCAGGCGCCCGTTTCTTACTCGGCGCCGTTGCTGGCCCGCTAGTCTAGTTGCTGGCGGCAGACGCCCTTACGCCTGGCTGACCCGCGCTGCTCACGCGGATCTTTGCTTGAGTTGCCGCTGGGTGTTTTTGCCGGCACAAACTGAGTAACAACCCCGATTCAAAGCGCAGCCTTGCTGCCCATTCTGGTGCGTCCGTCAGCACGACCAGGCAGCCGTCCTCGTGCAAATTTGCAGCCAGAACGTGTGTGGCCAGTTCTTCTGTCAGACCGCTGCGCAGAAATTCGGCCAGGGCCAGGCGCTCCTCTGCTCTGGACGCCAGGTCCTGCAGGGGCGATCCAGCGCTGGAAACAATTTCAAACAAAGACTTGGGCTGTTTACTTGACATAATTTCTAGGAAAAAGGCCCTGAGTGTGGAACCAGTTCCTTGTGTTGCATGGCGTCACTGGGCATAGTTTATCTTGATTTTAAGGGCAAACCCGCCGAAAGGTGGGGACGCAAAGCCACCGGTCTACGGACGCAGATCTACGATAGCGGGGTTGCAGAATGTTGCTGCGGAGGATTTCTGACGCCGTGTTGCGGGACCCGGCGCAAGCAGAGCGGACCTTTTGGTCACGCGACATCTGCATGTCGGCCTGTAACTAATAACACGGCATAAGGGCGTATCCATGAATATCATCGTGTTTGGTCGCGAAGGCCGTACCCGAAATTTGAACTTGTCCGGCATGCTCGGGCTCTTCTTGTTTGGATTCGTAATGCTGATTGCCGGCATTGGCTTCGGCACCGGATTCATAGTCGGCGATTTAACAGCTGATGCCGCGCCGGTCGATGAGCTCAGGCAACTTAGAGAAACTCTTGCCGAACAACAAAAACAATTTGCCGCCTTGAATGGATCTGCGCGCGAGGAAATGGACGCGATGGCCATTCGCGTCGGCGAATTGAACGCTAACGTATTCAGGCTTAATGCCCTGGGTCGCCGACTTACGGATATGGCGGATCTGGAAAAGGGCGAGTTCGATTTCGACAATGTTCCAGCCTACGGTGGTCCTGAAGAATTGGCAGTCTCTGCTACCGGTGACCAGGTGGTGGGACTGGTGACCGACATTGATTCCCTTGGTACGCAACTGCGTGACCAGGAACAGCAGCTGCGAGTGCTCGAAGGCCTGTTGCTGAATCGAAAGCTCTATCAGCGCGTCTACCCAAAGGGTCGCCCGGTCAAGTCTGGCTGGATGTCGAGTACTTTTGGACGCCGCACAGACCCCTTTACCGGCAAATCAGCGACCCATCGTGGGGTAGATTTCGCCGGCAAGGCGGGCAGCGAAATTGTCGCAGTTGGTGCGGGTGTCGTGACCTGGGCCGGCGACCGCTATGGCTACGGTCAAATGATCGAGATCAATCATGGCAACGGCTATGTGACCCGCTACGCGCATAACCAGGAAAACTTTGTTGCCGTTGGTGACTACGTGCAGCCCGGTCAGACCATTGGCCTGATGGGTTCGACGGGTCGCGCGACGGGTCCGAATCTGCACTTCGAAGTGTGGCACCTGGGCCGTCCGGTCGACCCTGTAAAGCATATTCGCCAGACCAGCTGATCTTTCGTCCCTTCGGCGGCATTGGCCGCCTGGCCCGCAATCCGGCCTTCTGGGTCCAATTCCTGTTGAGACACCGTAGAATAGCGGGCTTTGTTGTTGGCGCGGCTTTCAGGCCGGGCCTCTAGTGCAATGGGAGATAGTGGGTTTTGGCCAAATTTCTGACCAAACTCTTCGGCAGCCGCAATCAGCGGCTGGTCAAGGGCTATGGCAAGTTGGTGGCGCGCATCAACGCCATGGAAGAAGAGTTGCAGGCGCTCAGCGATGGCGAGATACGTGGTCGCGCCACGGCGATCAGCGAGCAGCTGGCTGGCGGCGCAGATCTGGAAACGTTCATTCCTGAAGTCTTTGCGCTAGTTCGTGAAGCCTCTCAGCGGACGCTGGGCTTGCGACATTTCGATGTTCAGCTGATGGGCGGTATGTCGCTGCATCAGGGCAAGATTGCCGAGATGCGCACCGGTGAGGGTAAGACCCTGGTTGCGACCCTGCCTGCCTGTCTGAACGCGCTGACCGGCAAGGGCGTGCATATCGTAACCGTCAATGACTATCTGGCGCAGCGAGATGCGGCCTGGATGGCGCCGGTGTATGAATTCCTTGGCCTGCGCGTGGGCGTGATTCGCAGCGGCCAGACACCGGCAGAGAAGCGTGAGGCCTACGCGGCCGACATTACCTACGGCACCAATAACGAATTTGGTTTCGATTACCTGCGCGATAATCTGGCCTTGCATCAGGCGGACCAGATGCAGCGACCGTTGAATTTTGCCGTGGTTGATGAGGTGGATTCCATTCTCATTGATGAGGCACGCACACCGCTGATTATTTCCGGTCCGTCCGATGAGTTGTCAGAGCTATATGTGAGCATCAACAAACTGATTCCGCAGCTCACACAGCAGAAAGAAGAAGACGGTCCAGGCGAATTCAGTGTCGATGAGAAAGGCAAGCAAGCCTATCTGACCGAGGACGGCCATCAACGCGTCGAAGAATTGATGCTCGGGCATGGTCTGCTGCAAGCTGGCGAAAGCCTCTATGACGCCGCCAATATTCGCCTGGTGCATCACTTGACGGCTGCAATGCGCGCCCACGCATTATTTAAACGTGACGTTGATTACGTCGTCAACGATGGCGAAATTGTAATTGTTGACGAATTCACCGGCCGCACGATGCCGGGGCGACGCTGGTCCGATGGTTTGCACCAGGCCATCGAAGCCAAGGAAGGCGTGCGGGTTAAGGAAGAAAATCAGACTGTTGCCTCGATCACCTTCCAGAACTATTTTCGACTCTACGAAAAACTATCCGGAATGACGGGTACCGCAGACACCGAGGCCTTTGAGTTCCAGCAGATTTACGGGCTTGAAGTGGTGGTAATTCCCACTCATCGGGATATGGTGCGCGATGATCAGCCTGACCTGGTCTATCTGAACCAGAAGGATAAGTTTGAAGCCATCATTGAGGATATTAAGGACTGTCGAGAACGCCAGCAGCCGGTGCTGGTTGGCACAACATCCATTGAAACATCTGAGTTCCTGTCCGCCGCCCTGAAAAAAGCTGCTGTGAAACATGAGGTGCTGAACGCCAAGCAGCATGAGCGCGAGGCGCAGATTGTGATTGAGGCCGGTCGCCCCGGCAGCGTCACCATCGCAACCAATATGGCCGGCCGAGGCACGGATATTGTGCTCGGCGGTAATCTTGAGGCCGAACTTGTTGGCCCTGGGCGAAGATGTCGACGAAAACCATCGTCTGAATCACCGTGAGGAATGGTCGCAGCGCCATCAGCAAGTGCTGGATGCAGGCGGTCTGCGCATTATCGGTACCGAAAGGCATGAATCCCGGCGCATCGACAACCAGCTACGCGGTCGCGCAGGTCGCCAGGGTGACCCGGGTTCCAGCCGTTTCTAATTGTCCATGGAAGATAATTTGATGCGCATATTCGGTGATCCGGAGCGCACTAAGAACCTGTTAACTCGTGTCGGCATGCGCGAGGGTGAGGCCATTGAAAGCCCGCTGCTTACGCGTCAGATCGAGCGCGCTCAGCGCAAGGTCGAAGCGCATAATTTTGATGCGCGCAAAGCGCTGCTCGAATATGACGATGTGGCTAATGATCAGCGCCGGGTCATCTACCAGCAGCGCAACGAACTGATGGCTTCTGAGGATATTTCCGACGCCATCGCGGGAATTCGGGAGGAAGTGGTCGGCGGCGTGATCGCTGATCATATCGATCCTGCTACCACCGTCGAAGATTGGGACCTTGGCAGTCTGGAGCTGGCCTTGCGTACCGAGTTTGGCGCTGACCTGGATTTGCAGCGTTGGCTCAACAAAGAAGAGGCGGCTGACCTGGAGAAATTGAATACCTACCTGATCCAAGAAATCGACCAGCGCTACGAAGATAAGGTGAAAAACATTGGCGCGGAGATCATGCGCGAATTCGAGAAGGTCGTGATGCTTAATCAGCTGGATATGCACTGGAAAGAGCACCTTGCTGGTCTCGACTATTTACGCCAGGGTATTCATCTGCGTGGTTATGCGCAGAAGAACCCGAAGCAGGAATATAAACGCGAAGCTTTTGAAATGTTCAGTGCGATGCTGGAGCAGGTCAAGCACGGCGTGGCAAGTATCCTGTCCAGGGCGCAACTGCAAAGCCAGGCTGATGTTGCCGCGGTAGAAGAGCGTCGCCCGGTTGGCAAAATCGAAGCGCGCCACGCTGATGCCCCCTCAGCTATTGCTGCAGCTCCGGCACCGCCGTCAGCCGCAGCGGTTAATGCCGGTAGTCAGGCAGGCCAGAGGCGCGGAGCGCCGCCGCCGCCACAGGCCAGTGAAGATGCCGCGGCACCGTTTGTACGCGGCGAACGCAAAGTAGGTCGCAATGAGGCCTGTCCCTGCGGTTCTGGCAAGAAGTTCAAGCACTGCCACGGCCGCATTGCTTAGCCAGTCAGGCCTGAAAAATGCGCGAGGAAATCGTCGTCGCTGCGGGTGTCATCGAGGCCTCTGATGGCGCGGTTCTGATCGCCCGTCGGCCTGAAGACAAGCATGCCGGAGGCTTCTGGGAATTTCCGGGTGGCAAGGTCAATGACGGCGAATCGGCCCGTGCCGCCCTGGATAGGGAGCTCGAGGAAGAACTGGGGATAACTGTCCTCGAGGCCGCGCCATTAATCGGCTATCGGCATACCTATCCCGAGCGGGACGTGGTTCTGCGGGTGTTTCGTGTGCGTCGTTATGCGGGTGAACCGAGCGGCCTGGAAGGCCAGCCGATACGCTGGGTGGCTGCGGAAGAATTACATAACAGTAATTTGTTGCCCGCCGATGCGCCGATTATCGATGCCCTGCTGCTTAGCAGAGCTGCAGTTCGAAGCTAACGTCCTCATCCACCTGTACCGCGCGTGTTGCCACATCGGACCAATGCATGAAACGCACGGAAAAGCGGTGCTGGCTGGCACTAATTTCCGGGTAGATAGTGGTATTGCCGGGTAGCACGACGCGCAACATATTGCAGTGGGTATCGCGGCCCAGGCTATGCTGGAAGAAACCATTCGTAGCCACCTGGTTGCTGCTGCCACTGCCGGCTCGCATCAGCCAGAGCAATTCTGCCAGGGCCTCACACAGCGGTTGCAAGCCGCCCAGCCAATGTTCCACATCGCTTTTACGACGGGCCTGGGGCTGACGCAGCCAATGGGTGTAGTCAGGCAGATCGAACTCGCAGGTACCCCCGGGAATAGCGCTGCGATGCTTGATGGCATTAAGAAACTCGTTTTCGCGAAGCAGCATCAAGTACTGTGGCGCAACCTGCGAAAGGACCTGGCGATGCTGACGCAAATTACGCAGGATTCCCTCAAGGCGGCTGCTATCTACCTGCGGGCGGTTTTGTAGCTGATCAAAGCTTGCCAGCTGGCGCTCCAGTTCTTTCAGTACGTCGCTGCGGACATCGCCGCGGGTCAGTATGGCGATAATATCCAGCATGCTGGTAATCGTCGCACGACTGTCCCAGGGCGAACTCTGATCGAGGTGGTAACGTAGCTGACGATAGAGAAACTCAAGGCGCAGAAAGGTTCTCAGCCGCTCATTTAGCGGCTGTTCGTAAACCATGTCGGGCACCTGGTCAGTAGAAATCGGCTTTGGCTCAGCGTCTGGCTTCATGCGCCGGCAAGCCCTGGAGTGTCGGCCTGGATCATGCGTCTATTCTGCGCTACCGGAGGGCGGCCCCGCAATGACCCGCAAACAGTGTCTTATCGGCTGCCGGCGGCGATGGCCAGGTAGCGCTGGTGCAGTTTCTCTACCTGATACCGCGTGCTGCTGATATCGCCGCTGTTATCGATGATGTCATCGGCGACCTTCAGACGGTCGCTACGCGGGAGCTGAGCGGCAATCATGCGCGCTGCCTGGCGCGGGTCTTCTGCGTCACGCGCCAGCAGTCGTTCGAGTTGCAGTGGCTCGGGGCAATCTACCACCAACACCCTGTCTACCAGGGCAGCAAAGTCTGTTTCCACCAGTAGCGGCACCACCAGCAGTTGATAGCTGCCGCCGGCGCTCTGCGCCCGTTCAAGGCTGCGGGCGCGAATAACCGGATGCAGAATCGCCTCGAGGGCCCTGCGTTCGCCGTCATCCTTGAAGATCAGTTCGCGCAGCCGTCGCCGGTTGAGTCTGCCGTCCGGCTGCAGAATGTCCGGGCCGAATCGTTCCACGATTGCCGCCAGGGCTGGCTGGCCAGGCTCGACGACTTCGCGGGCCACCTTGTCGGTATCGATCACCGGTACGCCCAGAGCAGCAAACAAATCCGCCACCAGGCTCTTGCCGCTGGCAATCCCGCCGGTCAGGCCAACCCGGAATCCCGGCGACCTGTGGTCCATCTCAAAGCCCCGAGATCTGCAGGTAGCGCTCTACCAGTGGTTGACCCCATAGCAGCGCGACAAAACCCGCGGCGGCCAGAAACGGCCCGAAGGGAATCGGCAATTGGCGATCGCGCCCGCGCAACAGGATCATGGTGATTCCGGTGACGGCTCCGACCAGTGCTGACAGCAGAATTATCGGAAACAGCATTTGCCAGCCCAGCCAGGCGCCGAGGGCAGCAAATAGCTTGAAGTCGCCGTAGCCCATACCTTCCTTGCCGGTGGCCAGGCGAAACAGGTGATAGACAGTCCACAAGCTCAGGTAGCCGCCGATAGCGCCAATCACGGCATCCGACAGGCTGGTAAAACCTTCAGGGGCAGGGAACAGCAATGCAAAGGCGAGCCCCAGCCACAGGAGTGGCAGGGTGATGACGTCTGGCAGCAGTTGCGTGTCGAGGTCGATCATGGTCAACCCGACCAGCGCCCAGGTCAGGATCAATGCGCCGAAAGCCTGTACGCCAAAGCCGAAATGCCAGGCCACCAGGCCGGAAAGCAGACCCGTGGCCAGTTCAACGATGGGATACCGCCAGGAAATTTTCTCGCCACACTCTCCGCAACGACCGCGTAGCAAGGCAAAGCTGAGCAGAGGAATATTTTGCCAGGCTTTGATGGTTGTTTTGCAGTTGGGGCAGGCGGAACGCGGTTCCACCAGGTTGAAGGGCATTGCGGCTTCATCAACGGGCAACTGCACACCTTCAGCGGTCAGTACTTCCCGGCTTTGGCTGCGCCATTCACGCTGCAGCATGATGGGCAATCGGTAAATCACGACATTCAGGAAGCTGCCGATAACCAGGCCGAACAGTGTCGCCAGGCCGATAAACAGCCAAGGCGCAATCAGGAAAATTTTCGGGTTGATCAGACCACTGCACCCATCTTGAAGATTGGCAGGTACATGGCTACCACCAGACCGCCGACTAGCACGCCAAGGATCGCCATGATCATGGGTTCCAGCAGGCTGGACATGCTGTCGACGGCATTGTCCACATCTTCTTCGTAGAAGTCGGCCACCTTGGCAGACATGTCATCAAGGGAGCCGGACTCTTCGCCGACGGCAATCATCTGGATCACCATGTTCGGGAACAGCTCAGTGTTATGCATGGCGCGTTGCAGTCGCTGGCCGGTCGCAACCTCGTCGCGCATTTCCAGTACGGCTTTTTCGTACACCACGTTGCCGCAGGCACCGGCAACGGAGTCCAGGGCCTCGACCAGCGGCACGCCGGCACTGAACATGGTGGACAAGGTGCGGGCGAAACGCGCGATGGAGGCTTTGGTCAGGATCGCACCCACAATTGGCAGTTTCAAAGCAATCTTGTCCTGAATTTCACGCATCCGCCGGGAGCGCTTTTTCAGCCATAGGTAGCCCATAACGAAGCCGACTACCCCGCCCAGAAGCAGCCAGCCCTGGCTACGCATAAATTCAGACAGACTGATTACCACGCGCGTAAAGGCCGGCAGGTCAGCGCCGAAGCCCTGGAACAGGTTCTCGAATTCCGGAATAACAAAAATCAGCAGAATGGTTGTCACCACCAGCGCGACGACCAAAACCGCCGCCGGATAGAAGAGGGCCTTCTTGATCTTTTTCTTGATCGCCTCGGTTTTTTCCTTATAGGTGGCAATCTTGTCGAGCAAAGTCTCCAGTGCGCCCGCCTGTTCTCCGGCTTCCACCAGGTTTACGAACAGGTCATCAAAATGTAGAGGGTGTTTGGACAGTGCTTCAGCCAGCGCAGTACCGCCTTCCACGTCGGACTTAACGGCCAGAATCAGCTCTGCCATGGCCGGATTTTCGTGGCCGGAACCAACAATCTCGAAGGCCTGTACCAGTGGTATGCCGGCAGCCAGCATGGTCGCAAGCTGGCGGCTGAAGATAGCGATATCGCCCGCTGTGACTGTGCCCTTGGACTGAAACAAACTCGACTGCTTACGCACCCGTATCGGTGCCACGCCCTGGCGACGCAATTCAGCGCGTACTGCCGCCTCGTCAGCTGCGATGGTTTTGCCTTTGACCCGTTTGCCACGGGAATCTGTGCCTTCCCAGCTAAAGGGGCTTTGTTTGACTGCTATTTCGGCCATGGGTCTTTAATCCGTTGCTGCCCATCCCGGTGAATCCTGCCCGCGCCCATCGCCGGCCGACCTTACCCGGACTATTCAATCGTAACGCGGTTGATCTCTTCGAGGCTGGTAACCCCGTCCTTGACTTTCTGAAGTGCGGAACGACGCAAATCCCAGACGCCTTCCTTCTCCGACTGTTCTGCAATCTGTGGCGCATTGCCGCCTTCCAGAATGATTCGCGCGATGGATTCCGTTACCGGCATCACCTGGTAAATACCGACGCGGCCTTTATAGCCCTCGTTGCATTGCTTACATCCGGTGGGCCCATAAATGCGCAGTCCAGCGCGAACTTCCTCCGACTGGAAGCCTTCCCTCAGCAAAGCTTCTTCGGGAATATCCCGCAGTTCCTTGCAGTTCTCGCAGAGTCGACGGGCCAGCCGCTGAGCAATAATCAGTGTGACCGAGGTTGCGATGGCATAAGGCTTGACGCCCATATCCACCAGGCGAGACAAAGTACGCGGCGCGTCATTGGTATGCAGCGTAGATAACACCAGGTGACCGGTCTGGGCTGCCTTGATGGCAATCTCAGCGGTTTCCAGGTCACGAATCTCACCAACCATGATGACATCGGGATCCTGGCGCAAAAAGGCTTTTAGTGAGGAGGCGAAAGTCAGACCGACTTTCGGGTTCACGTTGACCTGGTTGATACCTGGCAGGTTAATTTCCGCCGGGTCTTCAGCCGTGGAAATATTGCGGTCCACGGTGTTAAGAATGTTCAGGCCTGTATACAGCGAAACAGTCTTGCCGCTACCCGTGGGCCCGGTCACCAGGATCATGCCGTAGGGCTTGTTCAGTGCATCGGTATACAGGTCTTTCTGAAAGCCCTCGTAGCCGAGGGCATCAATGCCCAGCTTGGCGCTGCTTGGATCGAGAATACGCATGACAATTTTTTCGCCGAACAAGGTCGGACAACTGTTCACGCGAAAGTCGATGGCGCGGTTTTTGGACAGGCGCATTTTGATGCGGCCATCCTGGGGCATGCGCCGTTCGGCGATATCCAGGCGCGCCATAACTTTTAGTCGCGCACAAACCTTTGGTGCCAGCGCAATGGGTGGCGCGGCAACCTGGCTCAATACGCCATCGAGTCGTGTGCGCACACGAAAAATCTTTTCGTAGGGCTCGAAGTGAATGTCCGATGCACCGCGCTTGATGGCGTCCAGCATGATTTTGTTTACGAAGCGCACCACCGGTGCGTCATCAACTTCACTGGCTGAAACTTCATCGGCGAGTTCCTCTTCACCGCCACTGACGTCCAGGCCCTCGAGGTCAAAATCGTCCTCGTCGAAGTTCGACATCGAGGTGTCGACGGCTTCCAGCGAGCGATTAACGATTTCATCGAGCTTGTCTTGCTCGACCACCACCGGGTCAATGCGGAAGCCGGTCTGAAATTTGATTTCGTCAACGGCCTGCAGGTTGGTGGGATCTGCAACGCCGAGGAACATGCGCTGGCCGCGGCGCACCAGCGGCAGCACGCGGTGCTTGGTCAGCAATTTCTGGTCGACGGACTTGATGACATCCAGATCAACGTCGAGCACGCTGATATCCAGCAGCGGGACGCCGAACTCATGCGAGGCGGCGATGGCGATCTTGCGCGGATCGGCCAGCGCCTTGTCCACCAGGAAGCTGACCAGGCTCTTGCGCTCGGCGCGTGCGTCTTCGATCGCCTGCAGGCAGGCTTCCTCAGCGAGGATGCCATCCTGGACGAGCCGGCGCGGCAGGCCGGTCAGTGGTGCGGCGGTAGCAGAGACAGCCATGAATTCCCCGTTCCCTTTGGAAATCCTCAATTAATCAGACGCATAGCGCCTATAATGTGACATAGTCTGACCAAAGAACCGCGCCCGCGCAACCGCCCGATGTCTGTTTCTTGACGGGTTTCACGCCCACACCGAATGCAGCATAAAAAAAGGGGCCCGAAGGCCCCTTTTTCCCGGACTCGATAGTCCTTTGGCTGCAATTAGCCGCCGGTGCGACAGTTCGAAGGCAGATACTGCTCTTCGATATTGCCCGAACCGGAATCGCCACCCATGGCGTTGGTGTTCTGGGGCTGCAGGCCATAACCACACTGCCAGGCGACACTGCTGTCACCGGTCAGATACGGGGTCAGAATCAGCGTGTCACCGTTGATCAGGTTATGTGAGTCGTTACCAAAGGTAATAACCACGTTCGACTGACCATCAACATCGACAGACTGTACGTACTTACCCGAGGTGTTGGCGGCCACGCCGTCCATGCCGGCTTCGGCGCGGGTGGTCGGGGCAGTGCCACGAGCCTGCCAGGTCTCGGCCACAGCGGCTTTAGCGGCAGCAGCCAGTGACAGGCCTTCCGATACCTGGGCACGGATGGTGTAGTCCTGATAGGCCGGGATCGCGATAGCGGCCAAAATACCAATGATCGCAACCACGATCATAAGTTCGATGAGCGTAAAGCCCTGTTGTACCTTCTTCATGCGTAACACTCCCTTTAGAGTCTTAAAAATTAGTCGTTGACGGCGTAGTTGCCTGCCTGAATAGAAGCAATTTGCGTGCCAGCTACCAGTAATTAATTTATAAGTAATTGTTTTTTAGTAGTAAAAAATATTTTTCTTCGTTCTCAACTGGGCTTGGTAAAACATAATGAAGGACAGCCATGACAGGCAAGTGACGTATAACGTCACAATGTGACCTTCTGCGTCACCCGCCTCAGTCCATACCCAGTTTTTGCATGCGGTAACGCAGTGCCCGCAGCGTCAGGCCGAGTCGTTTGGCGGCCTGTGTCTTGTTATGGCGGGTCTCTTCCAGCGCCTTGCTGATTGCCTCGCGCTGCACCGATTCCAGCTGATCGCCGAGATCTGCGCCGCTCGAGACCTCATCGGCATGCTGCACCAGGATGTCGTCAGCGCGAATGTGGCCGTCTTCGCACAGAGCAACGGCGCGTTCCAGGATGTTTTCGAGTTCGCGCACATTGCCTGGATAGTGATAGCCGGCCAGCTTGCTGCGTGCCTCGTCATCCAGGTTTGGCACCGCTTGCTGCATCTCACGGGCCAGGCGGCCGAGAATATGCTCGATGAGCAGATTCACGTCATCGCCGCGTTCGCGCAGCGGCGGCACACCCAGCTCGATGACATTGATTCGATAAAACAGATCCTCGCGAAACTGGCCGGCATTAACCAGGCTGCGCAGATCTCGATGCGTGGCGCTGAGAATGCGCACGTCAATGGGCTGTTCGATGGTGTCGCCAACGACGCGCACCGACTTCTCCTGAATCACTCGCAGCAGTTTCACCTGCATGGGCAAGGGTAACTCGGCGATCTCGTCCATAAATAAGGTGCCACCCTCGGCGCTCTGAAACAGCCCGTCCTTGTCAGTCACGGCCCCGGTAAAAGAGCCCTTCAGATGGCCAAAAAATTCACTCTCCATCAATTCGCTTGGAATCGCGCCACAGTTAACCGGCACGAATGGGCCTTCGGCGCGCGCGCCTTGTGCATGAATCATCCGCGCGACCAGTTCCTTGCCGGTGCCGGATTCACCGCTGATATGAATCGGTGCCTGGCTGCGCGCAACCCGATCAATCATGCGCCGCAGTTCGACCACCGGTGCTGACTCGCCCAACAACTGGCCGCGTCCATCGCTGGATTCTTTGCCGGGTAACTTCAGGGCCGTGGCAACAAGCTTGCGCAAGGCCTGCAGATCCAGCGGTTTGGAAATAAAATCAAAAGCGCCGAGCTTTAAGGCGCGCACCGCTGTTTCCACGTTGCCGTGGGCAGTGATTACCGCGCATGGTGTACGCAGACCCTTGCTCTGTATCCATTCCAGAAGCTCCAGACCGTCACCATCGGGCAGGCGCATGTCGGTGAGGCAAAGTTGATAGTCGCGCTGAGTGAGTCTCTCCCTCGCGCTGCTTACATCGCCGCAGGTGTCAGCGTCGATATCCATGCGATCCAGGGTGATCGCCAGCAGCTCGCAGATATCCGGCTCGTCGTCTACTACCAATGCCTGCGGGCGACTCATGTGCGTTGTCCCCAGCGGGCCGGATCGGCAAACACAATGCGAAACCGGCTGCCGCCGCCATTGCGATCTTCATACACCAGCGAGGCGCGATTGCACTCACAGAGCTCGCGCGAGATAAACAGACCAAGCCCGGTGCCGCCGTTGCGCCCGGTCGCGAAGGGTTCAAACAAGCGTTCGCGCATCTCGCTATCGATACCAGGGCCGCGGTCTGCGACCTCAAGAAACGGCCTTCTGCTGCCGGTCATACGCCCATAGCTAATCTCGACACAAATGCCTCCCGCGGCTTCGCTGGCGTATTTCAATGCATTCTCGCAGAGGTTCCAGCACACCTGGTGCAGATGACTGGGGTCCATGCGCACAGCGAAAGATTCGTCGTTGGTCTCAATGCGGACCTGACCCTCATGGAGTTCCAGGGTTGAACAAAACTCAAGAACGAAATCGCTCGCCCACTTGTCCAGGCGAATGGACTCCGCACGGGTACGATCGCGACGAGATAGTTGCATGACGTTTTCAACGATCTCGCTGACGCGGCGCGAGTTGACGTTGATAATGTCCAGCAAACGTTGCTCACCGGCGCCAATGGCCGGCGATTCCTGCAGCAGCTGACCAGCGTGGCTGAGCGCTCCGACCGGATTGCGAATTTCATGAGCAATGCTGGCGCTGAGGCGTCCCAGTGCGACTAACTTGGTCTGGCGAACTTTCTCGGCCAGCAGGCTTGAGTCCTCCAGGAACATCAGCAAGGCGCCGCTGCGATTGTCTTCCAGCGGCGCAAAATAAGTACTGATGCGGGCCGAGTGCGAGGCTGATGGAAATCCCAGGGTAGAGTCGGGGCCGGCTTCGCCGCGTCGCCAGTTGTCCAGCACGCGCTGCAGGTCCGCGGACAGCTCGCGCAGAATGGTCCCCGGCTCCCGGTTGCTGGCGCCAAGTAATTCTGCGGCCGATTGGTTAATCAGCCGGACCCGGTCGTCGGCATCAACCACCACAATGCTTTCGCGCAGGTTTTGGATCACATAGTCATTCAGCTGGGCTAGGTTGGCGAGATCTATCCCGCGCTGACGCGCCAGGGCTTCGCTTTCCTGCAGACGCCTGGCCAGCGGGCTGGCCGTGGCGGCAATCACAAAAATAATCGCGCCCAGTACACCGGCGGGAATAAATGCGCTGGCGCCGGACAGGCCCAGGGAGGCTGACAGGGCTTGCTCGCCGAGGACCGCCAGTGCGCCCATGGCTGCTGCCAGCAGCGCCTGTTCGGCCTTGAGGCTAAGACTGGCAGCGCCGATCAGCACTACCAGCAGGCCGCCGATGCCGCTGGAAATGCCACCACCGGTATGCATTAACAAGGTCACGGCAACGATGTCTACCAGCAAGCGTACGGGTGCCAGCCGTTCATCGACGCTGGCGCTGACCCACGGCAGCGCCAGGCAGCCGGCGGCGAAGGCCGCATAAGCCAGGCAGATGATTACAAACCAGTCTGGAAAGCGGGCAGCCAGCAGGGGTGGCTCGCGGTTGATCAGGGCCAGGCCCAGCAGGCCCAGGGCTACCAGCAGACGGAATACCCCCACCAGGCGCTGAATGCGCCGGGCGGTAAGGTCGGCCAGTGTTCTTTCGGCTACCTCAGGTGGGTTGCCAAGTTGCTGACTGAGAGATTTTTCGGCAATCGCCATGAATGACAGTGCGCGGGTCCCGCCAAGGTTGCCATATTATGTCCGATCCGCCGCCTCCCCGTGTGCGCCAGTTCGCAAAATCTCCCGGCCCTGCGCGCGATGCCGGCGGTTTTATTGGCTCGTCGATTGCCGCACAATACGCGCTCCCGGCGGCCCATAGTCCGCGCACTGGACGTATTCAGCCAATATGAATCTTCACGAATATCAGGCCAAACAGTTGTTCGCCCGTTACGCGGTCCCCGTCACCCAGGGTGAAGTTGCCAATACGCCTGCTGAGGCGGAAGCTGCGGCCGGTCGGCTCGGCGGTGAGCTCTGGGTGGTCAAGGCCCAGGTGCATGCGGGTGGGCGCGGTAAGGCAGGCGGCGTCAAACTGGCGCGTAGTCTCCAGGAAGTCCGCGCCGCTGCCGACGCGATGCTTGGCCAACGGCTGGTTACCAAGCAAACGGTTGCTGAAGGGCTGCCTATCAACCAGGTGTTTGTCGAATCCGGCAGTGACATAGAGCGCGAGCTTTACCTGAGCATGGTCGTCGACCGCGGGGCAGAGCGAATTGCCTTCATTGCCTCATCCGCCGGTGGTATGGATATTGAAGAAGTTGCCGCCAACACGCCGGAGAAAATCCTCACTGTAATAGTGCATCCGGCTGCGGGCCTGCAGGATTTCCAGGCCCGCCAGCTGGGTTTTGGTCTGGGCCTTAACAAGATCCAGGTCAAGCAGTTCATCAGCATCGCGCGCAGTCTGTATCAGCTATTCCTGGAGTCCGACGCCAGTCTGATAGAGGTTAATCCGCTGGTTGTCCGAAAATCCGGCGAGCTGCTGGCGCTGGATGCCAAGATCAATATTGAAGACAACGCCCTGTTCCGCCAGTCTGAATTGCAGGCCATGCGCGACCCTTCCCAGGAAGACGAGATGGAGCGCAGCGCCGCCGAGCACGACCTGAACTACGTGTCTCTGGACGGCAATATTGCCTGCATGGTCAATGGTGCGGGCCTGGCCATGGCCACCATGGACCTTATCAAGCTGCACGGTGGCGAGCCGGCAAATTTTCTTGACGTTGGCGGCGGCGCGACACCTGACCGGGTGGCGGCAGCTTTCAAGTTGATTCTTTCGAATCCGGCGGTCAAAGCGATACTGGTGAATATTTTCGGCGGCATTGTTCGCTGCGACCTGATCGCCGAAGGCATCATTCAGGCGGTGCGCGAAATCGATGTAACGGTGCCGGTGGTGGTGCGACTGGAAGGCACCAACGTCGACAAGGGCAAAGCTCTGCTGGCTGACAGTGGCCTGGACATCATCGCCGCAGAAGATCTGACCGATGCAGCGCTGAAAGCTGTTGCTTCAGTCTAGCCACGCAGCACAATCGTTATCGCGCGGCTCGCTGCGCATTCACTATTCAGACGAATAAGGTCCAACATGAGCATACTGGTTAATAAAAACTCCAAAATAATTTGCCAGGGTCTGACCGGGCGGCAGGGATCTTTTCATGCCGAGCAGTGCCTGGAATACGGCAGCAGGTTGTGGCCGGTGTAACGCCCGGCCGCGGCGGCGAGACGCACCTGGGTCTGCCTGTATTCGACACCATGCCGCGAAGCCGTGGCTGCAACGGGCGCCGACGGTCAGCGTGATTTATGTGCCGGCACCCGTTTGCTGCTGATGCGATGGTGGCGGCAGCCGATGCCGGCATTGAAGCTGGTGGTCTGCATTACCGAAGGCATCCCGGTGCTCGACATGGTCCGGGTCAAAGCCGTGCTGGACGACTATGATTGTCGGCTGATCGGACCGAATTGCCCGGGCATTATTACTCCGGGTGAATGCAAGATCGGCATCATGCCCGGGTTTATTCATCAGCCCGGGCGAGTCGGCGTGATCTCGCGCTCCGGGACGCTGACCTACGAAGCCGTTTACCAGACGACCAGCAACGGTCTCGGTCAGACCACCTGTATCGGCATCGGCGGCGATCCGATCCGCGGCATGAATTTCATCGATTGCCTGGAATTGTTCGAGCAGGATCCGGCACCGAAGGAATCATCATGGTCGGCGAAATTGGCGGCAGTGATGAAGAAGCGGCGGCGCGTTATATCAAGGACCATGTCAGCAAGCCGGTAGTCGCCTATATTGCCGGCGTTACCGCACCGCCCGGCAAGCGCATGGGTCATGCCGGTGCGATTATTTCCGGCGGCGAAGGCACGGCTGAAGCCAAGTATGCCGCCCTGGATGATGCCGGCGTTACCACGGTGCGTTCACCGGCTGATCTGGGCAGCGCCATGGCCGGTTTACTCTGAGTTCTGCTGCCGCAGCTCTATATTTATTGAGCGCGCGTGCCGCGGTCCAGCCGCTGCCCCGGGTCTGACAAGATGCTGCGAATTGCACTGGCTCAGTTGAACCTGCTTGTGGGTGATGTACCCGGCAATTGCCGGCACATGATCGCCAGCATCGCCGAGGCCCGTGATGCCGGTGCCGACCTGGTCCTGTTCCAGGAACTGGCTGTCTGTGGCTACCCGCCTGAAGACCTTTTGTTTCATGCCGGCTTGCGCAAGCAGCTTGCGGCGGCGCATGACTGAATTAACCGCTGCGACTCAGGGCATCACCGTGGTGCTGGGCTATCCGGAGTACGTGGACGGCGAAATTTTTAATTCCGCAGCGGTACTTGCGGAAGGCCGCCACGTCGCCAGTTATCGCAAGCACTGTTTGCCTAACTATGCCGTTTTCGACGAACAAAGGTACTTCAGCCCTGGCGACGAGGCGCTCGTCGTCGAAGTTGCCGGTACCCGTGTTGGCATCACCATTTGTGAAGACGTCTGGGAAATCGAGCCCTGCAGATTAGCGGCGGCCGCCGGCGCGGAACTGATCGTCTCGATCAACGGTTCGCCGTTTCGGGCCGGCAAGCAGGGCTTGCGCGAAGCGGTGCTCGCCGAGCGTTGCCGCGATGTCGGACTGCCGCTGGTTTATCAAAATGTCACCGGCGGTCAGGACGAGCTGGTCTTCGACGGAGGTTCCTGCGTGTTGTCAGCCGAAGGCGTAACGACAGTCAGGGCGCCGGCTTTCGAGGCCGGCCTTTACTACGCGGATTTTGCGCTCGATAACGGCGCGCTCAGTGCCGCAACCTGGAGCCATGGCGCCGTTGTCTGCGGATGAGTCCAGCGTTTACGCCGCGCTGGTCTGCGGTGTGCGCGACTACGTGAATAAGAATGGTTTTCCCGGCATCGTGCTGGGATTGTCTGGTGGCATTGATTCAGCATTGACCCTGGCGATTGCGGTGGATGCGCTGGGCGCGGAGCGCGTGCAGGCGATAATGATGCCGTACCGCTATACCGCCGATATCAGCCAGCAAGATGCCGAGGAACAAGCGCGACGCTTGCAGGTGGACTACCAGGTTCTGCCGATCGAAAGCATGGTCGCAGCGACTACGGGCGTGCTGTCCGAATTGTTTGCCGGCCTGCCGGCTGATACGACGGAGGAAAATATCCAGTCGCGCTGTCGCGGCATGTTACTGATGGCGGTATCCAATAAGACCGGCCGCATGGTACTGGCCACGGGCAACAAGAGTGAGATGGCCGTCGGCTATGCGACCTTGTATGGCGATATGGCGGGTGGCTTTGCGCCCATCAAGGATTGCCCGAAAACGCTGGTTTATCGTCTGTCGCGCTATCGCAATGCGCAGGCCGCGGTGATACCCGAGCGGGTGATTGAACGTCCGCCGTCAGCAGAGCTGGCGCCCGATCAGCAAGACACGGATTCCTTGCCGCCCTACGAAATCCTTGATGCGATCCTGGACGCGCTGATGCTTGAGGATTTGTCCGTGGATGAGATTATCGCGCGCGGATTCGATCAGCAGACCGTTTTGCAGGTGGTTTCCTTGGTGCGTCGCAATGAATATAAACGCCGCCAGGCACCGCCGGGCGTCCGGATTAGTGCGCGTGCTTTTGGTCGGGACTGGCGATACCCGATAACCTCGGGCTATCGACACGAATAGCCGGCTTTATTGCCAGGCTAGAAAAACAGGAAGCGTTTCTTCTTCTCGGGTTCGCGCCCGGTAGGTCTATCGGGGTAATTTTCGCGTAGCACAGAGCGTGTCGATGCCGCCAGATCCTGCATGCCCAGTTTTTCGTAGGCCTCGACCATCAGGTCAAGGGATTCCGCGACCGCCGGCGCGCCGTCAAAGTTTTCCATCACGTATTTGGCGCGATTAAGCGCCGCAATGTAAGCGCCGCGTTGCATGTAGTAACCGGCCACATAATTCTGATGATCGGCCAGCCGATTGCGCAGAAAAACCATGCGCTGGCGAGCGTCATCAGCATAGATGCTGTTCGGGTAGCGCGTCAGTAACTGCGAGAACGCCGAGAAAGATTCGGCTGCATCAACGGGCGGGCGACGCGCCAGATCCATGCGCAACAGGCGGTGAAAGGTATTTTTTTCGCCGTGAAAAAGGGCCAGGCCGCGCATATAAATGGCATAGTCGACGCGCGGATGACGGGGGTTTTCACGTTCAAATTGCAGCGCCGCTTCAATGGCGGAATCCGGGTCGCCGTTCTTGTAGTAGACCTGGATCAGGTCCAGCTGAGCCTGCTTGGACTGATTGCTGAATGGATAACGGGCTACCAGTGCTTCGTAATAGCCGATGGCATTGCGGTAGTTGCCACTGTTGCGGGATTTCGCCGCGCGTTCGTAAAGTTCCTCCGCACCCGAGCGCGGGTCACGCTCACCTTTGCCGCAGCCTGACAGTCCCAGCAGCAGGGCCAGGCAGAGCAACAGGCAGGCATTGAGACGCCGGCGGGAAGAAGTCTGGTGCACGGGAAGAAGGGCTCTGATACTCATCGTCCGCAAATTATAGACTAGACACCTGCAGGTTCCGCCAGCGACAGTTCATGGCCATTTTTCAACATCAGATTACGATTCCAGAGGAATTGGCGGGTCGCCGCCTGGACCAGGCGCTGGCTCAGCTGCTGCCCGACTATTCGCGTTCGCGCCTTAAGACCTGGATCGTGGCCGGCCAGGTGCAGCTGGATGGCCTGGTGACGACGCCGCGCACCGCCGTCCAGACTGGGCAAATCGTTACCCTGGCTGCTGAATCGGAGAAGCAGACCGATGCCCGGCCGGAGTCGATGCCCCTGCGCCTGGTGCATGAGGACGCTGACTTGCTGATTGTGGATAAGCCGGCCGGGTTGGTCGTGCATCCGGGCGCAGGCAATCGCGACGGCACCCTGGTCAGTGGTCTGTTGCATGCGTTTCCGGAGCTTGAGGCGTTGCCACGTGCCGGCCTGGTGCATCGGCTGGATAAAGACACCAGCGGATTGCTGGTGGTGGCGCGCAGCTTGCCCGCCCATACCGAGCTGGTGCGAGCCCTGCAGGCGCGTGATATCACCCGCGAGTATCGCGCGATCTGCCTGGGTCGGCTGACCGCCGGCGGCAGTGTCGATGCGCCTGTGGGACGCCATCCGGTGCATCGCACGCGTATGGCCGTGCATCCGCGCGGCCGGCCGGCCGTCACTCACTACCGGGTATTGGCCCGATTCGTGGCGCATAGCCTGCTGGCCGTGCGCCTGGAAACGGGCCGAACGCATCAGATTCGCGTGCATATGGCGCATATCCGGCACCCTTTGTTTGGCGACGCCGCCTACGGTGGTCGGCGCAGCCTGCCCCGGGTGCCTCGCCGGCGGCGCGCGAGCTTATCCAGGCCTTCAACCGGCAGGCATTGCATGCCAGTCGCCTGGCCCTGAGCCATCCCCTGAGCGGCGAAGCATTGGAATTTCACGCTGCTTTGCCTGCCGATATGAAGGCTTTACTGGAGGCCCTAAACGAGGCGGGTGAGCCCGGCCAGCGTTTTGATGATCTGGCCTGGCCAAGCACGGCTTGAGCGCCGCCCTGATAAAGCCGGATTGGCCGGCACCGGCGAGCGTGCGTGCGTACGCTACGACGCGCCACGGTGGTAGCAGCGCGCCGCCCTGGGATAGCCTTAATCTGGGTGATCACGTCGGCGATGATCCGCTTGCCGTGGCGCACAATCGGCTGACCGTGAGCCGACACTTAAAGTTACCCGGCAGCCCGCATTGGTTAGAGCAGGTGCATGGCGCCCGTGTCGTCGAGCTGTCCGATGGATCCGTTCCAGCACCGGCCGATGGCAGCTTCTCCGGTAAGCCCGGACAAGTTTGCGTGGTGCTGACGGCGGACTGCCTGCCGATTCTGCTCTGTGACCGGGGCGGTCGCGGGGTAGCCGCTCTGCATGGCGGCTGGCGAGGCCTGGCCGCCGGCGTGCTGGAGCAGGGCGTGGCCTGTTTCGTCGATGCCGGCATACAGCCGACAGAACTGATGGCCTGGCTGGGGCCGGCCATTGGCGCTGCTGCCTATGAGGTCGATGAACCGGTGCGCCAGGCATTTCCCGATGACGGCGAAGCCTTTACCGAGAACCAGCGCGGTCGCTGGCAGTTAGACCTGGCTGGATTGGCGCGTCGCCGCCTTGCCAAGGCCGGCGTAACGGCCAGTTATGGCAGTCACTTGTGCACCTTCAGCGACGGTAAACGGTTTTACTCGCATCGTCGCGACGGTAACTGTGGCCGTCAGGCTACGCTGATCTGGCTCGAGCCCGTGGCGTCCAGCTAGCTGATAATGTTCTTGGCGGGGGGCATAGATATTGAAATTCGCCATGCCGGCCCCATTTCTAAGGCAAGTTTTTTATGGGAGCCCAGCGCATGCGCATGGATAAGCTGACCAGCATTTTTCAGCAGGCCTTGCAGGAGGCTCAGTCGCTGGCCTTAGGTCGCGATCATCAGATTATTGAGCCGGTGCACCTGATGCTGGCCATGCTGAATCAGCAGGGCGGGACGGTACGGCCCTTGCTGCAGAAATCCGGTGCCAACGTCAACCTGTTGCGTTCACGCCTCGGCGAAGCGCTGGACCGACTGCCCCGGGTGGAAGGCACGCCGGGCGAATTGCATGTTTCCAACGACCTGGGACGGCTGCTGAATGTCACCGACAAGCTGGCCCAGCAGCGCGGCGATGATTACATCGCCAGTGAGCTATTCGTGCTGGCGGCGGCTGAGGATAGCGGCAACCTGGGGCAAATCCTCGGTGAGGCCGGCGTGGTCCACGGCGCCCTGGAAAAAGCCATTGAAGAAATTCGCGGTGGCAGCCAGGTGAATGATCCCAATGCCGAAGATACTCGCCAGGCGCTGGATAAATACACCATCGATCTGACCGAGCGCGCTGAGCAGGGCAAGCTCGATCCCATCATCGGTCGCGACGATGAGATTCGTCGCACCATTCAGATTTTGCAGCGACGGACAAAAAACAATCCCGTGCTGATCGGTGAGCCGGGCGTTGGTAAAACCGCTATCGTTGAAGGCTTGGCGCAGAGAATTATCAACGGCGAGGTACCGGAGGGTATCCGCGATAAACGCATACTCTCGCTGGATCTTGGCGCGCTGATTGCCGGGGCAAAATTTCGCGGTGAATTTGAAGAACGCCTGAAGGCCGTGCTAAGCGACCTGGCCAAGCAGGAAGGTCAGATCATCCTGTTTATCGACGAACTACACACCATGGTGGGTGCCGGTAAAGCCGAGGGCGCCATGGATGCCGGCAATATGCTCAAGCCCGCACTGGCACGTGGCGAACTGCATTGTGTAGGCGCCACTACCCTGGATGAGTATCGTCAGTACATTGAAAAGGATGCCGCGCTGGAGCGCCGTTTCCAGAAAGTTCAGATTGATGAACCAACGGTGGAAGACACCATTGCGATCTTGCGCGGCTTGAAGGAGCGCTACGAGGTTCATCATGGTATCGACATTACGGACCCGGCCATCGTGGCTGCGGCGACCTTGTCCCATCGATATATCAGCGATCGCCAGTTGCCGGACAAGGCTATTGATCTGATCGATGAAGCCGGGTCACTGATTCGGATGGAAATCGATTCCAAGCCGGAATCCATGGATCGGCTTGATCGGCGCATCATTCAGCTGAAGATCGAACGAGAGGCGCTAAAGAAAGAATCCGACGATGCATCGCGCAAGCGCCTGGATGATCTGGAGGAGCAGCTGGCGGGACTCGAGAAAGAGTATGCCGACCTTAATGAGGTCTGGCAGTCTGAAAAGATGGCCATGGCCGGCGCCACACAGATCAAGGAAGACCTGGAACGGGCCCGGCTTGAACAGGAAGCCGCGCAACGTGCTGGTGACCTGGCGCGGGTGTCAGAACTGCAGTACGGGCGCATCCCCGAGTTGGAGAAGCAATTGCAGGCGGCCCAGGATGCGGAGTCCGGCGAGGAGGCTCAGCAGCTGGTGCGCAATCGTGTCACTGACGAAGAAGTTGCTGAAGTCGTTGCCAAGTGGACCGGCATTCCAGTGTCGCGCATGCTCGAGGGCGAGCGTGACAAGTTACTGCGCATGGAGGAGGCCATTCACACACGCCTGGTCGGGCAGACGGAGGCGGTGGAAACCGTGGCCAATGCGATCCGACGTTCGCGCGCCGGTCTGGCAGATCCCAACCGGCCGAATGGTTCGTTCTTGTTCCTCGGCCCGACCGGTGTCGGTAAAACGGAGCTGACCAAGGCGCTGGCGGAGTTTTTATTCGACAGCGAGGATTCCCTGATCCGCATCGATATGTCGGAATTCATGGAGAAGCACTCGGTGGCGCGCCTGATTGGCGCACCGCCTGGCTACGTGGGTTATGAAGAAGGCGGCTATCTGACTGAGGCCGTGCGCCGCAAGCCCTATTCGGTGATCTTGCTCGACGAAGTCGAAAAAGCCCATCCGGATGTTTTTAACGTGCTGCTGCAGGTCCTTGATGACGGACGGCTGACGGACGGCCATGGCCGCACCGTTGATTTTCGCAATACCGTAATCGTAATGACCTCTAATCTCGGTTCCCAGCAGATTCAGCGGATGGCCGGCGAAGAAAATTATGCGGCGATGAAAGCTGCAGTAATGGATGTGGTCGGTGAACATTTTCGCCCGGAATTCGTCAATCGTATAGATGACATTGTGGTCTTTCATCCGCTTGATGCAGGGCAGATTCGCGAAATTGTCGGCATTCAGCTGGGCTATCTGAAAGCTCGCCTGGCCGAGCGCGATATGCAGCTGAATCTGTCTGATGCGGCGCTGGATCAACTGGCCTCGGTGGGCTATGACCCCGTCTACGGCGCCCGGCCGCTCAAGCGCGCGATTCAGCAGCGGCTGGAGAACCCCCTGGCACAGGAAATTCTCAGTGGCAGCCTGGCGCCTGGCGATGAGGTGCGCGTGGACGCGGAAGACGGCAAACTCACGTTCCATCAAAACTGACCCGCAGAGACGGGCGACCAATTAGCCGCGGAGAGCGCGATGCCGATCTACGAATACGCCTGTAAGAAATGTGGCCACACTTTTGATGTGCTGCAGAAAATGAGCGATCCGAAGCTAACGGATTGTCCGGAGTGCGGTGCTGCCGAGCTGCGCAAGCTGATCTCAGCCCCGAGTTTCCGTCTCAAAGGCGGCGGCTGGTATGAAACGGATTTCAAGTCTGGCAATCAGCGCAATCTGGCCGGCGAACGAGAAGCCAAGAAGAGTAGTGATGATGCCGGCAAGGACAGCAAAACGAAGTCAGATGATGCCGGCAAGTCCTCAGATGCCAAGCCGGCCGCCAAAAAGCCCGCCAAGGAAAAAGGCGCCGCTGCGGGTAAGTCGGCAGGGGCTGCCGGCGATTCTTGAGCAGCGGCAACGGCTGGTAAAGGATAAGATAGCCGCCTGATTCGTTGCCGCCCGGCATCGATAATCTCGGGATTGCTTAACCATGAAACACTTTCGCCGTTATATCGTTGCCGGTTTGCTGGTCTGGGTCCCGCTGGGCGTGACACTACTGGTGCTCAAGCTGGTCGCCGATCTGGTCCAGGGGTTGGTAAAAATTCCGCTGGCCTATCAGCCAGAGCAGCTGGTGGGTTTCAAAATACCCTATCTGGATGTGGTGCTGACGCTACTCGCCGGGGTGCTGGTGCTGGCCCTGACTGGCCTTATCCTGGCCAATTTCCTGGGTCGTCAGCTGGTCAATCTCTGGGAGGGAATTCTCGAACGTATCCCGCTGGTGCGCTCAATTTACTCCGCGGCAAAAAAGTTTGCCGAAGTCCTGTTTGCCGACAGCAACGAGTCCTTTAAAAAGGTTATGTTGATCGAGTACCCGCGCAAGGGCTTGTATAGCCTGTGTTTTCAGACCGCGACTGTATTACAGGAAGTGCAGGCACGCACCAACGAAGAAGTTGTCTGCGTATTCGTGCCGACCACGCCGAACCCGACCTCCGGTCTGATACTCATGGTGCCGCGGAAGGATGTCATTGAGCTGGATATGGATGTGGAATCAGCGCTGAAAATGGTGGTCTCGCTTGGCGTGGTGGTGCCGCCCTGGCGACCGGGCGGCAAGGCCGAATCTCTTGCGCCGCCCCAGTCCGCCCCGTAACATCCCGGCCCTTTCCCCATCCCCCGGCCCGCGAGGCGAACCTTATGCGCACGCACTATTGTGGTGAACTGAATGCCGCTGCCATCGGCCAGCAAGTGTCGGTGGCCGGCTGGGTCCATCGTCGCCGTGACCACGGTGGCGTCATCTTTATCGATTTGCGCGATCGTGATGGTTTGCTGCAGGTGGTGTTCGATCCTGACCGCCCGGAAATTTTTGCCGAGGCCGAACGAGTGCGCGGCGAATTTGTACTGGCCGTTACCGGTATGGTTCGCGCGCGGCCCGAGGGGACCGTTAACAGCAAACTGCCCAGTGGCGAAGTTGAGTTGCTGGCTTCCGGCCTGACGGTTTTGAATGCGGCAGAAACACCGCCGTTTCATCACGATGAACATGCCAATGAAGACATGCGCCTGCGTTATCGCTACCTTGATCTGCGTCGCGAGGAAATGGCTGATCGTCTGAAGCTCCGCCATCATGTAACGCGCACTCTGCGCAGCTTTCTCGATGCGCAGGGTTTCATCGACATTGAAACGCCGATTCTGACCCGGGCTACGCCGGAAGGGGCGCGTGACTACATCGTGCCCAGTCGTACCCACCCGGGCGAGTTTTTTGCTTTGCCGCAATCGCCGCAGCTATTCAAACAGCTGCTGATGATGTCCGGCTTCGATCGCTACTATCAGATTGCGCGCTGCTTTCGCGACGAGGACCTGCGTGCTGACCGGCAGCCGGAGTTCACCCAGCTCGATATAGAAACCTCGTTCATGGACGAGAACGCCATCATGGATTTGATGGAGCAACTGATACGTGAGTTGTTCAAAACCGTTCTGGATGTGAGCTTGCCGGATCGCTTCCCGCGCATGAGCTATGCGGAGTCGGTCGAGCGTTTTGGCATCGATCGTCCCGACCTGCGGATACCGCTTGAGCTGGTTGAAGTCAGTGACCTGATGGCCGGCGTAGACTTTAAAGTGTTTGCCGGTCCGGCGGCCGATCCCGATAGCCGGGTAGCCGCGCTGCGCCTGCCTGGCGGCGCCAGCCTGACGCGCAAGGCCATCGACGACTACACGGCTTTTGTGGCTCGTTATGGCGCTCGAGGCCTGGCGTATATCAAGGTAAATGAGGTTGCTGGCGGTCGCGATGGACTGCAGTCCCCGATCCTCAAGTTCCTGCCCGATGATACGGTGCAGGCTCTGGTCAAACGCCTTGAGCTGGCTGACGGTGACCTGGTGTTTTTTGGCGCCGACAAGGCCAAAGTCGTCAACGACGCACTGGGCGCCTTGCGTGTCCAGCTCGGTCACGACCAGGGTTTGGTGGCAACCGGTTGGCAGCCGGTCTGGATTGTAGATTTCCCGATGTTTGAACGGGATGCCACCGGCCACGGTTGGACCGCCTTGCATCATCCGTTCACCGCGCCGAGCATTGACGAACCCATTGAGCTTGAGTCTGCACCGGGCAACTCACTATCGCGCGCCTATGACATGGTGCTTAACGGCAGCGAAATCGGTGGTGGCTCCATTCGTATCCATAGCGAGGATGTGCAGGCGGCGGTGTTTCGCATTCTCGGCATCGAAGCCGAGGAAGCCGAGAACAAGTTTGGCTTCCTGCTGCGCGCCTTGCGCTACGGTTGCCCGCCGCATGGCGGAATCGCCTTTGGTATCGACCGCCTGGTGATGTTGATGGCAGGTGCTGCCAGCATTCGCGACGTGATTGCGTTCCCCAAGACCCAGACGGCCAGTTGCCTGCTCACCGATGCGCCCAGCCCCGTTGCTGCCGAGCAACTGCGTGAAACCGGCATTCGTCTGCGCAAGAAGAGCGCGCACTCTGGCGGAACGCCCGACAGCGCCTAGCGCGCGCTAGAACGGGTTCGGCGTGTCTGCAGCAGGCAAGGAAGACTCCACGCTGGTCCTGATTCACGGGCTGTGGATGCATGGCACGGTCATGCAATTGTTGGCCAGTCGCCTGCAAGGCCGGACGGCCAGCCGCATCCTCACCTATAGTTATCCCTCCGTCAGCGCCGGCATTGAAGAGAACGTGGCCTTGCTGGGCGAATACCTTCAGGGCCTGGATACACCGCGTATCGACCTGGTGGGCCATAGCCTTGGCGGCGTAATTGCCTTGCGCACGGTGCTGGAAGTTCAGCCAGTGGCGATTGGCCGAATTGTCTGTCTTGGCGCGCCGCTGGTCGGCAGCAGCGCGGCGCGGGCCTTGCAGAGCTGGCCCGGCGGCGCCGCAATCCTGGGTCATGCGATTCGCGAAGCGGTGCTGGATTCGCCACTCAAACAATGGCCCGGCAGCCCGCAAGCCGGCATGATCGCCGGCGATCTGGGCATGGGTGCTGGCCTGTTACTGAATGCCCTGGACGGTGAGCACGACGGTACGGTCAGCGTCGACGAGACCAGGTTACCCGGACTGACCGACCACATCGTCTTGCCCGTGAGTCATACCGGCCTGTTGTTGTCAGCCGACGTTGCCGTTCAGACTGCGGCTTTCTTGCGCGATGGCGCGTTTTTACATGGCGACTAGCGACGCCGGCGAGGCGCCAAAGGTCGTTGGCTAGCGCCCAAAACTAACCCTGGGTCTTGCTGATTTCCATTAGCTTATAGAGGGCATCCAGCGCTTGTCGCGGTGTCAGTTCATCGGGGTTAAGCGCTTCCAGTGCTGTGCGCACAGGATCAATGGATGGTGCCGGTGGTGACTCGAGGGCGAGTTGTTGCTGCGGATTGTGCTCGCCTTGCTGGGCGGCAGATTGTTGCTCCAGTTGTTCCAGGAATTGCCGCGCGCGCTGGATTACTGCAGCTGGTACGCCGGCCAGTCGGGCGACCTGCAAGCCGTAACTCTGATTCGCTGGCCCTTCGCGAACGCTGTGCAGGAACACCAGTTCATCGCCGTGTTCCGTCGCATCCAGGTGCAGGTTGGCGCAGGCGGGTATTTCTTCGGCCAGCGCCGTCAACTCAAAATAGTGCGTGGCGAATAGAGTAAACGCCTGCAACTGCTGGCCGATTTGCCAGGCCGTCGCCCAGGCCAGGGAGAGTCCGTCAAAGGTGCTGGTCCCGCGGCCAATTTCGTCCATCAGCACCAGGCTCAGGGGCGTCGCGTTATTCAATATGTCGGCGGTTTCCGTCATCTCCACCATGAAGGTTGAGCGACCACCGGATAAATCGTCGGCCGCGCCAATGCGAGTAAAGATGCGGTCCACGGGGCCTATGCGGGCCGACTCGGCGGGCACGAAACTGCCGGCGTAAGCGAGAATGACAATCAGTGCTGCCTGGCGCATATAAGTGGACTTGCCGCCCATATTCGGCCCGGTAATGATCAGCAGCCGGCGCTGTTCATCCATGCGCAAATCGTTAGGCACAAAGGCATCGCTGGATACCTGCTCCACTACCGGGTGGCGGCCGCCGCGAATATCGATGATCGACTCCGTGCAGAGTTCGGGCTGACGCAGATTTAAAGCCGCGGCGCGGCGCGCGAAATTGTCCAGCAAGTCGATCTCGGCCAGGGCTCGGGCCATGCACTGCAATTCGGCAAGCAGCGGTAAATGCGCTTCCAGTAATTGCTGATAGAGCATCTTCTCGCGCGCCAGGGCGCGTTCGCGGCTGGACAAGACCTTGCCTTCGAATTCTTTCAGTTCCGGGGTGATGTAGCGCTCGGCGCCCTTCAGCGTTTGTCGACGCGTGTAGTCGTCCGGTGCCGATCGTGCCTGGGCTTTGCTGATTTCGATGTAATAACCGTGCACGCGGTTATAGCCGACCTTTAACGAGGGCAGGCCGGTGCGTTCGCGTTCGCGTTTTTCCAGTTCGACCAGGTAATCGTCGGCATTGCGGCTCAGATTGCGCAGTTCGTCGAGTTGTTCGTCGTAACCCGGGGCAATCACACCGCCATCGCGAATCAATGCCGGCGGGTCATCAATCAGTCCGCGTTGCAGCTGTTCCAGCAGCGCCGGCTGATCAGCCAGGTCGCCGGCCAGTTGTTCCAGCAGCGGTGACTGTGACTGCGGCAGCAGCGCACGCAGGCCCGGCAGCGCCTCCAGCGCGCGGCGCAGTTGCACCAGGTCGCGCGGTCGTGCCGACTGCAGGGCTACCCGGGTGAGAATTCGCTCCAGGTCACCGATGGCGTGCAGCTGGTCGTGCAACCGGGTGCTGCCGGGTAGCTCCAGGGCTGCGATGGCCTGGTAGCGGGCGCGTAGTTGCGCGTGGTCACGCAGCGGGCGTTGCAGGCAGCGACGCAGACGGCGACTGCCCATGCTGGTGGCGCAACGATCCATGAGTCCGGCCAGGGTGTTCTCCGGGTGGCCGGACAGGCTTTCCTCCAGCTCCAGGTTGCGGCGGGTGCCGGCATCCAGCAGCAGGGCGTCGCCGCGTTGTTCGGTGCGCAGGGCGTCGATGTGCGGTAAGGCGCCGCGCTGGGTGTTGCGCACGTAGCGCAACAGGCAGCCGGCGGCACGGACTGCGCCGCTCAGGCCCTCGCAGCCAAACCCCTTGAGGTCGTGCACTGCATAGTGATCGCAAAGCTCGCGGCGGGCGCTATCCAGGTCGAACTGCCAGGGCGGCAGCTTGCGCAGGCCTGGCAGTTCTGACGCCGGCAGCGCCTGGTCTTCGGCAATCAGTAATTCGGCCGGGCTCAGCCGCGCGAGCTCGGCGGCCGCCGCGTCAGACTGCTCCAGTGCCATAACCCGAAAGCGCCCGGCGCTGAGGTCCAGCCAGGCCAGGCCGGGCTGCGGGTCGTCCAGGCACAGGGCGGCCACCAGGTTATCGCGGCGCGCATCCAGCAGCGCTTCCTCAGTAAGGGTGCCGGGCGTGACGACGCGCACCACTTGCCGTTCAACCGGGCCCTTGCTGGTGGCCGGGTCGCCAATTTGCTCACAAATGGCCACCGACTCGCCGCGTCGGACCAGCCGGGCCAGGTAATTGTCCGCGGCATGATGAGGTATGCCGGCCATCGGTATAGGCTCGCCGCCGGATTTGCCGCGCGCGGTCAGGGTAATGTCGATGAGCTCGGCAGCGCGGCGGGCGTCATCAAAAAACAGCTCGTAAAAATCGCCCATGCGATAGAACAGCAGCGTGTCTGGAAACTCAGCCTTGATGCGCAGGTACTGCTGCATCATGGGTGTATGCCCTGCAGCGGGCTCGGCGGGCGCGTGACGGGTGGCATTCATGGTGTGATATTGCCTTAAGCCGCGGTCGGCCCCAACAAGCGCGCTAAACTGCAGACGATGCATGTGCTGCACATCGAAACCGGCCGGCACCTTTATGGCGGTGCCGGCCAGGTCTTGCAACTGGCCAGGGGGCTGCCGGCCCTGGGTTGTCAGAGCACACTGGTTTGCGCTGCCGGCAGCGAGGTAGCCGCGGCCGCCCTGGGCGCCGGTCTGCCGATGCACGCGCTGCCGGCGGGCGGCGACCTCGACGCCCGCCTGTTACCGAATCTGTATCGCCTGATCGGGAAGCTGCGCCCGGACCTGGTCCATCTGCACAGCCGGCGCGGTGCCGACAGCTGGGGTTTGCTGGCTGCTCGCCTTGGCGGCGGCCCGGTGGTGCTGACCCGCCGCGTTGATAACCCCGATGTGCCGCTGCTGCGCAAGCTGCGCTACCAGCTCTGTGATCGCATCGTTGCCATCTCAGCCGGGGTCGAAGCGCAGCTACGGCGTGACGGCGCGCCGGCCAGCAAGCTGCGCCGGGTCGTCAGCGCCGTGGTGCCTGAAGCCTGCCAGCCGCGCTGGCCCGTGGATCGTTTTCGTGCCGAGTTTGATTTGCGCCCGGGGCAACCCACCATTGGCGTTATCGCCCAGCTGATTCCGCGCAAAGGTCATCGGCAGTTGCTGCAGGTATTGCCGCAGGTGATTGCTGCCTGTCCCGATGCGCGTGTGCTGCTGTTTGGGCGTGGTCCGATGGAAGCCCGCCTGCGTAGCGAATTTGCCGCAGCCGGTTTGCAGTCGCAGGTACGTCTGATTGGCTATCGCGCCGATCTGCTGGATTTCCTTGGTCACCTGGAGCTGGTTCTGCATCCGGCTTACCGGGAAGGACTCGGTATTGCCTTGCTTGAGGCTCAGGCTGCCGGCGTACCCGTGGTCGGCTTCCGCATTCCGGGCCTGGTGGAAGCCGTGGATGACGGACGCTCCGGTCTGCTGGTGCCGCCCGGTGACCTCGATGCGCTGGCTGCTGCCATCAGCCGGTTGTTATGGAATCCGCGTCTGCGCGCGCAACTGGCCGACGGGGCGCGTGAACAGGTGCGCAGACACTTCAGCCTCGAGGGCATGTTGCAAGGCAATCTGGATGTCTATCAGGAGCTGCTGGGAGCAAATAAATGAACCAATCAGATGCCGAGCTGCTGCGCTTGTCCGGGCTGGTGGCCCAGGCGGCGTTGACCCGTGGTCAGCGACTCACTACGGCTGAGTCCTGCACTGGCGGCTGGATCGCCAAATGTCTGACCGATTTGCCCGGCAGTTCAGCCTGGTTTGAGGGCGGGGTGGTCAGTTACAGCAATTCATCAAAAGCTGCGTTGCTGGGCGTTCCGCCTGATCTGCTCGAAACGCAGGGTGCCGTCAGCCAGGCTGTGGTCGAAGCCATGGCTTGCGGCGCTCTGAGTCGCGGCGATGCCGACCTGGCCGCGGCCGTCAGCGGGGTTGCCGGTCCGGGTGGTGGCTCTGCCGAGAAGCCCGTGGGCACCGTCTGGCTGGCCTGGGCGACGGCCAGCGAGTGCCGCAGCGAGCGGCGGCAGTTTTCCGGCAATCGCGAGAATGTTCGCCGCGAAACCGTGGCGGCGGCCCTGCAGGGGTTGCTTGCCAGCTTGCAGTCGGCTTGACCAGCGGGTTTTCGCAGCGGTGTCTTTTCGCGGGAATTCAGCGCGTTCGAGCAGGCTCATCGACTGAGCCATAAGTGCTTTAAAGTCTGACTTTCTGCAGGCTGTGTACCTTGGGTATCTGTGGAATAATCCAGCGCACCGCCGCACCTTTTAACCCGCTAGCCAATTAACGGAATCAACATGGACGACAATCGAAAAAAGGCCCTGGCCGCCGCTCTCGGACAGATCGAAAAACAGTTTGGCAAAGGTTCGGTTATGCGCATGGGCGATCCGGGTTCGATCCCGGATATAGAAGTCGTGTCCACGGGTTCGCTGGGCCTGGATATCGCGTTGGGCATCGGCGGGTTGCCGCGCGGTCGGGTAATCGAAATCTACGGCCCGGAATCTTCAGGCAAAACCACGCTGACCCTGCAGGTGGTGGCGGAATGCCAGAAAGTGGGCGGCACCGCGGCCTTCGTTGATGCCGAACACGCGCTGGATCCGCAATATGCTGAAAAACTCGGCGTCAACGTTGAAGATTTGCTGGTTTCGCAGCCCGACACCGGCGAACAGGCGCTGGAAATTACCGATATGCTGGTGCGCTCCGGTGCCGTTGATGTGGTCGTGGTCGACTCCGTTGCCGCGCTGACGCCCAAGGCCGAGATCGAAGGCGAAATGGGCGATACCCATGTGGGCCTGCAGGCGCGCCTGATGTCGCAGGCCCTGCGCAAGCTGACGGGCAACATCAAGCGCTCCAATCCATGGTCATTTTCATCAACCAGATCCGCATGAAGATCGGCGTCATGTTCGGCAGCCCGGAAACCACCACCGGCGGCAACGCGCTGAAGTTCTATTCCTCGGTCCGCCTGGATATTCGCCGCATCGGCGCGATCAAGAAGGGCGATGAAGTGGTCGGCAACCAGACTCGCGTGAAAGTGGTAAAAAACAAGGTGGCGCCGCCATTCAAGATGGCCGAATTTGAGATTCTCTATGGCGAGGGAATCTCCAGGGAAGGTGAGATCATCGATATGGGTGTGAGCGAGGACATCGTCGACAAAGTCCGGCGCCTGGTACAGCTATAACGGCGACCGCATCGGCCAGGGCAAGGAAAACAGCCGCGAATTCATGCTGCAAAATCCTGAAATCTCCGCCGAGATCGAAGCGCGGGTGCGCGAGCGACTGCTGCCCAGCGCGCCGCCGGCCGAAGATGCTGCCGAAACCTCGGAAGAGGCCGCCCAGGCCTGATCCGGCGCGGCACTGTGGTCAGAGATGCGCGGCGCCTCTAAAACCGCGCGGTCAGCTCGGCATGTCGCCATGGACCTGCTGTCCCGGCGCGAGCATTCCTGCACTGAATTGCGCCGCAAACTCGCGTTGCGCGAGTTTGCCGAGGATGAGATTGATCAGGCGGTAACGGCGCTGGCAGCCGAGGGGCTTGCCAGCGACGAGCGCTTCGCCGAGAGCTTTGTCACCGCCCGGGTACGCCGGGGCCAGGGTCCTCGCCGAATCCAGCTGGAGCTGGACGCAGCGGGGGGTGGCCGAGACACTGGCCCGTGAACCGCTGGCCGGTGTCGATTGGTCCGCAGCGGCACGCGCAGCCAGGGTCAAGAAGTTTGGCCCCGAGCTGCCAGGGGAGTTTAAGGAGCGCGCCCGTCAGGCGAAGTTTCTTGAATATCGCGGCTTTACCGGCGAGCAGAGTCACGCCGGGAACTGAAGTGCGACCGATGAATCGGTCTGACAAGGCTCGGCAAACATGACTACCTGCCGAATTACGCCAATTATTTCTGGACTACTTTGCCCGTGAAGGTCATCGCGTCGTAGCCAGTTCGCCGCTGGTGCCGGGCAACGACCCGACACTGCTGTTCACCAACGCGGGCATGGTGCAGTTCAAGGACGTTTTCCTCGGTCGAGGAGCAGCGCGACTATAACCGCGCGGCCAGTTCCCAGCGTTGCGTGCGCGCCGGCGGCAAGCACAACGATCTGGAGAACGTGGGCTATACGGCCCGGCATCACACTTTCTTCGAGATGCTGGGCAATTTCAGTTTCGGCGACTATTTCAAGGAGAGGCGATCCGTTCGCCTGGGAGTTTATGACCGGGAGCTGGGACTTCCCGCCGAACGGCTGTGGGTCACCGTCTTACGAGGACGATGACGAAGCGGCGGATATCTGGCTCAAGACGATCGGTAGTCGATCCGCAGACGCTTCACCCGCCTGGGCGAGAAGGACAACTTCTGGTCCATGGGCGACACCGGGCCCTGTGGGCCTTGCAGTGAGATATTTTATCGATCACGGGCCGGAAGTGCCGGGTGGTCCGCCCGGATCGCCGATGAAGACGGCGATCGCTATGTCGAGATCTGGAACCTGGTGTTCATGCAATTCGACCGTTCGGCTAGCGGCGACATGCTGCCTTTGCCCAAGCCGTCCGTGGATACCGGTATGGGCCTTGAGCGCATTGCCGCGGTCATGCAGGGCGTGCATAGCAACTACGACATCGATCTGTTCACAAACCTCATCGATGCCATCGCCAAAATCGTTGGCGTTGATGATCGCGGCCTCGACGTCCCTGCGGGTGATCGCCGACCATATTCGTGCCTGCGCCTTCCTGATTATCGACGGCGTATTGCCAGGCAATGAAGGGCGGGGTTACGTGCTGCGCCGGATCATCCGGCGCGCCATGCGTCACGGCTACGAGCTGGGTGTTGAAGACAGCCTTTTTTTACGCAGCTGGTGGAGCCGCTTGAGCAGCAGATGGGCGCGGCCTATCCGGAGCTGGTGACGCCGCCGAGCCGCATGTTGAGAAAGTGCTGCGCAAGGAAGAGGAGCGATTTGCTGAGACCCTGTCGCAGGGCATGCGCATGCTGGAGGAAGACTTTCGCCGGATTGTAGGGAAAGACGTTGCCCGGCGACGTGGTTTTCAAGCTCTACGATACCTATGGCTTCCCGGTGGATCTGACGGCGGATATTGCTCGCGAGCGTGATGTTGAGGTGTGATCAGCGCCGGCTTCGAGACGGCCATGCAGGCGCAGCGGACACCGCGCCCGCGCCGCCAGAAAATTCTCCGTCGGTGACAGCGCCGAATACAGACTGGATGAGGAAACCGAGTTCTCCGGCTATGCAAGCTCGCGGCGAGTCGGTGCTAAGCAGCGTGCTAGCTGGAGGCACGGCAATGGTGATTCGAAGTCCGGCGAGCAGGGTGCCTGGTGCTGGCCGCAACCCCGTTTTATGCTGAAAGTGGCGGACAACTGGGTGACCGTGGGACTCTGACAACGGCTGCCGGCGCGCGTTTCAGGGTCACCGATACGATAAAAAATGCGGCTGCCCATGTGCATCTGGGTGAGTGTGAACAAGGCGAGTTCCATCCGGGAGATACGGTGCAGGCGGAAGTCGACGCGGAGCGTCGCGCGGCAACGGTCCTGAATCATTCAGCCACACATCTATTGCATGCGGCATTGCGCGAGGTACTTGGAGAGCATGTAGGCCAAAAGGGTTCCATGGTGGGTCCGCAACGCCTGCGATTTGATTTCTCTCATTACGAACCGCTCAGCGCCGCCGAACTGGGCCAGGTTGAGACGCTGGTCAATGCGCAGATTCGCGCCAATGCCCCGGCCGAGACACGGGTAATGTCCTATGACGCTGCGCTGGAAGCCGGTGCCATGGCCCTGTTCGGCGAAAAATACGGTGACGAAGTGAGGGTGCTGAGCCTGGGTGATTTTTCCACCGAGTTATGTGGCGGCACGCATGTGTCGCGGGCGGGCGATATCGGTTTGTTTCGCATCAGCAGTGAGACCGGCATTGCTGCCGGTGTGCGGCGCATTGAAGCCATTACCGGTCAGGCTGCGCTGGAACAGGTCCGCGCCGACGAGGCCGTGCTCGCGCGCGTGGCGAGCCTGGTGAAGGCAGGCCCGGATGAGGTGGAGGCACGTGTGGCCCAGGCGCTGGAGCGCAACAAGGCCCTCGAGAAGGAATTGCAGCAGCTCAAGGCACAGATTGCCGGCGGCGCAGGCGGCAGCGATCCCACCGAGGCTGCAGTGGCGGTTGGCGATATCAAGGTGCTGGCCCTGCGAGTTGCCGACGACCTGGATACAAAGACTCTGCGCGATACCCTGGACCGATTGAGATCGCGCCTGGGCGACAGTGCCGTGGTTTTGGGCTGCGCAACCAGCGACGGCAAAGTGCGCCTGGTAGCCGGTGTCAGCAAGGATCAGAGCAAGACGCTGCGCGCCGGCGATCTGGTCAACGCGGTGGCCGCGCAGGTGGGCGGCAAGGGCGGTGGGCGCCCGGATTTTGCCCAGGCTGGCGGCAGCGATCCGGCCGCCCTGGATGCGGCGCTCGCTTCGGTGCCGGCGTGGGTTGCCGACAAGCTGGGCTAATTGCTGTTAAGCCGCTGTTTTTCTCCGGTTTTTCCTGACCTCCCAGCGGTAATCTACTGGAAATGCAGCGCCGCGCTGCGGTATGCTGGGTAGACCGACTGGGTTAGAAGGGCTTGCCCGAGGTTGCCGTGATGGCTGCCAACGGTTCCTTCTGACCTTTGCGCTGGCCAGGGCCGCATTGCCTGGTTGGGGAAAGCGCAGGGAATCGGGGCCTGCTCCAGGAAGGTGCAGGGATAAGGAAATAATAATAACAGGGGGAGTCATGCTCATACTCACGAGACGCGTCGGCGAGACCGTCATTATTGGTAATGACGTGGATGTGACTGTTTTGGGCGTCAAAGGTAACCAGGTTCGCCTGGGCGTGAAGGCTCCCAAGGAAATAACCGTGCATCGCGAAGAGATTTACGAGCGCATTGCCCGCGAACAGCAAAATGGCGCTGGCGACCACGATCTGCCCGATGCGGTAAACGACTAAATTCATCCCGGCCTGGTCTTTGGCCAGCGGCCTGAATCGGTTAAGGTACGCGCCCGGGCTCAATAGCAAGCTCACGCCGGCCAGGCGTTAGTGAATACATTGCCTGCAGAAACCCGGATACGGAGAGGTGGCTGAGTGGTCGAAAGCGCTCCCCTGCTAAGGGAGTAAGGGTTAAAAGCCCTTCGAGGGTTCGAATCCCTCCCTCTCCGCCAACTCCTGGCACTACCCTTTCAGGGTTCGAAGCCTCGAATAGACCATCGGGTTCGACAAAACCGCAGAGCGGTTTTGGACGCGCGCAGCGCGCCCCGCAGGGGTGAGCGGCCGTACCCGGTCGCGAATCAATCCCTCCCTCTCCGCCAGCTCCTGGCACTAGCCCTTTCAGGGTTCGAAGCCTCGAATAGACCATCGGGTTCGACAAAACCGCAGAGCGGTTTTGGACGCGCGCAGCGCGCCCCGCAGGGGTGAGCGGCCGTACCCGGTCGCGAATCAATCCCTCCCTCTCCGCCAACTCCTGGCACTACCCTTTCAGGGTTCGAAGCCTCGAATAGACCATCGGGTTCGACAAAACCGCAGAGCGGTTTTGGACGCGCGCAGCGCGCCCCGCAGACCTACCACTCGGGTCCGGCAGTCTGCCGTGATAGAGTCCTTGCTTACGGGTCTTTTCTCTACCATCCGCGTATCCAATTCATTGAACAGCAGTCTGCAAAGTCTCCCCGGCGATGCTGCCGAGGAACCGGTGCTAAGCATTCGCGGTGCCGTCAAAACGCTGGGTAGCTGGCGCGCTCTGGATGGCGTTGATCTTGATCTTTATGCCGGTGAAATCCTGGTCCTGCTGGGGCCAAACGGCGCTGGAAAAAGCACGCTTTTAGGCGGCGCCTGCGGCCGGTTGCCTCTCGATGCCGGCGCGGTCAGCCTGTTTGGTCGTAGCCCTCGCAGCGACGCCAGCGTGCGCCGCAAGCTTGGCTTCGTGCCGCAGCATCTGGCCGTTTATCCGTACTTAAGCGTGCGTGAAAACTTGGAAATCATCGGTCGCATGATGGGCGTCAGCCGGCGCGACCTGGAACAGCGAGTCAAAGAGGCTATGACCTGGGCGGGCCTGACGGAGCGTGCCGGTGACACCACCGAGACTTTATCTGGGGGTATGCGCCGACGTCTGAATATCGTCGCCAGCCTGATGCATCACCCGGCGGTCGTGTTGCTGGATGAGCCCACCGTTGGCGTTGACATGGATGCCCGCGAGCGCGTTCATGAAATGCTGCGTCGCTTGCGCACCAGCGGGCTGGGCATGTTGCTGACCACCCACGATTTGTCGCAGGCTGAAGACTTGGCCGACCGGGTTGCCTTTATGGTGGATGGCAAGGTGGTGCTGGTGGGCCGTCCCGGTGATCTGATTCAGGAAGAGTTTCGGGATATGAAAGAGTTGAAGATAACCCTGCGTCAGAAACCCGATACTGCGGGTAGCACGCTGCTGCAGGGTCTGGATCTGCGCCCGGCCAAGGGCCATATCACCTGGACCGGGCCCGTTGACGGCGATCTCGCCCACGTCGGTGAGCTGACCACCCGGCTTGAGCAAGCGGGCCTGGCTACCGCCGAGGTGCGGGTCCGCGAACCCGGCCTTGAGGGCGTATTGCTGCGACTGACGGGCGAGGAGCTGCGGGCATGAGTTTTGCGATTCTGCGGGCCATGTGGCTCGGTCTGGTGCGTGATCGCGGCGCGCTGATGATGAGCTTTGTCCTGCCGGCCGTATTTTTCGTGATTATGGCGGAGATTTTTACTGCGACTTCGGGCGGCACGCTTAATCTGAATGTAGCCCTGGTGGACGAAATCCAGGATCAGACTTCGCAGCGCTTGCTCGCTGCGCTGTCCGTTACAGACGGCATCCGCATGGTTGAACGCAATAAACGGGGCCAGCAGCTGACGGCCGACAGTTTGCGCAAGATGGTGCGCTCCGGTGACGCGGATGTGGGCCTGTTGCTGCGTGCCGATGCGGAGCCGCTGGATAGCGCCGGTGGTTTCGGGCCGGCGCCGATCCTGATCATCAGTGATCCATCGCGCGGCGTGACGGTGCCGATGCTGATGGGCCGAATCCGTGAAGCTTACTTTGGTGCGTTGCCCGACGTAGCCATGGGCAATGTCGTCGATGAATTGGAAAATCAGTTTCTGACCTTAACGCCACTGCAGCGCGATGAGGTTGCCGAAGGTCTGACGGAAATGCGCGATGATGCCGCGGCCGGACGCGAAGTTGGCTGGTCTTTCGAGGATCTGCTGGAAAACGAGGAAGTGGCCGGGCAGGGCGAGTCGGTAAACCTGGTGGCTTATTCCGCCGGTGCGGTGGCCTTTATGTTCTTATTGTTTGCTTCCGTGCATGGCGCGGTCTCCTTGCTGGAGGAACGCGAATCGGGTGTCCTGGATCGGGTGCTCGCCGGTCCCGGCGGTATCGGTGTGTTGATCAACGGCAAGTACCTTTTCCTGGTTGCCCAGGGGGTGATGCAGGTGGGCGTCATATTCGTCGCCGCATGGCTGCTATATGGGCTTGATTTGCTTGGGCATTTGCTGCCGTGGCTGGTGGTGACGGTAATTGCCTGTCTGGCGGCGGCATCGCTGGCGATGTTGCTGGCTGCTGTCTGCCAGACCCGGCGCCAGGCACAAACCATCGCCAATACCGTCATCCTGGTGATGTCGGCGCTTGGCGGCAGTATGGTGCCGCGCGTATTCATGCCCGAAGCGCTGCGCCAGATCGGCTGGTTAACGCCGAATACCTGGGCGCTGGAAGCCTACAGCGGAATCTTCTGGCGCCAGGATAGCCTGGTTGACATAGCGCAACCGCTTTTGCTGTTGTCAGGTACGGCGATCGCGGGCTGGGCGCTGGCGTATTGGTTCGCCGGGCGCCGCGCCTATGGGGTGCAGGCGCCGGCGAGGCGTCGCTTCGACGATCGGGTTTCCCCGGCAAACGCCAAGGTCGTCTCGCGCTGAAGGACTAGCCTGCTTCCTGCGAGCGCGCTTCGGCCTTGATCAGCAAGTCAATGTCGGCGGCGGCCTGAGCAAATAATGCGCTGCTGAACATGCCGCTGTGCACCGCTTCCAGTTCGCCGTCACCGGCAAACACCAGAACATTGGGCACAGCAGGATCGATCTGCAGTTCGCTGGCCCATGCGCCCGCCAGGTCAATGCCCACGGAGAGGTCGGGCGGCAGCCGCTTGCGAAAGGCTTCGGCAACCACTTCGTACTCTGTGGGCGCGTTGCGTGGCACGTCGGCTACGCGAACGATGGCCAGATCGGGAAAACGTTCACGCAAGGCTTTTTCCCACTTCTTGATGCGTCGCAGACGTTTGGCAGAGACCAGGATGGCTACTTGCACGTCAGATCCGGAATTCTCCACGCCCACAGCATCGCCAAATTGATCGTCCACGGATGGCAGCCCGCTGGCGTTGAATCCGAGCAGTGTCATCGGCAAGAGCAGGCCGGCCAGCAACAATGACAGCTTTTTTGGCAGGATTTGATTCATCTAAATGGCTTGGCGACGGCAGGACGTCGGGATTATAGCCGTTGACGAGGCTCCCGCCTTGGCAGAACATACTTCTATTAGTCCGCAGCAACCGGCTGCGCACAAACCGCAAGGAAAATAATATGAAGCTTTATGGTGCCATGGCCTCTCCTTACGTGGCCCGCGTGGTCATGCTGGCTCGAATTAAGGGTATCGATATCGCCATGGCTGATCTGCCGGGCGAGTCGACGCGCTCCGACGAATACCGGGCCATCAATCCCATCGCCAAGATTCCCGCGCTGGAAGTCGATGGTCGTTATCTGGCCGAATCCGAAGTTATTTGCGAATACCTGGAAGAAACTGGCGGCGGGGAGCCGGGCCTGCCCAGCGATCCCTTTGATCGTGCAACTTCGCGTCTGGTTTCCCGCATTGTCGACCTATACATCGCGCCGCACACCAGTTCATTCTTTCGCCAGATGAATCCTGCCAGCCGCGACCAGGCTGCCGTTGATGCGGCCGCTGCCGAGCTGGAAAAAGGCTTTGGGTATCTGGAAAACTTTATGGGTGCCGGGCCTTTCTGTGTTGGCGCAACGCCGACGCTGGGCGATTGCTCCGCCGGTCCCTACATGATGCTGATTAAAAAGGTCGTGTTCGATAATTTCGACAGTGTCGCCAACCCAACGGAGGGTGATGGCCGGCTTGCCGATTGGTGGCGGGCGATGCAGGGACACGAGGCTTGTCGTCAGACCGTCGAAGAATACGGCCTCGCTGTGGACGGTTTCATGAAAGCAATGGCGCCTCGTATTAACGCCCAATAAGGGCGGTGTTGCGACGCCTAGCTGCGGCTCGTGGTTGTGTACCAGCGAACACCGTCTGCATCCAGGCTCGCGCTCAACTTGCCGCGCTGTTGCAGATAGTTAAGATGGGCGACGGCTTCGCCGGCCGCCATGATGCGGTTGCCGTCGCCGATTAAGCCGCGAAACAGCGCGTCGAACAGGTCGATGGCGCGGCTTGGCCGAACACACTGCGCAAGGATTTTTTTCAGGCCGTCCTCGTGTTCGGCCAACAACTGGTCCAGGCGCTTGCGCAGGCCGCGATAAGGGCGCCCATGGGCCGGTAACACCAGAACGTCTGTTGCCACGCGGTCCGTTAGTCGCCGACAGGAGTCCAGCCAGTCGCCGAGCGGGTCGGCCGCAGGTTCCGTCGGCCAGACACTGACATTTGGGGAAATGGTCGGTAGCGCCTGGTCACCCGCAATCAGCAGGCCGAGTTCGGCGCAATACAGACAAGCGTGTTCCGGCGAATGACCGCGACCAACGACAACTTCCCACGCGTGTTGACCGATCTGCAGCTGCTGGCCATCCTGCAGGCGGTGATAGGACTCCGGCAATGCGGAAAGCAGATTTCCGTAGCGTCCGAAGCGCTCACTGTATTGATCGAGCTGCGCCGCAGTGAAGCCAGCTGCCCGATAGAAATCCAGTGCAATCTCCGGTGGCGGGGGCTGATCGGAGGCCAGCATGCGCGCCGAAAGGTACTCCTCCCGGCTCATCCACAAGTCGACGCCACAGCGCTCGCATAGCCAGCCGGCCAGGCCGACATGATCGGGGTGCAGGTGGGTAACGAGTACGCGCTGGACTGGTTGGCCTTGCAGTTGTTGATCCAGCACGGCAGACCAGATTTCGCGGGTCTCCGCCGCCGCAATGCCGGTATCGACGATGCTCCAGCCAGCTTCGTCCTGCAGCAACCACAGATTGATATGGTTGAGCACAAACGGCAGTGGCATGCGCAGCCAGCGCACGCCGGGGGCAATCTCCAGCATTTCTCCGTCATTGGGTTTGCCGGGCAACGGGTAGTCCAGCTTGGAATTCCGCTTACTCATGCCGCAAGCATAGTGCTTTGATCTGCAGACTGCCGCTTTGACACCTGCCCGAAAAAACGCAGCCGCATCTGTGGCAGCTCAATTCGGACCCTGCGTGGCCACCTTGGATCGCCGTCAGGCGGGTACGCTGGCGTCCTCTGGCTCCGCTGCCAGGGGTAGGTCGTCGGTATCAGGAAATTGCACCAGGGGCATCCAGTCGGGTCTTACCCCGAGGTCGTCCGTGCCCTCGAGTTCGTTGAAGCACTTGCTGCACAGACCGATGTCATAGACATCGAGACGTTCGGCCCAGTCCGGGCTGGTGCCGCAGGCCTCGCAATCAGCGCTATAGGGCGCAACGATTTCCTGCTCCAGTCGATCGCGCTCGCCTGCAGTGAGTTGTGCTATACCACTGGTAAGCGTGCGCCTGGCCAGTTCTTCCTGCGCGCCTTCCAGGCACTGGTCTTCCAAAAGTTGCTGCAAAAAACTCAGCAATCCGGCCTCGTTGTCCTGTCCGTTACCCTTAGCCATTGCGCGTGTCCCCGTGGCGTGACGTTTGAATGGGTATCGGCCGAAGCGGACATAACTTAAGTAATTTTGTGGTGGACTTGGCAGCAGGTCCGATTTGCCTCTGCGCGATGGATTTGGGCTGCTGCTTAATTGTCGTGCTAGGGTTGTTCGCATGCCCGAGTTTCGCTTCTCCGCACCGGCCGACCGCAATAAGCAAGCGATTCTTGACCACCTGAAATCGCTGTTTGCCGTTACGCAGCGGGTGTTAGAGATTGGCAGTGGTACGGGTCAGCATGCGGTTTTTTTTGCGGCGCAATTGCCAGCGCTGGTCTGGCAACCTACCGAATTGCCGGCCGGACTTGGCGATCTGGCCGCACGCTGTGCGGCCGAGGCGCCGTCAAACTGTCTTTCTCCTCAGGCTCTGGACGTGCGCGATGCGGATTGGAACCTGGGTCATAGCGATGCTGTATTTACCGCCAACACCTTGCACATCATGAGCTGGACAGCCGTCGAGTCCTTGTATGCCGGTCTCCGCAAGGTCCTCAGGCCAGGCGGATATTTTTGCGCCTATGGTCCGTTTCGCTATGCCGGTGAGTACACGGCACCAAGCAATGCAGCCTTCGACCAGTCGCTGCGTGCCCGCGATCCTGCCAGCGGCATTCGCGACTTCGAGGCGGTCGACGGGCTGGCCCGGCAGCAAGGCCTGCTGCTGGTTGCCGACCACGCTATGCCGGCCAACAATCAATTGCTGGTCTGGCAGCGTGAGCGCGGCTAGTAACCTCGCTGCGGTTCGACCACTGACAGCATCGCCTCGCCGGCCAGGTAGCGGCGCAGATTTTCCTCGACCACGGCAAACAGTCTAATCAAGGTTTTGTCCGAGCCCGCGGCCACGTGCGGAGTGATGATCATATTTGGTGCTCGCCACAAGGGATGATCGGCCGGTAGTGGTTCAGGATCCGTAACATCCAGTGCTGCGCCGGCGATTTGATCGTTGCTCAGGGCTGCTACCAGGTCGTCGGTAACTACGCTGGCGCCGCGACCGACATTAATAAAGTATCCATGTGCCGGCATGGCGGCAAAGAAAGCTGCATCGAACAAGCCTTCGGTTTCTGCTGTCAGGGGTGCGCTGTTAACCACCGCATCGGCGCGCGCCGCTAATGTCAGCAGCGCATCAGGCTTGGCGACCTCACTAACGAAGGCAGGTCCGGGGCGACCGCTGGCGCGAATAGCCGTAACGCGCATTCCCAGGGCATCAGCGCGGCGTGCGACTTCAGTGCCGATGCCACCCAGGCCAACCAACAGTAATTCGCGGCCAGCGATTTCCCAGCGCTTGTTCATGGGAACGGCCAGCGGATCCCAAACACCCTGATATTGGTTAGCCATATACGGACCGAGCCCACGTGTCAGGGCCAGCAATAAGCCGATCACGTGTTCGGCGATCTGCGGGCTGGAAACCCTTTGCATATTGGTTACCAGGACCTCGCCGCTCTGCACGCGTGGCAAGGACACGCAACGCTCTGCACCGGCACTATATAGCTGCACCCAGCGCAGCCTGGGCCCGGCGGCGAGGATTTCGGCAGAGCAGAAGCCGAGAATAGCGGTTGCCTCGCCGACGGCCGCGAGCGCCTCTGCAGCATCGCCGGCGCCGATCAATTTGACTTGGCCGGCCATAGCCTGAAAGCGCGCCAGGCTTGCCGGCGAGTTTACGCGCACGACGATAGGTCCCTGCGGTGCCCAGCGTGGGTCGTCACGCACCGGCGAGCTCGCTGCGCGCAGCCCGAGTTGTTCGCTGATTGTTTCCGCTGCAGCCAGGCCCGTGAACAGGCCAAGCAGAATGGCCACCAGGCCAACGCTGGCAAGCTTCATAAGGTTTCTCCTTCGATCAATTCCAGTAACTCATCGGCCGCGCCTCGAATCAGCGCCACGCGTCGACCCTGGTAAGGCGGAGCCTGAATTGCGCTGGCAGAAGCCAGCACCGGCGCCTGTATCTTATCGAGGTCGTTGACGCGAAAGCTCACCATGGCCATGCCCGGCGGCAACTGGCCATCACAAACTGGTCGGGCCGGCAGTCCGGCGGGAAATTCGTCCAGCTCGATCAAAAAGCGTCTGCCCGGTATCGGTGACAGGGAAGTCGGGAATATGGTGTCGGCCGGCGCCGAGCAGCTGTGCGCCAGGATGCCGTTGATAAACGGCAGGGGGTCCATCACGCGCATATTTAATCGCCGCGCATAAAAACCACGCATGGCGTGGGTGGAATCGCCAGCCAGGGTTACGATGAATGCGCGATCTACCCGCGAGCGTGCCTGTTTCATGCCGAAACGGCTGCCGCCCGGCAAGATGCGTGTGAAGTAGAGCAGCTCACCGGCGGGCCCAACCATTTGCATCGCGCGGGGCGATTTGGGTCCGGGAAACAGGTCGTCCGGACCGGCCAGGCGCTGAAAAGACGAGCCGGCAAGCTGTTCAGCCAGGGCATCCGGGTCTTCGACCAGGAGTTCCGTGGCCATCCAGCCGCGTGTGGCCGGTGATTCATAGCCAAGTCGCTTGCCGGTTTCGATATAGCGTATCCAGAAACTGTCGCCACTGGGCGGTTGTAGCAGACAGTAGGGCAGTCCGGCCGCTGCCGGCGACTGCCAGGCGGCGGCCATGGCGTCGCTGACCTGACCCTGATCGGCTAACTGGTAGCCGAGTTCCGTCACCCAGGCATCGCGGCTGGGCGCCAGCTGATCGACGCAATAGGTGACCCCGCAGATATCCTGCAGGCTTCGTCTTGCGCTGCCGCGCGCCTGCATTACGGCTGCCAGCTCAGGGGCGGTTCCTGCATCAGCGCAGCCTGCTCCCTCAGGGTAAGCACGTGCTCGTCCCAATAGCGCTGGCTATTGAACCAGGGGAATGCGACTTTAAATGCCGGATCTTCCCAGCGGCGTGCCAACCAGGCAGCGTAATGCATCAGGCGCAGGGTTCTTAGCGCCTCGATCAAATGCAGTTCGCGGGCGTCAAACTCGGCGAATTCCAGATATCCCTCGAGCAGCTTCTGCAATTGGGGTGTCTGCTCGCTGCGGTCGCCGGAAAGCAGCATCCACAGGTCCTGTACCGCAGGCCCCATGCGCGCATCGTCGAGATCGACAATGTGAATACGTTGCTCCAGTACCAGCACGTTGCCTGGATGAAAATCGCCATGCACGCGCAGATATTCGGGGTGTCCGGCGCGCGCAAAGCAGGCCTCTACTAAAGCCAGCAGATCTGCGCATACGCTGGTGTAGGCGGGCATCAGATCTGCCGGGATAAAGTTCTCGTTAACCAGAAAGCGCTGCGAGTCGTGGCCGTAGCTCTCCACATCGATACTTGGCCGGTCAGCGAAATCACGGGTTTCGCCACGCAGGTGAATCCGTGCTACCAGCCTGCCCAGCTGCGCTTGCAACTCCATCTGGTCCAGTTCAGGTGCATGGCCGCCATGACAGGGATAGACGGCGAAACGAAAGTCACCCTGATGGTGGAGTGTGATGCCGTCGCGTATCAGGGGGGCGACCACCGGGATTTCGTCATCGGCTAATTCCCGGGCGAACTCATGCTCTTCCTTGATGGCCGCATCACTCCAGCGATCGGGCCGATAGAATTTGGCCACCACTGGAGCAGCGTCTTCGATGCCCACACGGTAGACCCGGTTTTCGTAGCTGTTCAGGGCCAGCAGGCGGCCATCTGCACGTAGCCCGAGGGCTTCCACGGCATCCAGGATCTGGTCAGGCTGCAGGTCCTGATAAGCCTGGCTGGCGTCGTTTTTGCGCATATTTTCAGCCCAGAAGCGGGCCGCGAGTGTAACACCCGGGCGCCAGATCAGAGCCGCTACGCATGCACTTGCGCGGACTGGTACCCTAGCGCCCCAACGAATAACGAGAGGCAGCCAGCATGGCAGGGGCACAGGACGAAATTGAGATCAAAATGGACCGGGACGGCCTGTACCTGGAGGAAGTGTTTACTGATCGCAAGGTCGGCAGCATTCAGCGCCTGACGCCGGTTGATGGTGAAGGCAATCGGGATCCGTCACGTGAATTGCTGTTTGTTGGGCAAACGCAGCTGATGACCCGGGCCGGACCGCTGCCCTTAAGCTTTGAAATTCCCGGGGCGAATCTGGGTGATGCAGCTGATGGTTTCGCTGCAGCGGCCGGTCAGGCGGTGGAAGAGGCCATGCAGCGCCTGGAGGAGATGCGCCGTGAACAAGCATCGTCCATCATCGTGCCGGAAGGTGGCGGGGCGCCGGGTGGTGGCTTGCCGGGTGGCAGCAAGATTCAGATGCCCTGATGAGCGGCGCCGACGGCTGCGCTGCGCCGTCATTCCGTCGCCGGATTGGTTACATGTCTCATTGCGCGCCTTGAGCGCGCCAGGTATTAACAGTGGACGCGGATGTCATCCTGGTCGGTGGTGGGCTGGCCAATTGTCTGATAGCCATCAGACTAAAGGCCCGTTCTCCGCAGCTACGACTAGTGCTGCTGGAGCAGGGCGCCAGTCTGGGTGGCAATCACACCTGGTCGTTTCATGGCAGTGATATCAGCGCATCACAGCTGGAATGGCTGCGGCCGCTGATCGCCGCCAGTTGGACGAGCCACGAAATTATTTTTCCGACGCGACGACGCACCTTACCGGGCAGTTACCACACCATCTTTTCTGAGCAGCTCAATGAGCAGGTGTGCGCCAAACTTGGAGATGCAGTCTGGACGGACTGCAGCGTCGCGGAAGTCGCGTCCGAGCAGGTCACACTCGCTGACGGCAGGGAGCTGCGTGCTAAAACGGTTATTGATGGCCGCGGTGATCCGGGTAGTCGTGATCTGGACGTACGCTTTCAGAAATTCTTTGGCCTGATGGTGGAGCTTGAGTCACCCTGCGGCCTGGATGCGCCGATTCTCATGGACGCCCGTCTGCCGCAAGAAGACGGATTTCGTTTCATGTATAGCCTGCCGTTCAGCCCCACCCAGCTGCTGATTGAGGACACCCGTTACAGCGATACGCCGACACTGGCGGTGGAGTCCATGCGCAAGGCGATCTATGCCTATGCCGAGGCCCGCGGCTGGCGCATCGTAAAGGTTTTGCGCGAGGAGCAGGGCGCATTGCCCGTAGTGCTGGATGGTGACCTGAAAGCTTTCTGGGCGGCCAGCCCGGGCCTGCCGCGTTCCGGGATTCGGGCCGGATTGTTTCACTACACTACGGGCTATTCCTTGCCGGAAGCAGTGCGCCTGGCCGATGACCTGGCCGGCTGGGATAACCTGGATAGCGCGACATTGGCAAAAGTCATCCGAGCACGCAGTTTCAGGCTTTGGCGCAAAGGTCTGTATTTTCGACTATTGAATCGCATGTTGTATCTGGCCAGCGCACCCGAGGACCGATACCGAATGCTTGAATACTTTTATCGTTTGCCGGCGAACACCATTAACAGGTTCTACGCCGGTTCTTTAACCAATCTGGATAAGCTCAGAATTGTAACTGGCAAGCCGCCGGTGCCGGTTAAACAGGCGCTGCGTAGCCTGTTTTTGATGTCGACGCGCGATTCCGCGCGCAACTAACTGGGAGTTAACAAATGTCAGCACCTCGTGTCGCTGTAATTGGCGCCGGTTTCGGCGGCCTGGCCGCTGCAATTCGCCTGCAAACTGCCGGTGTGCCCACGGTACTGATTGAGCAGCGTGATCGGGCAGGTGGCCGCGCCTACGTCTATGAAAAGGACGGTTTTACCTTTGACGCTGGCCCGACGGTTATCACCGCGCCGGAGTGCCTGACGGAGCTGTATCAGAATGCCGGCCGCAACATGGACGACTATATCGAGTTGATCAGTCTCGATCCCATGTACCGGCTGAGCTGGGAAGATGGTTTCACGCTGGACTACACGGCTGACGACGAACGCATGAATGCCCAGATAGCCTCGCGCAATCCGGCCGACGTTGAGGGCTATGCGCGGATTCTGGAATACTCCGAAGCAGTTTTTGAGGAGGGCTATCAAAAACTTGCGGCGGAGCCGTTTCTCGATTGGTGGAGCATGATTCGCGCTGCGCCCCAGCTGGTCAAGCTGCAAAGCTATCGTTCCGTTTACAGCATGGTCTCGAAGTACATTAAGGATCCGCAGCTGCGCCAGGCGCTGAGTTACCACACGCTGCTGGTGGGCGGGAACCCGTTTAGCACCTCGGCTATCTACGCATTAATCCATGCGCTTGAAAGGCGCTGGGGCGTGCTATTTCCGCGCGGCGGCACTGGCGCCCTTGTTCAGGCCCTGGTCAAACTGTTCGAAGACCTGGGCGGTGAGTTGTGGCTCAATTCCCCCGTTGAAAAAATAGAAACAGAAGCCGGAAAAGTTTGTGCTGTTAACCTGGCAGATGGTCGCAGGGTTCCCGTGGAAGCGGTGGTCAGTAATGCCGACGTTGTACATACCTACGTAAATCTGCTGCGCGACGAGGCCAAAGCCGCTGGCATGCGGAAGAGTCTGCCGCGCAAAACTTTCTCCATGTCTCTGTTCGTCGTCTATTTTGGTTTGCGCCGCGAGCATCCGGAGCTGGCGCATCACACTGTTTTGTTTGGTCCGCGCTATAAAGAACTGCTGGAAGATATTTTTGATCACGGCAAGCTCGCCGATGACTTTTCCCTGTATGTGCATGCACCTTCGGTGAGTGACCCTAACCTGGCCCCGCCGGGTTGCAGTACCTACTATGTGCTCGCGCCGGTACCCAATTTTTCGCGTAGCGAAATCGACTGGGAAGTGGAAGCACCGCGTTTCCGCGACCGTATCCTGGACTATGTCGAGCAGCGATATATTCCCGGATTGCGGGACGATCTGGTAACCTCTCACATGTTCACACCGCCGGATTTTGTGACGGAACTTAATGCGTATCAGGGCTCTGCGTTCTCGCTGCAGCCGCTATTGACCCAGAGCGCATTTTTCCGCGTGCATAACCGCGACGCGAATATCGGGGGCCTCTATTTCACCGGTGCCGGCACGCATCCAGGCGCGGGTGTGCCGGGGGTGGTGAATTCGGCCAAGGCGACAGCGGGTCTGTTGCTTTCCGACCTGGGGATTGCCTGATTTGAGCGATATCGCCGCCAGCAGCCGTGAGATTATCCGCAAGGGCTCCAAGAGCTTTGCTGCCGCTGCGCGACTCTTCGATGCCGAAACGCGAGATGACGTCTACCTGCTGTATGCGTGGTGTCGTTATTGCGACGACCTGATTGACGGTCAGGAGCTGGGTTTCGGTAACGCCGAAATTTCTCCGCAGGAAGCTGAGGAGCGACTGGCAACACTGCGTCGTTCCACCCAGGATGCTCTCAACGGTAATGCAAACGCGGAGCCGGCCTTTATCGGTTTACAGCAAGTTGTCAGCAAGTACCAGATTCCGCATCGCTACCCGCTGGAATTGATCGATGGCTTTGCCATGGACGTGGCCGGTGCCGAGTATCACGATCTAGAGGACACTCTGCTCTATTGTTACCACGTAGCTGGCGTGGTTGGCGTGATGATGGCTTTCGTGATGGGTGTTCGCCAGCCGGAGGTGCTGAGCAGGGCGGCCGATCTGGGCATCGCTTTTCAGATTACGAATATTTCCCGCGATGTCATGGACGATGCGGCTAATCAGCGCAACTACCTGCCGCTCAACTGGCTCCGCGATGCCGGAGTTCCGGCTGCAGAGGTTGCCAGCCCGGAGAACCGCCAGGCCGTTTTCGAAGTGGTGGAACGTTTACTGCAGGTGGCCGAACGCTATTACGCTTCGGCAGAAGATGGTATTCGCGCGCTGGGATTTCGCGCTGGCTGGGCAGTTAGTACCGCCAGCGGTGTGTACCGGGATATCGGCTCGCTGGTATCAGAGCGCGGTGCGCATGCATGGGATCAACGCGCTTATGTGACTTCCGGCCGCAAGATGCTTTGGGGTCTGCGCGGTGCCGGCAAAGCGCTGGCCGCCGCAGGCTTGCAGCGCGGTCGCGAAGCACCGCCGCGCGCAGATGATCTGTGGATCAAGCCTGATCTGTGTTGAGTTCCAGGAGCCGACGCCGTTCGGCATCCAGTTCGGCTACCGGCCTGGTGTAAAGAAAACCAAAAGACACTGCGCCTTCTTTGCTGGTCGTCGCATGGTGTACGTAGTGCGCCTGGATAATACGTTTCATGTACGGATTGTTACCGCGATAACGAAGCGGCAGGCGTCGATGCACGATGCCATCGTGAAATCCGAAGTAGCAGAGACCGTAGGCAGTCATGCCCGCGCCAATGGGCAGAAGCAGGGGGTAGAAGTTCACGCCCAGGTAAATAAGCAGAATCGACGGTAACGCGAAATAGAAGGCGAACAGGTCATTTAGCTCAAATATGCCGTTACGCGGGCGATGATGAGACTTATGCAGAGACCAGAGGAAGCCGTGCATGACGTATTTGTGCGTATACACGGCAACGGCTTCCATACCGATGAAAGACAGTAGCAGCACGGCGATAAAGATTAGAGTGTCGAGCATGGCGTAACTATCGAGTTATTTGTCCTGTGCAATGTTTAATCATGAAACGCGACCGACCGACGATAGGGCGGAAGTGTTGTCCCTTCGCGGAATTCTAAGAGCCTCTCTGCTCCAGCGCTGTTTTATCAGGCCGCAAAAAATCGTACTCCGTTTCCAATCGGTCGGTGCCCATGACCCGATCCCAGAAGCGAAAGTACAGCGCGTAGTTAATGGTGTAACGCAAGTGATGAAGGTTGTGATGAGCCGCTGAAATCCAGTTGCGGCCAACGATACCCCTCAACATGCGGTCCGGCATGATTTCGAAGCCGGAATGGTTGGTAACGCTGACCACCGTCATTAGCACCAGGATAAATAAGATCGCACTGACGTGAATCGGAATCACGAAGGCCATGGCAGGCAATATGGCTGCGCCCAACATGGATTCAGTGGGATGAAAAGAGAAGCCGGCCCAGGGTGTGGGCTGGCGGGATTCGTGGTGCACCTTGTGCATCACGGGGAATAGTTTCGGGTGATGCATCATCCGATGCGTCCAGTAGAAATACGTGTCATGGACAAAAAGGTAGGCCGGCACGCTGGCGAAATACCAGAGCCAGCCGTACTCGCTGATATCCGTATAGATTGCTGTACCGCCGTTTTTCCAGGCTTCCAGCACCAGTGCGCCGGGCACGGCGTAGATGGCCGAGGCGATCACGGACCAGCGAATTTCGCTGCGGATCAGGCGTGCCGGCGGGGTGATGTCCGTGAGTTTTCGCGCCCGCAGCAGATTCCCCGGCCGCTTCCACAACGCCCAGTAGAAAAACCCGGCAATCGCAAAATAACGCAGGGTTATGAACACAAATAGTGCCGAGGCGGTTTGTAGGTACAGGGTCCAGTTCATAAGGTGGTTAACGAACAGGCGGTCAGACGCGCCGAATAATGTCATCATAGTAGTCCTATGGGTAGTGCGTCGATTGCCATTTCGCAAAATGAGGAATCCGCTCGGGGTATGCGCACCGGTGCGGAGCTTGCCGTCGTGGTGCCGACCTTCAACGAGGCGGCTAATGTTGCTGCCCTGGTGGGCCTGCTGGAAGCCAGCCTGGCCGGGATCGAGTGGGAATTAATTGTCGTCGACGACGATTCTCCGGATGGCACGGCCGCCGCTGTGCGCGAATTGGCGCGCGAAAACCCACGCCTGCGCTGCCTGCAGCGGGTCGGCAGGCGCGGTCTGTCCTCAGCCTGTATTGAAGGTATGTTGGTGACGTCTGCGCCATTTATGGCCGTGATGGACGGCGATCTGCAGCATGATGAAAGTCTGTTGCCGAAAATGCTTGAGCTGCTGCGTGCTGACCAGGCTGACATTGTTGTTGGCAGCCGCTACGTCGATGGCGGTGGCAGCAGTGGGCTGGATGAGCGCCGTGCCGGCTTGAGTCAGCTGGCAACCCGGCTCAGTCGCCCCCTGATCCCAGCCGATTTGCATGATCCCATGAGCGGATTCTTCATGTTGCGTCGCGAAGTTTTTGAGTCGAGTTTCCGGCATCTTTCCGGCATCGGCTTCAAGATTCTGCTGGATATTTTTGCCTCTTCGCCCAACAGCCTGCGATTTAAGGAACTGCCCTTTGAATTCCGCAGCCGTGAAGCCGGCGACAGCAAGCTCGATTCCCAGGTGCTCTGGGACTACGGCATGTTGCTGCTGGACAAAATGATTGGTCGCTGGGTGCCGGTGCGTTTCGTTTCCTTCATGCTCGTGGGTGGTCTCGGCGTAGTGGTGCATATGAGCGTACTGGGCGGCCTGTTAAAAATTGCCGGCAGTTCATTCGTTAGTGCGCAGATCAGCGCCACCCTCGTGGCCATGACTGCTAACTTCGTGCTGAACAACGTCATTACTTACCGCGATATTCGTTTGCGCGGCTGGGGCTGGTTGCGCGGTTGGGTATCTTTCACGCTGGCCTGCAGTATCGGCGCGGTGGCGAATGTAGGCGTCGCCCAGTACTTTTTCGAGAAAGACACCACCTGGTTTCTGGCCGGCCTGGCCGGCATTCTGGTGGGTGCAGTCTGGAACTATGTGATCACCCTGGTCTACACCTGGCGAGGCGCGAGCGTGCAATGAAGCCGCTTGCGGCGCCTGTGCTTGCGCCTATGAACGGCTGGCTGATTGCGTTCGTGGTGGTCATCAAGCTTGCCATCTGGCTGCTTACCGGTGATCGCTACGGCTACATGTCGGATGAACTCTATTTTCTTGATGCCGGTCGGCACCTGGCGCTGGGCTATGTAGATTTTCCGCCGCTTATCGCCTGGATCTCGGCGCTGCTGCAGGCCATAGGTCTCGACTCCCTGCCTGCCTTGCGAGCGTTTACCGGCGCCATCGGGATCATCATTTCACTGCTAGGTATTGATCTGTGCCGTCGTCTCGGCGGCTCAGCATTCGCCCAATGGGTTACCGCTTTGGTGTTGTTGCTGGCGCCGGGTTTCGTGTCGGTACAGGGCTTGTTCACCATGAATGTGCTGGATCAGCTGGTCTGGGTGCTGGCTTTCTGGCTGGTGCTCGGCTATCTGCAGACCTGTCGGCCAGGCCTGATGCTGGCACTTGGCGTACTGCTGGGTATCGGCGTGCTTACCAAGTTGTCTATTCTGGCCCTGTGCCTGGCGCTGCCCCTGGCGTGCCTGATCTGGGCGCGCGAACTGCTGTTGCGGCGCGAAGTCTGGTTGGCGGCTGGACTGGCCTTGCTGGTGGCATCCCCCTACCTGTTCTGGCAGCAGCTCAACGACTGGCCTTTGCTGGATTTCATCGCCGCTTATAGCAGCAATGCGCCTACCGCCATGGTGCTGGAGAATCCCGTGCTGGGCATCCTGCTGACCATGAATCCTGCCTTTGCTTTGATCTGGGCGCCGGGTGCGCTGTTTTGCCTGTTTACTCGTGATACCGCGCTGCGTCTTATCGGCACGGCGGCGTGGTTGTGCCTGGGTCTGTTTATTGCGGTCGGCGTCAAATTCTACTTTACGGTGCCCTTGTTTCTGCTATTTACGCCGGCCGGCGCGCTGTTCTGGGATCGCTGTTTAAGGGGTCGATTTGTCACGACTGTCCGAGCCGGGATTATCGCCACATTAGTCAGCGGCGTTTTCGCCGTGCCCATGGCAGCGCCCCTGCTGCCGGATCCCTGGTTGCAGAAGCTTGCGAATTTCCTGCGCGATAGTGAACAGGGCGTGGCCAGTGAGGTACCCGCTCAGCTGGAGCGCTACTTTCCGCACTTTGCTGAAATGCATGGCTGGCCAGAGCTGGTCGAGCTAACCACGCGCAGTTGGGAGAGCCTCACGGCTGAGCAGCGAGAGGGCAGCGTGATTGTTGCGTCTCACTACGGGCATGCCGCAGCGCTGAACATACTGGACGAACAGCAAAGATTGCCAGTCGCCCTGGGGCGCCACATGACCTACCACCTCTGGTCCACGGGCCAGGTTTATCAGCAGGCCTTGTTCGTCGGCTTCCCTGAATCGGAACTCAGCGAACTATTTACTGAAGTCGTTGCCGTGAATAGTTTTGCCTGCCAGGGTTGCATGGCGCGCGAACAGGGCTTGCCAATTTTTTTCGTCGCCGGTCCGCGGCTGCCTGCAGATGAATTGCACGCCCGCTTGCGCCGCTACGATTTCTTCTAGGCGTCCGTTTTTTTACTGTCAGTGCCCGGTATGAACGGACAGCTGGCTCTTTCTCCACCAGGTCAAAGGCAAACAAAAACTTCGCCATGCCACAAAGCACGGCCATGATCATGCCCAGCTCGTATATGTCAGCGTCGTTGAAGTGCGGAGTGAGCCGCGCATAGAGTGCCGGGGTGATGCGGCCGAGCGGTCTAGTCAGGGCCATTTCGTCGGCTAGCGCCAGCGCGGCGCGCTCGGCCGGGCTGAAGGGGCCATTTTCATAGTCGGGCAGCGCGTCCAGTTCAGCCTCAGTAAAGCCCAGCGCGAGCGCCTGCGCGCGATCGCCCTTGTTGCAGAACGCGCAGCCGTGCAGGTTGGCCAGCCGCAGCCTGACCAGCTCCAGTACACGCGCATCCAGATTGCCCCCGTGATAAATCTTGCTGTAGAAATCGTCTATGTACCAATTGAACATTCGCGGGTTGTTGCCCGAAATTTCAATAAAGGTAGCGTCACCGGTCACGGTCGTTCCCTGGTCCCAGGCGGCTTGCATATTCGTCGGCAAGTCAGCGCGAGGTACGCGTTTTAACAGCGGTTTGGGCATCGGCATGCACTTGACTCCAAGAAGGAAAGGTCGGAGTTTAGCGTGTCAGGGGAAGATTGCGCCGCCGCAGCCCCGCGAGCGCAGCGAGGCCGCTGCCGAATAGCCACAAGGCCGCCGGTACTGGTACCACGGGCGCTGAGAAGCGGGTATTGCCGGCTCTGCCGGGTGAGCCCAGGTTGCTTTCGGCAAGTGTTGCTGATGCGGCTTGATAGTCGCCGCCCCAGGCGTCGGTCCCAGTGCCTCGCTCAGATTGCGATCACCCTGAATCAATTCGTGGGCGACGCCTGCGCCAAAGAAGTCACCATCACTGAAGCGCAGGGTAGCCAGCAGCTGCTCGCCCGGTGTCAGCAGCAGTATTTCGTCGCTGCTATTGGTCAGGGCCATGGCGCTTCCATACTGGTAGTCAGGGCGAATACCGAGCTGCGACCCGTCGCCGTTGCTGAGCACGCTAAAGCCCCGGCCCGGGATTACCAGATCGATGATAGTGAACTCGTTGCTGCCTTCGTCCCTGACGATGAGCCCGTTCAGGTTGACGGCTTGCTCGCGTTGATTGAATAGTTCGAAATACTCGTTGGCCGAATCGGCGACAACCACCGGGTTGGCCAGGTACTCGGTAATTTGCAGATCACCGGGGCGCAGGTCAGCCAGGCTCAGGTTGGCTGTGTGGCCTGGCAGCGCGGTTAGCATGAAAGCCAACAGTAAGCTGACAATGTTGAGCGGTGAAGGGACTTGTTGCATGACGATTCTCCGAGTCTGTGTGAGCAGGCGACGCCGGACCGTTTTGGCCGGTTTTTCGTGTTCCCATGCTCACCCTCGCGCCTGGCTGACGCGAGTCGGGAAATCGCCCTGTTGCTGGAGATTTGATCGGCTGCGGTTATCGCAGCGGCGGTTCAGCTCGCGGCGCGGCGTGCACCCCGCCACCAGATAAGCCAAAGAAAACCGAAATAGGCTGCGGCCATAAACCAGAACTCGTTGACGCCACGCTGCACGCCGATGCGGGCTATGAATTCAAAGCCTATAAAAGATACGGTGAAGACTACGGCCGTTATTGTGGCCAGGGTTTTCCACAAGGCACCGCGCGTCTGCGGCGCTACCGCGATGCGGTAGTAGACAACTAAGAAAATCAGCGCATAGCCATTCAATAGCCAGGGGTAAAGGGGTGCATTCTGAAAGTAATGGTTGATCCAGAAAAAGCTCGCGCCCAGAAAAGTAATCAGTATATATTTCCATTCCGCCAGCGGCTGGCGAAGTCCGTGTTCCCAGATCAGGACCAGCAAGGCATAGGTCAGCCAGGTGCCGTAAACAAGTTCGTAGAAGGTTACGTCACCTTGCCAGGCAGGGTTGATCTCTATCATGGTTTTTGCGCTTCATATTCGACCTCGCCAGCATAGCGCAGGCGAAAGCAGGACACTGTCCACCTGCTAGTCGGCAGGCTTGCGAAAAATCATCAGGTGCTGCTGTGGCAGCAGGTCCAGTGTTTCGACCCAGTCGAGACCGACGGCGGCCATCTCCCGTTTCGCCTGGGCCTGGGTCATTTTGTGCAGCGGCTTTATGGGCACCAGCGGATCTTCGCCGCGATATTCCACCAGTACGACACGGCCGCCTGGGCGCAGGCCGCGAACTACGCCCTGCATGACTTCTCGCGGGTAGGCGAACTCATGGTAAGCGTCGACCATCAGTAGCATGTCGACACTTTCAGCCGGTAGCCTGGGATTAGTCTCCGTGGCGAGAATCGTGTCGACGTTGTTAATGCCGTCGCGTTCCAGCCGCTCGCTGATGATCTGCAGCATTTCCGGTTGAATATCCACTGCCAGCACGCGTCCGCTCGGCCCGACCCGGTTTGCCATGGGCAAGGTGAAATAGCCGGTGCCCGCGCCAAGGTCTGCGGCAACCTCGCCGGCTTGCAGCGGCAGGTTATTAATCAGCAAGTCGGTGCGTTCCTCGCGTTCCCGGGCAGGACGCTCCAGCCAGCCGGCGCCGAGATGGCCCATTACCTGCGATATCTCGCGGTCAAAATAGAATTTGCCAATTCCGTCGCGACTCGCGGTAGCGGTTCGATAATCCGCCGTGGGCGCCGACTCGACGGGCGCCTTCGCGCAGGCTTGCAGACCTGTCAACAGGCCGCAAGCAAATACAGACAGTGCAAGTCTTGCAGGCAGATGCATAGCGTTCTCCACGTTCGTATAGGTTTCGTTGCCCGGGGGTGGCGCGGATGCATCAAGTGGTCCACCTGCATGCCGCGTGACATACTCCTGCTTGCAGCGCGACCAGACCAGGGCATAAATGAACAGCGGTTTTAATCTTACCTGCCAGCACCAGGCCAGCTGCCGATGACACCGTTTCTAAGCCTGGCGGGTAGCCTGGCTGCGTTAGTTGTCGGCCCGCTGCTCTATCAATTCGGACGCCTGGGACCCCAGGCAGCAGCATTTCTGGGTGGCTTTACCTTCATAACCATTGCGGGTTTGCTGGGTTTCAGCATTCTGCCCGAGGCGGTTTCCGTGGGTGCCTGGCCGGCCTGGTTGTTCCTGCTCGCCGGGCTGGGATTTCCCGTTTTGCTGGAGTCGCGCTTGCACCGATTTGCTCATCAGGCGCATGTGGCGATACTCGTAGTGAGCATTGCCGGCCTGGCTGTGCATGCCTTTGTTGACGGCATCGCGCTGGCTTTCCCGGCCGCAGGGGAAGACCTACACGCTGGCCATGAGCATGGCGGCGATCTGGGGCTGGCCGTCCTCCTGCACCGATTTCCCGTCGGCCTGGCTATCTGGTTTCTGCTCGCACCGGAGCATGGGACGCGCCTGGCGCTGCTGACCCTGGCGGCGATGATGTTCGCCACGGTCGCCGGGTTCATGGCCGGGGGATCCCTGGCCGGCCTGCTGTCGACACCCGGTCTGGCCTGGTTTCAGGCTTTTGTGGCCGGATCAATTTTGCATGTCATCGTCTACGAACCGGGTCACCATCACAGTGGGCGCGAAACACTGGCGAAATGGCCGGACCGTTTCGGCCTGATCTGTGGACTGGCCTTGCTCTATATTTACCTGTGAGAGCCTGGTTCAAGCCTGCTGCGCAGGCGGCCGAGTGCTGCGCACGTGCGTGCTGACGAGTGCATTTCACTGGCACTGGATCTCGGTAGCACGCGGATCAAGATTGGTGCACTGGACCGGCAGGCTAGATTACATCTGTTAGACACCTGCGCCGCGCCGGAGCTAAGCGGTGAAGGCCTGATACGCGAGTCTTCCGCTGCGGCCTGGGCGGAGCTGGTGAAGGCATTATTGCTGGGCCATGCCCGTCAGGGTTTGCCGTTGGGTATCAGTTCCCAGCGATCGAGTTTTCTCCTCTGGGAGCGCGCTTCCGGGTGCCCGCTGACTGCATTGATTTCGTGGCAAGATCGGCGCGCGCTGGACTGGTGCTCGACGCATAGTCATCTTGAGCCGTTGCTGGAACAACTTTGTGGCCTGCGGCTTTCGCCGCACTACGCCGGCCCCAAGCTGGCCAGTTTGTTTGCCCGCCAGCCGGCGCTCAGGGAGCGTGCAGCGGCCGGCGAGGTTTTGTTTGGCACGCTGGAAACCTGGCTGATCTGGAATTTGAGCAGCGCGCATCAACACGTGACGGACCTGACCATGGCGGCGCGCACCGGCATGCTCGACCTTGCTAGCGATGACTGGAGCAGCGAACTGCTGCAAGCCTATGCGATTCCCGGAAACTGTTTGCCAAAACTGGTAGCCAGCAAAGGCTTGTCCATCGAACTAGTGAACGGGCTGCGGTTAAGCGCCAGTCTCGCGGATCAGTCGGCCGGCGCCCTGGCCCTGCTTCCGGAGCGCGCGGTGCTGGCAAATTTCGGCACCGGTGCCTTCGTGCTGAAAGCGGGCGTTCCGGCGAGCACGCGCCAGGCAGGCTATCTGACAGCACCACTGTTGGGCGGGTCAAAACCGCTCTATGCGCTGGAGGGGACGATTAACGGCGCCGGGCCATCATTGGATGATTGCGCGCCGGCTCCCACTCAATTGCCCATCGACGATCCCAGTCCAGACGCGTTCGCGTTGCCGGACCGTGCCGGGGTCGGCGCGCCGCACTGGCGACCCGGCCTGGGCCCGCTCTTTTCGCCAGCCGCGCGTTCCCTGGATCCGGCCGGGCGGCGCAGAATCATGCTGGAGGGATTGTTATTTCGAGTTCGCGAAATACTCGACGACCTGAGTAACGGTCAGCCGCCGGCACGTATCCTGCTGGCCGGCGGTCTGGTCAGAGATAAGGCGTTGCCGCTTGGGCTGGCTGCTTTACTGGGCCGGCCCGTCGAAGTGCTTGAGGTTGCTGAAGCCGGGCTACTGGGGATGGCGCGGCTGGCGGCTGGCATGCCGGCTTATAGTGAGATTGCCACGCTCTCTATTCAGCCTGCACCACAGGGAGCCTACCTGGCCGCCAAGTTCCCGCACTGGCAGCGCTGGTTGCAGCAGGAATTTTCTCAGCCACCTTCGTTAAGGGACTCGCCGCAATGAGGACAAAAGCGATGGCGCTTGTTGAGCTGGCCCTGCAGCATAACCAGGCGCTGGAGTTCTTCGTGTGACAGGCCCAGTTCTTTTTGCAGTCGCTCCAGCGAGCGTTGCTCGTTAGGGTCCAGGCGTCCGTCTGCCAGTGCGTCGCGCACCTGCCCGCGTAAGACCTCGCGGCGACCCTGTAGTTCCTCTGAGAATCGCGCGGCAAGAATACCCGCCGGCAAGGCCATGGTGCCGACGCCCAGCAGCATTATGGCGATGCCCAGCAACTTGCCGCCGAAAGTGATGGGGGTTACGTCGCCGTAGCCGACCGTGGTCAGGGTTACCACCGCCCACCAGATCGCCTGGGCGACGCTGCCAAAACGTCCCGGCTGCGCCGCGTTCTCTACGGTGAACATCAGGCAGGCTGAAACTACGATAAGGATCAGCATGATTAGCAAGGCGCCGGCGATGGCGCCGGATTCGCGGCGCAGCACGGTGGCAAACACATGCAGCCCGTCGAAATAATGCGATAGCTTCAGCAGGCGCAACAGTCTGAACAGGCGCAGGTAGCGCAGGTCGATGGCAATCAGCAGCGACAGATAGAATGGCGCGATAGCCAGCAGATCAATCAAGGCCATGGTTGACATGCCATAGCGCAGGCGCGCGCGCAGCGGGCTTAGATGGGCAAAGCGCGGATAATCTGCGGCGGCCCACAAGCGGGCGACGTATTCGACGGTAAAAATCGCTACGGAAAATACTTCGAAGGCGAAGAACAGATCGGCATGGGCGGCGTAAATTTCTGGATTTGATTCCAGCACAACGGCCAGGCCATTAAGAATAATAAGCGCCACAATAAAGCGCCCAATGAAGTCACTGGCCGGTGATCTTTGTACGCGGCTTTCCAGCAGCTGATACGCAATTCTGCGCCAGCTACTCATGGCAATGCTCATAACTTCAGGACCTGTATCCGCCCGGCCAGCCCTTCATAAGGCTCGCCTACAGCGGAGTTATCGGCCGTAAAGGCTAATAACTTTAGGGCTAGGGCCTGTCCGGGCCGCGGATATCCAGGGTTTGGGTCAGGCGCTGCATTAGCGCTGGTTGCGAGTTGACCCCCAGTTTCTGAAATATGCTTTTTAGCTGTGTCCTGGCTGTGTTGATGCTGATGCCGATACTGGCTGCTGCGTCTTTTAGTCGGTGCTCTGTAAGCAGTGTTTTTGCGAGGTTGGTTTCCGCGGGCGTCAGGCGCAAAAACTGCATCAGTGTCTGGTCGCTGAGACCTACGCTCTGTTCCGGATCATGAATCATGCCGGCCACCAGGCTTATCCCGTCGTCCAGGGTGACATGACTAAGCGCGAAGGGTAGGGCATACAAGACCATCTGATAGGGCGTCTTGCCGCTCGGACGATTGATTACAATGCCCGACTCAAGCTCGAGCTCGACGAACTCGCTGGCACCCCTTGCCGATGCGGCGCCGGCAAGGAATAGTCGGTGGCGCAAATCTGCTTCCTTGTCCTTCAATTCAAGTCGGTCATTTGTTAGTCCTAAGCCGTCGCCGTCGGACAGAATTTTTTTCGCTGCATTGTTGTGGTAAATCACCCTGCCATGAAGCCCGAACATCAGGATGCCACGATGGGCCCGTTCGAATAGAAAAAGTCCGGCTTTGGCGGAATGACGGGCGCGTTCAAACCAGCGGTTGTGATCAATTGCACGCTGTAAGTAGGGCACCAGGCTACTAAGCTGGTTCTGCTCGTCATGGCTAAAGGCTGTCTTTTCGATGCTGCGCGTCAGTGTTAACGCGATTTTGTATTCATCGCCCATGAGAAGCGCTGCCAGGCCATGGCAGGCTGGGAATCCAGGGAACGCTGTGAAGCGGCTGACACTGCCGGTTGGCTGAGCCGCCAATTGGGTAAACAGATCCGCCGTTCGCCTGTCGATTTTGAAAAGCTGTTTCCAGGTCGTCTCGGTTCGCGCCCTCGGCAACGAGCAGCAACTGCGTCTCAGGTTGGTCACACCAGATCAGGCAGCTCGCGCTGTCGGCTGCAAATTCGCGGGCCAGACTGTCCACGAACGCACGTTGCTTGCCGCGTTGTCCGGCGGCTTCGAAAAATAATGTCAGAAGATTGAGTTTGTCGATGGGTGGCTCCGATGGCCGGCCGGCAGCTGCAGACGGTTAATGACTGACAGGGCTCGAAAAAAAGCTCGTCGTATATGTGCTTAAAGAACCATATACGACACATGCGCAGAGATTAGTAGCAAGACCGGGATCCTGACCGATTGGGTAGTGACTTGTCCGATCTTTGGCCTTTATCTTTAACGCATTGATTAAAATAGTAATTTCAGTATCTTGGGCCGTTTGGATGAGAGACTCGGGATGTGCAGTTTAGTCGTCTAAAGGGGTGTCCAACCGATATTGGTATCGTTTACAAAAACGATGTGACATAATCCGCTCTGCACTGTGTGGTGCTGGATCCTCCAGATCTTCCCACTACGCCGGTCGGCGCCCCGGGTCCCCTTAACCGGGAATAAACGCTAGGCCGGCGTTTTTTTGTCTGCGATTTGTGGCTACCCAGAAATCAGGCACTGGCCGGTGCGCTGTCTTTCCGGCGCGCTGCCGCCATCGCCGTTGGAATGAATATCACCAGTGCGATCAGGCAGCCGCCGATAGCAACCGCATTTGCAGCAGTAATGCTTCCGCCCGTCATTAAATTCCCGGCCAGCGCTGTGCCGACGGCAAAGCCACCGGTCTGGGCGGCCGGCATCAATACAGCGATTCGGCCCGTGGGGTCACTGGTGGCAACCATGCCCATCAGGTAAGGCCCGGTGAAATTCCAGAAAAAGTGAAAAACACTGGCGGTGATCGCAAATTGCGTCCAGCTCAGGTCGCCCTGCAGCAGCGCGATGGCGCCAACCTGGGCTAACAAGGCGACGCTGACCGGCGGAATTCGTCCCCAGCGATCAGCGACCCAGGAGGCTGCCAGCGCACCGAGAAATCCGATGGCAACCGCAACGGCGAGGGCCGATCCGACCGTTGTGGCTTCAAGGCCGCCGGCCACACCGATGCGCTCTTCGAAGGCGTAGATACCGCCCAGCCCGATGCACCAGATCAGCAAGATGCCGAGCGCAATGATTGCGGGCGCCAGACTGACGCTGCTGCTGTTAGCGCCGCCTGTAGCCTGTCGACTGCTGTGCGCCGGCAACCAGCGCAGCAAGGGTGCAATCAGGATCGCAACGCCTGCCAGCGGGAGGAAAATTCCGGCCAGGCCATAACTGGCGACGGCGAATGGCAGGCTGGCGAAGGCCACCACGCCGAAAGCGACCTGCGCTGCAATGGAAAACGCAAAGTTACGATCGGTTTCCCGCGTGTTGCTGATTACGCTAATGGCGATGACAAAGGCGGTGCCTTCACCCAAAAAACCGACCGCGCCACGCAGAGCGAGCAACGCGCCGTAACTGGTCTGGACACCGGACAGCAGATTGCCGCCAACCACTACGGCTATAGCGAACATTGCAGCCACTCGCCAGTTGACGCGCTGAATCCAGAAGGCGGCGAAGATCGAGGCGAGGGCTGCGCCGAAAACCTCGGCCGCACTAATCAGGCCGGCTTGCTGGCTACTGAAACCCAGGACGTCCTGTAAGGCGCCGACAATCAGCGGCTGCGGTATCAGACCGAATACGCCAATGCAGCTCAGTGCCACGGCGGCGGCGATGGTTATCGGTTTGTCATGGTCCATGGTGTTTCCTTTATAAACGGCATCGCGGCCGGCTTGGCGAAAGTTGTATCAGGTAACCAGGGCAGCCTTACGCAGGCCCGCAATCATCGAAGAGCCTAGCAGGAAGTCGCGAGCGGCGTGCGGATCGGCTGTAATCGCCTGCAGTCGTTCGAGCTCTGCACGGCGCCAGGCGGGATCACGTTTTTGCATGCGTTTGCGGTTCCCGTCGGCACGCAGCAGGATCTCGTCTCTCGCGACAGGACGCCGCTGACGATCATAAAGATCCAGCAGCGCTTCACTTTCACCGGCCAGAACTTGCGAGAGTTTCTCGCTCAGATTAAAAGCGTCATGGATACCGCAATTCATGCCCATGCCGCCACTGGGGCTGTTCAGGTGGGCGGCATCGCCGGCGAATAGCACGCGACCGCATCGGTAGTTGTCGAGAATGCGCTGATGAATTCGATAGGGCCGTATTTCGAGAATTTCATAGCCGTCTTTATTGGTCACGACTTGCTGCAAGCGTTCGGCCACACGCGCAGGCTGTAACGCCGCTTCGACACTTTCATCCTGCTCCGGGTAAAGGCTGATACGCCAGCGCGTGGGTACCTTTAGTAAAGAAAAGGTGCCCTGATCACTCCAGCAATAATTGACCCAGGACAAGCCCGGCAAATGCTTCTCGAAGGGGAAGTGGGTGGTGGCGAGAATGGTCGTTTCGGGATAGGTCAGGCCTGCAAAGGGCAATTCCAGCAACTGGCGCAGGCTGCTTGAGGCGCCGTCCGCTGCAATAACATAGTCAGCGGTTAACGAACCTGAATCCCAGCCCAATTCCACCCTTTTATCCTGTTGCTGCAACTTGGTTACCTGCATCCCGCGCCGGAGACTAATGGCAGGCGTGGCCGCGACTTTCTCCAGGGCCAGCCGCACGAAAGCCGCCTGCTCATATTGCAGGCGATAGGGATGAGCGGTGTCGTCGGCGAGTACAGAAAGATCGAATAACGCGCGCTCGTGGCTGGCGTGCAGGCGAATCTGCCAGTCCGGCACCTTGAGGCCGTCGCTGACCATGGTGCTGGCCAGGCCCAACTGCTCAAGCATGTCCAGGCTGGGTGGATGAAAGGTTGAGGCGCGCAGGTCTTCGGCGGCGGCCTCACTGCGTTCAAGCAACACGCATTCGATGCCGAGCCGCGCCAGGTTTAGGGCAGCGCACAGTCCAACGGGTCCGGCGCCAACGATGGCAACGGGCCAGTGTGATTCAGTCATGCGCCAGTCTCAGCTGCGCCTTGCTGGTCGGTTTTTTCATGAGTGGACTATAGCCAAGGCTTTGCCGGCTGACCAAAAACTTTTAGCGCGTGAGCAGCGGCCGCAATTCGCGTCGCAAGAGGCGTAGCAGCTGCGCCTCACGTCCTGTCAGTCGGTCGCTGGCACCGGCCAGGGTGATCACGAAGTCCTGGCCCGAGGCCCGCAGCGGCAGGCACACCGTGGTTACACCCCGCAGCAATACATCGGCAGCGACATAGTGGCCGCTGCGGCGAATCTGCGCCAGCTGGGATGGCAGGCCGCGCAGGGTTTCCCGATCACGTGGTCTGCGGCAGTTGCGCAAAAATTCCTCCAGCAGCCCGGCCAATTCCACTTGCGGCAGATTAGCCAGCAGGCAACGCCCGGCGGCTGAGCGCCACAGGGCCTCGCCCAACCCGGGCTGAAGTCGCAGCGCCAGCGGATGTTCAGCCGAGCTGGCTAGCAAAATCTCCAGTCGTTGACCGCGTCGCCGGCTCAAGCTGCAGGTTTCGTTGGCCTGCCTGGCCAGCCGTGCGACGCTGGCCGGGAGCCGGGGGTCTGGAGACTGAGACTCGGCAATCCAGTCGCCGAGGGCGGCAACGCCGGCGGTGGGCAAATATTTGTGACGCTCCGGATCCTGCGCCAGGTAACCCAGGCTGGTGAGCTCCAGCAACAATGCCCGGCAGCTCGGCTGCGGCAGCTCCAGATGTCTGCGAATTTCCGTGGCGCTGAGCGGGCGGCGTTGTTCTGCAAACAGTTCGAGCAGCGCGAAGGTACGGGCTACGGACTTGCTGATATTGGCACTAGAGGCGGGCATCTAATTTACGCTGCGTGTTTGTAAATAGTTTGCGTCGAGCTTGTAACTGATCAGCAATAGCGCACTCAGCGCACTGGCTATGGCTGGCAAGACGGCCACGGCCAGCAGAATGGCCCTGCGGCTTTCCGCGCTGATGGCCACGGTGTTGTCGGCGGTATGAAGCCCGCGTTTTGCAACAGGGCACCGAATATCAGTGGGCCAAGCGCAAAGGCACTTTTCTCCATGAAACTATAGCCAGCGGTGAACAAGCCTTCGCGGCGCAGCCCGCTGCGGCGAGCGTCGTAGTCAATGGTGTCCGGCAGCATGGCCTGCGCTGTCAGGGTCAGGCCTGCCGTGGCGATGCCGATGGCGATGCCACGCAGGGGTAACCAGATCGCTGCTTCGGCCGGCCCGGTAAACAACCAGCTTAGTGACGCCGGCAGAAAGACCAGCACGGCGAGCAGATAGGTATTGCGTTTGCCCAGTCGCTTGCTAAGGGCCAGCCACAACGGTACCGAGGCGAGGGTGCCGGCCGTGGAGGCAAGGCCCAGTATCGCGGCGGCGGAGGTTTCTCTTTGTAGAACGGCGGTGACCAGAAACAGCAGGGCGCTGGTGACCAGCGCGACGCCCAGCATGTGCAGAAACTTTGCCCCCATCAGGA
>CAWEDX010000009.1:0-159182 GCA_963807995.1 uncultured Gammaproteobacteria bacterium
GAGAAAGATAGTATTGTGTGAGGAGAACTTTTCAACATTCAACGGTACGATCGTTATCGCCATCAGATGAAACGTAATGACCTTTCAGAGCGATTACTGTTCGTTTAAAGTGAGAATTACTTTCCCATCTCTCTATTTTTCCCAGGTGAAAGCATTGAATGATCAGGAAAAATGCCATAATATTGCACCATAACTATTTTGTGGATGAGATGAAATGAATACATTCGTTACCTTACTGGTGCTTACTCAAAATACCTCTCCTGCATTTGACGGCAGTCTTCGGGAGATGATTTTTCATGCAGGGCCAATGGCAAAATCAGTTCTCCTGCTGCTCCTCCTTTTCTCAGTTTTTTCCTGGGCTATAATCATTGATAAATACCGTTTTTTCAGGAAAGCAGAACGAGAGAACGATGAATTTTTACAATTATTTCGCAATAATACTGGCTCATGGGAAAATGTTTATCGGCAATCAACAAAATTCCATTTCAGTCCATTGGCTCAGTTATTCCGAGCAGGATATCAACAGGCCACAGCAGAAAAAAAAAGGAATCACAACTCGTCATCTGATACGGACAATACTTTAAATTTCCCTCAGAGGGCGAGCGGGAACGCTTGATGATTGTTTTGGAGCAATCCAGCAGGAATGAAATTAATTTTCTTGAACGCTTCTTAACATTTCTTGCAACAGCGGGAGCAGTCTCTCCCTTTGTCGGTCTCTTTGGTACAGTCTGGGGTATTAGATTCCTTCCGTGGACTCGGAGTACACAGTTACAGCAAGTATCGCCGTCGTTGCTCCCGGTATTGCTGAAGCATTCATTGCCACTGCAGCAGGTTTGGCCGCTGCAATTCCGGCCATCATAGCATATAACCACTTCCTGCGTCGTTTAAACATAGCCTCGGACGCAATGACGGATTTTTCTCGAGAATTTGTGGGGAACTTAATCCCGTGATGCGGAGTATTCCATGGCTTTATCAAATAAAGGACCGAGAACTACTTTATCCGAGATCAATGTAACACCTCTCGTTGATGTCATGCTTGTCTTGCTCATAATTTTTATGGTAACCGCACCACTGATGCGGCAAGGTATATCGTACAATTACCACAAGCTGCTCCCGTGATATCAATGTAGAGGAAAGTTATGGTTGCTTTGCTGATAAGAGCTGGATCTTATTACGATCAGGAATTAGTTACTTTGCAGAAAATTAAAGAGAGAAGGCTGAGAATTCTTCATGAGCGTGGTTATCTCAAAACGGTGTTTCTGAGAGCTGACAGGAGAGTGGCTTATGGAGTGGTCGTTACGGCGATGGACTTAATGAAAAAAATAGGCATCGAAAATCTGGGTATTGTGACTGATCCCTATGAAGCGGTCCTTCTTATCATCGGCCATGAAATGAAAGGAGATGATCCCAGAAGAGCCCAGATTTGCTTTGAGAAGGACGATAGTTACAATGCCTGGAAAGTCGCACAACTACCACATCCCTTTACAATCAGGTTCCTGATATATCGAACTCATTTTTAAAATATATGAACAATCCTACGCCTTGAAGTGTTTAACACAGTGTTATTTACCAAGCACAGCGAGTTACTTACTTTTGATAGGAGCATCTGAAGGGACTGGACAAGCATGACCAAGGATCAGAGTCACTCGGGGGGACGTAGTAAATTCTTCAGACACCGATTTATGGCAATGATTAGCATCTCTTTGCTTATTCACTTGGGTCTTCTCCTGATGATAATTGCTACTTCACAGCTGCGAAAGAACAAACCTGCTCTCAAATCTTCCTATGAAATAAAACTCGTCTCATTCCCGGAGCAATTAAAGAAAAATATCCCTCACCCACCACCTCCTGATGTAAAAAGGAAACTCCTAGAATTGTGGAGAAAAAAAAGCCTGTTCCCAAGGCAATTCCTATTCCTTAAAAAAATCCCCACACCGACCCGGTAGAACCGGAAGAGCTCCCTGCAGAAGAAGCAAAGTCTGACCAGAACGACACCTTTTTCCATGAATGATAGCCAGGAAGGGCTTCACAGAAGTGGAGCAATGATGCTTGATACAGCGAATTTCCCCTTTGTGTATTATCTGACTATATCATACGCAATAAAGAAAATCACTCACAATCAAACATCCCATGATTATTTTAACACCAGGGGAAACAAAAAAACTCATCATCTATTTTAAAATTTCAAAAGAGGGCATAGTTTTTGGCGGGTAGAAGAGAGCTGCGGAGAGATAACCTGATCAATCTGCTCTCCGTTCAGTCCTTGTTTCAAACCCGTTTCCCCCGCTTCCTTCGGCTTTGCTGAAGATGATTTCAGGAATACGTTTTTCACTTCGTTTGCTTTTCGTTGACAGAAATTCTTAAGCGGATAAGTGTTGAGGAATAGTAAAAAATGAATTACAATGAGAAACAGAAAAAGGAAGAAGGCTTTTTTGAAGGAGAATAAATCTAGAGAGAGAATGAAATTGATAACCATCATTGCCAAACACGTGAATTATCGCTTGGTCTTAGCGAGTTTACTTTACGTGATAATGTGCTTTTTTCCCCTCCATCTCCCAGGCCACCACAGATGTATATCTGGATATCACCACCTCGGAGGTCAAGAAGGTGACTCTTGCTATTCCTTATCTTCACATACCTCTTGATCAATCCGAGCTGGTAACTTTGCGAAATTCAGCTCTGAAAATATTAACGTTTGATCTGCGGGAGTCAGGATTATTTACACTTGTAGATGTGGCTCAATATTCTGATGATATCAATTCCATGTATCAAAGAAAGCGGAGCATTCCCTATACCGCCTGGTATTTAACAGGAGCTCAAGCTCTCGTTGTCTGGAACTGAGCAAAAATGGTGACACAATTACCTTGAATGGAGCTTTGTTTGATATTGAACTTCCGATGATAATGGTTAAGGACAAAATTCTACTGTTTCATACGATCTCTTTTTCGACAAATGATCCATAAATTTGCCGATGAAATTGTCTTTCGATTTTTCCGGTGACAAGGGTATCGCTCATACTAAATCGTCTATATCCAAGAAAAGAATAAAGCGAAAGAACTTGTCATGATGGATTATGATGGTTCAAGCAAAATGCATATCACGGCCAACCATTCCATAAGAATCTATCACCTGACTGGGATCACAATGGTAAATCTGTCTATTTTACCTCATATTTTGAAGGAACCCCGACTATATATCATATGGACTGTAATGAAAGAAGAGTTTCATCAAAAAATGTCTGCGTACCGCGAGATGAATCCTTCTCCAGCTGTATCACCCGATGGAACAAAACTTGCCTTAACCTTGTCAAAAGATGGAAACAGCGAAATTTATGTCATGGATATCACCGGACGCAATCTAGCGGTTGACATTTAATTGAATTGATACATCACCCTGTTGGTCTCCGACGGCGGACTAGTTTTACATGATCGAGCTGGATTATCCACAGCTCTATATTATGGATGCAGAAGGTTTGAATTTACATCATTGACCTTTTAATGGTTCCTATAATGATTCAGCAGATTGGTCTCCCAGGGAAACCTTATTGCCTTTGCGTATCGTGAAAGGGGTTTTTTCAATATCTATACCATCGCGATCGATGGTTCGCAGCTTCGGCAGCAGCAATACGTTTCCTGTATTTGCATCTTACTCAACTTTTCAGTTACGTATTGCTAGCTGGCCCAGATAACAATCCAGGTAATCCATGGCACAGTCGCGCAGGTCGTCGTAGCGATCGCGCGAAAACATACCGTAGATGGTGCAGTCATTACGATATTTCTTCATCCATTCTGGATAGCGATCTTCGCAGTCGAAACTCGGATAGCGATTCTTCATCGCCAGCAAGGGATCGACCCAGCGTGCGCGATAGTCAGCATCATCGAAAGGACAATTGACGTTCAGATGCCCGATAGCTTTTCGCCGGGTCAGCAGGCAGAAAAAGATAAAAATCGGCGCTGCATAGTCGGGCTGCGGGTAGAAAATGGTGTTGATCTGGTCCAGAGGCGGCAGCTTGACGCGAAAACGCATGGCAAACAGCTTCCGAAACGGCTCACCCTGCCAGTTGAAATGTTCGGCATCCAGTACTTTCAGAAATGCCTTGGGCCTTGCTATTTCTTCTTCTATTTCAATAGGTTCAAGAGTTATTCTCTCGCCGATTCTATGCATAAATCGCACTCAGCAGATCATCCAGCTCGGCGGTCACGGCTCAGGCCGCGTACTTCTCGAAGTTGCAGGTGACGTCATGGAATACCGCATTCGGTTCGAACGGAAAGTCCGGAAGTGATATGGCCCTTGCCGCCAGCCAGGCCCGTCGGCTTGATCAGCCCGGCTGCGGAAATCACCGCACCGAAATTCTGCCGGTCGCGGAACATCATCGGATCCCAGCCATGGTACATGTACGTCATGCCCGGCTGCATGGACGAAGTAACATGTGCCATCGCGATGAAATAGCCGTAGCCGTGTTAAAGATCCGGATCAAATCGCCGTCGCTGACGCCGCGCGCCGCCGCATCGTCAGGGTTGACATATATATCGGGTTCGCCCCGCTGCAGGCTGAGCAGCAGGGAATCATCGCGCCACATACTGTGAATGCCGTGGCGGGCATGCCCCATCAACAGTCGCAGCGGATGCGTTCGGCACCCATCGGCGCACGGTGCGATCGGCAGGTCTTCATCTTCCTGCAGGAACCAGTCATGGTCGATGTAGAATTGCTGGCGGCCGGTTAGCGGTCGGATAAGGCTGTTTGTCGCACGACACGCTAGTTTCATGGAGCGCGGTAGGGCGAATTCTCGCCGTAGATCAGTCCGTCGGTGTCCGTTGACCGCGCGATGCCGTGGTTGGCCACGTCCTTGAAGATTCCGTCGACAGGTATCGCTTCATTGACGCGCAGCAGGAAGTTGAGTGCGTCCGCATGCTGGTCTTGATCGTGCCGTTCTTCGTGAACATGTCATGGAACTTGGTGAATCACGGCTAACCGGCATGACCGATATAATTGTCTTCGATCGGCGCTATGCCGCGCTCTGTTGCGCGATCGCTGATCGCTTTTGCGGCGCGACGAACAGCTCGAAATCATCTATCGCCTCGCCCAGCGGCGGCACGGCGGCATCCAGCACCTGCAGCGTAGGGCGTCCAGGGCCGAGCATGAAATCCTGACGCTCATAATGATGGGCGATGGGCAGCACGTAGTCGGAATACATGGCCGTAACGCCCATATCCGTGGCGTCAGGCCACGAATCGTCTCCAGTTTCCGAATGCTTCCTCGCGCCAACGCTTGCCGGATGCGCGCCAGTTGGCCGCATTACTGCCCGAGTAAATCCCCATTTTCCAGGGCGTCTGGCTGTAGTCCGGGAACCAGCGGTTGGTAATCGCTTCCTGGAAAGACTTGATCGAAATGTTCCGCGGACAATTTTTCGCCATAGATCTCGGCATTGAATTCTTTCAGGTCGGCCTGCACGTAGTCCCAGCGTGCCATCGTGTCGCGACGCGCAAGCGTCGGTGGCAGGTCGTCGAACATAAAGGCAAACTGATCCTGTTCTTTCGGCACGTTCCAATTTGCAGGCCGCTGCCCGGCTTACCGAGATTGCCCGTAACCGATCAGCAGCAGCATGAAAGCGCGCTGAATCAGGTCGCCATGCAGCCATTTGCAGACCCGGTAGCCCGAAAAGATCATGGCCGTTTCGGCCTTGGCGAAGGTGCGGGCGGTCTGCGCGGATCACTTCGGGCGTAACGCCGGTAACCTTGGCTCGCCTTCTCGGGCGCATATTCCTGCACGGATGCCAGCATCTTTGCATAAACCGTGGTAACGGTCAACCGGCCCGTCTTTGGTCTGAACTTCCCATTCGCCTTCCAGCGCGGGCGAAGTTCGCCGAGTTCCAGCGTGCCGTGCGGATGCACCGGCTCCATCGATCCCGGCGGCGGCGGCGGACCGCCGGTTCCCGGCGCGGGCACGGCAGCTGCGGTCGCCTCGTCATAGACGTAGAACAGGTTGTCCCGGGATGCCTCGCCGCCGAGCATGTCGGTTTCACGCAGGAAGCTGTCGTATCCTTCCGGACCAGGAACGGCATATCGGACTGCTCGAGGATGTAGTCCGCGATCGGCCAGTTCCTCCGCGAGAATTACCTGAACCATGCTGAGCGCCAGGGCTGCATCGGTGCCGGGCTTCGGGTTGACCCACTTGCTGGCGTGCATGGCGGTAGGCGTGAACTCGGGCGAGATGGCGATCACCTCGGTGCCGTTGTAACGCGCTTCCCAGAAAAAATGCGCATCCGGAATACGCGTTACGGCCGGAGTTGCAATACCAGACGAGGCAGCAGCTTTCGACTTTGAAATACCGCGGCCAGCTGTCGCTGAGCAGCGGCACACCCACCGTCATGTAGATGCCGGTCGGCAGATCGCCTACACCCGCGAATGCCTCGGGCAGCTCGGTGCCGGCGATCGTCGCAAAGCGCCCCAGGCCATCAAATGAGGCCCGCTTCATCACCATCTGCGTGCCGAGGCCGGTGGTGACGGACTCGGCCCGAACTCGCGTCAGGTAGTCGATAAACTTGTCGGCGATCTCGTCAGCGCCTGTTCCCAGCTCGATTCGCTCCCACTTACCCTCGCCGCGCTCGCCCACGCGCTTCATCGGGTAGAGCACGCGCTGCTTGCCGTACATGTACTTGGCATGGCGCAGGCCCTTCTGGCAGCCGCGCGGGCCGTAATCGGGTGCGTCACGGGTCCGACGTTGCCGTACTCGCCCTGCTGTTCCTCGCGCCAGACGATGCCGTTCTTGACATAGACATTGAAGGCGCAGCCACCCGTGGCAGTTGGTGCCGTGCGTGCCATGGGCGACCCGTCCCAGGTCCACTTGTTCGCGCATGAGGTCTTCCCAGGCGCCGGTAGCGGGGCATCCATATCCCTGCGCCGCAGCGCGGCTGCGATACTTCAGGGTCAGGGCCAATGCTCCGCTGTGCCGGCCAGGAATCGCGCGGGCTGTGTCATTGGGCTGCACGCTGCTCACTGATTGTTCTAGTCTGAGCCTTACATCAGCCATGCTGGCCCGGCATGACGAACTGCCGGCGTGCTGGCCTGACCTAACGTCAACTCCACCAGGGGCATCCGCATGTGGCCGAAAAACATCTCTTCGTCCACAAACAATGTCGCCGGACCATAGCCCCCGCGCTGCACCAGCTCGCGGGCATTTCCGGCCAATAGCTGATCAGTCTCCGGGGCGTTGATGGCGGCTGCCAGAATCGTCACTCATCAACACCAGCCTTCGACGCGATACGAACCAGCACGCCCGCATCGCTGATATCTTCGCAGGCGCCGTGACAGGCGGCAAATACGGCCAGACTGTATTCCATGGCCCGGCCGTGTCGCTGCGCGGCCTGCAAACCGCGCAGTGCCAAGCGACAGTCGGGCGCCGTGCCAGGCTCGCGCTGAATACTGACATTGTTGTAATGCGGCCCAGGCAGCCAGATCAGCGGCCTGGTAGCTTGCCCGCGGCCCGTCATCAGACCTGACCTGAGTCAAAAGCCGGCCCGGCTGCTTCGGCAAGGTCTGCCAGCAACAAGGGTTTCCAATCCACCGTGGCACCGCTGCGCAGGATCATGTCGCGCAGGCGCACACAGGCCAGATAGCTCCAGGGGCAGGTGTAGTCAAAATAAAATGCGACGCTTTGCATCAGCAAACTCAGGACGCTGCGCGCGCGCGCAGCTCGGTCTTTAGAACCTTGCCGCCGGCATTGCGGGGAATCACGTCAATGGTTTCAACGTCTTGCGGAATCTTCATGCGCGCAATCAGAGGCTCACAAAAGGCCGCGACGGCCTCCGCATCCAGGACAGCCCCGCCGGTCACGATGAAAGCCTTCAGGCTCTCGCCCCATTTCTCATGCGGAACGCCGATCACGGCGACATCGCGACGTCCGGGTGGGTCAGCAGGACCTCTTCCATTTCACGCGGGTAAATATTGATGCCGCCGGAAATCACCATGTCCTTCTTCCGATCGACGATATAGATGTGCCCCTCGTCATCGCGTCGCGCCAGGTCACCGACCGTCACCCAGCCATCATGGAATGCTTCTGCCGTTTCTTCCGGCTGTCTCCAGTAACCGTTAAACAGATACGGACTGGTGGCGAACAATTCACCCACTTCATCGGCCGCACAGATACTGCCGTCCTCGCCGACGGACTTCGACCTGGGTGCCCGGAGATAGGCTGGCCGACGCAGGCCTGCTTGCGCAGCTGATCAGCCGGCCGAAGGTTAGTCACGATGCTGGCCTCGGTAGAACCATAAGTCTCATGCAGGATGCCGGGGCCGAAATAGCTGACGAGCTTTTCCTTCATCGTCTGCGGCAAAGGCGCGGCATTGGAGATAATGGTGTGTCAGCTGCGGCGGACGATGCTTCGTCAAGAACGTTTCGGCGGGCAGGCCGAAGAGGGCATGAAAATGCGTCGGCACGCCGAAAAAGCCGGTCATGGCTTCCTCGCGCAGAACGCTGCATCACTGCTCGGGATCGAAGCCCGCCATGATTTCTGCGTACCCGCCGAAAAACACCGGGGCCAGCGCGAAAATCATCCCCGCGCCATGACACATGGGCGCGATGGCCAGAAAACGATCGTCGGGTGAATAGCAGCCATATTCGATGGCCATCGCAAACATTGGCAATAGCCCGCGAGCGATGCGGGACCAGCACGCCCTTTCGGTTTGCCGGTGGTGCCAGAGGTATAGGGAATGGTGAACATGTCCCATTCTCGACACTTCGGGATGGCCTGCCAGGCCGATGCCTGGCCAGCCAGTCATCGAATCCGTCACCGAGGTGAACGATCCGTTCGACGCTAGCCAATGGGGCATCCCTGAGCAGTCCGCGGCACTGTCGTCATCGACAAACAGAACGCGCGCCCGGGCATCGTCGCAAATGGCCGCGATTTCGGCCGGCGCGAAGCTTCGGGTTAACCGTTGCCAGTGCCGACGCCTGCCTGCGAGGCACCGATCACCATTTCCATATACTCGATGGAATTCTCCGCCACGATAGCGCCGTGGTCGCCGCTGCCCAGGCCCAGATCGGCGCTCAGCGCGGTGGTGACCTGGTCGATACGAGCGATCAGTGCACCATAGGTGCGTGTTTCATCCCTGTGCCGATACGCCAGCTTGGCCGGATTGCGCGCTGCGGCCGAGCGCACCCCGCTCAGCAATGACAGGTGACGAAAACTCGCCGGCAGTTCAACGCTATTCACAATGAGCTGCTCAGCCGGGCAGCTTGAACACCCGCAGGGCGTTATCGCGCATCAGCATCTGCTTGGCCTCGTCCCGAAAACCAAGTTCGTCGATTTCGCGCACGGCGCGTTCGGGATCGATAACCGGCCAGTCGGTGCCGAACATCACCTTTGCTTGCCCGTAACTGTTGGCGTAGTGAACAAACTGCGATCGGCCAGTACTTCGGTGCATAGGCATCGCCCGCCGTGTAGACATTTTCGTGTTTCCAGCACATGGAAATCATCTCGTCCGTCCACGGGATACCGATATGGATGCCGATCAGGCTCAGCTCCGGAAAATCGATGGCCACCTGGTCGAGCAGTAATCGGCCGTGCCACGCTCGGCAAGCCGTCTCTGTCCGGGAATAAACCAGGTTATGGCCAACCTGCATCATGATGGGAATATCGAGCTCGCAGCACTTGGCGTAATAGGGATAGTACTTGGCGTGATCGGGCGGCAAGCTCGCACCAGTGCGGATACAGGTGCGCGCCGACGAAGCCGACATTCCCGACCGCATGCTCGAGGTCATAGCAGGCCCTGCATGCCGCGAAACGGCAGTCGATGCCGGCCAGGCCGGAAAAGCGCTCCGGATGCGCCTGCGCAAACGGCCTGCACAGCTCGTAGGGCAATCTCGAAACCGCCGACTCTTGTTAATATCGCCGGCCCGCACGGCAATCAGCAGCGAGCGTTCGATTCCGGCCTGGTCCATCTGCAGCAAGGTAATCTTCTACGCTCACCCCGCGCGCATGTCCGCGGGCATCCGGACCTGTGCCTTGAACTCGTCGTCCAGGCCGGTCCAGCCATTGTTCGACCGCTTCTCGCGTGTATAGAGATTCGCATATCGATAGCACCAATATCAATTTTTGGCTGCCGGCACATACCAACCCGCGTAATTTCTTACGGGTCGCGAATCGGGTATCCTGCACTGCGCTCCAGCAGTGCGCGCCTACTGACCGTCCAGATCCCAGGGCCCCGATGAACGCGAGCGCACAGGCAGGCCGGCAATTACCGGCGCCTGGGTCTTCGGATCGTAGTTAACCGCATCGCCTTCGATGATCACCCTTTCATTAATGGTGATCCAGTTGACCAGGCGAACCATCCGAGACGGAAAATGCCGCTCCAGCCGCGCTCTTCGCCGGCCACGAAATGGCCATGCTTGACCAGTGCCGGGCGGAAGAAATAGGTGCCCGGAATCCAGGTGTCCGAAGTTGTAGTCCAGACCCCTCCAGGCTATAGGCTTCCTCAAACACGGGGTGGTGCACCAAACGATTGTCCGACCAGCCCGGCGGTGCCCAGGCCAGCATCGTGACAAAACCGCGTGTTGTTGTTATCGGGTGAGGCCGGATCCAGGTACAGCAACTTAAGTTTCAGAAAACGCTGTGTATCCCCTTCGTACGACGTTCGGCATCCATTCCATGCGGCTGCTGTCGACCAGCGTCAGCTCACCCTTGGCTCGTCGGAAGCGGTGTTGCCGCCGCGGGAACACGGGCCGGTCGCGGTCCTTAGCGGACTTGGTAAAGCCCCAGTCGCCATACTCCCGGAAGATCAGGACTATCGGTGCCTTCCTGCTACGGATAGCGCCGGTACCGCAAGGCCAGCCGGCGAACGAAAGTAGGCGCCCTTGCCGATGGTAGCGGTTGCCCAGCGTCACGGCGCCCTGCATCACGTACCACTCGGTGTCAGCATGGTGATAACCGCCCGGGCGGTCCAGGCGCTATCGAAAATCAAACGGGTTGATGCCGAGCCGTCTTCCTCATCATAGGAAAGGTTGCGTTGCCGGACCTTGCCGTCTCCGCCGGGTAGCTCGGCCGGATGCCAGCAGAGGTCGGATTCCTGGATCAATTCTACATGAGGTCGCACGTCAGTATCTCCTTGAACGCAAAGCCCCCGCCGGGGCGTTCAGCAGATTGACTATCCGGCGTTTTTTAGGTGGTTGCAACCGCCTCTTGAGACGGTCCCGCGGTATGGACGTCGGTGGCGACAAGCGCGCCCTGAAAAGCCGGGCATGTAGTAATGTTCGCTGCACAGGCGCATGGGTGTGCCTGGAGGAGCCTGCCGGCATGAGCACGTTTGACGCCTGGAATTATTTGCACGTTCTGATGTTTGTTTTCTGGATTGGTACGGATCTGGGCGTATTCCTGTCCGCCCGGCGCGCTGCCGACCCGACCCTGAGCTTCGAGAGCCGTGTCATGCTGCTGCACTGGGCGCTGCGCATCGAACTGCTGCCGCGTGTTATGTGGAAGGCGGCCCTGCCCCTGGGCGTCATGCTGTCGGTGGATATGGGCCTGCTGGACCTGGGCAGCATCGGGATAACGCTGGTCTGGCTATTCACCATTGCCTGGGCCGCGCTGAGCGTGACCGGCGCCTACAAATATGATCAACCCATCGGCCATAAGCTCGGCCAGGCCAACAACGTGGTTACCGGCATCGTCGGCGCCAGCCTGATCGCAATGGCTGTGTCGTCCGGGATGGGTAACGGTCCCTTCGATGCTGAAGCCACCTGGCTGCTGTGGAAGGTCGGCCTCTACGGCCTGATCAATCTGATGGTCATCGTCATGATCCTGGTCTTCGATCCGCTGGGCGCTGCCTTTGGGCGCATGGCCGTGGAAGGCTCGTCCCCTGAACTGGAACAAACTATCAGCACCGTCATGAGTCGTTCGACGGTGGTCATCTGGGCCACTTACGGCACCATTGCGCTGGTCGGCTTTATCGCCGTCACCAAAGTGCTGTAGCAGCTGCGGCTCCGCTGCTCGGGTAAATAGCCTTCCGGCAAAAGACCTTTAACCGATGGGCGATCCCGGCTGGAATACACCGAGAAAGCCCTCGAGCAACAGGCAGACCCATAAACCGAGCACAAAGGGCTTGGTACGCGCCAGGCTGCCACTCATCACCTGGTTGATTTCATCGGAAGAGCCTTCCTGCGCCATCCGACCGATACCGGCTATGAGGGGCTTAACGGCCACCCGCATTAACAGCCCGAATACGATAATTCCGGCGAACAACAGCAGCTTGCCGCCCACCCACGGCGCAGCGTCCAGGCGGCCGGTGCTCCAGGAATAGACCACGGAGGCGAGAATGCCGAACAACAGGGCGAAGCGAAAATAGAAATCGATACGCGTCGCCGTCTCGCCCAGCGACGTACCGGCCTTGAAATGAATGATCAAGACCAGGCTCAGCCATACGGGGCCCAGCAACAGAATACCGGCCCACTGCCAGGCAGGATGGGGAATGCCCACATACTCGGTGAGGATGCCGCCGACGGTCAGCATCAGGCTCATACAGATACGTGGCACCAGGTCGATCTGCGCCATGGTTTGCGCAGCCACCAGGCGCTGCCCGTCACTCAGTGCAGGGTCGCAGATTCTTCCGCTGAGATAATAGACGCCGACATCAGGGCCGAGCCAATAGACAAATAGCAGCAGGTGCATGAACAGCACCAGCTCATACACGGTTAGACCGTCATGGGCGCCGTCTAGCGCGCCAGCGCCCACGGCCAGACCTAGCGGCAACAAAATCAGCAACAGCAACAGGCCGGCAGCACTTCGAGTCATCACGATCAATCCCCACCGAATAGGCGGTTTATTGTTCACGCGCGCTGCAGCAAATACAAACGCCCGGCGACGCTGCGACCGAAGGCCGGCGCTGCAGGAATCCGGCTATTGCTCCGGCGGCTTGCGGTCGTCGTCCATCAGGATGCGCCAGGCCGGTGTTTCAAGGTCATCAAACTGGCCCGAGCGAACCGCCCAGAAGAAAGCTGCAATGGCCGCAATTAGCAGCACCAGGCCAAGGGGAATCAGGTAGTAAATAATGTTCATGCGCCGCTGGCCCTTGTTTTGCAGCAGCCGCCAACCGCCGATGCGTTGGCTTCCGGGGCTGCCTGTGGGAATTTGACCGGCTGCTGGTAGCCCAAACGCAGGGCGTTTAGCGTGACCAGCAAAGAGCTCGCCGACATACCCAGGGCCGCCATCCACGGCGCCAGCATGCCGCTGGCCGCCAGGGGCAAGGCAATCAGGTTATAGCCAATAGCCCAAACGAGATTCTGACGTACCACCTGCATCGTCTTGCGCGCCATCTGAAAGGCTGCATCCAGCGGCTCAAGGGAGCTGCTCATGAGCACGCAATCAGCCGAATGCTGCGCCAGGGAGGTGCCTGAACCCATGGCGATGGACACGTCGGCGCCGGCCAGCACCGGTGAGTCGTTAATCCCGTCGCCCAGCATCGTCACACAAGCCCCCTGCGCCTGCAGGGATCGCACAAATGCCAGTTTGTCTGCGGGTTGCTGCCGTGCTCGCCAGCTATCAATGCCCAGCCGCGCGGCCAGACTGGCCACGGGTGCGGCTCGATCACCACTGGCCACATGCAGCCGCAGGCCACGCGCGCGCAGTCGCTGCAGGGTAAGCCGCGCCCCGCTTCGCTCCGTCTCCGTGAGCTCGAAGACCGCCATCAAACCTGACGAATTGCCCAGGTAAACACGCCGCAGTTCATCGCCGTCGTCTGCGCCGGAATCTGTCATCTCTTTGAGCAGCCCTGCGGCGTACTCGCGGGTTCCGATGCGCCAGTGCTCCCCGTCTACCAGGCCGCACAGACCTGAACCGGGCACCGCCTGAACGGCTTGTGCGGAAGTCGTGCCGGTGACGCCTGAAAATGCGCGCGCCAGCGGGTGCTCGGATTTGCTTTCAAGACTGGCTGCGACCGAAAGTACCCCCGCTTTGTCAGCACCCGCCAGTACTTCAATGGCGGAGATCTCGATCGCGTCGGCGGTTAACGTGCCGGTCTTGTCGCAGACCAGGTCGCTCACCTGCGCCAGCGTCTGCAGCGCCCCGCTCTTGCGCAGCATAAAGCCCTGTCGGGCCAGCGCCGCAGTGGCCACGGTAAATGCCGCCGGGGTGGCCAGCGCGAGCGCACAGGGGCAGGTAACCACCAGCACCGCCAGAACCACCTCGAAGGCCCGCTCCGGCGCGATAGACCACCAGACTAATCCGGTAACGGCAGCCGCCAGCAATACCCCGCCAACAAAGTAGGACGCCACCCGATCAGCCGTCGCTACCAGTCGCGGTTTATGCGCCTGGGCGTCGCCTACCAGCCGACCGATCTGCGCCATCACCGTGTCCGCACCTATCTCGGTAACCGTCAGCTCCAGAGCACGCTGACCGTTCACGCTGCCGGCCAGCACCTTGTCGCCCAACCGTCTCGATACCGGTGTCGACTCGCCCGTCAGCAGGGACTCGTCCAGATCGGCGAGCGCGCTCTCCAGACGACCATCGGCCGGCACGGTGGCGCCAGGCGGCACCAGCACCAGATCACCTGCCAGCAACTCCATCGCCCCCACCTCCTGCGGTCGCCCGTCCACCAGCCGAGTTGCCACCCGCGGCAGGTGTCGCGCCATGGCGCCGGTGAGATTCAGGGCCCGATGGCGTCCCGTCATTTCCAGAAAACGCGCAGCAGAGAGAAAGAATACGAACATGGTGGCCGAATCGAAATACACCTCACCCTGCCCGGCAAAGGTGTTCCAGACGCTGGCCAGCCAGGCGCTGCCCACGGCCACGGCAACAGGCACATCCATGCTGAGGCTGCCGACGCGCAGGCGCTGCCAGGCGCCGCGAAAGAATGGCGCGCCGGCGTAGAACACCACCGGCGTTGCGACGACCAGGCTGATAAGACGCAGGAATTCCTCGATCTCGGCATCCCGCCAGGCACCGGCATAAAGGGCTACGGCAAAACTCATCACCTGCATCATGCCCAGCCCCGCGATGATCAGACGCTTGAGCGCGGCGCGACGTTCCGCAGTAGCGGCTCTGTCACTGGCGTCTTCGGTATACGGCAGCGGGGTGTAGCCGAGAAGCGCTAATTGAGCCAGTAACTCGCTGAGTGCCAGCTGGCGGGGATCCCAATGCAGCGAAGTTCTGGTAGTGAGTGGATCGACAGTCACCGATAACAAGCCGGGCAGCGTCGCCAGGCTACTTTCAATTAGCCAGGTGCAGGCGGCGCAGCGCACACCTTGCACCAACAGCTGCGCACGACGGCTGCCATCGGCCTCAACACTGACAAATTCTCGCTGCAGTGCCGGACGATCATAGCTAAGCCAGCGTTGCGCGGTGATGTCACGACCAGTGGCCGTTCCTGTGGGCCCGTCGCGATAATGATAAAACTCGGTCAGGCCTCGCTCGGCTATCTGCCGGGCGGTGCGCGCACAGGCCTCGCTGCAGACCGGCTGAGCCTGGTTATCGATATCCACGAGAGTAGCGGGCGCATCGCCAGGCAGGGTCGCGCCGCAATGAAAACAGAGCGAGCGGCTAGTCATGCTCCGCGACCGGTGCTGACAGGGTCACTTGATTGGCGTTTGCCGGCAGCTCAGCCACCAGTCTCCAGCCGACGTCCGGATCACTGAGCTGCAGGTATAAACGTCCTGGCGGCCGACGGAGTGCCGCGCTGAACACCTCGCCGCTGCGCTCCAGCCGCAGACTCTGGTCCAGCTCCTCAAGCGTGGGATGAATCAGTTCAAGGTTCAGCTGTTGCGGCGGATCGAAACCCGGCAAGCCGCTGCTCAGATAAGCCCGCAGTCGACCATCGGTTGCATCTAATGCAGGCAGTTCCAGCCGCACGGACAAAGCAAGCTGCCGGGCACGCTGATCACGCTCGGCACGGTCAACCGTTACTCGAGCAATGTCGGCATAATCGTCCACGACCAGAGCCGGCGGACCGCCCGCCAGCCAGGCCGTCGCCAGACCAGCAATCACCGCGACAGCCGGCGGTGTCATGACCAGCCACGGCCACAACTGCCGATACCAGGGTTTTTCTTCGTGACCTTCAGCCATATCAGCCAGTGCGCTCATGACGCATCAGTTAAGCGGCATAATAAAACGGGATTCCCGGCTGGCCTCAACCGTCGGGTCGCTGGCACGTCGGGCACTAAAAGTCAGCGTGTGTCCGCCGGGACTCGCGGCGTCGCGGGGTACCTGCACGCGCGCGATGACGCTGGCCACGGCGCCGGCCTCCAGCTGTACCAGCGGCGGGTCGGTTTCCAGGCTTGCTCCTGGCAAGCCATCCACGCTCAAATTTATGGTCTGCGCCAGTTCGGACTTGTTCAGGATCTTCAGCGTGTAAACCGTCACGATTTCGCCGCTGCTGGTCTCGCGATAGATGGCATTGCGATCGCGAATCACATCAAGGCCCAGCGGCGAACGATTGGCCAGGGCGAACAAGAAGGCCGCAAACAGGGCCGTTAAAAACGCTCCGTAGAACAGTGTGCGTCCGCGAAACACTCGGGTCGGCTTGCCCTCCAGGGTATTCTGCGTGGTATAGCGAATCAGGCCCCGCGGGTAAGACATTTTATCCATCACCGTATCGCAGGCATCGATACAGGCGGCACAGGTAATGCACTCGTATTGCAGGCCCTTGCGGATATCGATTCCGGTAGGACAGACCTGCACACAAATATTGCAGTCGACGCAATCTCCCAGCCCTGCTTCTGCCGAAGGCTTGCCACGCTTACGCGGGCCGCGCGGCTCGCCACGTTGGCTGTCATAGGAAACAATCAGCGTATCGCGGTCGAACATGGCGCTTTGGAAGCGCGCGTAAGGACACATGTACTTGCAGACCTGCTCGCGCATGTGACCCGCATTACCGTATGTGGCAAAGCCGTAAAAACATATCCAGAAGGTTTCCCAGGGCCCCAGCTGAAAGTTAAGTAAGCTCGCGCCAAGCTCCTTTATCGGCGTGAAGTAGCCGACAAAGGTGAAGCCTGTCCAGGCAGCAAACAACACCCACAGCAATCGCTTGCTAGTCTTACGCAGAATCTTCTCCGCGCCCCAGGGTGCCTTATCGAGTTTTTTTCGTTTGCTGTGACGCCCTTCCGCAATGCGTTCAAGCCAAACGAAAGCCTGGGTCCAGACCGTCTGCGGGCAGGCATACCCGCACCAGACTCGGCCAGCTACCGAGGTGGATAAAAATAGCAACAACGCTGCCATGATCAGCAACCAGGACAGGAAAATGAAATCCTGTGGCCACAGCGTAACCCCAAAAATATAGAACTTACGCGCCGGTAGATCGAAAAGTACGGCCTGACGCCCGGACCAGGAAATCCACGGAAAAAAATAGTAAATGCCGAGTAAGGCGAGCGCCGCTCCCTTACGAAAGCGGCTATAGAGTCCGTCGACCTCGCGTGCCTGGATCTTTTCGTGTTTGACGTAGAGCGACTTATTCCCTGTCGCGGTCTCGGTCATGCTTAGCCGTCCTTGTCAGGCGATGAACCATTGCGTCGGGCAGTGCGCAGCAAGAATACCGAAATTGCGCTGGATACCATGGTAATCAACCAAAAGAAAAAAAATCCCAGCCCGTAGCCGCTCATGCGTCCAAAATCCAGCGAGTCAACCATGGTGTCGCGCAGCGACTCAGGATCGACAAAGGCAAAAAACAACATGGTGGCCAGGCCCGCGGCCAGGAACGATGGCCACAATATAGCCGCAATGGCTTGTGCACCTCGACTCCAGGGCAGCTGTTCCGGAATCACGGCAACGTCGTCGCCGCGATCGCCGTCACCGCGTCCTTCTTCGTCCACGTCCTTAGTCCCCGGGACCTACGCTCAGCACATAAGCCACCAGGGTACGAATGCGATCTTCAGACAACAAAGCGCTTTGCGCAGGCATCTGATTCACCCGGCCGTTCATGATGATATTGCGCAAATCCTCGGCGCTGCCGCCGTGCAACCAGATCTCATCACTGAGATTGGCCCCGCCCAGCGCAGTTACTCCCTGAGCCGTCGGGCCGTGGCAGGCAGAGCAAAACTGCATGTACTTGGCCTGGCCCTCGGCCGCCGCGGCCGCATCGCCGGAACGACCTGAGAGGCTAAGCAGGTACTCAATAACCTGGTCGGTACCCTGTTCACCCAATGCAGCGCCCAATGCCGGCATTACCCCAATGCGCCCGTTGCTGATGGTGGTCTGTATGTTTTGCGGATCACCGCCGTAGAGCCAGTCTCCATCGGTCAGGTTCGGGAAACCCCTGGCGCCGCGCGCATCCGAGCCATGACAGGTTGCGCAGTTATTAAGATAAAGGTTGCGGCCCAGACGAATGGCATCGGGGTCATTGCCCATATCAGCCAGACTCATGTCTTCAAAAGCGGCATAGATATCACCATAGCGGGCTTCGGCTGCCGCCACCTCAGCCTCATATTGATTGCGCTGGTCCCAACCGGTAACACCCGCGAAGTTGCCCAGGCCCGGATAAACCACCAGGTAAATCAGCATATAGAACGCGGTCAGCCAGAACATCCACAGCCACCAGCGCGGCAAAGGATTGTTGTACTCCTTCAAGTCGCCGTCCCAGGTATGCCCGGTGGTATCGCCCTCGCCCTCTTCGGCGGGATTACGGGTCAGTGACATCAGCAACCACAAGGCTCCGACCACCTGGACCACCACCAACAGGATGATGAAAAAACTCCAGAAACCACTCATGAAAATCTCCCTATACCCACGCGCTAGGAGTCGCGCGTCGGGCCATGCACTGTTTCGCTGTCCGGTTCCAGAGGTAACTGGGCAGCTTCATCGAAGTCTTGCTTGCGCCTGCCGCTGTAAGCCCAGAAACAGACACCTACAAATAGCAGCAGCATGACCGCGGTAAATAAACCTCTTAAAGTTCCGGCATCCATCGGCTTAACGCTGCCGTGAGGAAATGCCAAGCACCTGCAGGTAGGCGATCAGCGCATCCATTTCCGTTTTTCCATTGACGGCCTTGGCCGCAGCGCCAATTTCTTCGTCGCTGTATGGCACGCCAACCATGCGCAGGCGTTCCATCTTTAATCCGGTCATATCTGAATCAATCACTGCGTCAGCCAGCCAGGGGAACGACGGCATATTGGATTCCGGCACCAGGTCACGAGGATTCATCAGATGCACCCGATGCCACTCATCGGAGTAGCGACCGCCGACCCGCGCCAGGTCGGGACCCGTGCGCTTGGAGCCAAACTGGAACGGATGATCATAGACAGACTCGCCGGCCAGCGAGTAGTTGCCATAGCGCTCAGTCTCGGCTCGAAATGGCCGAATCATTTGCGAATGACACAGATAGCATCCCTCACGGACGTAAATATCTCGGCCTTCCTGCTGCAGCGCCGTGTACGGTGAGACCCCAACGGCCGGTTCGACAGCCTGGGTATCCGCCATCAGCGGCACAATTTCTGCCAGTCCGCCGAGACTCACGGCCAGGGCAATCAGAACACCCATCAGGCCGACGCGTTTCTCGATTACTTCATGTTTCATCGCTATCCCCTAGGCCGGTGCCGCAACCGGAGTGACCGAGTTTTTCTCGGACCCGGCGACGGTTTTCCACACGTTGTAGGCCATGATCAGTGTACCAACCAGGAACAGCGCGCCCCCGAGCAGCCGCACCACGTAGTACGGGTAGGTTGCCTGCAGACTTTCAATGAACGAGTACGTGAGCGTGCCGTCCTCATTGACTGCGCGCCACATCAGCCCCTGCATCACACCGGCAATCCACATCGCGGCGATGTACAACACCACACCAATTGTAGAGGTCCAGAAATGCAGGTCGATGAGCTTGGTGCTGTACATGGCTTCGCGACCAAACACCCGCGGTATCAGGTTGTACAAGGAACCCATGGAGATCATCGCGACCCAGCCAAGCGCGCCGGAATGCACATGACCGATGGTCCAGTCCGTGTAATGCGAAAGCGCGTTGATGGTCTTGATGGACATCATCGGACCTTCAAAGGTCGACATGCCATAAAAAGACAGTGACACAATCATGAACTTCAGAATCGGATCCGTGCGCAGCTTATGCCAGGCGCCGGACAGGGTCATGATGCCATTAATCATGCCGCCCCAGGAGGGTGCCAGCAGTAACAGCGAAAACACCATACCGAGCGACTGCGCCCAGTCTGGCAGTGTTGTGTAGTGCAGATGATGCGGACCTGCCCACATGTAAATAGAGATCAGGGCCCAGAAATGCACCACCGATAATCGATAGGAGAACACCGGTCGGCCGGCCTGTTTCGGCACGAAGTAATACATCATGCCCAGGAAGCCGGCGGTCAGGAAAAATCCTACGGCATTGTGCCCGTACCACCACTGCACCATGGCATCGACCACACCGCTATAGATCGGATAGGACTGCAGAAAGCCGACAGGAACGGCGAGCGAATTCACGATATGCAGAATGGCGACGGTAATAATGAAAGCCGCATAAAACCAGTTAGCCACATAAATATGTTTGACCTTACGCATCGCAATAGTGCCGAAGAAAACTATTGCGTAGGTCACCCAGACTACGGCGATGAGAATGTCGATGGGCCAGATGAGCTCGGCATATTCCTTACCCTGGGTCAGCCCCAGGGGTAAGGTAATAGCGGCAAGCACGATAATCAGCTGCCAGCCCCAGAAGGTGATGGCCGCCAGCGGCCCGCCAAACAGGCGAACATGACAGGTACGCTGAACCACGTAGTAAGACGTGGCAAACAGAGCACAGCCGCCAAAGGCGAAAATCACTGCATTGGTATGCAGAGGACGCAGGCGTCCGAAATGCAGCCAGGGCAGTTCCATATTCAGCGCAGGCCAGATCAGCTGGGCGGCGATAATCACCCCCACCAGCATGCCCACGATTCCCCAGACGACGGTCATGATGGCGAACTGTCTCACCACCGCGTCGTTATAGGTCTGCGACTTCTCCATCCCCATACCTCAAGTCAGTTGAAGAACGCTGCAAAAAGCAACGACTTTAGCACCAGAAACCCGCCCGCATTACAACGCCAGACAGCGTGGTAAGCAAGCGGGCTTCTGGCCAGGCAAGACTAGAATTTGTAGCCCACGTTCAAAGCGTAAACCAGCGGATTAATGTCGACAGTGCCAATTTTATCGCCGTCAACGCTGGCGTCAGTCTCGATATTTACGTAGCGAAAATCAAAGTTCAGAAACCAGTTTTCGTTGAGATTGAAATCGATACCGGCCTGTGCTGCCAACCCGAAGGAATCATCAAGATCCAGACTCGTGCCAGCCAGAGCGCCTTCCGTGGACTCGCTGAAAAACAGCGTCCAGTTCACCCCGACACCCAGGTAAGGCTGAACGCGCCCGATGGCCGGCGTGTGCCACTGCAGGCTCAGCGTTGGCGGTAGTTGCTTGGTTGAGCCGACTTTACCGGCGCCATCCACAGAAATGTCATGCTCGAACGGACTTGATGCGAGCAGCTCGACGCCGATAGCGTCAGTGATCATATAGGTGCCGTTGAGGTACAAGGCGACGGCGGAATCAACCTGCAGATTGGCACTCGGCGAAACAGCGAGGTTGTTAGACTCCGGGTCAACAATGCCGACACCACCCCGAATCAGCCAGTCACCGGCCTGACGGGTAATACTTTGTGCGGAAACTGCGTTGGCCAGCAGGGTTGCGGCCAAGAACAGATAACAGATGCGCTTCATGCGAAAAACTCCCTATAAAAATAATGGTGCGCGAACTCACATGCCCGCGCACGCTGCGCACCTTACTCAGGCTTGGTGGTCGACCCAATACGGCTTATCCGTGGACTGCGGGTGGAATCTACGTATTGAATTGCCTCGAAGCAGCGAAAGCGGTTTTGCGAACGCAGCAATTTGCGCTAAAAAGCTCGCTGAGCCTTGCCGCAGGCACAGAAAAAAAAGGCCCCGGCGATCCTTTAGGATCGCCGGGGCCAGTTATTTCAGGGCCGCTTAGCCTAGAAGCGGTAGGCCACTCGCACGCCCATGGTCCGCGGTATCGGCAGCGTGCCGAAGAACTGGGTGATACCGAATCCGGCCGTGAAACCGGTATACGTGACCTGCTCACCAAAGTCGGGACCCGAACCACCGGTTCTCATGGTGTTGTCGTCGAGCAGATTATTCACATAGAGAATGGCATCCCAGTTCTCGCCCTGCAGCCCCAGGCGGGCATCCACCAGCCAGTAAGCATCAAACACGGCAGCGTTAGTGTCTTCCACGAAACGCTTGCTCTGGAAGGAGCCGTTGGCCTCTACGAACCAGTCGAAGTCACCGCCGAAGAACTGTCGCGTGAAGTTCCCGGTCAACACCACGGCGTGCTCGGGCGTCCGTTCAAGTTTGTTCCCGGCGAAATCATACCGGCAGGTCAGGGATTCATCGGGGGTGCCGGCCGCCACGGTGACCACATTACACTCGCCCACTTGTGCCGAACGCTGCAAGGAAGCTGACTCGAAGAAGTACTTGGTGTACTCGGCATCCAGCCAGGTATAGGCGCCCGTCAGGGTCAGGCCTTCGAGGAAACTTGGCTGCCAGACGGCATCCAGTTCAATACCCCAGACCTCGGCGCCGCCGGCATTGATGATGCGCGGCGACAGCACACCATCGACCAGCACCTGGGTGCCAATCTGCTTGTCGGTGTAATCCTGGAAAAAGCCCGAGAAATTCACCTGGAGATAACCCAGCGCCTCAAAGGAGTTTTTCGAACCGATTTCATAAGCCACCAGTTTTTCCGCATCGAAGCGACCATCTTCAATCGTCTCGGCGGAACCACCACCGGTGACCTGGCTGATACCGCCAGGCTTCTGGGCTGTCGCCCAGTAGAAATACACCAGCGAATCGTCCGTCGGGGTCCATTCCAGGGTGACCTTCGGCGTCTGGAACTGGGAACGCGTCGTGCCCTCAATATAGTTCCAGGTATCCGCAGCAAGGTTTGGATTCAGCGCCGGGTTCAGCAATCGTTCCGACTCGCAGACAATGTCGATACCCGCCGCTGCTTCAGTCGGCAACGGTGCCACGCCGCCGTTGGGCGGCGCAAAACCGGCATTGGTACAGGAACTCTTCGCAGGTTTACGCAGGTCGTAGTATTCCCAGACGAAGCGATCTTCGAAGCTTAACTTCACCGTCTCGAGAACCTGCCACTCCACATTCATGTAGACCGACCAGTGATCGGTATCGGCATTCCAGAAAGTGCCGGCAATATAGGGGTCATCGAAAGGTGCCAATCCATTAGCTGCGTTGGTTGCAGCATTCACCGGCAGTTCCAGTGCGCGCTCCTGCCAGCTGGAAACGGTGCCGTTACCATCGCAAATGGTGCGTTCCAGCGCGCCTGCTCTAGGCACGCCGTACTTCGATCCATTCGGTCCCGGGACCTTCTGCACCGGGGCGCAGAACACGATCCAGTTCTGATCTTTCAGCTGGCGATCTTCCTTCCAGTAGAAACCACCGAGCGTAAACTGAACCGGACTATCAAAATCCGAAGTAAAGCGGATTTCCTGGCTGAATTGCTCCGTGGTGTTGGTGGTACGGGAATTCTGTCCGCCAAGTAGCGTATCAGGGCGGCTGACAGCCTGATAATCCTGGTCGTAGGTATCAAAACTGTTGAAGTCCGTGTAACCGGTATACGAAGAAAGCGTGCCGTAGCCCATATCCAGGGTCAGCTGCATGGACGCCCGGAAAGTCTGTTGATCCGTGCCAGCATAGTCTTCGCCGGTAAACGGATCTTCACTCTGACGAATGGTCAGATTGGAGGCATCGCCATAACTTACGGGCAGACAGAAGCCAGGCCCGAAATCCGCCAGGCCCAGGGAGGTATTGCCAAAACCCGTTCCGACGCCGAAATCCGCATCCAGCGCTGATTTCGGGTAAAGCTTGAGCACGCTGCCTTCCGGGCAGGTGTAGTCGCTTGGATTCACATCAGGGAAACCATCGCCGTTGTCATCCAGTGTTGTGCGCGAGCCATCGGGGTTAATAACAAACGGCCAGGTATTGTCCTGGCTGGCATCCGCCGTGGGCCGGCTTTCAAACGGCAGACCACTGCCCAGCCTGGCAACGGCGCGTGGCTCGTACTGCTCGTCGGAGTACTCGACACGAGTCTTCAGTTTGAAGGCATCGGTGGGTGTCCAGACACCCGTCAAGGCACCGCCGAAGCCTTCGCTGCCGCCGACGTCGTTTCCGGAGATTGAATTCTGGTAGCGACCCTGCTCGTCCCACCAGACCACCGACGCGCGCAGGCCCAGCACGTCTTCCAGGCCCTTAACCGGGCCACCGATAGAAAAGTCTAACTGGCGCTGGCCCTGTTCACCAAAATCAGCACCAACCTTGGCTTCCAGTTCGGTGCCGGGTTCTTTGCTGATGTAACTGATGGCGCCGGAAAATGCCGCTCGACCATATAGCGCGCTCTGCGGGCCCTTAACGACCTCAATGCGCTCTACATCGTTAAGCAGGCGTCGGTTGGCCAACAATCCGGAACCTGCAGTAACCAGGTTCTCCGTGGTTACGTCAATGCCGTCGACCAGGAAGGCTACGTTGGAACGACCACGCGTATTGGATAGACCGCGAATCGTGATACGCGTATCCGCCGGCCCAAAAGAATTATCAAACTGCACGCTGGGCGATAACTTGACGACGTCATCGAGGCTGCGGATACCCAGGCGTTCAATGGTTTCAGAAGTCAGGGCATCAATGGACAGCGGCACGTCCTGCAGGCTCTCCTCGCGTTTTCGAGTCGTAACGACAATCTCGTCAATTTGCGCCCAACCGGTCACAGGCACTGTCAATAGCGCCGGCACGGCCAGCAAACTGGCCGCCGATAGACCTGCGATTCCCTTCAGTCTGGACATTAAAGCTCCCCTTGTTCCCCGATTCTTCACCCGGCTGGCGACGGCTTGAGTCACTGCAACCGAATCTGCAATGATTCGCCTCGTGAGATAGTGTTGCTATCAAGCAACATGCCATCCGAGCAAATCCTTAAACCCTGCTCTGGGTTCAGTCTGCACCAGCCTTTGAAATGGATTGGTGCTTCCCCCTGTAGTCGCCGGGACAATAGCGCAAAAAAAGTAATGGTCCAAGAGTTGCGTGACCGCTCCATGGTGACTGAGTGTTGTGGCGAAAAGTCTGCGTAGTCAGCTATAGTCCTGCCGGGATAACCTTGGCCGGACCGGTAGCGTTGCTGCCGGACTAAAAACACACGCTCTGCGTGTGATTATCACAGTGGTGGGGGCCCAGTTTCTGGGACACCGGGGAGCCAAATAGCAATGAAACGGATTCTTACAGCGGCCAGCGCGGCCATGCTCTTGCTGCCAGCATTGGCGAGCGCGGAAAATGGATTTTATGCCGGATTGGGAGCGGGCGCCTCGCGACTCGAACTAGATCTTGCATCAAACGGCCTTCTGCCACCGTCCGGAGACCCCCTCGATTCGGACAGCTTTAAAGGCAACAGCTTCGCCTTCAAGGCCATGGCCGGCTATCAGTTATTTGATTTTCTTGCCTTCGAAGTGGCCTACCTGGACCTGGGCGACTCGGAAACCAACGCCTGCTTTGTGAATACCAACGGCGACTGTCTGCCCAACCCCGGCAATCCCTTTCCGCAGCTCAGCAATGAGGGTAATCCCTGGAATGTCGAAATCCCGCTGAATGGCTGGACCATTGAGGCGGTGGGCATCCTGCCGCTGGGAGAACAATGGGACGTATTTGCCAAGCTCGGCGTGTTTATCTGGGACGCCGATATCACAGCCCGGGACGACGTGGCCTCGCCGCCCAGTCGACCCCTTCCAAATCCCCCCTTGCCGGCGGACTACCCGCTAATTACTTCTTCAGCGGATGGTGAAGACCTGACAGTGGGCCTGGGCGGATCCTTTCATGCCACCGAGCACATATCGGTTCGCCTGGAATTCCAGTGGTTCGATATTTCCGATGCAGACAGCGTCTGGACCGGCCTGGTGACGGGAATCTATCGCTTCTGAATTCATCGACCGGCCTGCCCGACGCTAAAAACCGCCTTAACGGGCGGTTTTTTTTGCCATCTCGGCGCCTGTCCCGGGACGTTAAACTGTCGATCGGATAACGGCCTGCAACGAGCCTAGGGCCGATAATCGGTAACAGCTAGCCGGAGGCATAAGTAAAACATGAGTATTTCCAGACTGTCATGGCAGAACGGGTTACTTGCGGTCCTGACCGTCAGCCTGCTGGCGTGCGCGCCCGATCCACCAGACGCGTTGCTGGCCCAGGCCGATCAGGCCATGGAGGACGGTGACCCGCGGGCGGCCCTGATCCACCTGCGCAATATTCTGGAGCGCGATCCGGATAACACCGAGGCCATGATACGCATCGGCAAACTGTATGCCTTCGCTGGCGACGCGCGCAGCGCCGAACGATTCTTCCGAGCGGCAGCGCGACGAGGCGCAGACCCTGCTTTATTTCTAAGCGATTGGCTAAGCACCCAGTTGCAGGTCGGTCGCTATGAAGAATTGCTCGAAGCCACGGAACCGCTACCTGAATATTTAGACCAGGCTGTGGTGCTAGGAATGCGCGGCTACGCTTTCCAGGGCCTTGGCCAGCTAGTCGAGGCGGAAAAAACCTTCAATCAGGCCATCGCAAAGAGTGTGGATTCTCCCACCGGTTACACGGATCTCGCGCAACTGATGCTGCTGCTGAATCGCAGCGAAATCGCAGACCAGCAAATCGAGCTGGCCTTGACTCGTGATGAGGACTACGCGCCCGGATTGATTCTGCGCGGCACGCGACAATTCGCCACGGGAGAAACGAGCCAGGCCAAGGCTACCCTCGTGCGTGCAGCGAAATTAGCCGAACAGGGCTATAGCCCGTCAGTCTGGGTATCTGCGCTGGCCGGACTGGCCGAGATTCAGTTATTCGCCGGTGAAACCGAAGCGGCCGCGCGCAGTATTGATCAGGCCAGCAAGGTAATCGGCGAATCGGTGGAGGTACGCTATTTGCGTGCTCAACTGGCGGCGCAGAATGGTAATTTCGATGACGCACGCAGCTTGCTGCAGGGTATTCTCGGCGACCTCGGAGAGCATGCGCCGTCGCAGCGCTTGCTTGGCTCCATCTATGCGCTGGAAGGCAGCCTGAATCTCGCCGAGCTTTACTTGAAAATGGCTGTAAACAGCGATGCACGGGACACGGTCGCGCGGGGCCTGCTGGCCGCAGTGCGCATGCAGCAGTCTCAGCCTGAAGAGGCGATCGATCTCCTGGGTGACGAATCGCAATTACTCACTGCCGGCCAGAGCGGTTTCCTGGCGCTGGCCGGCCAGGCCAATCTGCAGGCTGGCAATGTCGATCGGGCCTTGGAAATTTTTGGCGCCGGCGCGCAGCAATTCCCGGACGACTGGCGCTTTGCCCTTGGCCAGGCCTTGTCTTATCTGCGTGCGCTGCGCACGGACGAGGCAATTCTGCTTCTGGAAAGTCTGGATGAACGCGAGGCGCCGGAAGTCCGCGGCACGACGCTGGTGCTTTCCTACGTCCAAAAAGGTGACTTCGACAAAGCCGACAGTGAAGCGCGTAGCCTGGCCCAGCGTTATCCCCAGGAACCCTGGGCCCAGAATCTACTGGCCTCCTGGCTAATGCAACAACAGAAATTCACCGAAGCTGCCCTCGCCTATGCGCGCTCGTATGCGCTCGAAGCCGGGCCGGAGCCGGCCGCCGGAGCCGCCGAAGCTCGGGTACGCGGCGGAATTTCCAAGCCCACGGAATTTCTGGAGGACTGGCTTGCCCGTAATCCTGACGATTTGCCAACCCGGCACGCGCTGGCGCAAATTACCCTGGCCATGGGTGACTACCAGCGAAGTGGCGAACTCTACGAAGAGATTATCAAAGAAGATGCGCAGCACGTGGGCGCACTAAACAACCTGGCCTGGGTCTACTTGCAGTCAAATGACGAGCGCGCGGTTGACGTTGGGCGTCGGGCTTATAAGCTGGCCAGACGCAACGCAGCTGTGGCCGACACCTATGGGTGGGCGGAAGTCCAATTGGGCGAGCTGGCGAGAGGTTTGCAAAGCCTCGAGCAGGCCGTCGCACTGGAGCCGGAAGATCCGGACATGCAGTTCCACCTGGCCGTGGCGCGCGCGAAAAGCGGCGATACAGAGAGGGCCCGCCAACAACTGACGGCGCTGGTGGAGTCCGGACTGGAGTTCGAAAATCTTGAAGCCGCTCGCGAGCAACTCAAGCGGCTCTGATGAGCGCCGCAACGCCGCTCGCGCCCAACTCGACTCCGGCTGCCAGGCTATGGCCCGTCGGCCTGGCAATTTTGTTCAGCTGGATATTTATCGGGCTCCTGTTCCGCGCGGACTTTGCCGCCATGCTTTCCCTGTGGTGGCGATCAGCCACGTTTACCTATGGATTCCTGATAGCGCCTGGCGCGGTATTTCTAGCCTGGCAGCGACGTGCAGCCCTGCAGCGCTATACCCTGCGTCCAGCCTGGAGCGTATCGCTACCGATATTGGCAGCCGGCCTGCTGTGGCTATTGGGCAGCCTTGCCGACATTCAGGCCGCGCGTCAGTTGGCGGCCGTTAGCCTGCTGATTTTTTCCTGCTGGCTGATAATCGGTCACCGCCTGAGTTGGGCTATGAGCTGGCCGCTGGGCTTCTTGCTATTCATGGTCCCAGAAGGCGAATTCCTGATCCCGATGCTGATGGACTGGACCGCCGACTTCACTGCGGCAGCGGCAAGAGCAACGGGCATTCCGGTGTTTCGCGAGGGTATGCAGCTAACAATTCCCAGTGGTTCATTCGAAATCATTGAAGCCTGCAGCGGTGTACGTTTTTTACTCGCCTCCCTCGCCCTCGGCTGCTTCATGGCCGGCGCAGTATTCTCTAGCTGGCGAAGGCGGCTGATCGTAGTTGCGATAGCAATATTGGTCCCGCTGCTGGCCAATGGACTGCGGGCCTATGGCATTGTTTTGCTGGGCCACCTCAGCGATATGCGCCTGGTCGCCGACCATGTGTTGATCGGACAAATATTTTTTTCCTCGATATTTTTTATCCTCTGCCTGCTGGCAATCCGCTACTCCGACCTGGACTCTTTGACCGACATGCCCGCCGCTGAGACTGCCGGCCAGCCTGCCGTGGCGCCAAAACCAGCTCTCATGTTTTCGAGCACGGCCGTGGCGGTCCTGCTGTGCTGCGCTGGGCCGCTGAGTAAAGCCCCGGCTCTCGAGCGTATCGGGGCACGCAAGGCCGGTCCGACAGCCGCACTACCTGCATTAACAAGTTCATCCGAGACGCTGGCGACAAACAATTCACCGAACTGGCGGCCGCGTTTTCGCGGCGCCAGTGAAGAAAACTACCAACGCTATGGAAGCATTGATGTGTTCTTGGTGACCTACACGACTCAGTCGGAAGGCGCGGAACTGGTCAATGCACGCAACACGATCTATGACAGCAAAAAATGGCGTCGGGTCGACGAGCAGCGCAACCGGCAACATCGAGCAAGCGGCCTGCGCTACAACCAGCTGGAAATTCGAGATCAGGGGCGGCGCCGCCTGCTGCGCTACTGGTTTTTGCTCGACGGCAAAGTATTGCCACGCCCGGAGGCGGCCAAGCTGGAAGCGGTGCTCCAGCTGTTTGCGACCAGGACACCCAGCAGCTCTTTAGTCGCCGCTGGTGTTGAATTCGAGGGCAGCCTGCAGAGCGCCGAAGCTGCCCTGGACACTTTCCTGACGGAGTTCTGTCAGGCCGGCGTCAGCGACGAACAACTCCAGCCCTGCGGCAAGTAGGCACTCAGGCTGCCGGAGCCACCTGCCCGAAGCGCTCATCCTGTTCGGCTCTGAGACGATCGCATAGGCGCCCTTCCGGCACCACAACGTCATCATAAGTAACCAGACTGTCCTTAGCGACGTCCCTGCGCAAGACACAGTCTTCTGCAACACCCATAGGCAATGCCTTGGCGCTACGCGCAACGTCGTAATTTTCGATCAGCGTATAGCAAGCGAATCCGCCAATGCCGTCTAGACGCTCACCGGCTTTGAGATCCTGCTTGGCGATACAGATGGCATCGCAGGCCGGCCCATTCAGCGGTGTCACTGTTGCATCGTCAAGCAATACAGCACGTGCCACGGTCAAGGGTATTTCTAGTTGCGGCAGATGAAACGGCGTGTAAAAGGCGTATAGAGGACCCTCACCCATTTTCAGATACTTGAGATAGGCCTGCTTGACCGGGTCGTCTGAATGACCAAGAACAAACGCACCATTTGAAGGGGCCGCGCCACATAGGTAGTCGACCATGCCACCCTCTAACAGGCGATCCAGGTAATAAGCCGGGCTATCGTTGACGTGATCCAGCTGCGGCCCGTACATGCCGCGCTTGCCAACCCGAAAACCCGTGGCATTGGCCAGCACGGTTAACTCCATAGACAGCTTGGTACCATCGGCAAACGACGTCATGGTGGTTGCTTTTTGATTGTTCGCTTCGGCGAAACCTTTTTGGGTTTCCGGCGTGCGATACGGGTCGTACAGACCTTTCAGGTTGCCCGTCACCATTGGCTTGAGCCCAATGGAGCGCACGAAACGCAACATGTTCATTGCCACGCCCGGCTCATCACCGTCACTATTGGAAATAATAACGCCGGCGCTATCCGCATAGGCTTTAAGAATCGGCCCCACGGTGGCATCCAACTCAACATTGCCCAGCACCGTGTGCTTGCCATGAGTCACAGCCTGCAGTGCCACGTGGGCACCGTATTCGATAGTTCCGGTCGCTTCGATCACCGCCTCTACATTGCCGGCGTGGCACACCAGATCGGCGTCATCGGTAATTGCCGGGATACCCTCATCAATGGCGCGCTCAAGTTCTGCCTGCGAGGTCACCACCCGTACTTCGTCGGTACCTGCGAAACGGTAAGCGTCGCGAGCATTTTCCAGGGTGCGATTAGCGATGGCGACCAGCCGAACGCCAGGAAAGGAATGCTGCACCTGGTGGGCAATATTGCGCGCACTATAGCCGCCACCAACCAGGGCCAGTCTGACGGGATTTCCGGCATCAACGCGAGCTTGTAAAGCACGATCTACAAATATCACTGGTCTGACTCCTTAACTCACGAATTCGGGCCGGCCGGGTGGTCCGGCCAATCACTGTCCTGGGGCGACATCAACCGGGGTTGCGACGGCCAGCTGATGGCAAATGCCGGATCATTCCAGCGTACACCGGTCGCCGCCTCAGGCGCGTAAAATTCCGAGGTGTGATAGTAAATCTCGCTATCGTCCTCGAGGGTCAAATACCCTGTAGCACAACCTTCCGGTACATACAGTGCGCAATGATTATCAGCACGCAGCTCCAGGCCATGCCATTGTCGATAAGTCGGCGAATCGGTGCGCAGATCGACCACCACATCGAAGACCGCGCCGCGGGTGCAACCGCAGGATCTTGACCTCGGCATGCGGTGCCAACTGGTAGTGCAAACCGCGCAGGGTGCCGCGCTGGGCACTGAAGCCGACATTGGTCTGACGAATATTAGTTTCCAGGCCCTGAGCGGCCATCTCGCGCTCGCACCACAAGCGGCCAAAGAAGCCGCGATCATCGCGAATAGGTTCAAGCCCAAGAACCCAGGCACCAGCAACACTTGTCGGCGTGAACTTCATGTTTTCGCTTAGCGAGTCCAGCGCAACGACTGGTCAAGCTCGCCGTTGGCAAGCAGGGTTTTCAATTGCGCGATTCGCTTGTACTTGGGACCTTCGTAGTCGTCCTTGTTCAGGCCAATGCGCTTGTAGGACTTGTAAATGTCTTCAACGCCGGCACGCGCATTCCACTGCAAGGGATGCTCGGGAAAAGCCTTGGCGTATTTGCTGAAATCTACCCGATAGTTACGCTTGTCAGGCTCTGCCCCATCGGCAAATGTTACTTCGCAGCCGGGCACGATTTCACGCACGAATTCGGCCAGCTCGCGAATACGATAATTTTCAGTATTAAGGCCCACGTTGAAGGACTGGTTATGCACGGTTTCACGCGGCGCTGCCAGTGCGGCGATCACCCCTCGGCTAATATCCTCAATGTGCGTCAGCGGCCGCCAGGGGCTACCGTCGCTTTTCATGCGCACCTGTCCGGTCGTGTAGGCCCAGGCCGTCAGGTTGTTGATGACTACGTCAAAACGAATTCGCGGTGAAACGCCATAGGCTGTCGCATTGCGCATAAAGGTCGGCGAAAAGTCATCGCTCGCCAGTTCGCGTACATCACGCTCTACCATCACTTTGGATTTGGCATAGGCCGTGACCGGATGCAGCTCAGCGGTTTCTGTCTGCATGGCGTCACCCGCAGCGCCATAATTGCTGCAGGATGATGCGAACACATAGCGACGGATGCCTAACTCGCGGGCCATCTCAGCCAGGCGCACCGAGGCCTGATGATTGATCTCATAGGTCAGTTCGGGATTCAGGTCGCCCAGCATATCGTTCGACAAGCCGGCCAGATGGACAATACCCTCGATACCTTTCAGGTCGTCTTTGTCGATGTCGCGTACATCTTTGATGATCTCCGGCACGTTCTGCACCAGTTCACCGTAAGTGCTGTTGCGATACAGATCGCTGTCCAGCCCGACAACGTCGTGCCCCACCGATTGCAGCATCGGTACCATCACCGTACCGATATAGCCCTTGTGGCCGGTTACCAGAACTCGCATCCCTACTCCTCGCTCGGCCATTCGCGGCCTTCAAATAAAATAAAACCAAAGCCCAAATTTACCCGTTCATGGGTGCGCATGAACGCAGCCATTAACCGGTGAGCGCCTGAGAGGCAGACGCCTTTTGCGGCGATGCAGCACGATTGCCATACAAACCATCATATTGTTGATCAAGTTGATCCTGATATTCGTGCACTCGCTCAAGGATTGCTGAAGACACGCTGGCATGCCTGGCCTGCAAGCCCTCGAACAAGTTATTCAGCTGCGCCGCAGAAACATCTTCGAAGGCGATCGAGTAGTCGCCCAAACCAAAATCCGACAATAAGTCGCGCTGTTTGCGGTGATAGTAAATGGCCAGCGTCGGCAGGCCCATCCATAAGGACAGCACCACACCATGAAAGCGTGTGGCAACCGCCACGTCCAGTTCACCCAATACGGCCACCAGCTCCGCGACGCTGCGCGGTTTTTTGCTGATGGACTCGCGATCAACCGGACCATCGCCAGATTGATCCATGCGATCGAGAATGTCGTCGATGACGAGCTCATCGCGTGGCTGTGTTGACCAGAGGATGATCCGATGTCCCGCCAGGATTCGGTCGCGGGCAAATTCTGCCACGGCCTGAACGAATTTTGGTAGAGCCCATCGTCGGACTGATGCCAATAGCGGCTATCGTAAACAGGCATTGGATTAATGCCGATTACCGCCTTCAAACCCGCTGCTGGCTTGTCGGCCTTGGGCCGACTGCCGGTCAGGCTGAAGGCAATATCCGGATAGACCTGGGCCGGTTTGTTCCAGCCCCCGCTCTCCAGCAGTTTGCGCGACGGTATATCGCGCAGAGACACGTAGCTGGCAGCGCTCAAGGCCATGCGGAAAAGTCGAAAACTGAGTTCTTCCTTGATCGGTCCGGCACCCACGCTTACGAAAACCAGCGAGGTTCCTGACAGGCGCGCCAGCCAGCCCCATTTGGCCAGCGTGTAGGGAAAGCCCCAGGGCCCACCGAAATTGTCGAGAAACTGGTTGGACCCCGTGACCATCAGCAAGTCGATGTCACTGAGGCTTCGATACGCCCGCAAGAGGAAGCCCAGTTCGCCGATAAATTTAAGGCTACCGCGCAGGACAGCCCCAACCAGACCAATCAGCGCTCCGATGCCTGGAATTCCTTTGAGACGGGCTTTGAACCCTCCGGATACCGCCGCTGATGTCGACGCTTGCGATTGTGCGGGGCGACGCCGAAGCGCCTGAGTCTGCGAAGGACGCCGATCCTCTAAACCATGACGAATTGGAAAGGCTGGTATGCCATGCCGCTCGCTGGTCTCTGCCGGATTGATCGAAAAACCGACGATGTGGGCCTCCGGCAGTCGCCGGCGAGTCTGTTCAATTACCGCCTGGATAATGGCCTCATCGCCCAGGTTCTCATTGCCATAATGGCCAAAGATACCAATACCTGCTGTGCGAGGCAGCTTGAGATCAGGGAAAACCGCGGGTGATTGCGCCATGCTGATAAGGCCCGGTACTTTATGAATCGGTAAATTTATTGGTGGAAACCGGCGTAACACCGCGAATTATCCCATTTGCCGCCAGAATGGCGATAGCTTGGGTCACAGAATTATAGCTGCGCTGCCTAGCCGGAGCGGGGGTTACGGCGGGGGGACAGGCAAAATGGTGGGCCGTGTAGGATTCGAACCTACGACCAATTGGTTAAAAGCCAACTGCTCTACCAACTGAGCTAACGGCCCTGTGGTGCTGGGATTTTGTTATCGCACGGCGGGCCCCCATAGCGCGCCGGCGGCCGCGATCATACCTGATACCCGGCGGCCGACCAATCAGGCCATCTGATAGCGAGTCGGGTCGGGCTGGCTGGCGGCGGCAAAGCCTTCAGCGCGCAGCCGACAGGCATCGCAACGCCGGCAAGCCTGACCCAGATCATTCGCCTGATAACAGGATACAGTTGCGGAAAAATCAACGCCCAGACTCAGGCCAAGGCGAACTATATCCGCCTTGCTCAGATCGATCAGCGGGGTGCGTATTTCGACACCGCTGCCCTCCACGCCCCGTCGCGTCGCAAGACCCGCCAGGGCCTGGAAAGCTGCAATAAATTCCGGCCGGCAATCCGGGTAGCCCGAATAGTCAATGGCGTTTACGCCGGCGTAAATAAAATCCGCACGGACAACCTCTGCCAGTGCCAGTGCAAAGGCGAGAAAGATCGTATTTCGGGCTGGCACATAGGTGACCGGGATACCCTCAATGGCGGCCTCGGGTACTGCGATACTCGCATCGGTTAGTGCGGAGCCACCCAGCGCTCCCAGATCAATCCGCAGCGTTCGATGTTCGACCACGCCAAGCTGCTGAGCGATTGTCCCGGCGGCGGCCAACTCGGCCGAATGCCGCTGCCCATAGTCAAAACTCAGGGCATGACAGGCCAGGTTTTCGGCCCGCGCCAGGGCCAGGCAGGTGGCCGAGTCCATGCCACCAGACAATAGCACTACGGCGCGTGACGGCTTTTCCGAACTAGTCAGTGCCCCGGCTCCTCACCCCAGAGCAGCTTGTGCAGCTGCAACTGGAAGCGGACTTCAAGGCCGTCACGCAGAATCCAGTCGGCCAGGTTTGTAGCGTCAAGCTGACCCCAGACCGGCGAAAACAACACCGCAAAGCGCTCCTCCAGGTCGAACTCTTTGAGTTTTGCTACGGACCAGGCGTAGTCAGCGGCATCGGCGATGACAAACTTGACCTGGTCGTCGGCCTTCAGCGCATCAAGATTTGCCCAGCGATTGCGCCCGCTTTCACCAGATGCCGGTGTCTTGATATCCATCACAATGGTTACCCGTGTATCTACTCCGGCGATGTCCAGGGCACCGCTGGTTTCCAGCGACACGTCGTAACCCGCATCGCAGAGATTTTTCATCAGCACCAGGCAGTTACGCTGAGCCAGCGGCTCACCGCCGGTGACGCAAACCCGGCGCGTAGAAAAAGCGCTTATCTGCTCCAGCAAGTCATCCAGCGCCACTACCTGGCCACCGTGAAACGCATATTCCGTATCACAGTAGCTGCAACGCAGCGGGCAGCCCGTCAGGCGCACGAAAACCGTTGGCAGCCCAACGGGCAGGGGATTCACCCTGCAAGGAATGAAACACCTCGCTGATCCGCAGGCGCTCGGCCCGGGCGACGGCTGAAAGGACAGGCTCGGCCACTGCTATTTCGCGGGTCTAGCGACCCTCGCCCTGCATCCGCTCCAGGCGCTGGTTGGCAAGGCGCGCGGCCGTGGTTTCAGGATATTGATCAGCAACCGTGCCCAGCGCCGCGCGGGCGCCATCCCAACGTTGCAGCTCATAATTGCAAAAGCCAATCTTGAGCAGTGCATCGGGCAACTTGCGCGAGTCAGGATAGCGATCCAGCACCACCTGAAACGCCTTCAGCGCGTCAGAATATTTTTGCGTCACATAGAAAGTTTCGGCCAGCCAATACTGCGCATTATCCGAGTACTCGCTTTCCGGGAACGCCACCATAAACTGTTTCAGCGCCAGTCCCGCCTGGTCATAGCGTCCCTGCTTCAGCAATTCGAAAGCCGCCTGGTAGTTCGCCCGGTCGTTACCGCCTGGGACCGGCAATTGGCCTGGCGTCAGCGAGCCACCCTCCAGAACGCTAGCCTGATCCGCTCGCAGCGCGGTCTTTTCTATGCCCTGTAATCGCTGGTCGATATCCAGGTACAACTCTCGCTGCCGGTCGCCAGATTGCTGAACCTGGTATTGCAGTGTTTCCAGATCGCTGCGCAGCGACTGCACGTCCTGCTGCAAGGTCTCGATGCGAGACAGCAAATTGATCAGGCCATCATTATCGATAACCCGTTCGACCTTATTCAGCCGATTATCCATCTCGGTCATACGAATGTAGGTCGGGTCATCTTCCGGTGCGGTCATCAACTCACAACCGCTCAGCAGAGTTACCAGGCCAAGCGAAGCCAGACTGAATGTTTTGATATGCATAGCCACGGCCTGCCGTTAGCGTCCGTAAACCAGTTCCACGCGACGATTCAGGCCCCAGGCCTCATCGTCACTGCCGAGCACTGCCGGCCGTTCTTCGCCGTAACTGACCGTACTCAGCTGATCCATAGCCGCGCCCTGCAGCAACAGCACCTGGCGCACAGCCTGCGCGCGACGCTCGCCGAGGCCGATGTTGTATTCACGGCTGCCGCGTTCGTCGGCATGACCTTCCAGGCGGATGCGGGCGGAGCGATTCGCTGACAGGTACTCGCCGTGAGCCTTTAACAAATCGACGTAACTGGCCGGTACATCACTGCGATCGAACTCAAAATAAATGACCCGGTTTTCCAGGTCGGCGCCCGGACCTGCCATGGGTCCGCCGCCATCGGTGCCAAATTCGCTGCCATCGGCAACCCCGTCTCCACTCATCCCGCTGGTGGCTGAGCCAGCCTGATCGCCCTCGCCGCCATAGGCGCCGAACAGGTCATCATCGGGCTGGGCAGTCCCGGAGGAGCCACCACAGCCGGCCAGCAAAGCCAGCAATACGGCCAGGCCTATCCATTTAAAAATCTTCATTTCATAAAGCCTCAATACGCACAAATTTCAGTAAAACAACGCTTTACCGATTATTTAAAAACTACCTTCTAGGTAACGGTGACCAGGCCGGTTCGCGTACATCACCCTCCAGCGCCGAAATTCGCTGCTCAATCCGACCATCCGCAGACACCGTTGCCAGCCCGCCTTTGCCCGCCTCCCGGGTGGCATAAATCAACGTCTCGCCATTCGGCGCGAAACACGGCGACTCATCGAGACTGCCATCCTCAGCACCAGGGTATAAGACTCGCGCGAATCAACGACGGCGATTCTATAGTTACCCCGGTCGTTATGCACCACGCGCAATTTTGCTGCCATCCGGCGAAATCGCGGGCGAGCGTTGTAATTGCCCTCGAAGGTGACCCGCTCCGGGCGCGCTGCCATCTGCCCCAACGCGATAAATTTGCGGCCCGCCGCTGCGGTCGGAGGTGAAATACACCGTTTTGCCGTCGCTGCTCCAGACTGGGTTCCGTTTCGATGGACGGCCAGCTGGTCAATCCGGGTCAGTACCTGGTTCGACAGATCCAGGAATAGATATCCAGGTTGCCGTCGCCCTTCGACAGCGTCAGTGCCAGCCGGCGCCCGTCAGGTGACCATGCCGGTGCGCTGTTGACGCCTTTGCGCGGGCCGATACCCGCTTGCGCGCACCGGATTTAATGTCTGCACAAACACCTGCGACTGCCGTTCTCGAACGACACATAGGCGAGTTGCCGGCCATCGGGTGACCAGGACGGCGACATGATCGGTTCCTCGATTCCAGCAGCACTTGCAGGTTTTCGCCATCAGCATCGGCCATGATCAGCTGATAACTGCGACTCTTGCGATCACCGCTGGCAGTTGACGTAGGCGATGCGCGTGGAAACGACGCCCTTGATGCCGGTCAACTCCTCGTAAACAAGATCGGTGACCCGGTGCGGTGGCACGCAGATTCGTCTTGCTGGCCGGTTGCTGGTAGCCGAGCAACTGTTCGCCGCGCAAACACATCGAAGACCGGAACTCGAAAGGTGTACTCGATCGGTGCCTGCCGGCTTCATGCGCCCGACTACCACTACTCAAGGTCCAGAATGCGCCAGTCACTGAAATCGACATCCGCGGCCAATGCTGGGCCTCTGCAGCATGTCTGCGGTGGTATGGGCGCAAAGCGGCCACTGCGTGCGAGGTCGGATGCCACCACCGCAGCCACGTCATCGGCGGCCGGCGCCCGGGCCCTGCCAGCCGAATGGCACAACCGCAATCGGGACGGCTTCCCCTGCCCCTTGGTGATCTCGATCGTAAGTTCTGCCGCAGCAGCGGGAAACCGCGAGCAACAGCGTCAGCAAGACTCAATCTAGGCCGGATGACATTAACACGCATACCTCCATGTATACCCGTTAGCTATTTTTCGGGTTTAAAAACAAATCCAAGTTTCGTTCGAACAGCGCCCGGTTCGATGGCAGCGGAAGCGGCGAAGCGCGCCGCACCGCATCTTCAATCGAGCGGCCGCACCGCTTCGTCGCCATTGCAGTTGCCCGATCGGTGACATCGACCACCTCGCCACTGGGAATCTGCGCACACGCAACCTCACATTCAAGCCCGGCGCCGGCGCTGGCGCGGCTGGCATCCAGTTGCGCTCGACTTTCTGCTGAATAAGCGCCAGGTATGCGAGTCCACCGGACTGGCTGGACCGCCAGAATTCCTCCTCGGCCGCCATCGCGCCAATAGCTCGGCCTCGCGGCCGCTGACGTTCCCGCCGCTCGGCATCGCCCTCGGCCTGCGCAGCTTCTTCCTGTTCCTGCCGCGCGCGCTCCTCGGCGGCTTTCCGCTCTGCTCGGCTGTTCGGCGGCGGCCCGTTCGCCTCAGCTTCCTTCTTGGCCTGTGGCCTCGGCCTCCGCCTTTTCAAGTCGAATTTCACTGCGGCCGCGCTGGCCGCCTGCTTTTCTCCGCTTGGCGGCCGCTTCACGCTGTTGTTCTTCGCTGCGCTGGCGTTTCCTGTTCCTGTCTTCGCTGCAGTCGGCCTCGCGCTGCTGCCGTTCCTGCTCGAGGCCCGGCTCGGGCTTCGCGGCGGCGCCGGCTCGGGCCGACGCTGTCGTCTGCGGTGCCGAATATCCAGCACAACCGCGGCTTCGATGGCCAGTTGCAGCTGACCAGCGGCTTCTGCTGGAAAAAAGCTCGAACTGTGAGCCGAGCGCCGCAGCAGCAGCCAGGTGCACGACAATCGACAGCACGAGGCCGGTGCGATGCTCGGACTGACGAATCCCTGTGTCAAATGGCATGCATGGCAGGTTGCTTCAGATCATCCGGTTCGCCAGGCCGGTCGAAATCGGCCGGATCGGTCAGGAAGCCCACTTTGGCCGCACCGGCCTGCTGCAGCATCACCATGGCCGTCACCACCCGGCCGTAGCCGACGCTCTGGTCCGCCTTCACCAGCACGGGCGTGGCCGGGTTGTTGCCGAGATCACGGCTGCATGCGACGCGCACATTCGCACCGGTCCCGCGGCGATTCTTCGTCATCGCCGACATTCAGATAGAACGCCCTGGCTGCATCGACCGACAGAATAAGCGGCTCGGTTTCCTGCATGGTCCGGATCGAGCGGTTCCGCGCCCGCCTTCGGCAGTTCCACTTCGATGCCCTGGGTCAGCAACGGCGCCGTAACCATGAAAATGATCAGCAACACCAGCATCACGTCGATATACGGCACGACGTTTATCTCGCCCATCAGGCGCCGTTTGCGCATCGCGCTGCCATCAGGCGCGCCTGCCTTTGCCGGGTGCGGGCATGGCGCTGCAGAATCGTCGAGAACTCTTCCGCGAAGCCGTCATAGCGAATTTCCAGGCGGCCGACCTTATCGGCATAGCGGTTGTAGGCAATCACCGCCGGAATAGCGGCGAACAGGCCCATGGCCGTAGCGATCAGCGCTTCCGCGATACCCGGCGCGACCATGGCCAGCGTCGCTGACTGCACGTTACCCAGGGCGGTGAAGGAATTCATGATGCCCCAGACTGTGCCGAACAGGCCCACGTAAGGACTGGTGGAACCGATCGTTGCCAGCGTGGCCAGGTTCTCTTCCAGGCGATCCATTTCGCGCATTTGCGCGACCCGCATAGCCCGCTGCGCGCCTTCGAGCACCTGGCTCCGGGTCGACATCCGCCTGTTGGTTGAGGCGCCGGAATGCCCGGAAACCCGATTCGAAATACACCGGCCATGTCGGCCGGCGCGTCACCCCGCTGGTGATTTCCCGATAGATCCCGGTCAGATCGCCGCCCGACCAGAAACTCGATTCGAAATTGTCCGAGCCCGCTACAGCCTGACGCAATACGCCGCGCTTGCGCATAATAATCGCCCAGGACATCACCGATGCAGCCAGCAGCATCAGCATGACCAGCTGAACCACCGGACTGGCCGCCAGCACCAGCGCAATTAATGACAGATCACCTCCCATAGAAAGTCTTCTCTTAGCTTCAGGCCCGCGGACCGAATAACGTCGAGAATGCCTCCCGGCATACGCCGCGGACGAAATGACTCGGCATCACGCAGGCGGCCTCACACTGCGCTGTCACCAGCGCGTCCGCTTCGCCCGCACGAAATACATCTTGCGACAACGCTAAAGCGCACCCGGCCGCGTGAACAGCAGCGCGGTGCGCACCCTTAATTCGTCATTGAAGCGGGCCGGCCGGCGAAACTTCACCTCGGTGCCCTTACCGTGAAACCAGCTCTGATCGCGACGCAACTGATCTTGCTCGACGCCCAGTTCGCGCAGCCACTCCGTCCGGCCGCGCTCCATGAATTTCAGGTAGTTCGCGAAATACACCACGCCCTCGGCGTCCGTGTCTTCGTAATAGACGCGAACCGGCCAGTCATGCCAATCACTCATAAGGCACTCATCCCGACGCCCCCGCCGGGTTGGCGGCCGCAGCCGCAACAACAACGGTGCCCATAGTAACGGAGGGGCCCGGGACGTCACCAGATGCTTGGCAGCCAGGCTGGCGGCTTAGTCGCGCTCGAACAGGGAGACTGTCGCCGCCCTGGGTACCGCTGGCATAGCCAGGTCAAACAGCTCATAGGCAAGCCGTCGCCACGCGGCCGCGCGCGGTGCGTATCAAAAAGCCCTGCTGGATCAGGTACGGCTCGAGCACATCCTCGATGGTGCCGCGCTCTTCGCCGATCGGCGGCAGCCAGCGATCGATGCCGACCGGCCCGCCGTCAAAATGCTCGATAATGGCAAGCAACAGTTTGCGATCCATAATATCAAAGCCGTTGGGGTCGACTTCGAGCAGGTCCATGGCGGCACAGGGCAACGGCCTGTCAATGCGGCCGTCGGCCTCGACTTCGCGCGAAGTCGCGCACCCGGCGCAACAGACGATTGGCTATTCGCGGCGTACCCCGCGACGCGCGCCGCGATCTGGCTGGCGCCCGCGCTGTCGATGGGCATGCCCATAATCGCCGCCGCGCGGGTCACGATTTCATGTCAATTCATCGTGGCAGTAAAACTCCAGCCGCTGCACGATGCCAAAGCGATCGCGCAACGGCGAGGTCAGCAAGCCGGCGCGGGTCGTGGCGCCGACCAGGGTAAACGGTGGCAGATCCAACTTGATCGAGCGGGCGGCCGGGCCTTCGCCAATCATGATATCCAGCTGGAAATCTTCCATGGCCGGATACAGGACTTCTTCCACTACCGGGCTGAGACGATGAATCTCGTCGACGAACAGCACATCGCCGCGGCTCGAGGTTGGTAAGCATGGCCGCCAGATCGCCGGGCCGCTCCAGGGCCGGGCCCGAAGTATGCCGCATATTCACGTTGAGCTCGTTGGCGACAATGTTGGCCAGCGTGGTCTTGCCCAGACCGGGCGGCCCGAAAATAAGCGTGTGGTCGAGCGCTCCTGGCGTTGCGCGGCGGCGCTGCACGAAAATCCGCATCTGGCGCTTTACCGCTTCCTGGCCGATGTAATCATCCAGGCGTGCCGGGCCGGATGGCCCGCTCGATCGACCGCCTCATCAGGGAGTCGGGCATGCTGATGATGCGATCCGGTGGTTCATCAGCGCATTGTCCGCGGTCATCCGGCCGACTGCAGGACCTGGCGCAGAATATTTTCGGTCGGTCTCGACTTCGATCGACCTCATCCAGCATACGCCTTGCCTCGGCCGGCTTGTAACCCAGCGAGATCAGCGCATTGAACGCCTCGGGCCGCGGTTCTGCTCGAACGCCGGCAGCGCTGCCGCCGGCGGCCAGCGCTGCCGCCTGCATCGATCGACTCGGTCGCGCATCTCGAGGATCAGCCGCTCGGCCGTCTTCCGCCCGACGCCCGGCAAGCTTGTCAGCGCGGCCTCATCTTCTTCCTGCACGCAGTCGCGCGAAATCGGTCCACGGAGATTCCGGAAAGAATGGTCAGGCCAGTTTGGCGCCGACACCGGATACCTTGAGCAGATCACGGAACAGACGGCGTTCGGCCTCACTGGCAAAACCATACAGCGTATGTTGATCCTCGCGCACGAGCAGGTGGGTGCAAGATGACGAATTCGCCCAGCGCCGGCAATTCGAGACAGGTCGACAGCGGTGCTTCGATCTCGTAACCCACACCGTTCACTTCAACCAGCGAGCTGGGGCGGCTCTTTGCGCACCAGCGCCGCGGAGAAAACCGATCATGCCGGCAGCCCCGCAGTAGCGAGTTTCCCGGTCAGGGTGCGGCTGTGGGCATGGCACAGTGCGATGCCAGCGCATCGGAGGCATCCATTGCAATGTCCCCGTCCAGCGACAACAGCGCACGGACCATATGCTGCACCTGTGCCTTGTTGGCGCCGCCTCTCCCGACCACCGCCTGTTTGACTTCGCGCGCCGCATATTCGTAAAGACGGCAGTCTGCTGCCAAAACTTGCGCAGATAGCAGCCGAGCGGGCCTGGCCGAGTTTCAGCGCGCTGTCGGCATTGCGCTCCATGAACACGCGCTCCACAGCGAGTTCGAGCGGTTGATGCTGCACATACCTCGGCCCATGCCATCGAAAATAACTTCCAGCCGTCCTGCCATATCCGCCGAACGGGCCTGATGAACCCGCTCGCGACATAGCGGTTTTGCTGGCCAGTGGTATCGAGAATGCCGTAGCCGGTGACCCGCGAACCCGGGTCAATGCCGAGGATCGAATGTCGTTACCACGATCATCGCGCGCATGGGATCAACTGTCAGATTTCTGCGGCTCCAGATTGGCCAGCACTTCATCCGGAATATCCGCATTGGAGAATACATTCTGCACATCATCGAGATCCTCCAGCATTTCCAGCAGCTTGATCATGCTGCGGCCCGTCCGCATCGAGCTGGTCGCTGAGCGATGGCGCATGGGTTACCTCCGCCATGTCGGGTTCCAGGCCGGCGGCCTGAATCGCGGCATGCACCGATTCGAAATCTGCCGGTCGAGGTCAGCACTTCGATCGAGCCGTCTTCGTCAACGACCACGTCTTCTGCACCAGCCTCGATCGCGGCTTCCATAACCGCGTCTTCGTCCAGGCCGGCGGGGCCGAACTGATCAGCCCGACCTGGTTGAACATGATAGCCGACCGATGCCGTCGGCGCCGAGGTTACCGCCGAACTTGGTAAAGGCATGCCGGACATCGGCTACGGTGCGATTGCGGTTGTCGGTCAGGCACTCGACCATCACCGCCACCCCGCCAGGCCCATAGCCTTCATAGGTAATCTCTTCGTAATCGACGCCGTCCATGTCGCCGGCTGCCGCGCTTGATGGCCGTCTCGATATTGTCCTTGGGCATACTCTGCGCCTTGGCCTTGTCGACGGCCAGGCGCAAGCGCCGGATTACCTTCGAGTCTGCGCCGCCCGCACGCGCTGGCCACGGTAATATCGCGAATCAGCTTGGTGAACAGCTTGCCGCGTTTCTTATCCTGCGCGCCCTTACGGTGCTGAATATTCGCCCATTTGCAATGACCTGCCACGCTGCGCTCCCCGGGCGTTAATCAGAATCGCAAAGCCACGCCCAGGTGCAAGCCGGAATCAAACTTGGCCTTCGGGCGATTATCAAATTTGCCTTCGACATAGCGCAGACCCAGGTAGATATCGGCTTCGCGAAGAATGTTGTAGCCAATGCGAACGTCCAGATCCTGGTAGCCGTCAAGTTCACCGATACTCAGCACGGACGGCGCGAAATAGACATGCCCACCCACAAAAAGACGGTTAAATGCAGGAAAGGCGTACTTGAAGAATCCACCGATGGAGACGCCCAGCCCGTCCTGCTTCGAAATATCACCGTTTACATAGGCCAGCCGAAGTCCCAGACCACCGGTCAGAGGATTTTGCCCCTCGGCGACCTGGCCAGTCAGGCTCAGGTCACCGTTGACGACATCGCCATCGTCCGAAGATCGTAACCAGCCCAGCCCCCACTCAAGCGCGTTACTGCTAAATGGCCGCGCATATTCGGCGCGGAAGGCATCGGCGTTAAAACTCAGTTTTAGTTCATCGGCATAGGCCGGCGCTGCACACAACAGTGCGACCAGTGCGACAGGGAAGAATCTCATCCCCAGACTCCTCAACAACAAGCTGGCAATGATACCCGACCCGGCGGCCGCGCCCCAGCGCCCGGCCAACTTCAATTATTTCTGCTGCTCAGCGATTTATCGCATGAATTGCCCGACGATCAACGGATAAAGCCGCTTCGTGCACAGCCTCGGTCAGGGTCGGATGCCCGTGTATGGTGCGCTGCAGATCCTCGGTACTGGCCTGAAACTCCAGCGCCAGGACGGCTTCACCAATCAATTCACCGGCCAGCGGCCCGACGATATGCACGCCAAGCAATTGGTCACTGTGACTGTCGGCCAGCACTTTAACCATACCGGCATTCTGGTCCATGGCCTTGGCACGACCGCTGGCTGCGAAGTTAAACGTACCTGTCTTGTAGCTGATGCCGGCCGCACTGAGCTCTTCTTCGGTTTTTCCGACCCAGGCTATTTCCGGCGCCGTATAGATGATCGACGGGATCACCGCATAATTCATTTCGCCCGGCTCGCCGGCAATCAGTTCAGCGACCATGACACCTTCCTCGGAACCCTTATGAGCCAGCATAGGTCCGCGAACGAGATCTCCTACGGCATATACATTGGCGGCGGTAGTCCGGCACTCGTCGTCTACAACCACGAAACCACGCTCATCCACCTCTACACCGGCCAGCGGATCAAGCAGGTTCTCTGTAAAGGGTCGGCGGCCGACAGCGACAATGACCTTATCAAAAGTGATTTCATGGCCGCCCTGCTCATCGTCATATTTGAGCAACACGCCGGCGTCGGTGATTTCGCTGCCTTGCACCTTGGCGCCCAGGCGAATATCCAGGCCCTGTTTTTTGAACTGGCGCTGTGCTTCGCGTGCGACCTGCGCATCAGCCATGTACAGAAACTGATCCATGGCCTCAAGAATCGTGACCTCGGACCCCAGACGACTCCAGACGCTACCCAACTCCAGACCAATAACACCGGCGCCGATCACGCCAAGACGACCCGGCACTTCAGTGAAGTCCAGGGCCCCCCAGGAATCGACGACTTTGTCACCGTCTAAACGGTGCAACCTTGAGTTCTACCGGTGTAGAACCCGTAGCCAACACGACGTGCTCGGCTTCCAGCAGCTCCGTCGCGCCATCATGCGGAAAATACTCGATCTTGTTATCAGGCAGCAGGCGGCCGCGACCAAATAAGCCCACAACCTTGTTAGCCCGGAACAGCGCTTCGATGCCGCCGCTCAGTTCGCTGGTAATTTTCGCCTTGCGTGACTGCATCTGGGCCAGGTCCAGCGCCAGTGAGCCGACGCCAATGCCATGATTGCTGAACTCTTCTTTGGCCCGATGATAAAGCTCGGACGACTCCAGTAAGGCTTTGGACGGAATACAACCGGCATTCAGACAGGTACCGCCAAAGGCTGCGCTGCCGTCCCGATTCAGCCAGGCATCAATGCAGGCAGTGCTGAGACCGAGCTGGGCGGCGCGGATGGCAGCCACATAGCCGGCGGGCCCGGCGCCGATGACCACTACGTCGAATTTTCTGCTCATGGAATATCTCCCGTCGCCCCGCCAGCATATAGCGCGGCGAATCTATTAGTTCGCGGGCGGAATCAGACTTGCAGCAGCAAACGGCCCGGATCTTCCAGCGCTTCTTTGACCGCTACCAGGAACTGCACTGCCTCGCGACCGTCGATAATGCGGTGATCATAAGTCAGTGCTACATACATCACCGGACGCGCCTCGATCTTTCCGTCCACGACCATGGCGCGTTGCTGAATATTGTGCATACCAAGGATACCGCTCTGCGGCGGGTTGAGAATCGGTGTCGACAGCATGGATCCGAAAACACCGCCATTGGTAATCGTAAAGGTGCCGCCGGTGAGCTCGTCCATGCTGATACTGCCATCGCGCGCCTTGCGGCCATAGGCGCTGATGGACTTCTCTATGTCAGCAAAGCTCAGCTTATCAACATCGCGTATAACCGGGACCAGGAGCCCCCGCTCGCTGCTTACGGCAATACCGACGTCGTAATACTCGTGATAAACAACATCACTGCCTTCGATGGAGGCATTCACAACCGGGAAACGGCGCAGTGCTTCAATGCTGGCGCGCACAAAGAACGACATGAAACCGAGCTTTACGTCATGTTGTTTCTCAAAGGCTTCTTTATAACGACTGCGCAGCGCAATAACTTCGGTCAGATCCACTTCGTTGAACGTCGTCAGCATGGCTGCCGTTTGCTGCGCTTCCACCATGCGTTCGGCAATCCGCGTGCGCAGACGACTCATAGCGACGCGGTGTTCGCGGCGCTCGCCCGGAACGGACTGCAGGGCTTCGGACTCCACGGGCATATCTTCAGTGTCGCCTTCAGGCTGCACGCGACGATCAAGAAAATCAGTCACATCAGTTTTAAGAATTCGGCCGCCGCGCCCGGTACCTTTGACCTGCGCCGGGTCGACGTCGTGCTCCTGCAACAGGCGACGCACTGCCGGACTCAATTTATCCTTATTTGAATCATCATCATCGGCAGCAGATGCGACCGGCGCACTAATTGATGCAGCCGCTGGTGCGGCGGCCGGCGCTGTCGCAACTGACGCGGCGGCCGGGGCTTCGGCCGCGGTTTCACCGGGTTCCAGCAGCGCCAGCAGCTGACCGCTGGTAACTGTTGCGCCGTTCGCGATTTTGATGTCTGCCAGCACACCGGACACTGGCGCGGGGACTTCAAGCACCACTTTATCGGTTTCCAGGTCGACCAGGTTTTCGTCGCGCGCGACACTGTCACCTGGCGCCTTGTGCCAGCTGACCAGGGTGGCGTCGGACACCGACTCGGGTAATTGCGGAACCTTAACTTCCACGCTCATGGCTTGGGCTTCCTCGCTCAGCGATCAATGCGCAGCGCAGCTTCCACCAGGGCCTGCTGCTGCTGCACGTGTAATTTAAAAATTCCGGATGCGGGTGCCGCGGCATGCGGTCGTCCGGCGTAATAAAGATGATGCTCCGGCCCCAGCGGCTCCTGGAGTCGGTGACGAATCTGATACCAGGCGCCCTGATTCTGTGGCTCTTCCTGACACCAGACGAATTCGTTCGCGTTGGGATAGCCGGCAACGGTTTCGGCATATTCGCGAATCGGAAACGGATACAACTGCTCGATACGGATTACAGCCACATCGGTAACCTCGTGGCTCCGTCTCGCCTCCAGCAAATCATAGAAAACCTTGCCGCTGCAGAAAACCACCCGCTTTACCTGTTCAGGTTCAGGCGTATCAATATCGCCAATCAGGCGCTGGAAACCGCCAGTGCTCAAGTCGCTCAAAGGTGAACTGGCCAGTCGATGGCGCAGCAGACTTTTTGGCGTCAGCACGATCAGCGGCCGCCGCAGGGGCCGTAACATTTGCCGCCGCAGCATATGGAACATCTGTGCCGGTGTCGACGGTACACAGACGTAAATATTGTTCTCGGCGCAAAGTTGCAGGAATCGCTCCAGACGCGCCGAAGAATGCTCCGGGCCCTGCCCCTCGTAGCCATGCGGCAAGAACAATGCCATGCCGCACATGCGCTGCCATTTTGCCTCGCCAGAGGTAATGAACTGATCGATGACCACCTGGGCGCCGTTGGCAAAATCACCAAACTGGCCTTCCCAGATGACCAGTGTCTCCGGGTCTGTGCTGGCGTAGCCATATTCGAAACCCATCACTGCCTCTTCCGAGAGCAGGGAGTCCGTCACGGTGAACGCTCCGCGACGATTATCGACGTCGTCCAGTGGCAAGTACGAGCGGCCGGTATTCTGGTCATAGAGCGCGGCGTGGCGATGGAAAAAGGTGCCGCGACGACTATCCTGGCCGGTCAGACGAATCCTATAGCCATCCCTGAGTATGCTTCCGTATGCCATCAGTTCGGCGAAGCCCCAATCCATGGGTATTTCGCCAGCGGCCATCTGCTCGCGATCGGTAACGATTTTTGCAACCCGCGGGTGCAGGGTGAATCCGCGCGGGACACGGGTGATCTCACGACCCAGAAACTCGACCTCAGACTCCGCAATAGCGGTCTTCACCTCGACGTCCGGGTTCGGCTTTTCGTAGGGGGTCCAGTCAACCGTGTACTCATTGCCGATATTGCCGATAACCGCGACGGGCAGCGGCTGGCCGGCGTCCAGTCGGTCGCGCAAGGCCTCAACCATCTGATCCGGCTCGGTGGCGTCGACAATGCCCTGCTCCACCAGCCGGTTGGTATAGAGCTGGCGAACCGTCGGATGCTTTTTGATCGCCTGATACATGCGCGGCTGGGTAGCCGAAGGCTCATCGGCTTCGTTATGGCCATGGCGGCGATAACAGACCAGATCAATGACCACATCCTTGTGGAAGGTCTGACGGTAGTCCAGGGCGAGCTGCGTAACGAAAACACAGGCTTCCGGATCATCACCGTTGACGTGAAATACCGGCGCCTCGATCATCTTGGCCACATCACTGCAATATGGCGTGGAACGCGCATCGCGCGGGTCACTGGTGGTAAACCCGACCTGGTTGTTGACCACGATATGCACTGTTCCGCCGGTGCTGAATCCGCGTGCCTGGGAGAGCTGGAAGGTTTCCGTGACCACGCCCTGACCGGCAAAGGCCGCATCCCCATGGATCAGAACCGGTAATATCTCGCTGCCTGAGTCATCGCCCCGTCGTTCCTGGCGGGCGCGCACCGACCCTTCAACCACCGGATTTACAATCTCCAGGTGCGAGGGATTAAAGGCCAGTACCACATGCACGTTATCGCCTGGCGTATGAATGTCCGAAGAAAACCCAAGGTGATACTTAACGTCACCCGAGCCGGTCATCGTCTGCAGATCGAAATCGCCTTCAAACTCGCTGAATAAATCCTGCGGGGCCTTGCCAAGCACGTTCACCAATACGTTAATGCGTCCGCGATGGGCCATGCCGATAACGCATTCCTGGATACCGGCGCTACCGCCCCACTGAATCAGGTGATCGAGCATCGGAATAAGGCTGTCGCCGCCTTCCAGCGAGAAACGTTTCTGTCCGACGTACTTGGTATGCAGGTAACGCTCGATACCTTCGGCGGCGGTTATCTGCTCCAGAATGCCGCGACGCTCCTCCTCGCTGAAGGGCTCACCGAGCATGCCATGCTCCAGGCGCTCACGAATCCACAGGCGCTCGCGACCGCGCGACAAATGCGCGAAGTCGGCGCCCACCTTGCCGCAGTAAACCTGCTTGAGGATGCGCACTATTTCGCGCAGGGGTAAACGGCCTTCTCCGCTGCCCGCCAGACCGCCGGCGTAAAATTCGGTATCCATATCGGCATTGGTCAGGCCGAGATAGTCCAGTTTCAGCACGGCTGGCATTCGACGTTGCGTCAGCTTGAGCGGATCGAGGTCCGCAATCTGATGGCCACGCAGGGAATACACCTGTATCAGCCGTGACACGGCGGCCTGCTTGGCATTGGCGGCAGCTACGCGGGGCGCCGCAGGCTGACTGCTGGCCAGGGCTGGAAGACTGCCAGCGGCCAGCGCCGCCTGCAGCTCGCGATGCGAAACGGCATCTTGCTCGGTTTCGCCAATACCGGCAAAAAACCGTTGCCAGTTTTCTGGCACAGACTGGGGATCTTGCAGATAGGTCTCATAGAGATCTTCTACATATAAGGCGTTGCCACCGAACAACGGTGACCAGGCATATCGGTACTCTAGGGTTTGGCTCATGGCCCTGGCTTAGTTAGTCTGACTGAAGCGGAAGTCCGCGGGCGCTGCAAGAAGAGCAGCAATGCGACCGTAGTGTAGCCCAAGGTCTGCCGTCAGGAAACGCGCATCCGTGAGAAAAACGTGATCTGTCAGCCGATTTTGACCACCCGTCGCCGGACTGATCCGAGGAGCCCAGGCTGAAAGCTCAATTTACTGAAGAGAAAAAAGCTGGACACCCAGCAGCTGATTGAGCGAATTCGGGAACATGCCCATCAGCAGATAGATCTCCCAGGTCATTAGCAACAGGTAGCCAAGGCAGATCAGCTGCAAGATCCTGATCACCGGGACCACCCCAAGCAGATGCCGGTTTACAGCGACAACCAACAGGCTGATAGCAAGCCCGGTAACGCCCACCTTGACGCCAATAAACCAGACCACGTCGCTACGAATCAGCCAATCCATAAGGCCATTCAATTCACGGCCGCCAACAGTGAGGATATTCAGGGTCAGCAGCGCGTCCAGACAGCTCATCAACAGGATTGCCAGGGCCAGATACAGGACCCGCGGCTCATGCCAGTCAAGAAAGATGCGGTGCTCATCGCCATCGCGGCGACCCACACGGCGCCGCGGTCGCAGCCCCCCGTAGGTAAAGGAGCGAACACTGTGGGTTCGCCGGTCATCTCCGTCACGGCGCTCGCCGCCAGGCAAGCCATCGGCAACAGCCGTCAATTCGGCGGCATGTCTGACGCGGCCATCGCCGCGGCGCATGAGATCTTGCGACACATTGCTCCCAGTGCCCGCGGGGTGCAGTAGTTGCTACAGGCTGACTTGTGTGTGCGTTTCAGATTAGAGAATCAAAGTAAGTTAGTAAAGCTAAGCTTATGTTTTTTATGTTAAATAGATCTCTATTGATTTCCGCCTGCCTGCCGAGCCGGCTTAGTCTCCGAGTTGCTGGCCATGCGCTTACCGTTGCCGCAGCGACCATAGCGCAAACGCTACGCTGACCATGCAGCCGCAAATTTCAATGGCTGACCCGAAGGCAGCGTCTCGTCGCTCCGCCCTCCGGAATTTGCGCCGAAGTCTTGAACGGCTGCGTCGCACCCTGGCGCATCGTTGCGGGGCTAGTCCCTGCCGGCTTCTGCAGCCGAATTCGGCCGCGAATCTCGCCGCGAGCGCCAGAACCAATAAATCACAATCACCAGCGCGCCCAGCAACACGGCATTACTAACGGCCAGAAACAACTGCGGAGAGACGGCCAGCGCAATACCGCGACAGATATTGACCATGGCATGCCAGATTAGCGCCATCAGCACACTGCCGCTGGCTTCCCAGATCAGGGTCAGCCAGATCGAGGCGGACAGGATTCCCACCGAAAACCCCAGCCACTGAGCCAGGCCGAACTCCGGACGGCTCAGAAAAAACGGCAAATGCCAGAGCAGCCAGACAGGAAACAGCACCAGGCTGGCGGCCAGGGGCCCGCGCCGCTCACGCAGGCGCGCCAGCAGGAAACCGCGCCAGCCAGGCTCTTCTCCCCAGGCTTGCAGCAGCGCCCCGACTATCACCAGGTTTACCAGACCCGAAACACTCATTAGCCGGCTTAGCCGGGCATTATCCGGCTCAATGGCCAGCCCGCTGGTCAGCGCTACGGCCAACAGCGCCAGCAGCAATAACGCGACCGGGCTCAATACAGACAGAATCCCGACGCCCAGTCCAACCCGCCAGCGCGTTAAACTTTTGAGCATCCCTGCCGGACCGCTGCGCCCGAAGCAGGCCCGCGATACCAGCATGGCGGCCACAAACGGACCAAATGCGGCCACCGGCTCGAGCAAATGCAGGTCGGGCCCGCTCCAGTAGCCGCGGCTGATCAGCAGTCCCGGCAGGGCGATGCTCCAGGTGATCGCGTAAGCCAGGCCACAGTAGCCCAGCAACGGGTATTTCCTGATCAGTTGCAGCACTTTTGTCCCCTCACCCCGAGCACGCCGATGCGGCGGCTAATAGGTCCGATTATTGTACTTACGACAAGTGCTGGGGCAGATACCAGCAGGCGGCCTGTAAACTAGCGACTATGCCAAAGCAAAATTCTTTGCGACAGAAAGTCGACCACTTTTCCCCGAGAGCGGCTGGGTTTGCTGCGCTCCTCGTTTTTTTCGCCTTCTGCGACCTCGGCCTGGCCGCCCCGGCACTGGAGCCTGCGCCCGCCGGCAAGGTGCGCTTTTACAACATCGCAGATTCGGATTTTGATGTTTATTCCAAGAACCCGAACAAGCGCACACAGGCCTGGATGCGTGAAGCATTCACCCGTATGCAAACCTACAGCCCTTATTTTGACAAGCGCTTGCGCTGGTACCCCAATGCCTGGGTCTATAAAGACAGTTATGCGCTTAAGCCGCACTGGCCGGAGTATCAAAAGCAACCCGAGTGGGTGTTGCGCGATGCACAGGGCAATCAGTTGTATATCCCCTGGGGTTGCCAACGGGGCAGCTGCCCCCAATTTGCTGCCGATATGGGTAACCTGGAGTTTCAAGCCCACTGGATCGAACAGGCGCGCGCAAAAATTGCACTGGGCTATCGCGGCATCTGGGTCGACGACGTCAACCTGACCTGGCGGGTGAGCGACGGCGAGAGCCAACACGTTCAACCCATCGACCCCAGAACCGGCAAGCCGATGTTGCTGGAGGACTGGCGGCGCTACTTCGCGGAGTTCATGGAGGCGCTGCGTGCCGCCCTGCCGGATATAGAGCTCGCGCACAACGCCATCTGGTACGCGGGCGAATTTGACGACCCCTCAATTCTGCGCCAAATCGACGCCGCGGATTACATCAACCTGGAACGCGGTGCTACGGATAGCGGATTGCGCTACGGCGATGGACCGTTCGGCTTTGAACGGTTTTTGAGTTTTATTGATTTGGTGCATCAGCGTGGACGCGCGGTAATTTTGATGGACTACGGCAGCAGCGAAGTGCAGCGCGAGTTCGGCCTGGCCGCCTACCTGCTGGTCAACAACGGTCGCGATCTGCTCAGCAGCAACCAACTGGACTGGACCGGACCCGAGACATTCTGGCCGGGTTACAGGCTTGAACTGGGTGAGGCGCTGGGCCCGCGTGAATCATGGCGGGGATTGCTGCGCCGGGATTTCACCTGTGGGCGGGTGCTGCTGAATCAACCCGGTGGTCCGCGCACCAGCATGGTGGTGCCCGGCGATTATCGCCCACTCAACGGGGGCGCCACCGCCGGAAGCCTGCAATTGGCAGGCGGCGAGGCCATTGTGTTACTCAAGACCTGCGCCTTGCTGTCGAACTAGTCCAATGGCAAGGCTCAGAAAACCCGGATTTTGAGCCCCGTGCTTCGCCGCAACATAAAGCGCATGGTCAAGGCCCACAATGCCAGGTCCAGGGTCGCGGCCACGGCAGCACCCAGCACCCCATAGCGCGGCACCAGCAAACTGACCAATACGATGGCCAGCAGCAGCGCAGCGGCTGAGACAGCCAATGCCTGATCCTGATGTCCGGAAATACTCATCAGCCGGGCTGCCGGTCCAACGGCAGACTGCACCAGCTGACCACAGGCGAGAATCAGCAGCAGCGGATATCCGGACACGAATTCCGGTCCGAACCAGGACAGGGCCCAGCGCCCGGCAACGGCAAATACGCCGGTGGCCAGCAGGGCGCCGGCGATGCGCAGACGCGTCGCCTGCTTCACTACCCGGTCGACTTCATCCAGGTTACCGGCAGCATAGTGACGGGCCAGATCCGGCGCGGTGGCTGTGTCGATGGCAAACAAACCGAAACTAATCAGCAGCGCCAGTCGGAAACTGACGTGGAAACGCGCCACCTCCTCCGGTGGCAGGGCGAAACCAATTAAAATTATAATAATTTCAGCGAAATAGGCCGAAAAGAGAATGGTGGCCAGCATCGGTACCGAGGCGCGCAGCCATTCGCGGCCGTGATATTCGGGCTGCACATCACTCAAACGGGCGCGTAGAAAAGCACGCACCAGCCACAAGGTGCCCACGGCGACGACAGTAACGGCCGCAAACTGCAGCGCCATGGCTGTACTGGCATCAAGCTCAATACGCGCGAACCACAGGGATGCAACGAGCCCGAAAAATACCAGCGGGCGCACCACATTGGTGGGGATAAAACCCAGGCCAAAATTGGAAAAGCTATTAGCCATTCCGCACTGATATTGCAGTCCGGCCATTACAGGCAGGGTCAGCAAGGCGAAACTCAGCGTCGTGCGGAAGCCGTCCGGAATGGGCAGTTGCCAGACCAGTATCAGGCCCATCGCAGCGGCCAGCAGGCTGGTCAGCATGGTCACACGGCTGCCAAGACGAGCAAATCCCTGTATGTAGGCCTGGCGCCCCTGCGCGAGACCAAAGCCTACAAAACGGACCGCTGCCATGGGCAAGCCGAGATTTGCCACGGTAGCCAACAGCAGGCACCAGGAAAACGCGATAACGTAAACACCGAGTTCTTCGGCACCCATCCAGCGCGCCAGCAAAATCTGGGTTATCAGGGTCAAGGCCGCACCGGCGATGCGACAGACAAAAATAAACGCCGAGCCGCCAAGGATTTGGCGGAGGCCGGATTTTGACCCGGATGAGCTATCCCTGGAATTCACGATTTTGTCGACTTCCCGGCCTGTATTGAGTCCCACTTCGGGCAATAAAGCTCGCCGTTTAAACTTAACTGCGTTGCCATGGGCGAGCCGAGGACTTAGTATGCGGAAAGTTTGAGAAAATAACGATAACACGCTCAAAGAACTGGATTCTTGGGCCTCAATCCAAGCTATTAACACCTATGAATCGAGCCATCGGAGTCGCTGCTCAGCCGCCTCATGGCCAGGCCGTTAACGCGGCGGGCCAGGTTCAGGCATGGCTGCTGGGCCTGCTGATGGCGCTTGGATCACTGGTGTTTGTGGAGCCAGCGCCTTACGACATCCTGGCCATTGCGTTGTTTGTCGGCTTGCTTGCCTATGGACTGCGGATCCCCCGAGAACTGCATAGTGCCACCCTCCTGCTGGGCCTGTTCGTGGCCGGTAATATTCTCGCTGCCACGGCAGCACCCGATCCGCTCCAGGCACTGCGTTCCCTGAGCATTCGTACCTATATGGTGCTGGCGTGGCTGCTCCTCACCAGCCTGATCGTGCTCAACCCTGAGCGCATGCTCAGGGCGCTGTGGGCCGGATATCTGATTGCTGCTGTAATTGCTGTGGCCTGGGGCTGCCTGGAGTACTTCGGCCTGATCAAGAGTGAGCTTTGGGAAGGCGGTTTGCGCGCCAAAGGGCCTTTCAAGGACCCGAATGTTTTCGGGCCTTTCATAGTGCCCGCGGCCTTGTACTGCCTGTTGCGAATTACCCAGGGCGGCAGGGGGCGAACGCTGGTCTTTGCCCCGCTCCTGCTGTTTTTCGTATTCGGTGTATTGCTAAGTTTCTCGCGCGGTGCGTGGATCAACATGCTGCTGTCCACAGGCATATTTGTCGTGCTCAGTATTGTCTATACAAAAACCCTGCGCGGCCGACTGAACTGGCTGCTCGCCGGGCTCCTGGCCAGCGCGCTCATGGTCGTCCTGATTACCAGTGCCGTATCTATAGAGAGCATTGGTGACCGATTCTTTCAGCGTGCTGTATTGACCCAAAAATACGACACCGCCAGTGGCGGTCGTTTCGCCTCGCAGGCCGCGGCCATTAACAGTATTTCTGAGAACCCCATTGGCGTCGGACCTGGTCGCAGCGCCGTGGAGTTTGGGCTCGAACCGCATAACCTGTATTTGCATATCCTGGTGGAAGGCGGCTGGCTGGCTGGCTTCGGTTTCCTGGGCTTCCTGTTTTTGACCGGATATCAATTGATCAAGGCGATACGCAGCGCTCAGAGTTTTCGCGGTGAAACCATCGCGGTGTTTGCCTGCCTGGTCGGAGTTCTATTTCAAAGCCTGTTTATCGACAGCACGCACTGGCGACATCTGTGGCTTCTGTTCGCAGTGGCCTGGGCCTTGATCATAGTGTGTCGTCGTTCACAGTTCACCAAACTAACGCCCCGGTTTATGTCCAAACCGGCAGTGAGCCGACCAGCCAGGCGCTACGCTCAGTAATCTTAAATGGCACTGTCGGCTCATGGGATTGAGAAGGCAGAACACACAAAAAATAAAAACAAAAGGGCAGGAAGCCCATGCCGATAACAAAAGAACAGACGAAATCTTCGCGCATCGCGACGGCGCTGACCCTATGCCTGCTGGTTTGCGGACAGTCAGCCTTCGGCCAGGAGCTGGAGCGTCGCGATACGGTCGTTGAGCGCCAGCGACCCGGCTTTGATGCGGATGGGCTGAACGTCGGTGGCTTGAACATACTGCCAACACTGGGCGCCGAATTGCGCTTCATTGACAATATATTTGCCGATGATGAACTCGAGGTTGACGACACCGCGTTCACACTCAGCCCCGAACTGTCGCTGAATTCTCGCTCAGAGCGACACCGGGCACAGGTCGGCGCCAATGCGGATTTGGCACGATATTCCGATCGTGACAGCGAGGACTATGACGATGCCCGCCTCTGGGCGCTGGCCGACATGCAGTTGGGCGCTGGCGAGATTGAAGGTGAACTTCGGCTGAGCCAATTGCACCAGGAGCGCACCTCGCCCGATGATCTGGGCTGCGCGCGAATTGCTCAGCAGATTATCTGCACCGGCCTGACGGAATATGGACGCAACCGTGCCGGAATTGCCTATACCTGGAGCCCGAATCGCTTATTGCTGCGTGCAGACCTGCGCTATACGACCCTGGATTTTGATGACACCGACTTACCCGTGGGCGGGTCGATAAGCAATGATGACCGGGATCGCAGCCGCTCGGATCTGGGTCTAAGAGTCGGCTATGGCTTATCCGCCGACTACGCCCTTTACCTTGAAACACGTTTCGACAGCATCGACTTCGATCAGCGCGAAGATCGCGATGGTTTCCGCCGTAGTTCGGAAGGCAGCGAAGTTCGTCTTGGCATGCTGCTGGACTTTACTGGAAAAACTTTCGGCGAATTTTACCTGGGTTATCTGGAGCGGGATTACGACGACATCCGCTTTGAGAATGCCAGCGGTCCAACTTTCGGCGCCGATGTCAGCTGGAACGTTACCCGACTGACCACCTTACGCATTGAAGGTGAACGTACCATCGACAACACCATCGTGCTCGGCGCCGCTGGCATCAATAGATCGCGCCTGACTTTCGGCGCCGACCATGAATTACTTCGCAGTCTGATCGTGAGCGCAGATCTAAGCTTCGGCAACGAAGACTTTGAAGGCCTGGATCGCAGCGACGACCTGACGGAATTCAGCCTGGGTGGCAAATACCTGATGAACCGATACATGCAGGTTCTGTTCGGCTATCGCTACCGGGATCGGGACACGCAACCACTTAACTCCGGTGGTCGTATTTTTGAAATTAATGAAATCTTCGTTCGCGTGGTGGGACAGCTCTAATGAAAATGGACTCGCAATACAACACGGCCTGTAAACACCTTGCAGCGGCTGTCTGCATGCTGTTGGTAACTGTCGGACTTCTTTGGAGCACTGCCGGCTGGAGCGCCGACGACAACTATCGGCTGGCACCCGGCGACAAGCTGAAAATTTCAGTGTTTGGCCATGAAGATTTATCCGGCGAAGTTGAAGTCAATAGCACCGGCCAGATTTCCCTGCCACTGATCGATGAAATCATGGCAGCCGGCATGAACCTGACGGAACTTGAAACGGCCATTGTGAACGCGCTGCAGCCTGACTACCTGAAAAACCCACGGGTCAGCATTGAAATGCTTGACTACAGACCTTTCTACATTATTGGCGAAGTATCAACGCCTGGCAGCTATCCCTATGTAAACGGTATGTCCGTGGTTAATGCTGTGGCCGTGGCTGGTGGATTCACTTATCGCGCCCGTAAGGGTCGCATTAAAATTGTCCGCGAAAACGGTGAAGATACCGTCGAGCTGACTGCAGAGATGGATACCCCGGTGCAGCCGGGTGACGTCATTGAAGTTCCGGAGCGCTTTTTCTGATGCATGACATGACCGCTGGATCTCACACCCCTAACCCCATGTTCCGACTCGACACGAGTCAGGAAGACGTTGGCCTGGGAGAAATTTTCGCCGTGTTGCGCCGCCGAATATGGCTGATAGCAGCCGTCATGGTGCCAGCCCTGGCGCTCGCCATTGCAGCGCTGATGCTGCTGACACCGCGCTATACGGCAGAAGTGCTGATCATGATTGAACCTGATGGCACAAAGAATATTGTGTCACTGGACTCCGTGGTGGCCGGATTGTCCGGCGATGCGGAGTCGGTTCAAAGCGAAGCCTATGTGCTGAACTCCCGGGCATTGGCTGATCGCGTTATTCAGAAGCTCGGACTCGACCGTGATATTGAGTTCAATAGTGAGCTGGAAGAGAACCCCGGACAGCCGGTAACTGCGGTGGCTTACAGTGCAGTGATCGATAGCTTTCAGGACCGGCTCGAGGTCATGCCCCTGGAGAGCTCGCGGGTGATTTCCGTCAGTTTCTCTTCGGCCAGCGCCGAAAAGGCCACCAATATCGCCAACGCTCTTGCCGACGAGTACCTGCAGTCTCGCCTGGAAACCAAGTTTGAACTCACCCAACGCGCCAATACCTGGCTTGGGCAGCGCATTGAAGAACTCCGCCGGAATGTTAACCAGACCGAAGCTGCTGTAGAACTTGCGCGCGGCGATCTGGGCCTTCTTGAAGGCAACGGGCTGACTCTGGCCGCCCAGGAGCTGGCTGAGTTGAACACTCAGCTGGTCCTGGCTCGCTCTCAGCGTGCCGAATCCCAGGCAAAGCTTCAGGAGCTGGAACGAGCACTGCGCTCCAGTGGTGGTGCCGCACAAGTCAGCGAGGTTCTGGACTCGCCGTTAATTCAGCGTTTACGAGAACAGGAATCGGAAGTGCAGCGACGCGTGGCGGAGCTATCCACCGAGCTGGGCGATCGGCATCCGCGCATGATCCAGTTGCGCGCTGAAGCGGAAGACCTGAATCAGCGCATTACCAACGAGATCAACAAAATTGTTGCCGGCTTGCGGAATGACCTGAATGTTTCGCGTGCCCGTGAATCTTCGCTGCAGCAGAGCCTGGATGAAATTAAAGGGCGCGTGAGCGTAGCCAACAAAAACGATATTGAACTGCGGGCACTGGAGCGTGAAGCAGACGCTAACCGTTCGCTGCTGGATACCCTGTTAATTCGCCAGAAAGAAACGCTCTCGCAGGATGACATGAATTTTCAGCAACCAGACGCCAACATTTTCTCGCCGGCCGGCATACCCTCGGAACCGTCGTTTCCAAAACCGGCGCTGCTGCTCGGCCTGGCATTAATTGGCTCCGGCGTGCTGGGACTGTTACTGATCCTGATTCTGGAACTCATCGACGGCGGTTTTCGCAGCGGCGAGCAATTTGAGCAGGCTACCGGCGTTCCCTCCATCGGTTTTGTGCCTATGACGCGCAAGCCTGATGACTATAAGACCCTGCCCGGCTATGTCGCTGGACGCCCGGCCTCTGCCTTTGGTGAGTCCATGCGCACATTAAGCTGGAGCCTTAAGCTGGCGTTTCCGGACGAGCCGCCTAAGGTCGTACTGGTAACCTCATCATTACCCGGCGAAGGCAAAACAACTATTGCGAGCTCCATGGCCACCTCGCAAAGCAAAGCCGGCCAGCGCGTGGTACTGATCGACGCAGATATCCGGCGCGCTACTTGCCATGAACTCACGGGCGTGGAGCGCGAACCGGGGCTGACCAACCTGTTGGCCGGCGATGCCAGCCTGGAGCAGGTAATGAGCACCAGCGAATGGTCTGGCCTGAAAGTTATCGCAGCCGGCACTCCAAGCCCGCATGCACCGAACCTGCTGGGTTCGCAAAAAATGAACGACCTGCTACGGGACTTGAGCGACCAATTCGACCTGGTAATCATTGATTCACCACCGCTGCTGGCTGCCGCTGATGCGCGTATTCTGAGTCGCGTTGCTGATGCCACAGTGCTCGTTGTGCGCTGGGGCAAGACGCGTCGCCCGGTCGCGAAACTGGCCGTACGGCAACTCGAATCGGCTGGCGCGAGGCTGGCTGGCGGACTACTCTCCATGGTCGACGTCAAGCGCAATGCCAAGTATTCCTACGGTGACTCCGGCGCCTATAGCGGCGACCTGGAGAAGTACTACGCGGGATAGGCGAGCCGCGAAAAGCATGACCGAGCCTGTGCAGCAGACCAACAAGGTAACTTCCATCAGGCGCAGCAGCCCCAGCCGGCGCTATCGAATACTGCTGGCTATTGAGGCGGCCGGCGGTGGCGCCGGTCGGCATGTGCTGGACCTGGCTGATGGCCTGCGACTGCGAAATCACAATGTCTGCGTCGTCTATTCGCCGGAGCGGGCAGACGACAGTTTTCTTGAGCGGCTGGCCGGACTAAGAGATGTCTCGGCACATGAGCTGCCGATGCGCAGATCCGTCGGCTGGCATGACATCAGGCAGGTGCATGAACTGCGCAACCTGATAGGTCGTCTGGGACCCTTTGACCTGCTACATGGCCACAGCTCCAAAGCGGGCGCACTGTTGAGACTCGCCGCTCGTCGGTACGATGTCCCCTGCTTATATACGCCACATGCGTTCATCACGCTTGATCCGGAAATCGGTCGCGTTAAACATCTGATCTATTCCAGTGCGGAACGCCTGCTGGCACCCCTGGCCACGCGGATTATTTGCGTGTCGGAAACGGAGTATGAGCACGCCTGCAAACTGGGCATTGATCCTCTCCGCCTGCGGGTCGTGCACAACGGGATCAGCAGCCTGCCCGCCGGTAACCGCGCGCGCGTGCGTGCTGAGTACAATATTGCGGAGGAGGCTCTGGTGATCGGCAGTGTCGGCCGCCTGACCCATCAGAAAGCCACGGAACGACTGCTTTCCGCCTTCGCCATGGGTGCCGCCGATGACCCGAGGACGCGCCTGATGATCGTTGGAGACGGCCCTGACCGGGCTATGCTGGATAGCCTGGCCAACAACCTCGGCCTGACCTCACGAATTGTATTTACCGGTTCTGCGAATGGTGCGGAAGTGATGAGCGCTTTCGACATTTTCGCTTTGCCCAGTCGTTATGAAGCCTTGCCTTATGTGCTGCTTGAAGCAGCAGCACGGGGCCTGCCGATGGTCATGACCGATACCGGCGGCGCAGGTTCTGTGGTACGCGACGGCGTAAATGGGTTCGTCGTTCCCCAACAGGATGCTGAGGCGCTTAGCGCGCGCTTGCTGCAGCTGGTTAGCCAGGACTTTCAGCGCGAAAGGATGGGGCAGCGTAGCCTCGAAGTCGCCAACTCGTTTACCGCGGACCAGATGGTGCTCGATACCTTAGCGGTATATAGCCAATGCCTGCCTGAAGACGACAACTAGCCACGCGCGCCCAAGGGACACGCGAAAAAGCCGTCAGTGGCTATTCTTGCCGCCCACCACAGCCCAGAATGTACGCGCGATAATGAGCAGATCGAAAGCGACCGACCAATTTTCAATATAGTAGAGATCATGCTCAACGCGGCCGAGCAGATCGGCTTCAGTATCGGTAGCGCCACGCCAGCCATTGACCTGCGCCCACCCGGTGACACCCGGCTTGACCTTATGGCGCACCGCGTATTCATCAATAACATCCTCATAGAGAGTATCGCCGGCCTTGGCCTTGAGGGCATGCGGCCGTGGCCCGACCACCGACATCTCGCCACGAACGACGTTGAATAACTGCGGTAATTCGTCGAGGCTAAAGCGACGCAATATGGCACCCAATGGTGTAATCCGTGGATCTCCGGGACGTGCCAGCTTGTCAGCATCCTTATCCGTTTGATCGCTGTACATGGTGCGGAATTTATACATGTCGATCATTTTGTGGTTGAAGCCACAGCGCTGCTGGCAGAAAAACACCGGACCGCGACTCTCCAGCTTAATCAGTAGCGCAATTATCGCCATCATCGGCAATGCCATTAGCAGGAAAATCCCGCCTAATACAAAGTCCATTATTTGCTTGATCAGCGCTCCCCAGCCCGTTACTGGCTTATCCAGCACACTGAGCATGGGCACACCATACTGAAACGTCGTGCGGCGGTGCAGCAGGTCGGTACCGACAAACTCGGGAGCCAGCCGCACACTCGCCGGCAAAACCGTCAGCAAATGGATTATTTCCAAGAGGCGCTTGTCCGCACTCCAGGGCAGCGCGACCAGGATCTCGTCCGCACGATTGTGCCGGCCCCACTGCACAAGCTGCTCCAGATTACCGACCACCGGATAGCCCAGAACCTCGGCATCACTGCGCTCCACGCGGTCATCAAATACCGCGATGATGCGATTCCAGGGTTCATCCATGGAGTGAATATGTTCAATCAGTGCACGCCCCTGAGTGCCAGCGCCGTAAATGATGATATTGCGACCGAGGTAACCAATGGATGACCAGTGTCGAACCATCGAAGCAATAGCGAAGCGGCCCAAAATAACCAGTGACAGGCTGGACAGCAGCCAGCTGAACGCCCATACACGTGAGAAGAGATCCGACACCTTCAGCGCAAAGGCACAACCCAGAAAGACCAGAAATATCATGCTCAGAATCGCAGCCAGTCGCCCGATCTGGCCCAGCGGCTTAATCAGCCGGCCGAAACGATACAGACCGGCCAGATAAAAAGACTGCAGGGTAACGATCCCCAGCAGCCCAATAGCGACCATGTAATTCGAACCCAGCTCAGGAAAATCTTTCGCCACATAAAATGCGTAAATCAGCCAGCCGCTGCCAACGATAAGCAGCAGATCGGCCAAGCCCGTCAGGCCGGCAACAATACTTTGAGAAAGTCGCACACGCGGTGCCATCGGTACTCGAAGTTCTGAATTAACTGCTTCGGCTTTAGAAACCATAATTGTCCCTTTTTTCTTATTTTTCTTTATCGGGGCGGCAGCATTTCCATGTCCCGTAGTCGACAAGTGTGAAGACGTCATTCGCCTTGCCGAGCCAAGTTGGATAGTATTGGCTGCAAGAAAAAAAGTCTATATAAACCCTCTGGTTATGGTAAATCCGTGAAGCATTTTCTTACTGAAAATACGCCCCGCCCCGTTGCCTGAATAGCACTGCTAGAACACCTTGACGCAAGCAAAACATAGCAAAGACATGCCTCGCAAACGGGACTCCCTGCTGCGCGCGATGACACCCAGGGTCAGCGATCTGCTGGCTGTACTTGCGCGACCGTTGCTTTTTCTTATTTATTGGCTAGGCGGCTTTGTACCGAGAGACCGACGACTTTGGCTGTTTGGCAGCTGGAGCGGCCGCCGCTACGCCGATAATGCGGCCGCACTGTTCGAATACGTCAGCGCCCTGCCCGACGACTCCATTACGCCGCTTTGGATTACCCGTGAACGCGACATTGCAGCGGCACTGAGCGCGCGCGGATTGCCCGTCTGCCTGGCCTGGTCACCGCGCGGCATCTGGAGCTCCCTGCGCGGCGGCGTATACATCTATGACGGCCTGACCCGCGACATCAATCACTGGCTCTCACGCGGCGCCAAACGCGTGCTCCTGCGCCACGGCGTTGGCATCAAGCGCATCGAGCGATGTATAGAGCAGCCGCACCACCGACTCTATCAACTGTTTCACGGCAATATTTTGCAAAGACTGTTCTGGGGCTTTGCCATTCCCTGGCACCTGGCCAAGCCGGATTACGCATTGGCGACGTCACCTGCTCATCTGCATCAGGGCGCCGAGTGCTACGGCATGCAGCCCGACCAGTTCGTGATTACTGGCTTTCCGCGCAATGATCAGATCCTCGCTCCGCAACCGCCCGATGACGATGATGTCGATCTGCGCTGGCTTGCCGAACAAGCTGCCCTGCAACAACCGGTAATCCTCTACCTGCCTACCTTCCGCGATAACCAGGCGCATTTCCTGCTCGGCTGGCAAGAGCTTAATGAGATCGGCGTAAGACTCGGCATCAAGTTCATGGTCAAACTACATTACGTAGATGCTGAGCGCGGCCTCGGCGCGGATGCAGCAAGCCTTAGCAATCTCTATCTGGCCGATGCCTATGCCGACGCCAATCGCCTGTTCGGCGCGGCCGACGCAATGATTGGTGACTACTCCAGCGCAGTGTATGACTTCATGCTGACCGGTAAGCCAGTGTTGTTCTTCATCCCGGATGAAACACAGTTTCTGGAGTTTTCGAGAAGCCTTTACTACGACTACGCCAGCGTCACGCCCGGCCCGAAACTGCGCAGCTTCCCTGAGCTGGAAGCGAGTCTTGCTCAGTTGCATGAACTTGCTGAGAGTGAATGGGCGGAACACTATCGCCAGGTATTGGAGCGTTTCCACAGCTACCGCGACGCCCTGGCCAGCCAGCGAGCCTACCGGGCCATCCATACGCAGTTTTTGCCCGACAGACCAGACGCTTTACTCACCCTGGCCACCAAGGAAGTTGACTCGTGAGAATCCTGATAACCGGCAGCGAAGGATTTATCGGCAGCCGCTTGAGGTCCGCGCTTGAGGCGGGTGGCCATCAAGTCCGCGGGATGGACCTGCACGGCAGTGCCGGGAACAAGCGGCGACGTCGGCAACTTCCGGACTGTCGTCGCTTCTGCCGAGACATGGAAGTTATTGTCCACGCTGCTGCGGTTCATCAGGCTACCGAGGTCCGCAAAAAATCCCCAGGCTGTTATCGATGTGAATGTTGGGGGTACGGGAAATCTGCTGGATGCAGCGGCCGCCTCCGGGGTAAGGCGTTTCGTCTACTTATCCACGGCAAAAATATATGGTGAACCGGCACGGATGCCCAGCCGCGAATCGGACCCGCTATGTCCATTAGACCCATACGCCACGTCTAAACTGGCCGCCGAGGAGCGTTGTCGAGAGCTTCACCTGAGCCATGGGCTGGAAGTGGCCATGGTCCGTCCGTTTTCAGTCTATGGAGCGGGACAGGATCTGGATACGGGCTATGTGGGATGTTGCTTGCGGCCATTCGTAATGGCGTGGACCCAATCCTTCCCGGGCAACCTTACTTTCTCCGCGATTTCGTGCATATCGACGATTTGCTACAGCTGTTGTCAGACTGCATCCAGCAGCCATTGGACGGGGTCACCGTCGTCAACGCTGCTTCCGGGCGATCACATACCTTGCGCGCCCTGGTTGATGACCTCAGCCACATTTCGGGCTGCTCGATTAATGCCGGCTTTCGCGATCCTTCGCCAGATACTATTCGCCGCAGTTGCGGAGACCTTAGCCACGCCCATGAACTATTTGGCTATCAGCCGCAGCGAAGTCTAGATGAGGGCCTCGCAGAGTGCGTTGAATGGGTCATGAATACGCAGAATGAGCAGTCGAAATGCCGCGACGATCTTCATGATCGCCGTGATTCTGCTCGCCGCTGGTCAGGGCACGCGCTTCGGGACAGGCTCCGTGACCAAGCAATTTCTGGACCTGCACGGCAAACCCGTATTTATGCATGCGCTGGACACCTATCTCGATCCGAAACTGGTCGATCAGGTTAGTATTGCTATTGCCCGAAGACAAGGTGGCCGCTATCGAACGCGAGCTGGCAGCTCAGAAGTTGCCGGTACCGGTAGCCGTACGCGCGGGTGGAAAAAGCCGGCAACTATCCATCCGCGCCGGGCTTAAAGCCCTTGATGAACTCAAGCAAGAGTGGCGATTTCGACTACCTGGTTCTGCACAATTCGGCATCTCCCAATACTGATCGAGCAACACTACTCGCCTGCCTGCAAAGCGCGAGGAACGGCCGAGTAGCTCAGGCATTTATCCCCGAAACCCGGACACAGTTCCTGAAAAAAGGCGTTCTGGCGGAGAAAATGCTCCCAAGGCAACAGGTAGCCACTGCCTGCGACCCCACGGTGTTTCCGGCAAAGACGCTTCGCGCTGTACTGCAGGCGCAGGCCGAGCGAAAGATTGCCAGCGATACGACTACAGACCTGGCCATGGAACTCGGCTACGACGTTGAGCTTGTTGAAAGCCAGCCAGGCAACCTAAAAATAACGGGCCCATGGGACCTGGCCACGCTGAGCGCGGCCATGGCCAAAAAGCAAAATGAGAACAGCGAGGCAGCAGCTAATACCAACCCCGGCAAGCGCCCGCCGCTGCTGAGTATCGGCCTGCCCGTTTGTAACGGTGAGAACTACCTGGCTCGAGCGCTTGAGTCCATCCTCGCCCAGGATTTCGAGAATTTCGAACTCATCATTTGTGACAACGCATCCAGCGACAACACTGAAGAAATCTGCCGGAACTATCAGAATCGCGATTCGCGAATTCGCTACTATCGTAATACTGAAAATATAGGTGCGGCACCCAATTTCAATCGCACGCTGGAGCTGGCCCGTGGCGAGCTATTCAAATGGGCCGCACACGACGACCTGCTGGCGCCCGGATACTTGCGCCGCTGCGTCGATACATTGTTGGCGCAACCCAATGCGGTACTTTGTCACAGTCTCGTCACGATTATCGATGCCGATGATCGGCCCATTGCAACTTACGACAGTGAATTGATCGGCGCCGCCTCGGCGCGCGTCGATGAGCGGCTCGCTGCACTGATCCTTAATCGACACCTTTGCACCGACATGTTTGGCGTAATGCGCACGGCGGCTCTGCGCAGCAGCCAGCAACACGGCGCTTACTACGGTGGTGACCGGGCAATGTTGGCAGAAATGTCATTGCTTGGTCGCTTCCTGAAAGTCCCTGAGCCGCTATTTCTGAACCGCGAGCATCCCGAGCGTTTCGTGCGCGCTGTTTCCCCCAGTCAATGGCAAAGCTGGCATACAGGTGCAGCCGCCAGCCGAATGGCCAATCCGACCTGGCGACTATTCTGCGACTACCGCGATGCCGTTGCCCGGCACGTGCAGGATCCTGCCGAGCGGCGTCGCTGCCAATCGGTTTTGCGACGCTGGTGGCTGGTCGACTGGAATATCGGTCGCCTGCTCATCGATATTAGTCCGGACAGGCGGTCCCGCAGTCCACGGCTTGGTTCGCTGGCTGAAATTGCAGCTCTATGGAAAGCTCCCACAGGTTCGCGAGCAAGCAGCCGGCGAACGGCAGCGCGACAGTGCTGCACCACGTCGCAAAGTAATTTATATCGGCGGCTGGGGTCGCAGCGGTAGTAGCCTGCTGGCAAATATACTCGGCTCCAGTCCGAAAGCGGTTTCAGTAGGTGAACTCCGGTATTTGTGGGATCGCGGCATGGTTGAGAACAAACTGTGCGGCTGCGGAGAACCCTTTGATGCCTGTAATTATTGGACCAGCGTGCTTAAGCATGCCGGTCTCAGTGCCAACCCGGATATCGGGCCGCCGCTACGCAGAGCGTATTGGCAGTAATGCTACGCTATCTCAGTTACTCGCCATGCTGACTGGCGGCAGCCGACGCTATCGACGCCGCCGTTTCGAAGAAACAGCGATACTAGACAGCCTCTACGACAGCGTCGGAGCGACAGCCGATGCCGAGGTGATCATAGACGCGTCCAAAACACCTCCCTACGCGCTCAATCTGCTCACTAACGAAAACGTCGACCTATATTTCATCCATCTGATTCGCGACCCGCGCGCAGTGGCCTATTCCTGGTCCCGTAAGCGAGCCAGCAAGGAGGCGGCGGACGAAATGCTGCCGCGCTACTCCGGCGTAAAGAGCGGAATTTACTGGGCAGGATTCAACCTGCTGGGACTGCTGTTTCGCTGGCGACGGCGTTCGAATTACCTGGCCGTGCGCTACGAAGACTTTTGTAACGAGCCGCGCAGCGCCGTGACACGTATTTTCAAACACTGCGGAATCGGCGACCCGGAAGTTCGCTGGTATGGCGACCATGAGGTCGATGTACGAATGCAACACTCCATTAGCGGCAATCCGAGCCGATTCAATGTCGGCCGGGTCGCGATCAAGCCGGACATTGCCTGGCAGACGCGAATGGCCGCAGGGCCGCGCTGGATAGTCACAATAATCTGCGCCAGCCTGTTTCCGATATTCGGCTACAGTATCAAGCTGAACGATTGCGACCGGCAACCGCCAACAGGCAGTGACGAGGTAGCGCAGCACTAAAAACGCCGGCAACGAGTCTTTGCTGTTGTACGACTAATTGCCTTCTTGGCGTCATGCCGAAAGCGATCCCAGTTCGGATCGCAGGCACGGACTTGTAGCCATTAAACCGATGGACGTTCGTCGCCTCGCCAGCACGCCCAGGCCCAGATTGGTGCCCCGACCAGGATTCGAACCTGGGACCTTCCGCTTAGGAGGCGGATGCTCTATCCAGCTGAGCTACCGGGGCTTGTGGCTAGGTTATCAAAGTCCGTGGTACGTCGGCTGGTCAGACCCACGGCAGATGCCTCTGCGGCGCCCTGCGCAGACCTGCGAACAAAAAGTCAGTATTTCGATCAAACCCGGGACTTTACAAACAGGCCGCTTGCCGATGGTCCGAAGCACAAAACCAGGATCGCACCGGTAAGGACCAGCGACAAATCGGCGAACAAACCGCCGAACCACGTATAGACCATCGCGCTCAGCAGCGGGTAGGACAGGAACATGAGCAGGTTGGCCGCGGCGAATAACCAGCGACCCCAGTTTCGCAACTGCAGGACCCCCAGGCTGCCGGCAATCAGTGCCAGCAACAGCGATATCATCCAGCCGCCGGTCAGCAGGCTGCCGGGCCCGCTGCTCAGCGCTGCCTGCGCCTGCTGCCAGGCAAGCAAAGGCTCCGGCAAATAGCCATTCATAAGAATTGCGGCAGCGACATCAAGACTGCCGATTAACCAGTAGGTCCAAACCAGCCAACGGATCAATACAGCCGGGTTTGTACTCATTCAGGGCGCGGCCGGGCTGCTGTCGGCCGGCACCGGGTACATGGAAATCCAGCGCGCATAGATATCATCACTCCAGTAAGACTGGAAATAGGCGACAGCGGCTGTCGCTTTTGCCTCATCAAGCACTCCGGCAAAGCCCGGCATGGTGCCTCCCAGCGGGACACCGCCGGCGAGGATGTAGTCGGTTAACTGGGCAAGCGAATGATGCCAGGCGTGGGCGCTGCCATTTAATGGCGGTGGCGGCAGATTGCCCGCCGAATCACGTTGCTTCCATTCAGCGGTGCCCTGCGCCTGCAAGCCATGACAGCCGGCACAGTGGGTTTGAAAAGCTGCCCGCCCGGACTCGAGCTGGCTGGCGTTGTACCAGCGACCCGGCAAGCTCGGCTCCCTGGCTGCATCGCTGTCAGCCTCTGGCGAGCAGGCGGACAGGTTTGCTGCTGCCAGAACAACCACAAGCCACCGACATCTGGACAGGTTGGTGTTGCGCATATAAGCAGCATAACCCAGTGAAGGGGAACGTCGACGGCAGCCGGTCACGTCCGCAAACTGTTCAGGCTTCGCCGAACAAGGTTACCAGCAGGGTCCGCGCATGCGCGCTATGCCGATGCTCCCACAGATAGATACCCTGCCAGGTACCCAGCGCGCAGCGACCGTCGCGAATCGGCAGAGTCAGGCAGGACTGAGTTACCAGGGTACGGACGTGCGCGGGCATGTCATCGGGACCCTCGGCGATGTGACGAAACATCGGATCGCCGTCTGGCACCAGGCGCTGCATGAAAGATTCCAGATCAACACGCACATCCGGGTCGGCGTTCTCGCAGAGCATTAGCGAGGCACTGGTGTGCTGACAGAAAACCTGGCACAGGCCAATACGCAGCGCGGAGTTGAACACCAGCTCCTGCACCTGGTCCGTCAGATCATGCGTGCCGCGACCCCTGGTCTGCAGGGCAATTTCGAACTGCTGCATCGGGATGAATGATCAGGGTCGGTATGGCAGCCCATAGCGCAGGCGCAAAGTCTTCACCTTGCCGTACCAGGGAATACTGACAATGTAGAGGTTGTCATGCTCGCCATCGGCCATCGGCGGTAACTTTTTACTGCCATGAAACTCATCAATTAGCGCGGGCAAAGCATCGCGGTCAGTGACCACCAGCACGATCTTGCCCTTGTATTCTTTCAGAATCTGATCGGCCAGACCGATGATGTCTTTGGCATCCACAACCTGCACCGGCAAACTCAATTGTTTGGCCAGCGGTTCGGCTGTTTCCTGAGTATTTCGAAAGCGTGTTGCATAGATAGCATCGACGCCGGCAACCACGTCGACATCGGCCAGCAATCTCACCAGTTCCTCAGCACGCTGACGTCCAGCGGCCGAAAGACCCGGATTGGCCTGGCCGTTATCAGCCAGATCGGCATAGCGCACCAGCAAGACGGTGGTGGTGGCCTGGGATTCAAAAAACCAGGCCAGGCTCAGGGCCGTCACAAAGAACAAAACCGCGGCAGTGATGCGCCGCTTGCGGCGACGCTTGCGGCGTTTCGGATCCATACTGCTACTCACCGTCGCGGTTTCCCGGACGAGAGCGATTTACGACCCTGTATTCGGTCTCAATGATCTCAGATTCGCCAGGCCCGGCTTGAGGCCCTGCATCGGACCCGCCATCGCGCATCTGGCGCCGCAACCACCAGAGCCGCAGATACACGAACAGCGCAGCGATCAAACCCAAACCGAGGAATGCAGCCAGCAGGAAAGCCCCGAATACAAAGGCGATGGCCAGGGTACCAAGGCCGATTACCAAACCGACCAGCTGAAGGAAGGGGTTTTTCGTTTGCGGGTCGACGGCGATGTAACGTGGGCGGGGCATCACTCCATTCTACCGGCAGCAGCGCCGCGAGTTAACTTTTAGCAACAGCCTCAATGATGGACAGGCTGGCCGGAGCCGGCAGCGCATGAATAGCCACCAGGCGCAGACCCGCCGCCAGCAGCAATTGCTCGAATTCCTCTGCCGTACGCTCGCGCCCTTCGGTTAACACCATCAGGCTGACATCCGTGCCCTTGTTGGGATCCGGGGCATTCCCGGGGGTCATTACCGCATCGATGATGGCCAGCCGGCCTTTTTCGCCCAGGGCGGCGCGACAGTTACGCAGTAGCCGTATAGCGTCCGCATCGTCCCAGTCGTGGATGATTCGCTTCAACAGATACAAATCAGCCCCGGCCGGAACGGCGCTGAAGAAGTCCCCTGCTACCAGTCGACAGCGCTCCGCTACGCCCGCCGCCAGCAGATCGCGCGGATCTTCCAGCACCTGGGACTGATCGAAAAGCACGCCCTCAGGCTGCGTATGGGCAGCCAGGATGGCTGCGAGCAAACCGCCACGCCCGCCGCCGATGTCGGCAATGCGGGCAAAGCGTGAGAAATCGAAATTCGCCGCAATCACCGGGTTTTCCGCAGCGGCAACCAGCGCCATGGCCCGGTCAAAAGCCTGACCTGACTCTGCGTTGCTGGCGAGATAGTCAAAAAAGGCTGCACCATGGGCCAGTTCAAAGGCCGTTTCGCCGGAGCGTAAGGCGGCTGGCAACGCGCCGATGGCTTGCCAGCTGATGTCCTGCCAGCCGCGCGAGAATAGCGGCCAGAGCGAACCCGGACGACTCTCCTGCAGGCATTCGGCGCGCGCCGTCAGGGCAAAACGCCCGTCGGCCTGTTCCGCGAAAATTTCGTGGCTGGCCAGTAATCGCAATACGCGGAACAGCCGCTCAGGAGCAATGCCAGAACCTTCTGCCAGTTGCTCGCAGCTAAGCGGTCCGTCGCTCAAGGCATCAGCCAGCCGCAGGTCCGCGGCCACGCCCACGCAGCGCAGCAGCAACAACTGCCCGCTAAGTTGCAACAGGTAGGCTTGCGGACCCGCGCCGTTTGCCATATCAGCTGTCTGCGGCCAGTACCGCCAGCGGATCGTTGAGCACGTCCGGGTGATAGCGCTCGGTGAGTTCCAGGTAATAAGGCGGCAGGTCCTCTACCCGCTCGGCACGCCGACCAATGCCGCGTGCATTGGTCACACCCTCCGTGTCACCGAAACCCATCCAGTTGCGAAAGGTAATCACGCTGGTGTACTGCACGCGCGTCGGCACCGCCGCCAGCTGCGGATTGTCCAGATCAGCGCGATTGGCCTGGTAGGTGGTCATCTCGTTGTAGACAAACGGCTTACGATCCGGCGGCCGGCTGTTGACGCGAATTTCTTCCGTAATCCAGACTTCGCCGGCCTGCTCGATGGCCGGACGAAAAAAGTGCTCGAGACGTATGCCGCCAGCGGGATTGACCTGCAGGCCGTCGGCCGTCATCAGGATCGTCGACGGGCCCATGCGGGTACGCTGGACATCGACACGCTTGCCGGTCACCGGGTTATCCCAGGTCTCGAGCAATTTTCCGGTCTGCATATCTGTGAAGTACGCCACTTCAATAGCGCGCGCCTCGAAAGTCTCTTCATCCAGACGGCGGTAGCGGCTGAAAGTGCCGGCGAGAATCCCCATCATGGGAATTGCCTGGTAGTCCACCACGGCATAGCGCGCGCCGATCACATAGCCAATGACCAGTTGATCATCCGTGCTTCCGCGCATTTTTGCGATGGCAGTCAGGAAGTCACCCCGCTTGTTCAGATCCAGGCTATGGCCTTCAGACCAGGCCGGGGTATTGGCCGCCAGCGTCGCGCCGCCAAGGCCTTGCAGCATTGTTCTTCTGTTCAGCAACGGTTGTCTCCTGACTTAAACGGCCGATCAGGCCTCGAAAGCTCGTGTCATCGGCAGGTAAGCGCTACAGGTTAACGGTCAGAATTTCTGCCGCAAAGATGCCGCTGAATGGCGACCACGCGGCAAACAGAGAGCCGGCAGCAAATCAGGCCGGCGGCGCAGCCTTCTGGAGCCCGACCAGCAGACCATCGACCAGCCATTGCTGAATTAAGCCAACCGCGCGCAGGGGCACCTGGTCGGCCGGCAAATACTCATTCAAGGCTGCACAGATGGCAGCAAAATTGCCTTGGGCCAGTACCACAGACACTGCCGCTGCCTCGTCTTCACCCAGCGATCGCCATAAGACCTTTAGCTCATGGCGCCATAGCATCCAGCAGGCTGGCGCAGCAGCAATGACTAATTCGGGCGCCGTTTGTTGCTCGCTGACAGCTTGATAGATCGCGGGCACGTTACTGCGCAATTCGATCCGTTGCAGCGATGGGTGAAACTGAAACACCAGATCTGGCCAGTCTTCAGCAGCCAGACCCTGCAACTCTTCAAGGGCCAGCGGACTTGCATCGGCCGCGTCAAAGGAGCGGCCCCAGGCCCATTCAAAACGCGCCATCTCGGCCAGCGCCGGCCGTTGGCACCAGGGCTCGGCGACGCCAAGGAAGTCGGCTAACTGGTGACCGAACCAGCGCACGGAAGGATTACCGCTAGGGTGCTGTGCCAGATAGGCCAGGCCCATCTGTTGCCACTCGGACTCGTTCAGCAGGGCTGCAAGCGCGGAGAAATCATTGCGCAATACGCCGAGCAGACGCAGCCGATAGGCATCGAAATAGACCTGCAGGCGTTGCTCTGCCGAGGCGCGCTGATCACCAACGACGGCAGCGGTGAAATCCGCGTCAGCAGTGCTCAGATAGTTCTGAAAGTCCGACTGCAAACGCTGGAGTCGACTCATGCGGCGGCCTCCAGACTGCGGCGCGCCCAGTCACGCGCAAGACCGAGCTCAGCCACCAGTTCATGCAGCGGTGGAATATTGTCATCGCGCTCGATCATGGTCGCCACCGGCCCGACGCGCCGCAAGGCTTCGCCATACAGGCTCCAGACCGGGTCCGGCACGGGTTGATCGTGGGTATCGATAAGCAGCGCATCGTTATGCGTATGGCCGGCCAAATGAATCTGCTGCACGCGCTCAGGAGGCATCGCATCCAGGTAGGCCAGCGGATCAAAGCCATGGTTCTGGCTACTGACATAGATATTGTTGACGTCAAGCAGAATCAGGCAGTCTGCCGCTTCGCTGACCGCGGTCAGAAACTCCCATTCGCTGATTTCCGAGTCACGGTAGGTGAGATAGCTGGAAACATTTTCCAGCAGAATTTGCCGACCCAGAAAATCCTGCACCCGACCCACACGCTCAGCAACGTGAGAAATGGCCTCGCGCGTATAGGGCAACGGCATCAGGTCATGCAGGTGCCGACCGGCTATACCAGTCCAGCACAGATGATCAGAGATCCATAATGGTTCGACTCGCGCTGCCAGTGTCTTGAGCCGCTCAAGATAGCCAAAATCGAGCGGCGAGCTGCTGCCAATAGACAGCGAAACGCCGTGCAAAACGACCGGATAATCGGCGCGGATACGGTCAAGAAAATGCAGCGGCTTGCCGCCATCAACCAGGTAGTTTTCGCTCAGCACTTCGAACCAGTCCACCGCCGGGCGGTCGGCCAGAATGGCCTCATAGTGCGGTGGGCGAAGGCCCAGGCCGAAGCCCGGATTAGCGAGCGACTTGGACACGGGCTAGATGCGCGTAATAAGCAGTCGGGCCGACCCGAAGGGATCGGCCCGACTGATGCAGGGCGGAAGTTCCCCTGCTAACGACTTCAGGCAGACTCGAACTGGCCACCGGCCTCATCACATTCGGCCTTGGAAGTCTTGGTCCAGCCCTCGCCTTTGCAAGAGTTCTGGCCGGCACAGCTGGTGCTGGCCGTGGCGCAGGCACTTTGGCCCTTGCAGCCATTGGCACCAATACATTTGCCGGCTGCTTCTTCACCGGAAGAAGCATGCGCGCCGGCAGTGGCGGTCAGTGGTGCAGTGGCGAACAAAGCTGCGGCCGCCGTGGCCAGCGCGATTCCCGTCATACGATTCTTTACGGTCATAGAGAAACTCCCCTGAGAGTTGATAAGTACAGACCCGCGTTGTGCGCAGCACGCGGCGTGGCTAACGATAGTCTTGACCGCGATTCGGGCCAGTGGTTCCCGAGGCCCTGTGCACACGGTGGTGGCGTCGCCTGTCAAAACTCTAATCAAAACTAATAATCAGTTTAGAAAATTTCTATAACTAATTGTTATTTATGATTTTTAAACTTTATAACCAGCATACGGCCGAGCCAAGGCACTTATTTTGGATATGTCTGGTCGCCGTGACCACCATCGCTGACTCACCCCATCCATGCCGCTCGCAAAAAATCGAACAACGGTGCATCGATCGCAGCCTTCATTCCGCCCGCCTCGCCTCTTTTACCAAGGCATCTCCTTGCCCGTATACGTATAGAAACTTCCGGACTGGCGACGGTCCACGAAAGCATCGATGACGGTAATCACCCCGGCTGCTGATTCATCGGCATTGATCATGGGTATTGGCACATTCTTCGCAAATCCCGTGTCGACCACACCGGGATCAATGAGGCCGAAGATAAGCTGTTTGCGATTCGGATCTTTGGACCGGCGCATCTCCTTGGAAAGATTGCGCATCGCCATGTTCAGGGCAGCCTTGCTGGAGCGATAGAAAGTCTGACCGCCAAATGCCAGTTTGATCGAGCCGACGGCACTGGACACATTCATGATTTTCTTCTGTTCGCTGGCAGCCACATGATCGATAAATGCCTGGGTTACCCGCAACGGTCCCTTGGTATTCACGGCCATGATCTGATCAAAGACGGCAAAATCAAACTGCCCGAAACGCTGAGCGTCGATATCACCCAGAATACCGGCGTTGTTGATCAGGATATCGATGGGCTGATTGCGAAGCTTTTCGGCCAGCCGGTCAACCTGTGACTGGTCAGTCACATCCAGGGTTTCCAACACCACGCCGGGTGATTGCATGGCCAGGGCCTGCAACTCGGCAGCATTCTCCGGATCTCGCGCCGTAGCAATTACCCCCCAGCCGCGCTCTGCATACTGACGAGCCAGCTCCAGACCGATACCGCGGCTGGCGCCGGTGATCATCACCGTGGGCGTCAATAGTTCGCCCGCCTGGGCGGTCCCGAGGCTTAATAACACTAACGCCGCCATGGCGCGCAGCAGGGATAGTCCACTCATCAGATTCCTCCGCAGGATCGGCTTGCTTGCTAATCGCAAGCGCGACAGCATAACCGCCAGCGCCAGCTTCGGCCCTGCCCGTCACCTGAGGAACCGGCAATTGTTCGACATGATGCCCAACCAGTGGACTCCTGCCCTCCCGCTGAGCGGACTCAGCGGCTCGATACAGGCCTTTGAGCTGGCCGGCGAAGCGCTGGTCGCCTTTCGATATGAGGATGGCCCCTGGCAAGTCTTGCAGGATCAGTGCCCGCATCGGGGCGCGGCGCTGTCACTGGGTGAAGTCACGGCAGAAGGCGCTCTGCAGTGCCGCTATCACGGCTGGCGCTTCAACGGCCAGGGACGCTGCCTGAAGGTGCCATTCAATGAACTGAACGACGCCGCACTGGCAAAAATCAGCGCCACGGTGATCACCTGCCGCGAGCTGGCGGGATGTCTTTGGGTATATACAGGTCAGCACCCGGAACAGGAACCGGCCTTGCCGGAAACACTCCTGGGCCCGCCCCAACAGTTCGGCACCTACCACCAGGACTGGGACGCTCACTGGACACGAGCGGTAGAAAATTTCATCGACTTTACCCATCCGCCCTATGCGCATCGCGACACCATAGGCGCCTATAGCTACGATTTCGCCGAGCGCGGCGGCCTCGCAGAAGTTGCCGTTGAGGAACATGCTGCCGGCATGACGATGATTAATCGTATGGGCCGCCGCGGCTACGGCTTTGTGGCCGACTGGTATGCCCCCAATATGACTCGCCTGCATTTCGGGCCGGGTCATGAGTTACACGTGTTTTCCATTCCCATCAATGCCGAGCGCACCCGCGTGCTAACGGTGCGTGCTCTGCCGCCGGGCGAAGACCCGCTGACCTGGTCGGAACGGGCTGCGGGCGTGGATCACCATATTCTGAATGAAGACCGTGAAATCGTTGAGTCACAGCCCGGCGACGTGGGCCTGGCTGACAAAGAAGTTTCCGTTGGCACCGACGCGCCAACGGTGCATTTCCGGCGCTGGTACCGGCAACTTCTACACCCATCGCTTGTCGCAGACTGAACGACCGGCGCACTGCGTAGCGACGGGGGTCAACGCATAAATTCAGCAAAGAACTGATTGAGCAGCCGATCCTGCGGATCGGCGCGGCGACGCATAGCTCGGAATTTTTCCAGCCGCGGCCCATAAGCAGCCTCCGCCTGGGCGCGCGTAAAGCAGCGTGTCTGATTAAACACCGGCATACCCTGGAAGTGTCCGGCCAGCTCGGCAAAGTCCATTAGAAAATCGTCCCAGCCGCGCGTATTGGTGGAGCGCAGATTTAGCGCAAAGACCGGGCCATGATGACTGGGTGATAACAGTGCGTTGCTATCCTGGGCTATGCGATAGGCTACCGCAGGCAGGTCACAGCGATAGCCATCGCGGCGGTAGTGTCGCAGGCAAAACTCGCGATAGGCGTAGAGCAAGGCACCAAAACGCTCAGCCGGAAAAAACCAGCAGCACTGCTGCGTACGGGCGGTCGGTCCGATCCGCCGAAATTTTCCCGTCTGTTCCATGGCATTGCTGCCAGCGTCTGTCAGGCGCGTATTCACCAGTAGCTGCGTGGCTTCGCTGAACCCATCAATCAGCGGATCTCTAAGCCGCCGTATGGGAATGATTTGACCCAGCAGGTGCACGGAGTCCGGCAGAAATTTATTGCCCAGCCAGTCGCGAATGCGCCACCACACGTCCCCCAAGTCTTTGCTCGGCTCGCAAGGCTCGCGCATCTCAATGTAAGCGCGATCACGAAACGGTAGTAAGAAAATCTTTATCCCGCCCGCGGCGTCCGCAATACCCGGAATCAGTCCGGCAAGCCCGCCGATGGTGGTACGCCGACTGCGCACTTTGTAGGGTCGGATACGTCGCAGTCGCAGGGTCACTTCGTAAATAATTCCGACCAGGCCCAGGCTGCCACGCAGTTTTCGCAATATCTCGGGTTTGCGCAGATCAAAATACAGGCGCTTACCTTCCGGTGTAACAACCCGCAATCCCAACACACAGTCAGCCGCGCCACCCTCGTCCTCCGCGCCATCGCAGGTTAGAAAGCCACTGCAAATCAAACCGCCAATGCTGCGGTCAGGCTCTTCAAAACTGGCAGTGAGTTCAAGTCCCTGATCCGCCAGGGTGCGCACAAGGTCGCGCAATCGCATTCCGGACTGGACGGTTACTGCTCGCTGACCAATTTGCACCAGCTGGTTCATACCGGACATATCCAGCAAGGTCCCGCCCTGCACCAGGGTGCAGCGCGGATTACCGCTGTTCGCACCGATCGGGCGAACCGGTGAAGGGAAGCGTTGCGTGTCCTGCAACACATCGACGATTTGTTGGGGTTTAGTCGGGCGAACTTTGCTCGCTGCTTGTCGCGACGGTCGCCGAAACCGGCCGGTGGAAGATGCAGTCCGTTGCATATTGCTTACTCGCTCTGGCGTGCAAACCGGCGGGTAGCGCAAGGCAACAACATTGCCGGGCCAGTCGACATCGACCGAACCCTGATCGGCAATCCCGCTGCCCTAGGATCACTCCCTTAGGCCGGTGACTTTGTGCCCCCGGCTTTAACCGGGTTTACCTTTTCAACAACAGGAATATGAACCAAGTATTTTTCTGACGCAATGATCTTCGGCCATACGGACTCATTTAGTTCAACGTTCTGTCAAATAGGAACAAAAATAACCGTATTTTTCGCCAAACAGAGCAAAGCAAACGAAAATTTGAGCATTTATTATTTTTAGTGCGGTTGATCGATTAACAATTTGCTTATGTCTAGTCTGGGTCCATGAATACTCTAAGAACTATTTCCTATAAGTGGCGTTACAACCCACTGCCCCGCCTGGTTCTCAACGGCCTTAAACGGCTCGGCATTACGATACTGCCGTATTACCTGTTTAAACGTGTGCTGGCTGATACGCGACAGTCTCTGCAACCAGGCGACTTGTACTTGCGGGAAGTACAGCAGCGCGATATCCCACAGATGGCGAGCATGGAACTGGTGCATGCCGATGGCCAGGAGTTGATGGCTCGGCTCGAGCGCGGTCATCGCTGCTTCGGTCTGTTCGAGGGCAACACGCTGCTGGCTTTTAACTGGATGGATTTCTCAAGCTGCAGCTTTCGTAACGACAATTTTCCGCTACGTAGCGATGAGGCCTACAGCTACGATATGTTCACCTTGTATAACAGGCGCGGCCAGAATCTTGCCTTCCTGCTTATCGGGATGGTCAGCCGACGACTGGAAAGCGAGGGCATTCGCAGACAGTTCAGCGTAGTGGACTATTACAACTATCCATCGTTGCGCGTGGCCAGGAAAATCGGCTGTGTTCCACAGCGACTAAATCTATCCATCGGCTTGTTTGGGCTATGGGAATGGAATTACTGCCTGCGGGAGCTTACCCCTCCGGCCACACTTGGCGACGCCTCGCAGATATAGTGACGGCGGCTATAAAAACACCCGCTGCACCGTCCAGAAAGCGCCGACACAGGCAATCGCCACAGAGAAGGGAATAACTATCCGCTGTCGATACCACGAAAAATCCCGGAACCAATAAGCCAGGGTAAAAAATGCCAGCGCAATGACACTTAACTGGCCAATTTCAACGCCAACATTAAAGGCTATGAGTGCCGTAACGAACTCGTTGCGCGGCAAGCCAAGTTCGGTCAGGACACCGGCGAAGCCAAGCCCATGCAATAGCCCAAAGCCAAACACCACCCAAACCCGCCAGGGTTTCAATTCCGGCGAAATAATGTTTTCAACGGCAACGTAGACGATAGACAGCGATATTAGCGGCTCAACCACACTGGCCGGAACACTGACCAGTCCATAGAGCGACAAAGCCAGGGTGATGGAATGTGCCAGCGTGAAGGCCGTAACCTGGTAAAGCAACGGACGCCACTTCACGCTGAGCAGGAAAATCCCGAGTACAAACAGAATATGATCCAGCCCTTTGGGCACGATGTGCGTATAGCCCAGCACTGTGTAGTCCCAGAAGATCTCGCCGCGCGCGCGGCTGGTAACCAGCGCCGGATCCAGGGGGAACGGTTCGCTGCGTTGCCCGGGCATCAACCATTCGGCCCGAACTACACCGGCCTGCGGTGTGGCCAGGCGTAGCGCGCTCTCGCCAAACGCTTCCGCATAACGCCAGCCAAAAGTGCTGGCGCCGGCGGGCACCTGTCCGGCGAGGCTGATCGTCGTGAGTCGTTCTACCGACAGATCGCCGACGGTTGGGATGGACAAGGACTGCAATTGTGGCGTGATCCTGCGCTCATCAAAGCGCAACTCGATGCCGGCGAGAAACGCCTGCGCCTCGGCATCAAAACGCTCGCGCAGCGCCTCGGCCGGCAGTTCACGCAGCGCGTTGTATTGGTCAGCCCGGGGCGATTCATTGGTATCCTGGTGTTCCGGCCCGATGCCGGCCAGCACCGCTTCGAGATTCAGCACCAGGTCAAGCTGGTAACCGCCGGCACCGTCAAAACTGACCGTAACGATGGCCGGTCTCAGGCGGTGAGCCGAGACTGGAGCAGCCAGCAATGTGGCCAGCAACAACAAGCCGACCAAACTCTGCCAGTAGGGATTTCTCAAACTACCTGCTTTCATGCGACTCTTGCTGCCATGACGAACACTAATTTGCCTGAATTTAACGCCCAGCCGAGGCTGGCCTGGTTGGGCCTGCTGGCCCTGCTATTTACTGCAAACCACGCCATGGCTCACGACTTCTGGGTCGAACCGTCAGACTTTCGACCCGCCGCCGGGGACAAGGTTTCAATCTGGCTGCGCGTAGGCGAGGATTTTACCGGCACCAGCCAACCGCTGATCCCTAACTGGTTTACTGATTATTCAGTGACCGGACCCGCAGGACAACAGCCGGTAAAGGGCATGATCGGTGACGATCCGGCCGGACACTTTATCGCAACGGGCAAAGGCAGTGAGCTTATCGGTTACCGAAGCACGCGCTCCTTTGTGCAGATTGATCCACCGACCTTCAACAATTACCTGAAAAAGGAAGGGCTCGACTGGGTACAAACGGTGCGCGAGGAACGTGGCGAGGGTGAGCAGGACGCCCGCGAATACTATTCGCGTTGCGCCAAGGCGCTGGTGCGAAGTCTTGCTGCCGCGAATGGCGAAGGCTTTGACGCAGAACTGGGATACACACTGGAACTTATCCCTTTGCGCGACCCCTACGCGCTGGCGCCAGGCGCGGCTTTACCCGTTGAACTGCGCTACCTGGGACGCCCCATCGGCGACCTGCTGGTGGTGGCATTCACCGCTGAGAACCCCCAGGCCAAGCAGAAAATTCGCACGGACAGCAATGGCCGCGCCGTATTACAGCTCGATGCCCCCGGCACCTGGCTGATCAAGTCCGTACATATCATTGAAGTCGAAGACGACCCCGATGCGGACTGGGAGAGCTTCTGGGCCTCGCTGACCTTTCAGCTCGACGCCGCTACGTAACGCAGGCCCTGCCCAACCAGTGTTGAGCAGGGCAGCGGCAAATCATGCCGCCGCCCAAATCGACTAGGCGGCGCTGCTGGGACGCGCACTCACCTTCTGATGCCAGGCCGCCAGCGCCGGGTTACCGCGTCCCGCGTCCACGCGCACCCAGCGAGCGAAGTCGACGGTGGTCAACAGGGTGATATCGGCGAAGCTGAAAGTGTCACCGGCGAGATATTGATGGCTGGCTAACTGTTGCTCCATGCGGGCGAAAAACTGCTGCATACGCGCTTTGCCACGCTCCACCAAATCGGGTCGCTGAGCAATGTTTAGCGGACCCGGAAAAACATGATCACGAAAACCCGGCGACAGGTTACGCAGGGTTTCGGCCACCGCCGGCTGCCCCTCCTGCTCGCAAATACCATTCCACATCAAGACCCGGGCCTGTTCCAGCGCGCCGTTACCCAGCAGCGGTGGCTCGGGATACAGACTCTCGATGTAGTGGCAAATAGCCAGCCCCTCGGTGAGGTAACTGCCATCGTCTGTTTCCAGCACCGGCACCGTGCCGCCCGGATTGATTGCCAGAAACTCCGCAGACAGCTGCTGCATGGCATACAAATCAACATTGATGCGCGGTATCTCCAGCTGCTTTTCAGCCAGAAAAATTCTCACCCGGCGCGGACTCGGCGCGCGATCGAAATCGAAAAGTCTCATGGCTTGGCGAGACTGTCGCGTTCCTGGCCGGCCAGCGCTCGCCAGGCCTTACGCTGTTTCGCTTTTCCGGAGTATTCCAGCTCCAGCACGACTTCGAAACTGTCTGCCGACGGACGGTAGAACACGATTAATGCATACGGTGCTTGTTGCAGGCGGCTGAGCATCTCACCGCCCGTTTTGCCCATCGAGACGGGCGCACGCAGTCGCTCCCAGGCGGGGTAATCGGCCTCCGCACGGCCTTTGATCTCCATGGCCAGGGCCCGTGCTGCCTCTATCGTCGCTAAACTGCGCGACAGCGCGATTTTGCCGACGGCACCGCTGACCGGCGTGGTGTAGAGATACACGGCATCGAATTCATCCCCTGCTCCCGCCACTGAAATTTTGAGACTGCCATCCGGCTGTGGCTTGCTGCCAGCCACGAGGTCCAGTGCGACGCGCTCACCCAGGCGGTGGCCGGCCAGTTCACCCCGCCCGGCATCAGCCTGCGCGGTCTGTGCAAGCAGTATTGAGGCGGCGCAGAGAAGCCAGCCGACAAATTGACGGGATGTCTGTGTGCTCATCATCAGCTTCCTGCTTATCTCCATAAAATTAGTAACAGCCCGGACCAGCGTCGCGGTCTCTAGCCGGCGAACTAGCGCGATTTGCTCTGCAACGCGCTGAACTCTCCGCGCAGTTGCTCGACGCGTCGGCGGTTTACCCCCATATCGCCATAGCCGACCCGCGACGCAGAGCGGACATGAATAACACCGGCATCAGCGTCCAGGCGCAGCTCCAGATCGTCCACAAAGCGAAACAGCAGACTCCGTGATTCGGCCTGCAGATAGGCGGCTCCGGATTCGACGATGCTTGTGCGCGGCAGACTTTTTACGGCGGCAATAACATCGGCCCAGGCAAGATCAGGATCGCCGCTGAAGGCCAGCGGCGCTATCTCGTGCGTGGCGTCCGCGTGCTCCGAACAGACGCAGTTCGGCGAATCAGGACAGGCCTTAAGCGGCTGTGACATGGATAGACTCCCGGTAGAACTGTTCGTATCGGCAACCGGCAACGACTGTGCGCCGCCGGCAGCGTCCGCAGCTGCGGGCCCGGAGGCACAGCCAAAAGCAAACTGACTCGCTACTACGAGTAACAAGGCCGGCAATGCATGGCCAACTAGCCGAGCTAACGCGACGGAAGTGGCGGGATTCGAAGCCCCGGACCGTTGCCGGTCAACGTTTTTCAAGTCCGCCTCTCCATACAGCGCCGAAAAATCAGACATGCAGAAACACTGACACTGCTGTGGTTTCCGACATTAGATAGAGTTTGATTTTACCCGACTTTTCTCAGTAACCAGGCCGTTTGTGAAGAATCTGCAGGAACCAAAGCGCGAATTGCGCAAAAGGCCCGATGTCAGGCTGCGGACGGTCCTGCGAGTTATGCCGGCGCTAGTCGTCGCAGCCCGTCTGAGCGCTCGGTGAACACGGGGAAAATTGTGCCTACGAATTTTGCTTGAAAAGTATGACGCAGCCTCTACCTTAGCGATCATTGGCCGCCGCGTTCGGGGTTTTGCTTGTCTGGCGCATGTTCGTTACTAGCTGCTAGCCGATAGCGGACATGGGCCATCCTCACCTCAGACCGGAGTAAAAAAAAGGCGCAAAGTCCATTTTGGAAAATCCGCGCGGAAAAAAATGGATAGCGCAACTTCGAGACGTTTCGGCGACGGCTTAGGCGCACCTAATACATAATTGCACATGATGACTTGCCGTGTGATGCCTCCTAACGAGAGCCAGATATGAACAATATTCAACTGTATAGCTATGATGCATGCCCCTTTGCGCAGCGTTCGCGAATGGTGCTGGAGGAAAAGGGCCTCGATTTTGAGCTCGTTGAGGTCGACGTGTTCGACAAGCCGGCCGGGTGGTCCGAGATCTCCCCTTACGGGAAGGTGCCGGTGTTGCGACACGCGGGCGCATCGATTTACGAGTCCACCATCATCAACGAGTACCTCGACGAGGTGTTTCCGCAGCCCGCCCTGTTGCCCGCCGACCCGTTCGCACGCGCGCAGGCACGCATCTGGATGGACTACTGCGATAACCATATGCGTCCGGCCGCCGCCAAGCTGCTTTGGGATAGCGAAACCTCAGAAAAGAAGGCAACGGCCAAGAAAGGTCTGGACGAAGCCTTGTATTTTCTCGAGCGCGAGGGGCTTGACAAAACTGGGCGATGGACCGTATTTCTTCGGCGAACAAATCACCTTGGTCGACTTCCAGTTTCTTCCGTTTTTCGAGCGCCTTGCGCTCTACGAAGAACTCACCGGCTACCACTGGCCGGACGACACGCCGCGATTGCACCGTTGGTTCGAGGCGATGAGCGTGCGGCCGAGCGTTTCGCCGACTATGCACTCGCTGGCTTTCCACCGGGAACAGCACGAGCGGATGGTCGCGGCCATGGAGGCCCGCCGCGCGGCTGCCGGCTGACTTGCCAGGTGCGAAAAAGGGTCGAACCGATTGTCTGTGGTTAGACAATCGGTCCCATCCCCGGTTTTTGCGAACTAAGTTGGGTCCCGAACCGAGAGCAGATCGCTGTATCGGGTGAGCACAGATGCAGGTCTATTTCGTTGAGGAACACGGAATACGCGAGGTAGCTGGCTAAGAATCGCAGGTCAGTAGCCCACGGCGGCAGGTACTTTGGCTCGGCCAGCAGGCCGGCCTCCCGCAGCATCCGAATGGCATCCAGGTCTGCCAGATCGAATTTGCCGATAAACAGCAGACGGGTCAGTGAGGGGTCACCGGCCTGCATGGCGGCACGCAGAAAACTGTGCACCTCGAGTAACCCCTGCAGGTAAACCACGTCCTTGGTGAGTGGCGCGCCGCCGGACACAAGGCCGCCACGCACGACCCGGCGCGCATTCTCAAACGCCTCGAATTCCGTCTCAGAGACATCGAGGAAATAGTTGTACAACTCGATAAAGTCGGCGCCGTCCAGCGCCATCTGTATCGCAATCACCCGGTCTGCCAGCCGTTTCAGCCGCCTCGGATCCAGCGCACCGGAAATAAACTCCGCGAACACGGCAAGCCCCTCCTGCGTGCGGGTATTCCCCGGATGCGCTTCACCGAGTATCGGAAAGTTCTGTTGCCGGCTGCCGTTCTTGCCGGTCGCGATATGCACCAGCGCCTCGTGCTGCAGCAACTGGGTGGTGTCCAAATCTGAGAACACGGCATCGCTGCGCAGCCGTATGATATTTTTGCCCGCCGTGGCCTTCGCAGACAGGGTCGGGGTTACCTCTACCATGGGCGCGTCGGCGCCAAAATAGCGCGGCAAGTCCTGATCGAGCCTTGCTTTCACCTGCTCCGCGGTAAATACCGGCCGCTGCCCGGCCAGCGTGGCCGGGTCGCGAAACTTTTCCAGCAGGCCGTCGAGCCGCGTGGCCAGGTTGATCGCCGTTGCCTTCCCGTCGGCCAGCGGTTTCTGCGGGTAGCCGAACAGACGCTTGGACGGCTCGACGACGGTCGCTGTGCCAAGGCCAGACAGCAGTAGCGCGGTATCCTCAACCGTATCCGCGAGCCGAAGCAGCATGCGGTGCACGGGGGAGTCACCATGGACAAGACGGCGGGCGGCTGCCACCGCCTCCTCAGTCGCGGCCGGAGCCACCGGCGCATAGACGGGCCGCGGCAGCTCCTTGCTGCCCGCTGCAAAGAATTGCACGGAGAGTTCGAGTGGCCATGTGGTGCGTGCCAGTACAGGCAGTTTTACCTCCGCCTGGTAAAGCAACTTACCCGCTTCCGTGAGCCGCGCCAATTCACGCCTGGAAAACAGGCTGTTCATATTCGCGCCCGCATGCTTACTACTGCCACAGGCTTATATCCGTGCTTCCATGGTTTTTGAGCCTATTCTCGAAAATGCAGCGCGAGTGTACGCGGTCGAGGTCGGCGAAGCCGTCGTTTTGATAAAAAATACCAAGACCATTTAGTCCGCATTGATTTCACCCGGCACGAAATAGGAAGGCGCCTCCACAACCAAAGAAGCCGGCTTTCAGTTCGGTTAATTTCCTGCCGAGAAACAGACTCTGCAAACACCAACCCGGACCCCTTTACTCCGTGTCGCTGACACCTGCGGCCTGAGCGACCAGCAGATATGCGAGGCGGGACATTACAGGCTAGGCACGGCCGGTTATTATGAAGGTGTGTTAAAGAAACGAAACATGTTGCGGTATTGCCAAGCGCCGGCTACGGCATTGCTGCTTGTCCTTTCACTCCAGGCGACGCTGGCCACTGCTAGTTCTGAAGGGGCGCTACCCGAACCCTTCCACGCCGAGTACAAGGTTAAGGTACTGATTGCGCGCGGCAGGGCGATCCTGGAACTGCGCCGCGACGCGGGCGACGATTACCGCTTCTCGACCAGCCTGCGCGCCAGCGGTATCTGGCGCGCGCTGGTGCGTGGCGGACTGAAAGAGGTGAGCCACTTCGACGCCCCCGGCAGCCGCCCGCAGACACTCCGCTATTCGCTGGTCAACGAATTTGGCAGCCGGCCTCGCAACGGCGACTATGAATTCGTCTGGGACGCGGGCATCGTGCGGGGAATCTACAAGGACCAGCCGCTAGAATTGCCGATTACCAGAGAAGTCATGGACAGGTCTCTTTTCCCGATCCGCCTGATGACGGACCTGGCTCAGGGCAACCGCCTCTCTGCCTATACGGTCCTCGACCGGGATGAAATTGTCACCATCGAGGTTAGCTACGGCGACCGCAAGCTTGTCACTGTGCCGTTCGGACGGTTCGAAGCGATGCAGGTTAGACATCGCCATTCAGTCGATGGCGAACAGACTTTCCTCTGGTGTGCGCCCGAACTTGACTTCCTGCCGGTTCGCCTCGAGCAGCTGCGTGACGGTAAAAAATTTATGGTCGCGGATCTCGTTAGCTATGGCTCGCCGCCTGTCGAAGAAACGGCGAAACGACCTTGATGCTAGCGCGCCCTGACCGAACCTCGGATTGAGCCAAAACGACCCGCGCCGGCTAGCGCGGCCAGGTATCGGTCACCTGCCGGCAATGTGGCGGCCGGTTGAGCGTCTTCGGCAGCGTCGAGCGCCCAAGGTTTTTTAAAAGAAAAACCGGCTTCGGCCAGTTTGTCGTAAGGCGTTCGTTGTCCTAAATGGCGGAGAGGGAGGGATTCGAACCCCCGGACCCTTGCGGGTCAACGGTTTTCAAGACCGCCGCATTCGACCACTCTGCCACCTCTCCTTTTATAAACAATAATTTACAAGTTTATTCTTGAAAATACTTTAATACCGATCAGACCAGCGTCTACAGCTCGACCTGCCTGATGCAGGTCCCCACGGCTTACGCGGGGCGCAATATTAGCCCACTCGGGCGGCCTTTTTCTCGTTGCAATATCTCGGGAAACTCGTGCCAAGCGCCCGCCCCAGGCTGGATGGCTGTGTTAATATCCATGTCGTACTACAGAGGTCCTAATTGGAGTAAACGAATGGGCTTGTCTGACCGGGATTACATACGCAGCAACGGCGGTGCGGAGGCGATTCGCCGGGCCACGGTGCAGGAATCTGCGCTGGCCACCAACAAGGTACTGAAAAACACCTACATCTTGCTGGCCGCTACCCTATTTTTCAGCGCAATTACCGCTGCTGTCTCCATGGCGCTGGCCTTGCCCCCCATGACCTACCTGATCTCAGTCGGTGTGGCCATGGTTCTGGGTATTTTCGTACTTCCCAGAACGGCCAATTCCAGCGCCGGCATTGCCGTGATCTTTGCCATCACCGGCATGCTTGGTCTGGGCCTGGGTCCTCTGCTGACTTCGTATCTCTCGCTGCCAAAGGGGCCGGAGATTATCGCTACGGCCATGGGCGGCACAGGACTGATTTTCGCGGGATTGTCAGCCTACGCGCTTACCAGCAAGCGTGATTTCAGCTTTATGGGCGGCTTTCTGTTTGCCGGCTTCATGGTCGTACTGATCGCCGCGCTGGGTAATCTGTTTTTCCAGATCCCGGCCATGTCAATGGCCATCTCTGCGGCCATCATTTTGCTGATGAGCGGTTTTATCCTGTTCGATACCAGCCGAATTATTAACGGCGGCCAGACCAACTACATCATGGCCACCTACGGTATCTATCTGAGCATTTTTAATCTGTTCATCAATCTCCTCGCACTGCTGGGCATTTCCGGCGACGACTGAGATGCTGCGCAGTTGCTGACTCTGAAACCCCGGCCCGGTGCCGGGGTTTTTTATAACCGCATCACGGAGACAAAGGCATGGACCCGGACTGGATGAAAATAGGCCAGGCTGCGCTGCTTATCATGTTCATCGTGGTATTGATCCCGGCTGTACGCTGGTGGAGCGCCAATGGCCCAAAAGCCGAACGTGGCGACTGGCCGGCGGCCTTGCTGGCCCTCGGCGGCGTGGTCCTTTTCGTGCTGCTGCTGGTCTCCATGGTTCGCTAATCGACCAGCAGCGTCTAGACTGTCGGCTGGGTCACCAGCTGCCGGAGCGCAAAATGAAATCCAGTCTTTTACTACTCTGTGCCTTTCTTGGTTTGCTCAGCATCGGCGGTCAGGCATGTGCTGCGAGCCACGCAACAGAAGCGCCGGGCACTGTACTGATCACCGGCTCTAACCGTGGTATCGGTCTGGCCTTTGCCGGCGAATATGCCGAGCGCGGCTGGCGAGTTATTGCAACCTGCCGAACCCCCGCTCGCGCAGCGGCCCTTAACAAGCTCGCCAGTGAATATCCGCTGCTTACCGTCGAAGCCCTGGACATTACGGATGCCGGGCAGATTGTAGAACTCGACAAGCGCTATGCCGACGTGGCCATCGATGTACTGATCAATAATGCGGCCTATCTTGGCGCCACCGAGCCACAGCAATTTGGCAGTCTTGATTACAAATTGTTCGCCGACATTGTTGATGTAAATTTGCTGGGGCCCCTGCGCGTCAGCGAAGCGTTTCTAGACCAGGTGCTGGCCAGCCAGCAGAAGAAAATCATTATTCTCGGCAGTGCGGCCAGTTCCAACGGCTTACTGGGGCCCGGCATGCAGCTATATGCCTACCGCAGCAGCAAAGCAGGCCTGCACCTGGCCGCTCATCGAATGGCCATGGACCTGGCCCCGCGCGGCATCATTGTTGCGCTGATCAATCCGGGGCTGGTTGACACCAAGGGTCTGCTCGACCTTAAACCGGGCGACCCGGTACCCGAGGTTTTCAAGCCACTGTTGCCGTTGATCGAAAGCGGCGATCTGGAACTCTCGCGGCCAGCCGAGTCGGCCGCTGCCATGGCAACGATTATCGATGGACTTGGCAGCGAGGATGCCGGCAAATTCATCGACGTGGACGGGCAAATCCTGCCCTGGTAACAAACCCGCCTAAAGGCCTGTTGCCGCGGCGATAAACGCCCATTGGTCAGCGTATTCATCGATGATTTTAGACGTCGATGCACCAGCGCCATGGCCCGTGTTGGTCTCGATACGAATCAGCGCTGGCTGATCACAGCTCTGCGCATACTGCAGGGCAGCGGCGTACTTGTAACTGTGCCAGGGACTCACGCGATCATCATTGGCGTCGGCCATCACCAGCGTGGCCGGATAGCACTGTCCCGCGGCCAGACGATGGTAGGGCGAATAGTCATACAGGGCTGCAAATTCTTCGGCGTTCTCGCTTAAGCCGTAATCGCTGGACCACTGCCGAGCGTTGGCACTGGCCAGCTGATAGCGCAGCATATCCATCACGCCAACGGCCGGCACAGCAGCAGCAAACAAATCCGGACGCTGTTGTGCGACGGCTGCAACCAGCAAGCCACCGTTACTGCCGCCCGAGATCGTCAGCTGCTCCGGGCTACTGCGGCCCTCCTCGATCAACCATTCTGCAGCAGCAATAAAGTCATCGAAAACGTTTTGCTTGTTCAAGCGGATTCCGGAGCGATGCCAGGCTTCGCCATATTCACCGCCACCGCGTAGATTAGCCACCGCGTAGACGCCACCAGCTTCCAGCCAGGCCATGCGCGCGGTGGAATAGCCAGGCAGCAACGAGACGTTAAATCCACCGTAGCCATATAAAACCAGGGGCCGGGGCTGGCCGACCGGCAGATCGCGGCGGGCAATGATGTACATGGGCACGCGGGTGCCGTCACGACTGGTATAGAAAACCTGCTCGCTCCGGTAATCCTCAGATCGAATGCCCGTATCGGACGCAAACATCAGCTCCAGCTGACCCGTTGCGACATCGAGCCGGTAATTGCTAGCCGGCGTCGTGAAGTCCGTATAGGTAAAAAAGGCCTGCGGTTCGTCAGCCTCCCCGCTTAACTCTGCCACCGTCCCCAGACCTGGCAACTCAATATCCGCCAGCGACGCCCCGTCGAGTTCAAAGCGACGCAGACGCGAATGCGCATCGGCCAGGTACTCGACCAGCAAAATTCCGCCGAGCAACGCGGCTGTCTCGATGGTCTCCACGGACTCAGGAACGATTTCCTCCCAGTGTCCCGGTGCAGCCAGGTCCAATGCGACGATTCGCCCGCGTGGCGCATTATTGGTGGTCTGAAAGAAGAACTGCTCACCAAGATTGCCGAGATAATCATAGCGAGCATCCCAGGCATCCAGGATCCGTGACACCTCGCCCGTTGGTAGTCCATCGTCACCCAGGCGCTGCAAATAGACGCCATTGGTTTCGTAACCGTCAAACAAGTCGATTACCAGGTAATGCCCATCTTCGCTGACATCCGCGTAAGGATTACGCGTCGGGTGATCATCCACGGCGAATATCAGGCGGTCCTGAGATTGCGGCTCGCCCAGGCGATGGAGGTATACCGCTACCTGCTGGCTGTCATCGAAGCCGTCGCTGTCGGCTGGATAACGACTGTAGTAAAAACCGCTGGCGTCGGGCATCCAGGCTACCGCGCTGAATTTTGTTCCCTCAATGCGATCCGTGAGCTCCAGGTCCTCACCCAGGCGCATCACTCGCCAGGAATCCCAATCGCTGCCACCGAAGGACAAGCTGTAGGCCAGATATTGACCATCGGGGCTGAGTTCATAACCGCCGACACTGACGGAGCCGTCGGCAGCCATGCTGTTCGGGTCAAGCACGATGCGGCCGAGTTGCGCCGGATCATCGCTGACCCTGATCACATCCTGTTCCATGCGCCCATCGTTGTAGTCAAAAACGTAAGCGCCAGCCTGCTCGTCCGGCAGGCCCACGCGTTCGTAATTAATCAGGCGGGCCATTCGCTCGGCGAATGCGGCGCGCTGCGGAAGACTGTCTAAATAGCTTCTGCTGGTCGCGTTCTGTGCGTCGACCCAGGTCCTGGTGGCAGCAGAATCCAGTTTTTCCAGCCAGCGATAGGGATCGGCGACGCGCGTGCCATGGTAGTCATCGACCTGATTGCCGCGAGCGGCCTCAGGATAAAGGGTATTGCCGGGCTGCTCAGACAAGCTGGTACAACCGCCCAAGGACAGCAGCAATAAAAAACCTTGCCAGCGCCACGAGCCGCTAAGCTTCAATGATCGTCTGCCCGTCAAGATAGGGCTGCAAAACGGCAGGGATTCGGATCGCACCGCTGTCGGTTTGATAGTTCTCCATGATGGCGATCAATGCGCGCCCCGCGGCTACACCGGAACCATTAAGCGTATGCAATGGCTCGGGCTTACCGCTGTCCGGATTGCGCCAGCGCGCACCCATCCGACGGGACTGAAAGGCTTCGCAATTGCTGCATGATGAAATTTCCCGGTAGCGATTCTGCCCCGGTAGCCAGACCTCCAGATCATAGGTCTTGGCGGCGCCAAAGCCGATATCTCCGGCACACAGGCTAACCACGCGGTACGGCAGTTCAAGGCGCTGCAAAATCAGCTCTGCATGACCGGTAAGCGACTCAAGGGCCGCATAAGACTCCTCGGGTTTGACCAACTGCACCAGTTCAACCTTTTCGAACTGATGCTGACGAATCATGCCGCGCGTATCTTTGCCGTAGGAACCCGCCTCGGATCGAAAACAGGGCGTATGTGCGGTTAGTCGCTGCGGCAATTCTTCCGCGGCAAGAATCTCATCGCGGGCCAGATTGGTCAGTGGTACTTCGGCTGTGGGAATCAGGTAAAAATCCTGTTCTCCGCGCAACCGGAACAAGTCCTCGCCGAATTTTGGCAACTGCCCAGTCCCCTCCAGCGCCGCGGCATTGACGATGTAGGGCGTGTAAATTTCCGTATAACCATGTTCACGGGTATGCACATCGAGCATGTATTGGATCAGCGCACGATGCAATCTGGCCAAAGCACCGCGCAGCACCATAAAACGAGCGCCGGCCAGCTTGGCGGCCGCGTCGAAATCCAGCAGGCCAAGTCGGCTGCCAAGGTCAATGTGATCCAGTGGCTGGAAATCCAGCTCGGCGGGTACCCCCCAGCGGCGCACTTCCGGATTATCGTCTTCGCCGGCACCATCCGGGACCGAGTCATGCAATAGATTGGGCAAGCCCATGTGCAACTCATGCAGGGTCGTCTGAACCTGCTCCAGCCCGGATTCCGCAGCTTTCAACTCGCTGCCCAATTGTTCCACCGCAGCCAGCAATGGCTGAATATCGTCACCGGCCGCCTTGGCCTTGCCGATGGACTTGGATTTGACGTTGCGGGTGTTGCGCAAATCCTCAACCTGTACCTGCAGGGCTTTTCTCTCCTGCTCCATCGCCAGGTAAGCCGTCACGTCCAACTGAAACCCGCGCCGTGCCAGGTTCTTTGCGACGGCCTCGGTTTGTTGCCGCAAGTCGCGTAGATCTAACATTAGATATTTATCCTAATCCCTTATATTAATTCAATCTTTTGATTTTTTCGCTTGCGCATTCTGCTGACGCAAGGCGTCCAGTCGAGCCTTGATTGCCGTCTCCAGCCCGCGCTCCACCGGCTCGTAATAACGTCGTCCGATCAGCGTTTCCGGCAGATAATCTGCCCCGGCGGCAAAGCCATCCGGCTCATCGTGAGCGTAGCGATAACCGCTACCATGCCCGAGTTCCTTCATTAATGCCGTGGGCGCATTGCGCAACGACAACGGGACCTCAAGGCTGCCCTGTTCACGGGCATCTTGAGCCGCCGCATTAAAAGCCTGGTAAACAGCGTTGCTTTTCGCTGCGCAGCTAAGGAAAACCACTGCCTGCGCAAGGGCCAGTTCACCCTCCGGACTGCCCAGGCGCTCAAATACTTCCGTGGCGTCCAGCGCCAATCGCAGCGCACGCGGATCGGCATTGCCGATGTCCTCCGAGGCCATACGCAGCACTCGGCGCGCAATATATCGAGGATCACAACCGCCATCCAGCATCCGCGCAAACCAGTACAGGGCGGCGTCCGGATCGGAACCGCGCACAGACTTGTGCAAGGCCGAAATCTGCTCGTAGAACAAATCGCCGGCACGGTCATAGCGACGTACAGCGCCGCTGCAAACCTCGGCAACAATTTCTGCGCTGATCACTTGCTCGTCCGCCGCCAGACCGGCGGCCAGCTCCAGCAGGTTAAGCGCGCGCCGCGCGTCGCCGTCAGCCGCGCGCGCCAGGTCCAGCAGGGCGTCATCGGCGATGGTCAAAGTTTGCTGCCCAAGTCCACGCTCTGTATCGCTTAACGCGCGTCGCAACAGCAGCAACAATTCTTCTGCGGCCAGGGGTTTGAGCACATAGACACGAGCCCGCGACAACAAGGCGTTATTGAGGGCGAAGGAAGGGTTCTCGGTGGTCGCGCCAATAAAAATCAGCGTGCCATCCTCTACAGCCGGCAGAAACGCGTCCTGCTGCGCTTTGTTGAAGCGATGCACCTCATCCAGGAATAGCAGCGTCGGTTCGTCAGGATGCTCCCCAGCCTGCGCTACGGCAGCGCGAATATCCTTTACGCCCGCCATCACCGCCGACAGCGACAGGAACTGTGCGTCGCTTTGTTGCGCAATCAAACGCGCTAAAGTGGTTTTTCCCGTGCCCGGCGGTCCCCAGAAAATTGCGCTATGCAATGAACGAGCCGCGACCAGGCTGGCCAGCGGTTTATTTGCAGCCAGCAGATGGGTCTGGCCACACACCTCAGAGAGATTTTGTGGGCGCATGCGATCTGCCAGCGGCCGCCAGGGCACACCGGCATTGGCGCTCATGGCTGAGACGTTTCCGGCAGCAATTTTTCCAGCCACGCCGTCCAGCGACTCAGGCCGATAGCGGCCAGCAACCAGCCAAGCAAAATACCGCCGGTATCGAAAGCTGCATCGGCGAATTCTGCGGAGCGATAGGGCAGCTGGCTTTGCAGCAACTCAATAAGAATGCCAAAGCCCAGCAGTCCAAGCGCTACCAGCGGCGTATAGGACAGTCTGAATACCCCGCAAAACCAGATCATCAAAAACATAAAGGCCAGAAAATGTCCCGCCTTATCGGACAGGAATGTGAGCGTGGTCATGCGGCCGGACGGCGCCAGAGCGAGACCCAGTGTCAGGGCCATGAGTAGCAGGCCAACGATAAGCCATGCCCGGGGATAGCGCAGATCAAGCATTGCAACGCGTTCTAAAGCTCATTTTCGCCAATCACGTCAGCGCCCGGCGGAACCTCAAAACTGAATATCGAAGTGTCAATAATAGGATTAAGATCAATATTGCTGAAGCCAATCCGGGTGGTTTGGCCGAGACGGTCAGCCAGCTCCATCTGCAGCAGCTGCTGGCCGGAAAAACCCAGCCTGATCTCGTCAAAGTCGGTAGTCTCGCCGCGCGGACCAAGCCGCAGCCAGGTGATCTCATCGAGCGTTTCGCTGCCGCGATATTCGAAGCGCTGCAGTATATCGACGCTACCGCTAAGCAGCGCAGCCGGTGTTTCACCCAGGCCTTCATCCAGTCGCTGCACGGTCACCTGGTCCAGGTCGGCCTCGTACAACCAGACGCGTTCGCCGTCAGCAACAATGACACGTTCGAAGGGCTGCAGATAATCCCAGCGAAAGCGACCCGGCTTGAGCAACGCAACGCGCCCACTGGCGGATTCGACCAGTTCGGCATCGCGGTTGAGTACCTGCTGGGTAAAGTCAGCCCGCAGACTCTGCAATTCAGACAGGTAGTTCTCTAAACGCGTGACATCGCCGGAAACCGGCTGATCGTCAGCAGCGGCCCAGGGTAATAGCATACTCAGGAGGGCGCACAGAACTATGCGCCGACCGGCGATCGGCAGCGGTACTTTGTGCATTGCGATCAGCCTTCAGGCGGCGGCGGCACCAGGACTTCTCTGGAGCCATTCGACTGCAGCGGGCCAACAAGACCGGTCGCTTCCATGGTTTCAACCATGCGCGCGGCCCGGTTATAGCCGATCTTCAGTCGCCGCTGGATGCCCGAGACAGAGGCGCGACGGGTGTCGGTGACGATCTTCACCGCCTGATCATAGAGGGGATCGGTCTCGCCATCCACTTCCCCGGCACCGGCAGACGGTTCGCCGGAGATGCCGGGTATCGGCTCTTTGGGGCCATTGGTAATGTCATCAATATAACTGGGGTCGCCGCTGCCGCGCAGGCGACCAACAACCCGGTGCACTTCCTGATCGGATACGAAGGCACCGTGTACACGTTGCGGCAAAGAACTACCGGCGGGCAGGTACAACATATCACCATGGCCGAGCAGCGCTTCTGCGCCGCCCTGATCCAGAATCGTACGCGAATCGACCTTGGCCGAAACCTGGAAGGCGATACGACAGGGAATATTTGCCTTGATCAGGCCGGTAATAACGTCCACCGAGGGGCGCTGGGTCGCGATAATCATGTGAATGCCCGATGCGCGGGCTTTCTGCGCCAGCCGGGCAATCAGCTCTTCGACCTTTTTACCAACAATCATCATCATGTCGGCCAGCTCGTCAATGACCACCACGATCTGCGGCAAAGGCTGCAGGTCTTCGACCAACACCGCGAGATTCTCACTGTCGGCCAGACTCGCCGCCAGGGGATCGGGAATCGGCTTACCTTCGTCGATGGCGGCGCGTACCTTGCGATTAAACCCTGCCAGGTTGCGGACACCCAGCGCTGCCATCAGGCGATAGCGACGTTCCATTTCAGCCACGCACCAGCGCAATGCGTTGGCGGCATCTTTCATATCGGTAACCACCGGCGAGAGCAGGTGCGGGATGCCCTCGTAAACCGATAGCTCCAGCATCTTCGGATCAATCATGATCATCCGGACCTGCTCGGGCTTGGCCTTGTACAACAGGCTAAGCACCATGGCATTGATGGCCACAGACTTACCGGAGCCGGTGGTACCGGCGATAAGAAGATGCGGCATGCGCTGTAAATCGGCGACCACCGACTTGCCTGCAATATCCTTGCCCAGCCCCAGGGCCAGCGGCGAAGCCAGGTCCTCATAGGCTTTGGAACGAACGATTTCACCCAGCGTGACTATTTCCCGCGATTCATTGGGAATTTCCAGTCCCACGGTGGGCTTGCCCGGAATAACCTCAACGACACGCACGCTAATGGCCGACAGCGACCGAGCCAGATCCTTGGCCAGGTTGCTGATCTGGCTGACCTTCACACCGGCAGCCGGCGAGAGTTCAAAGCGGGTTACAACCGGACCCGGGTGCACCGAAACGACTTCCACTTCGACGCCAAAATCGCGCAGCTTGAGTTCGACCAGGCGCGAGATCGCTTCCAGTGCATCTTCCGAATGTCCCGGGCCATGATGCGGCGGATCGTCCAGCAAGGACATGGGCGGCAGCTCACCCTCCATGGGCGGATCAAAGAGCGGCTTCTGACGCTCTTTCTGTGCCCGCAGGCCAGGCTCGGGTGCCGGCAAAACCGGTTCGATGCGCGGTTTAACGCGGGCCGCGGTTTTTTCCCGCACCGCCTTAACCGTTTCCTGGCGTTCCTGATTAGCGCGACGCTGAGCGGCTTTGTCCCGCAGCGCCAGGACCAGGGTGCGCAAGTCCTCTGCCCCGCCGAGCACGGCGTGACCAGTCCGGTCCATAACCATCAGCCAGGAAATACCGGTGAACAGGGACACCGCTGCCAGCCATAAAGACAGCAGTAATACGGTAGCCCCCAGGTGACCCAGCACGGCCGCCAGGGAACCGCCCACCAGCTGGCCGAACGCGCCGCCGCAGGATTGCGGCATATCAATATTCGTAAAGTGCAGTGTTGCCAGGCCGCAGCTGGTCGCCAGGGCCAGCAGGAATCCGGCAAAGCGCGTACCGAGTAAACTGCGATCCAGCGGCTCGCTGCTATCGCGGGCCGAGAAGATCAACCAGCCGGCCAGCAGCATCATGGCCGGAAAAAGGAACGCTGGGGTGCCGAAAATACTGTAGCTGACGTCGGCAAACCAGGCGCCGGCGGCGCCGATCTGGTTATGTATGGCATCGCCATCACCGGTACTGCTGAAACCCGGGTCGCGATGATCATAGGTCAGCAGCGCCACCAGCATGATCAGTGCCAGGGCACCGAATACCCATAGCGCCGATTCACGCAAAGCGTGCGGCAATGAGGCGGGACTAGTCGCCGCCCCCTGAAGACGAGCTACTTTGGCCAAATCAGATTACACAACAACAACAACAGCTATCTGCTTCAAAGCTAAGCAAATAGTGAATCCGATAATAGCAGGAACACCCGGGCCGCTGACAACCCCCTGCTACTTACGGCGGTTTTTGCCGGTACCGAAGCTTTGACCTACACTAGCGCGCTCTTCAGGCAGGGCCGTTTCCGGCCCCGCCGTGACTAACACTTTGGGACGATTTGATGACTGCAGCCAGGCATGCGCGACTGATCATTCTGGGCTCCGGCCCGGCCGGCTATTCAGCGGCCGTCTATGCCGCTCGAGCCAATCTCAAACCGCTGTTGATAACCGGCCTGGAAACCGGCGGCCAGCTAATGACCACCACTGAGGTCGACAACTGGCCGGGTGGCGCACACGGATTGCAGGGCCCGGAACTGATGGATCAATTGCGTCAGCATGCCGAACGTTTCGAAACCGAACTGGTCAGTGACCACATCGAGCGCACCGATCTGTCTTCGCGTCCCTTCAAGCTCTGGGGATCCAGCGGCGAATACCACTGCGATGCCCTGATTATTGCCACCGGTGCCTCGGCCCGTTACCTGGGGCTGCCCAGCGAAGAAGCCTTTAAGGGTCGCGGCGTTTCTGCCTGCGCGACCTGCGACGGCTTTTTTTATCGGGGCCAGGAAGTCGCCGTAGTCGGCGGCGGTAACACCGCGGTTGAAGAGGCCCTATACCTGTCCAACCTGGCTTCCAAAGTCACCCTGGTGCATCGCCGTGACAAACTGCGCGCGGAAAAAATGATGCAGGACCAGTTACTGGCGCAAGAGCCGTGGCGGCAACGTCGAGGTTCTCTGGAATCACGAGGTCGACGAAGTCATCGGCGACGACAGCGGGGTCAACGGATTGCGGGTGCGCAGCACCAAAGACGCGGGCATTAGTGAAATTGCTCTGTCTGGCGTGTTTATCGCCATCGGCCACGATCCCAATACGGGAATTTTCAAAAACCAATTAGACATGCAGCACGGCTACATCGTGGTGCAATTCGGGACTGCAGGGAAATGCCACCGCAACCAGTGTTGCCGGCGTGTTTGCCGCCGGTGATGTGTCTGATCCTATTTACCGTCAGGCTGTTACGTCAGCCGGTTCAGGCTGCATGGCGGCCCTGGATGCGGAAAAATTCCTCGATGCCGAGGCAGCCAGTCCTGCCTGAGCTGTCGCTTGCAGGGCCAGCGCGGGGCGAATGTCCGCAAACTTGGCGCAGGGGCCGGAATCTCCCCGGCACGAATGGGCGAAATAAGTCATTCAGTAGATTTAGAAGAGAGGCTTAATGCACGCGGAGTTCCTGGATAGCCTCGATCACGTGACCGCCATGGAATGGAACTCACTGGTGGGCGTAAACCAGCCGTTTCTGAGGCATGAGTTTTTGCGCGCTCTGGAAACCAGTGCTTGCGTGGGCCCGGAGACCGGCTGGGAACCTCTGCACCTGATCGTCCGCAATCCACAACAGGAACTGGTGGCCGCCCTGCCCCTGTATCGAAAAACCGACTCCTGGGGCGAATTCGTATTCGACTTTGCCTGGGCCGACGCCTATCGCCGCGCGGGCTTGAACTACTATCCGAAACTGGTTGCAGGTGTGCCGTTTACGCCGGCTACCGGCGCCCGATTCCTGTACCGTCAGGGCGAATCACGCGCGGACGCCATCGGCCTGATGATGACTGCCATTCGACAGCAGGCCGACAAGCTCCGCGCATCGTCATTGCATGTGCTGTTCCCCGACGAAATCGAAGCGCAGGAACTCGCTAAACAGGGACTCCTGCTGCGCAAGGACTGTCAGTTTCACTGGCAAAATTCAGGCTATCAGAATTTTGATGATTTTCTCGCGGAGTTCACAGCGGCGAAGCGCAAAAAAGTGCGTCGCGAACGACGCCGGGTTCAAGAAGAAGGCGTCGAGTTTCGCTGGCTTAATGGCGACCAGATTGATAACGCGCTGTGGGAGCAAATCATGCCGCTGTATGCCAGTTCTTTCTGGCGCCGCGGTCGCGACCCCTACTTAAATCAGGCGTTCTTTCAAACCGTGGCTCGACAAATGCCCGAGCAACTGCTGGTCATCCTTGCGGAGAAAGACGCCGAACCCATTGCCACGGCTATTTGTTTTCGCAGCAACGATACGCTCTATGGCCGCTACTGGGGCAGTTCCGGACGTTATCACTCTCTGCACTTCGAAACCTGCTACTACCAGGGCATCGACTATTGCATCCGCGAAGGACTGGAACGGTTCGAACCTGGGACCCAGGGCGAGCATAAAATCAGTCGCGGATTTGTGCCGTCACCGACCTGGTCTGCACACTGGCTTTCGCATCCGCAATTCGCAGCCGCCGTGGACGATTACCTGGATCGAGAACGCAGCTACATTGACGAATACATGGACGCTGTCGCCAGTCATGTCCCCTATCGGCAGAGTAATGACTGAACTGCAGTGGCTTGATCCGAGTGATCCGCCCGAAAATTTCCCGGATCCGCGCCGCGCTTTAAGCGACCCCGAAGGGCTATTGGCGATTGGCGGCGACCTGTCCAGCGAGCGACTGCTGGCGGCCTACCGCAGGGGCATTTTTCCCTGGTTCAACGACGACCAACCGATTCTTTGGTGGTCGCCTGACCCACGAGCAGTATTGTTCCCAAGCGAACTGCACATCTCTCGCAGCCTGCGCCGGAAACTGCGGAGGAACGAATTCAAGGTGTCCATCGATCTGGCCTTTAGCGCGGTGATTTCCGAGTGCGCGGAACGACGCAGCGGCGAAGGCACCTGGATAACGCCGGAAATGCACGCTGCTTATTGCGAGCTGCATGCCCAGGGCTACGCGCACTCGGTGGAAACCTGGCAGGGGGAAGAACTCGTTGGTGGGCTCTATGGCGTCAGCCTGGGCCGGGTATTTTTTGGCGAATCCATGTTCAGCCGGGTATCTGACGCCTCCAAAGTGGCGCTGGTGGGGCTGGTTAGCGCTGGCCGCGAACTCGGGCTTGAGTTAATTGATTGCCAGCTAGCCTCTGCTCATCTGGCCTCCCTGGGCAGTCGCCTGTTGCGGCGGGACAACTTTCTGGCCTTATTGGAGCGCTACTGCGTCTTTCCCGCCGTCGCTGACTGGCGCCGGGAAAGGATCGAAACCAGCCAATTAGTATAGAAAGCTTATTGTTGCTTGCGTGCGACCGCGGATATCCGGACAATGCCCGGTTTTCCGAAAGAGCGTGCGCATGGCTAAAGAAGAAGCCATACAACTGGAAGGTGTGGTCACCGAGACCCTGCCAAATACAACTTTCCGCGTAGAGCTGGAAAACGGTCACGTTGTGACCGCCCACATCTCAGGCAAAATGCGGAAAAATTATATTCGAATTTTGACCGGCGATAAGGTCACTGTAGAACTCACGCCCTACGATCTCAGCAAGGGCCGTATCATCTATCGCGCCCGCTAAACACAGCGGACAAGACCCAAGCTCCTAGTTACCAGCCGGCGCCGTCGGTTCCGACAAGTGTTCGAGCTTGCGGGTGTTTGGCGTTGCCAGCAGATTCAGACTGCCGTTTTCCGCAACGCTGATATGCACGGAACCGCCGTCACTCAGGTCACCAAACAATAGCTGCTCGGCCAATGGCCGTTTGATGTGCTCCTGGATAATGCGCGCCATCGGTCGAGCGCCCATTTTGGGATCATAGCCTCGCTCCGCAATCCATTGGCGTGCTGAATCTTCCAGCTCGAAAGTTACGTCGTGACTTTCAAGCTGAGCTTCTAATTCGAGCACCAGCTTGTCAACCACGCGTAGCACCGAATGCTGATCAAGTGTCTTGAATTGGATAATGGAGTCAAGCCGGTTACGGAATTCAGGCGAGAACATCTTGGAAATCGCCGCCATCGCATCGGAGCTGTGATCCTGCTGCGTGAAGCCTATGGATGCGCGACTGACTTCCTGGGCACCGGCATTGGTAGTCATCACCAGAATCACGTTACGAAAGTCGGCTTTGCGACCGTTGTTGTCCGTCAGGGTGCCGTGATCCATCACCTGTAACAACAGGTTAAATACTTCCGGATGAGCTTTTTCAATCTCATCCAACAGGACTACCGCATGCGGATTTTTTGACACAGCCTCGGTCAGCAGACCACCCTGGTCGAAGCCTACATAGCCCGGTGGCGCGCCAATCAACCGGGATACGGTATGCCGTTCCATATACTCGGACATGTCGAAACGAATCAGCTCGATACCCAGGCAATGCGCCAGCTGACGCGTGACCTCAGTTTTGCCGACACCCGTGGGACCGGCGAACAGGAAGGCGCCGACGGGCTTCTCGGGCTCACGCAGTCCGGAGCGGGCCATCTTGATCGAGGATGACAGGGCCGAAATCGCTTTGTCCTGGCCAAAAATGACCAGCTTTAAATCACGCTCAAGATTGCGGAGCTGATCGCGGTCATCAGCAGAAACACTGCGCGGCGGAATGCGGGCGATTTTCGCCACAACCTCTTCAATGAGTTCGCGATCAACCGTCTCGACGCGCGCTTCTTCCGGCTGCAAGCGCGCGCGCGCACCGGCTTCGTCAATTACATCAATGGCTTTGTCGGGCAACAGACGTTCATTGATATGCCTGGCCGAGAGTTCAGCGGCCGTCCGCAAAGCCTCATCTGTATAGGTAATGCCATGATGCTCTTCGAAGCGCGACTGCAGGCCACGCAGAATGTCGATGGTCTCATCGACACTGGGCTCGATCACATCGATTTTTTGAAAGCGCCGTGCCAAAGCATGGTCTTTCTCGAAAATACCCCGGTATTCCCGGTAGGTGGTTGAGCCGATACAGCGTAATTCGCCGCTGGCCAGCACCGGCTTGATCAGGTTGGAAGCGTCCATCACACCGCCTGAGGCAGCGCCAGCGCCGATCACGGTATGAATTTCATCAATAAACAGAATGGCGCCAGGATCCTTGCCCAGTTCAGCGATAACGCCCTTCAGGCGCTTCTCGAAATCGCCGCGATACTTGGTTCCGGCCAGCAATGCGCCCATATCGAGCGCATAAATGGTGGCATCCGACAGCACCGAAGGCACCTCGCCCTCCACCACCATCTTGGCCAGCCCCTCGGCCAACGCCGTCTTGCCGACTCCGGCTTCGCCGACATACAGGGGATTGTTTTTTCGACGACGGCACAACACCTGGATCGTCCGTTCGATTTCGTCGCGGCGTCCAATTAACGGGTCAATCTTGCCTTCGCGAGCACGCTCATTGAGATTGCTGGCAAATGACTCAAGCGGATTTGCGGCCGCTTCTCCCTCTGGCCCTTCAGCGTCAGGGCGCTCACGCGCCGCCGAACTTCCCTCGTCGCCCTTGCTGACGCCGTGAGAAATGAAATTCACAACGTCCAGTCGAGCAACATCCTGGAGGTCGAGCAAATACACAGCATGCGACTGCTTTTCGCCGAATATGGCTACCAGCACATTCTCACCACGAACTTCTTTCTTGCCGCTGGATTGAACGTGAAAAACAGCGCGTTGCAGAACGCGCTGAAAACCGAGCGTAGGCTGCACGTCAGCTTCACTGTCGTCGGGCAGCCGTGGTGTTGAGTCATCGACGAATGCGCGCAGATCTTTGCGCAGTCGTTCAAGGTCCGCGCCGCAAGAGCGCAGAATTTCCTCGACATGCGGAATACTCAGAAGCGCCAGCAGCAGATGCTCGACGGTCATGTATTCATGACGTTCAGCGCGCGCCTGTTGAAACGCGTCGTTGAGACAGAACTCCAGTTCACTGCTCAGCATGGGTCAGACTTCCTCCATTGTGCACAGCAGCGGATGCTGATGTTGTTCTGCATAGCTACTTACCTGGGCAACCTTAGTCTCGGCGATTTCATAGGTGAATACACCGCACACACCTTTGCCCTTGGTATGCACTTCCAGCATCACCCTCGTGGCTGTGGGTCTATCATGGCCAAATACCATCTCAAGTACCTCGACGACAAACTCCATCGGCGTATAGTCGTCATTCAGCAATACCACCCGATACAGGGGTGGTTTCTTCAATTTTGGCTTGGCTTCTTCGAGCGCCAGGCCCTGGCCATGGTCGCCCGCAGGAAAATCGCTTTCGTTTTCGCCGTTCATGTCTATGCGAGTTCGCGCCTGGCAGGGGGGTGGATGTGCGGGATTCTAGCCAAAAATTCGGCAGAACCCTCGCTAAAGGCCGTCAGGCTTGCCATCTGGCCGTTTTCGACCCCGCTCACTGCAAGGCTGTTAACAAGTCACAAATATGGGGCCCAATCTGCTGCTATACAAGGGATTTGTCCTATATTATTGCGCTTGGCCTGTAAGCCATTATTATGCCAAGTCGTTGAATGTCTTAAGCCGCGCAGGCCATAGGCCAGGGAGTTGCGGGTTTTCCAGTGAACGTACAGAACCTACTAGCACGGTGGGGGGAGCAAAACCCCGAGCAGTTGTTGGCCCAGGCCAGCCTGCGCATGCCCTTCTGGATTTCACTGGGCTTGGTGCTGTTGCTGGCCTGGTACCTGGCCAAGCTGGCCTGGTCCCTGTATCCGGAACCCAGCACGGCCAGCTGGCAACCACCAAGCGCCCGGCCCAGCCAGTCAGCGGCGGGCGCCACGAGCAGCGACTATAGCGACCTGCAGGCCGCAGGATTGTTTGGCCGGGCGGACGCCGACGAGCAACCCGAAATGGCTGTTCAGGACGTGGTCGACGCCCCGGATACACGCCTGGACCTGAAACTACGTGCCGCCGTGGCCTCCAGCGACAACGCCACCGCACACGCCATCATTGCCGACGGGACAGGCAATGAACAAACCTACTTCATTCGCGATTCCATACCCGGCGGCGCAACACTGCACCAGGTGCATCCGGATCGGGTGATTCTCAACCGTGGTGGAATGCTGGAAGCACTGCGTCTGCCGCGAGAATTCGCCGGCGCCGCCGCGCCCGCTCGAGGCAGGCCACGACGCAATGCCGCGGTTGCCCAGCCAACGGTTCAGGAAGTCGTGCAGAACAACGCCGCCAGTTTTACCGATGTCGTCAGGCCACAACCCTTTATGCCCAACGGACAGCTGCGCGGCTATCGCGTCTATCCTGGTCGCAACCGACAGCAGTTTGCGGCGCTTGGGCTGAGGCCTGGGGACCTGGTCACAGAAATCAATGGCATGGCGCTTAATAATCCCGCGGAAGGCATGCAGATTTTTCGCAGCCTGGGCGACGCAACCCAAGTGACAGTTACCCTGGAGCGCAACGGCCAGTCCCAGGTCATGACCCTGGATACTAACCAGGTCAGCCTGGGCGACGGCGCAACCCAATGATTTACCTCCTCGCAACCCGCCGCATCCTGCCCCGCCTGCTGGCAGCGCTGTTATTAGCCAGCGGTCTTGCCTCTGCTCAGCAGACCACCATCACGCCGAACTACAAAGATGCCGATATTCGACAGGTCATCGAAGCTGTCGGTGAGATAACCGGGCAGAACTTCGTACTGGATCCGCGCGTCAAGGCGCAGGTGACCATGGTGTCGTCGGTGCCGATGACCGCCGATGCATTTTACGAAGCTTTCTTATCGATCTTGTCGGTCTACGGTTTTGTTGCTGTCCCGTCAGGCGGCGTGGTCAAGATTCTGCCGGATGCCAATGCCCGCCAGGTGCCGGGCATGGAAATGACCGCCGGCGCCAGGCGTGCCGACGACATAGTCACCCAGGTAATCCAGGTACAACAACGTTGCCGCCGCGCAACTGGTGCCGATACTACGCCCACTTATACCCCAGTACGGGCACCTGGCGGCCTACCCCGCTTCGAACATGCTGATCATTTCTGATCGCGCCGCCAACGTCGACCGCATGCTGAGAATATTCGCCGCATCGATCAGTCGAGCGACGAAGAATTCGAAATGATTCGGCTTGAGAACGCCTCTGCGGCGAAACCGTGCGGATGGTTAATGCCCTGTCGCAGGGTGCTAGAGCGGCAGGCCGGTGGCGCCGCTGGCGGACCACAGTGGTCGCCGATGAACGCACGAATAGCGTATTGGTCAGCGGCGGCAAGGCGGAACGGTTGCGGCTGCGCACACTGATCACCCACCTGGACACGCCGCTCGAAGATGGTGGCGATACGCAGGTGCGCTACCTGCGCTATGCCGACGCGGCAGAGCTCGCCGGCAAACTGGAGACCCAGTACAACAGCACGGTCGTCGAGGGCGGCAACCCTGCCGGACCAGCGAAATCACCATCTGGGCAGACAAACACACCAACGCAATGGTAATAACGGCGCCACCCAAGGTCATGCGCGCAATGATGTCGGTGATCGACAAGCTCGACATCCGCCGACTACAGGTGCTTGCTGGAAGCCATCATCGTTGAAATCATCGGTGAGCGTGCCGGAGACTCGGCATTACCTGGGCCATTGGTGAGCGGATCTGGAAAACGCCGGCGGCCTGACCAACTTTCCAGCAATGGCACCGGCGTTGCGGGCCTGGCTGGCCTGATAGGCGGCGATGACGGCATCACCGGCGATGCGGCAGCCTCTATCGGTACAGGCATAAACCTGGGCATCGGGCGAATTGCCGATAACAGGCACGAGTTTCGCGGCCCTGATCGAGGCCCTGGAAGCCGACGCCAATACCAACATCATGGCCACACCCATCCTGGTAACCCTCGACAACGAGGAAGCCGAAATTCGCGTAGGCCAGGAAGTGCCTTTCGTTACCGGCAGCTTCACTAATACCGGCGGTGGCGCCGGTGGCGCGGTGAACCCCTTCCAGACCATCGAGCGCCAGCAGGTCGGCACTAAGTTGAAAATCACTCCGCAGATTAACGAGGGTGATGCGGTGCGCCTGCAAATCGACCAGGAGATATCCTCGCGTGTGCAGAAAGCGCCCAGGCCGTCGACCTGATTACCAACAATCGCAATATCACCACGGCCGTGATCGTCGAAGACACCGGCACTCTGGTACTGGGCGGTCTGATTGAAGACGCCTTTCGCGAGCGCGTCGAGCGTGTGCCGGTACTCGGCAGTATCCCACTGCTCGGCGCATTGTTTAGATCCACCAGCACAACGAAGATCAAAACCAACCTAATGTTCTTCATCAAGCCGACTATTCTGCGCAACGATGTGCAGGCGGCTTTCGAAACCAACGCCAAGTACAACTATATCCGCGAAATCCAAATGGACCGCCAGCCCGATAATGTGTTGCCCAACTGGGAGCAACGTATGCCGAGTCCTGACATCATGCCGCGAAGCCCACGCGGACCAAGTCCTGCGGAAGCCGGCATCGACCCTGCAGAAGTCGGCCTGGAGCCCGATGACTCGCAGCCCGTGATCGACCTGCGCAAGATACCGGTGGAACCGGCGCAGGGGGAATAGTTATGTCTACGGAGCTTTCCGTTGACCTGGCGGCGGAGCCGCTGGCTAATATGTCAGTGCATGATCCGGAGCTTGCGCCGGTTACCGACAGCGGAGAGCGCCTGCTGCCGTTCTCCTTCGCCAAGCGGCACGGCCTGCTGGTGCACGAATACCGTGACGGCAAGGCACAAACGCTGGTCCGTCGTGATGCCAGTCCCGCCAGCCTCGCCGAGGTTCGGCGCTTCATCGGCCGCCCACTAAAGCTTCAGGTCGTTGAAGCCGAAGATTTCGAGGATTTGCTGCAGGAGACCTATGAGAGCAAGGGCAACCCGGCCAAGCAAATGGTCGAGGGCCTCGGGGAAGACACCGATCTGCTGCGTGTTGCCCAGGAACTGCCGGAACCATCCGACCTGATCGAGGGCGATGACGACGCACCGATCATCCGGCTGATCAACGCGATCCTGACCTCGGCGATCAAGGAGAACGCATCCGATATCCATATCGAGCCGTTTGAAAACCGTCTCGTGGTGCGCTTCCGCATCGACGGTATCATGCAGGAGGTTCTGCAGTCACGGCGCGCCGTGGCACCGCTGGTGGTCTCGCGTATCAAGGTCATGTCGCAACTGGATATTGCCGAGAAGCGCCTGCCGCAGGACGGCCGCATTTCGCTGCGCATGGCCGGCCGCGCCGTTGACGTGCGGGTATCCACCATGCCGTCGAGCCATGGCGAACGGGTGGTGCTGCGATTGCTGGACAAGCAGGCGGGGCGCATCGGACCTGGAAGCGCTCTGGGCATGGACCCGACGAGCCCAGGAAGATATCGACGAACTGATCCACAGCCCCACGGCATCATCCTGGTCACCGGCCCGACGGGTTCAGGTAAAACGACCACGCTGTATGCCGCGCTCGAGCGGATCAACGACAACACCCGCAACATCATGACGGTCGAAGACCCGATCGAGTATTACTTCGACGGGATCGGTCAGACGCAGGTGAACACCAAGGTCGACATGAGTTTCGCGCGCGGGCTTGCGGGCCATCCTGCGGCAGGATCCCGATATCGTGATGGTCGGCGAGATACGTGATCTGGAGACCGCGGAGATCGCAGTGCAGGCGAGTCTTGACCGGTCACCTCGTGCTCTCCACTCTGCATACCAACACGGCCGTCGGCGCGGTGACCCGGCTGCGCGACATGGGCGTGGAGCCTTTCCTGCTGTCCTCGAGCCTGATCGGCGTGCTGGCGCAGCGCCTGGTGCGCGTGCTCGATCCCGATAGACAAGGAGCCCTACAAGGCCTCCGAGTACGAATGCAAGCTGTTCAATGCCGATCCGGCTGATCCCCCGACGCTCTACCATGCGCCCGACAACCTCCCGCGTCAGAGGGCCCTCACGGGCGAACCGGTATTTACGAGATGGTTACGCATCGATGATGCAGATGCGCCGCATGATCCACGACGGCGCGGGCGAGCACGAACTCGAAGCTCATGCCCGCAAGCACGGGCCGAGCATCCGTCGGGAAGGCATGGACAAGGTCCTGCAGGGCACGACCACGCTCGAAGAGGTGCTGCGGGTAACGCGTGCCGACTAGCTGGCGGGGCGACGTAATGGGTGCCTTTGAATACACGGCGGTCGACCCGGGCGGCAAACAGCACAAAGGCGTCCTCGAGGGCGATACCCCCCGCCAGGTTCGCCAGCTACTCCGCGACAAGAAGCTGTTGCCGTTGAGCGTAGCGAAGGCGCGCAAGAAGGAATCCACTCGTCAGAGACTTCATTCTCCGTCCGTTCAAGGGCTGTCGGCATCCGACCTCGCGGTGCTGACCCGGCAGCTGGCCACGCTGGTGCAGTCGAGCATGCCGCTCGAACAGGCGCTGCGGCAGTGGGCGAGCAAAACGAAAACCCCGGCTGAAAAGCATCGTACTCGGCGTGCGTGCCAAGCGTGCATGGAGGGCTACAGCTTCGCGGACGGCCTGGAGGATTTCCCGCGAGCATTCCCGGATATTTACCGGGCAACCGTGGCGGCCGGCGAACAGTCGGGGCACCTGGATGCGGTTCTGGAACGCCTTGCGGACTACACGGAAAGCCGGCAGGAACTGCGCCAGAAAATCCGAACGCGATGATCTACCCGATCGTGTTGCTGACGATACTGCCTGCTATCGTGACCCTGATGATGACGTACGTAGTACCGAAAGTGATGGGCGTATTTGCCAACACCGGCCAGGACCTGCCGGCCCTGACGGCATTCCTTATCGCGATGAGCGAATTTCTACGCAATTACGGCGTATTGCTGGTAGTCGGCTGGTCGGGCGCTGGCTGGCATTCGCCGCAGTGCGTGTTCTGAAAAGCCGGACAACCGCGCGGCGCGTGGATAAACTTTTCCTGCTCCGATTCCCGTCATAGGGAAGATTAATCGCGGCCTCAATACAGCACGCTTCACCCGCACCTTCAGCATTCTGACCGGCAGCGGCGTCCCCATTCTGGAAGGCCTGCGCATCTCCTGCAGAGGTGGTAACCAACACCCCGATGCGCGAAGGCGTCGAGGAAGCGGCCTCGCGTATTCGCGAAGGCGCGCCGATAGGAAATTCGCTGGGCAGTCCGGGGCTATTTTCCGCCGCTGTGCATCCACCTGATCAACAGCGGTGAAGCCAGCGGCCAGCTGGAGGCCATGCTCGGCAAGGCTGCGGGGCAAGCAGGAACGGGAAATGGACGGCCTGATCGGCACCTTGCTGAACATTCTCGAGCCCGGCATGATCATCCGATGGGCGTGCTTGTGTCTGACTCATCGTCGCTGGCCCTGCTGCTGCCGATTTTCGAACTCAATCAGCTGGCGCGCTGATTTTCCGATCTTGCCGGGTCCGTAGTCCGACCCCCGAACCAGTCAATTCGGAACTGGCTCACGCTTTGCGCACTAAATCCTTGCGAGCCCACAAACCAGCTTCTATAAGGGCTAGGTAAGCAACGAGTTTCAACATAAGCAAGCAGGATTCGGAGGCAGTTATCGCATGCATAAGCAGGATGGCAAGACCGGCAACGAAGAGTCTCTTAACGACGACGAGACGGAGCAGGATTTTGACGGCGAAGCGACGCAGGAAATTGATACGGACAACGTAGGCGAAGCCTCGGTGGAGATCAATATCCAGACGCTGATGGCCGAGATGGAAGCCGAAGGGATCAGTACCGATACCTTGGCGGGCAGCGATAAGCGCAAACGGCTGGATGAAGCAATGGAAAGGCGACGGATTGAACGCGAATTGCGTGAGCTGGAAAGCTTCGACTTCGATTAATCGCCTTGAGCCGATTCACTACTCAGCCCGATCACTTAAAGCTCCGGCTGGCAATCTGCAGCTCACCCAGCAAATCGCTGTGATCCTCAAGACGCTGAGCAATGACATGCAGCACTGCATCCTTGCGCTGCACCTGGCCACGCACACCTAGCAATCGCGCCTCAAGCACAACCCGCCGCTGGCGGGCCATCACCTGCTCCCATACCACCAGGTTCAGATAACCGGTTTCATCCTCCAGTGTGACGAACACTACACCGGCCGCACTGGCTGGGCGCTGGCGCGTAATCACCATACCGGCCGTATAGATCACGCTGTCATTCGGCGCCGCCATCACCTCGGCGGCGGTCAAAAGCCGGCGTTCGCTCAGCTGCGGGCGCAGCAAGGCCAGCGGATGGCTGCGCAGGCTCAAGCCGGTGCTGTTGTAGTCAGCAATGACTTGCTCACCCACAGCCGGTCGGCGCAACAGCGGCGCCGCCTCATCGCTACTCAGGCCGGTCAGTAATGGCAGCGGCGCCTCGACACCAGCAACTTGCCAGCGAGCCAGGTAACGATGACCGCTGAGGCCACGCAAAGCATCAGCTGCAGCCAGGGCAGCCAGATCACCACGATCCAGACCGGCTTCCTCATGCAACTCCTGTACCGAGCGCAACGCCGTTTGCTGACGCCTGGCCAGCAAGGCCTGCGCCGCTTGCTGCGACAAGCCCTTGCATAAACGCAGACCGAGACGCAGTGCCGGCTGCTTGTCTGCGCCCCGTTCCAGGCTGCAGTCCCAGTCGCTATAGCGAACATCTACCGGGCGCACCTCGACGGCATGCCGACGGGCACACTGCACCAGTTGGGATGGCGCATAAAAGCCCATCGGCTGACTATTCAGCAAGGCGCAGGTAAACACCGCCGGTTCGTAATGCTTCAGCCAGGCCGAGACGTAAACCAGCAAGGCAAAGCTGGCGGCATGCGATTCCGGGAAGCCATATTCACCGAAGCCGCTAATCTGGTTAAAAATCTGCTCGGCAAACTTCGCGGAGTAACCACGCGCGCGCATACCACTGATCAGGCGTTGCTCGAAGGGGCCCAGGCTGCCGCGCCGGCGCCAGGCCGCCATGGCCCGACGTAGCCTGTCGGCCTCGCCGGCAGTGAATCCCGCCGCCACAATGGCCAGTTGCATCACCTGCTCCTGGAAAATCGGCACGCCCAGGGTGCGCTTGAGCACGGCGCGTACCTCCTCACTGGGATAGCTGACCGCTTCTTCGCCATTCCGTCGACGCAGGTAAGGATGCACCATGTCGCCCTGGATTGGCCCCGGTCGAATCAGGGCTATCTCAATCACCAGGTCGTAATAGCAGCGCGGTCGTAATCTCGGCAGCATGGCCATCTGTGCGCGCGACTCGATCTGAAAAACCCCCATGGTGTCAGCCTTGCCGATCATGTCGTACACCGCCGGGTCTTCGCCGGGGATATCCTGCAGGCGCAATTGGCGGCCGTAGTAGCTACGAATCAGGTCAAGGCTGCGATGGATTGCCGTGAGCATCCCCAGAGCAAGGACATCAACCTTGAGCAGATTCAGGTCATCGAGATCATTTTTGTCCCACTGAATCACCGTGCGTTCCTGCATGGCGGCGTTTTCTACCGGCACCAACTGCGCCAGGGGGCCATCCGAAATCAGGAAACCACCAACATGCTGAGACAGATGGCGCGGGAACCCCAGCAGCTCGGTAACCAGCACAAGCATGCGTTTGATCAGCGGATTGTTTGGATCCAGCCCGGCTTCAGCAACCCGTTCGACCTGTACTTCGCTGCCGTCCCACCACTGCATGGAGCGCGCCATACTTTCTACCTGCAACTCCCCCAGCCCCAGCGCTTTACCCACATCACGAATGGCACTGCGCGGTCGATAGCTGATGACAGCCGCGGTAATGGCAGCACGTGAGCGGCCGTACTTTGCATAAATATACTGAATGACTTCTTCACGCCGTTCGTGCTCGAAATCCACATCAATATCCGGTGGCTCATCACGCTCCTTAGAAATAAATCGTTCCACCAGCATAGACATGCGAGCCGGATCCACTTCGGTAATGCCAAGGCAATAACAAACTGCCGAGTTAGCTGCCGAGCCCCGACCCTGGCAAAGAATTTCGCGCGAGCGCGCAAAACGCACCAGGTCATAGACGGTTAAAAAATACGCCGCATAACGCAATTCATCGATCAATGTCAGTTCATGTTCCACCAGCACCCTGACCCGGGCCGGCATACCGTCGGGCCAGCGCTGCAAAGCGCCAGCCTCGGTGAGTTCACGCAGATATTCATCCGCAGTGCGATCAGCAGGTACCAATTCACGTGGATAGGTATAACGCAGCTCATCGAGAGAGAAATTGATACGCGCGGCAATATGCAGGCTTTCCTGCAACAAGGCAGCCGGATAAACGTCTTGCAAGCGCGCCAGCGAACGTAAATGCCGCTCTCCATTGGCAAACAAATGGTCCACCGCCTGCTCCAGGGGCCGACCCAGACGAATAGCAGTGAGTGTGTCTTGCAGGGCGCGGCGACCACGCCGATGCATATGCACATCACCGCTGGCCACCAGCGGCAACCCGGTATCCCGACTCAGCGCCTCAAGCTGCATCAATCGCAAGGCATCCTGGCTGCCGGCTAACAACTCCACGGCTACCCAGGCACGCCCGCCGAAATAACGGGCCAGCCAGCGAGCCTCCTGTTCAGCCGGACGCTCGGGCGGCAGCCAGATAGCCAGGCAATCAGCCAGAGCTGACTGCAGATCACCGCGCTGCAGGCAATACTGACCCTTGGGCGCTGAGCGCCGAGCACGGGTGATGAGCTGACAAAGCTGCGCATAACCGGAACGATTAGCGGCCAGCAGAATTATTCTGAACCCGTCGCTAAGACAAAACTCACTGCCGATGATCAGCTGGATGTTCCGCTCGCGCGCAGCCATATGCGCACGCACCACGCCAGCCACAGAACATTCGTCCGTCAGGGCAATGGCTGAGTAGCCCAGCTGTTCAGCGCGCGCAACCAGTTCCTCGGGATGCGATGCGCCGCGCAGAAAGCTGAAATTACTAATGCAGTGCAATTCAGCATAGCCGGGACGCTGTTCCTCGCCAGGCATATTCAATCGAACAGTCCGTGCAGATACCAGGCAGCTGCGCGCAAGTCATGGAACACCCATAGCTGCAGGCCCTGGGCGTTGCGTGCCCGATAGTAATCACGACGTACATCCTGGCCGTCCCACCAACCGGTTTCGATGCGTTCAGGACCCTGCTCCAGGTTCAGGCGCCCCTGGAAACTGGGTTTACCGTCACGCGCATATAACCGACGCGGCTCCGCCAATATCCACAAGGGACGTTGCGCGACAAGCGGCAAGCCCGGGCTGGCCGGCTGACCAAGTAGCCCAGCCACAGGCTGCCAGGCATGTTCCGGGCGATGATCAGCCTTAAGGCACAGGCCGTGCACGGCTTGATCACCCAAACGGGCCCTGAGTCGAGCCATGAAGATCGGCCAGGCTTCCAGCTCAGCCGATCCGGCAGACAACAAATCTGCCTGCGCCTGGTCCGACACTGCTGTCAGCCCGGCACGCAGCTCAAGGCCCAGCACCGGCGCAGGCAATGTTGTTGCCGCCAACTTGACGGCAAATAGTTCAAGCAGACGCTCGGTACTGCCCGTCGCTTCCAGCAACCCCAGGCGAAGCAGGCTGGCAGCCTGATGCGGATGCTGAAAACTCAGCCAGACCAGGCTGACGGCAGATTGGCGACGCCGCAGCTCAAGGCTGAGTTTGCGCAGCAGGATTTCAATACCCTGGTGCAGCAAACCAAGCTCGGCCGTGATCACCGGTAACTCCAGCTCTGCGATGAACTGTTGTTCGGGCTGATACCAGCTGCGCACTTCAGGGGTTCGCCCATAAATCTGGTCCAGCTCAGCCAGGCGTGTGCTACCCAGGCGCAGGGCCAGTCCGGCACGCGGCAAACGAATGCAGTCGGCGAAACAACGTACGCCCATCTCTGCCAGCCCGCGCAGTAATTTTTGCGGCCATTCCAGGCAACTCAGCGGTAAGGGCGCCAGCGCACCGGGAAGACATTCAGCCGATTCAACCCGGCTGCCGCCACCGGCGCGCGCCAGGCACAGAGCCGCCCCTGCTGTCGGCGCCACGGCTGTCTGCGCGCGGTGACCGGCCAACTGCACAGCCCGGGTGAACTGCGCCTGCAAATGCGCAGCGCCGGAAAAAAGTTTCAGGCTGCCGCGAATCTCCAGCAACAACGCGTTCGGTGACTGCAGACTGACGGCCGGACTAAAATCCAGCGCGATCCTGGCCAGCCTCGCCAGGGCATGTGACTCAGCGGCTTCATCGCGCAACAACAGCTGCAAATTCGGCGCCAGCGCCAGGGCGGCATTGGCAGGCAGACCGGGCCGGACCCCCTGCTCACGCGCCAGCGAGTTACAGCCCAGCACGCGTTGCTGGCGCGATGGCATCGATAACACTGCAAAAGCCAGCTGTGTTTCACGACGTAAAGCTTCCAGGCATAAATCCGGCAAGTACAAGGCCAGCCACAGATATGTCGACGAGCTGTGCCGACGCGCAGATATGGACGGCGACTTGGCCACTATCGAACGCGGCCGCTGCTTTTTGTTACTGGCAGCGCTGTCCTGAAATAAGGAAGGCTGTGAAGGCAGGTCACTCATGTTCGCCCGCTTCGATTCAGGCTTTCAGGACCAGGCGTTTAGGTCGCCCCCCACGTTGTTTAATGATCGCCACATCCAACCCGGCAGCGGTGGATGGCGACACGTACAGGCGCAGGCTGGCAGGTGAGCGCTGGCGACGAAAGCCACCCGGTCGCAGCAACACGGCCCAGCTGCCTGCGGCTTCAGCGGCCAGTTGCAAACGCCGCAGACACTGATCATCAGCCGCCTCGCACCAGCCAAGCACCGCTGCACAGGTTCGCGAACGCAAGGCCTGCTCCATGGCCCAGAATAAATCCTGGGAATCAGCACAGCGCGTGACCAGTACACGCGATATATCCACGCCAGCAGCCAGCAAAGCCGGGGCATAGGGAATATAAGGCGGGTTCACCAGCATCACCTGGCGGGCAAAGGCCTTGTTCGTCTCCGCCGTTAGCCTGCTTAAGGCCGGCAGTAACAGGCGAAACTCACCCAGCCCCCACTGCTCCGTGAGTAATTCACACAGACTGCCCAGGGGCCAGCCGCCGGCCAGGGCATGGTCCAGTTGTGCATCGCCGCTGCTCAATACCCGGGCGTGAGCGCGCGAAGCTTGCCCCCCGCGCCAGATATGCGGGTGGGTGAGCAGGTCCTTTAGTTGATGCCTTGCCGACATTTCTTGTTATTGCTGCAAAGAAAAAGGTCAGTGCAGCATGGGCATCCCGTTGCGCAGCAGGCCCACCACCACACCTTCAATCACCATGGACTGCTCACGCAGATCAACCTCAATGGGTGAAAATTCACTGTTTTCCGGTAGCAGGCGGCAAATATAACGATCTTCCTGGCGGTAACGTTTCACGGTCACTTCATCGTCCAGACGCGCCACCACAATCTGGCCATTGCGCACTTCCGGCGTGCGATGTACCGCCACCAGGTCGCCATCAAGAATGCCGGCGTCGCGCATACTCATACCCTGGACGCGCAGCAGAAAATGCGGCCGCGGATCAAATAGCGAGGTATCAATGCGGAAATGCCCTTCAATATGCTCCTCCGCCAGAATGGGATTACCCGCTGCAACCCGCCCTATTAATGGCAAACCGAGTTGATCGCGCAGCGAATCTTTCAATCGAATACCGCGCGAGGTGCCCGGGATCAGCTCGATGGCACCCTTGCGCTGCAGGGCCCGCAAATGCTCTTCGGCAGCATTGGCAGAGCGAAAACCCAGGCTGCGAGCAATTTCCGCTCTTGTGGGAGGCATTCCAGTTTCATCGATAAAGTCCTGAATTAAATCAAGAATCTCAGACTGTCGGGGAGTAAGTTCAGACATGACTTGATGCATCACTGTGAATAAATACAGCTGTAATCATATACAGTCTTCGTTGCGTTGCAAGTCTCGGTTGCCAGGCGTGGTCAGCCTGGCCAGGTACCCCGCTACGCCGTCGGCAGCAACCCGCAGGCTATGCTTTGCTGAGACTTTCTCCCATGAATTTCCACTCAAGGTAAATGCCGAATAAATTGAGATTTAACATTGTTTCCGTCATGATTGCGCCGTCTAGAGAGGCCTGCCAAGGCAGGATTCTGTTCAGGCTTGTTGTTTTTTTAGTTTGAGGATTCGTTGATGACCAATACATTCCAGACAGCGATCAAGGCGAGTGTTTTAGTGCTCGTTATGCTGATGGTGACCGGCTGCGCCGCTGAGCTGCAGCGCCAGGTCGACGAACTGAATGCCAAAGTTGATCGCATCGCTGCGGATGCCAGCCAGGCCAAGTCAGCTTCTGACGCAGCCGGTGCTAGTGCTTCTGAAGCGCGGCAGATGGCTTCCGGCGCTCAGAGCACCGCTAACCAGGCGCTCAATGCCGCCAACCAGTCACAGGCTTGCTGTGACGCGACCAACGAGAAAATCGACCGCATGTTCCAGCGGAGCCAGTCCAAGTAAAGGACTTGCTAACGGATTATTAAGCCGCGGCTATGCCGCGGCTTTTTTTTGCCTGAAGCAAAGTAGTCCGTGCGCCTAGCGCCGAACTCCAGCCGAGACTAGTCTGCCCGGGCCGCCACCTCCGCAGGCTGCACCACGGCCCGGCCCACTACGATGGGTATGCCACGCTGCTGTCGGTAAACCTGCTCGATGAGATCCCAGTCCACCACGGCAGCACGCTCGGCCGTTGCCTCTACATAAAGCTGCGTAATCACGGTGAGACCGTCGCTCTCCGCAACCACCTGATCACCTTCACTCTCTGCCAGCTTGGCAGCCGTCAACGGTGTATGCACTTCCAGCAGCAGCTGGTCGCCGCTCCAGCCCATCTTGTACGGTTGATTAACAAGCTCCACCGGCGTCTTGAGCGTCACCTGCGGGAACAGCCAGGCAATATCCTCCGGATACATTCGGATGCAGCCGTGCGTGACACGCATGCCAACCCCGGCCGGGCGATTGGTGCCGTGAATCAGGTAACCCGGCACACTCAGGCGCAGGGCATGCCGGCCCAGCGGATTATCCGGACCGGCAGGCACGATGCGCGGTAGCGGACGCCCTTCAGCGGCATGCTCGGCACGAATTGATTCCGGCGGATACCAGGCCGGATCCTGAGCCTTGGCAACAATGGCAGCACGACCCAGTGGCGTTTCCCAGTCCATGCGGCCGATGCTGATGGGAAACGTTGAGACCCGACGTTGTCCGTCGGCATCGGGTTGCGGATAGTAATAGACCCGATACTCAGCAATATTAACCACCAGGCCGCGACGTTTGCCCGCCGGCAGTACAAACCGGGTCGGCAACACTACTGGCGTATCAATGCCGGGCAACCAGACATCAACTTCCGGGTTAGCTGCGGTAATTTCGGTGTAACCGACACCGTTGCGCCGGCCTATATCAATCAGCGTGTCTTCATACACAGCCGACACCCTGCCCATTGCCCCAACGACGTCTTCGCCAGGCAACAATTGAAAAACTTCTGCGGCCAGGTTTAGCGGCAACAGCACAGTCATCAAGCACAATGCCAGCACGGACAGCGGACGGGGCGCCGGCTGACAGATTTTCAAACAGACTCGATCAGGCATTACAGTCTTTCCAGAATCGGTATCGCCAAAGCATAGGCGAGGATGGGGATCAACACTATGCCAGCAAGGTTCAGGCGGAAACCAGCGCGACTCATCGCTGGCAACGGGACCTGCCCTGAACCGAACACAATGGCATTAGGCGGCGTAGCCACTGGCAGCATAAACGCATAACTGGCTGCTATCGCTGCGGGAATGACGACCAATAAGGGATCAATGTTGATGCCCACGGCCACCGCATACAGGACCGGAATCAGGGTTGCCGTGGTCGCCGTATTGCTGGTGATCTCGGTAAGAAAAATCATCAGGCCAACCACCACCAATACGATGAGCGGGGCTGGCAGTCCGCCCAGCCCAGCCGCCAGGCTGCCCAGATAGGCGCTGAAACCAGAGCGGTCCAGGGCCGCCGCAAGACTCAGCCCGCCGCCGAATAACACCAGCAATCCCCACGGCAGGCGCACGGCAATTCGCCAGTGCATCAGGAACTCACCTTCGGCCGGCCGCACCGGGGTAACGAATAACAGCAGTGCAGAAATTACCGCAATACCGGGGTCAGACAATCCGGCTAGAGGACGCATACCGGCCACTTCCAGGCCGTTCAGAAACGGCCGCGAAACCCAGGCTGCGGCCGTCAGCAGAAAAACAGTAAATACCAGTTTTTCGCCGCGCTCCGGTTTGCCCAGCTCCGCACGCAGCCCCGTCAGCAATCCCGCAACGCCAGCAACTGGCTGGTTAGACAAAGGAAAAATCCAGCGCACCAGCATCCACCAGGCCAGCGGCAGAAATACCAGTACCAGGGGAACACCGAAGCTCATCCAGGTAATGAAACTGATCTCGATATTCATTTGGCTTTGAATGAACGAAACCACGAATACATTCGGCGCCGTGCCAATGATGGTGCCAACGCCACCGATAGAAGCCCCGTAAGCGATGCCCAACAGCAGGGCCAGGGCAAGATGCCGATGACCGGTTTCGTCGCCCTCTTCAACGGGCACCAGGCTAACTACGCTGAGCGCTACAGGCAGTAGCATGATGGTGGTAGCGGTATTGGTGACCCACATGCTGATAAAGGCAGAAATGCCCATAAAGGCGGCCACCATTCGCGTCGGGCGTGTACCGACTCCTGCCAGCACACGTAATGCCAGGCGTCGATGTACCCCCCAATGCTCCAGAGCCAGGGCCAATATGAAGCCGCCCATAAACAGAAAGATCAGCTCATGCCCGTAGGGCGCAGCAGCCTCACGAATGCTGGCCGCACCCAGCAGGGGAAACATCGCCAGTGGCAACAGGGCCGTAGCGTAAACAGAGATCGCTTCGGTCATCCACCAGACCGCCATCCAGGCACCAACGGCGGCCGTAGCGCGAGCTGCGATGGTTAATTCAACCGGCTCGCCAGCGGTAGACAGATATGATTCAGGCAGCCACCAGAGCAAAAAAAGCGCCAACAATGGACCGGCAGGCAGGGCAACCAGGCGCATACGGCGACTCATCAGTAGCGAATCAGCGAGGACCCCCAGGTGAAGCCACCACCGAAGGCTTCCAGCAGGATCAGGTCACCGCGCTTAATGCGACCATCACGGACCGCCACATCCAGCGCCATGGGCACCGAAGCCGAAGACGTATTGCCGTGATCCTGGACCGTCAGGATCACGCGATCCATTGGCATTCCCAGGCGTTTGGCCGTGGCCTGGATAATGCGTGTATTGGCTTGGTGGGGAATCAGCCAGTCGATGGCCGAGTGGTCCAGCTGATTGGCAGCCAGGGTTTCCTGAACAACACCCTCAAGGGTTTTTACTGCCACCTTGAACACTTCGTTACCCTTCATGTGAATAAAAGGTCCTTCAACATCATCGGGCTTACGCTGGCGGGAAACGCCGTAGGGATTGTAAAGCAGGTCTTTATAGTGCCCGTCCGCACCCAGGTGACAACTGATCAAGCCGGGTTCTTCGGCAGGCTGCAGGATCACGGCACCGGCACCATCTCCGAATAGCACACAGGTGGTGCGATCCGACCAGTCCACCATTCGCGACAGCGTTTCGGCACCAATAACCAGGGCATTACGAACCTGGCCGGAAGCCACGAAGCGATCAGCAATACTCAGGGCATATAGAAAACCTGTACAGGCCGCTTCAACACTGAACGCGGGGCAACCGCGAATACCAAATCGTTCCTGCAACAGGCAACCGACGTTGGGGAAAACCTGGTCCGGTGTGCAGGTACCTACAACAATAAAATCGATCTCATCCGGCGTAATGCCGGCGGCCTGCATAGCGCGCCGACCAGCCTTTTCGGCAAGGTCAGCGGTGGTTTCACCGTCTGCGGCAATATGGCGTTGTTCAATCCCGGTACGTGCACGAATCCATTCGTCGCTGGTTTCCACCAGCTGCTCGAGATCCGCATTGGTCATCACCCGCTCGGGGAGATAGTGTCCGGTACCGGCAATCCTTGAATACATACTAGTGAGATTCCTGCTGTTCCATCAGGTGACGTATTTGCTGAGGCACATCCTTTTCCACCTCGACCACTGCCACATTAATCGCCTGGGCAAAGGCAACGTCATCGGCACCACCGTGGCTCTTGATTACGATGCCATTTAGACCCACCAGGGTAGCGCCGTTGTAACGACGCGGATCGAGGCGGCGCCGCAGAGAGCGCAACACCGGTAACGAGACCAAGCCTGCCATGCGTCCGTACAGACTGCTGCGAAACTCGCGCTCAAGAAAATGTGAGACCAGGCGCGCGGTGCCCTCCATGGTCTTCAAAGCTACGTTTCCGCTGAAGCCGTCGCACACAATCACATCGGCACGCTGATCCGGAATCGCGTCGCCCTCTACGAAACCGATGTAATGCAGGTCGCTGCTGGATAACAATGCAGCTGCATCACGAACAACATCGTTGCCCTTGATGTCCTCTTCACCAATGTTTAACAGGCCAATACGCGGAGCAGCAATATTCTCGATACCATGAACAACAACGGAGCCCATAACTGCAAACTGAAACAACTGCTCGGCACTGCAATCGGCATTGGCCCCAAGATCCAGCATATAAGTACGACCATGTTTGGTTGGCACGATGGCCATGATGGCGGGCCGATCTATTCCGGGCAGAGTTTTCAGCACGAATCGACTGGTCGCCATAAGAGCACCGGTATTACCGGCACTGACGCAAGCATGCGCCTCACCGCTTTTTACCAGGTTAATGGCCACACGCATGGAGGAGTCTTTCTTCTTGCGCAGGGCATCACCCGGTGGCTCAGCCATAGCGACGACTTCGCGGGCATCCTGGATGCGCAGCCGCGCTTGCGGAAAACTCAGATCGGCCAGACTGGCTTCCAGCAACTCTTGTTTGCCAACCAGAATAATTTCCAGCGCGGGATGCTCGCGCAGTGAAGCAACGGCCGCGGGAACAGCAACGTTGACGCCCTGATCGCCGCCCATGGCGTCCAGTGCGATGATGGCTTTATTACCCAATCGAGAACCCGTATTCGAACGACGCGGCAAGCCCAAAGATCAGACTTTGATTATGTCGCGCGGCCACATTGCTGGCCAGCCGTCCGGAATCTAGCCGGGTGATAAGGATTTACTCGAAGTCTTCGTCGACGCTGGCCACGACTTTGCGACCACGATAGAAACCATCCGGGCTGACATGATGGCGACGATGGGTCTCACCACTGGTGGGATCCACCGAGACAGCTGGCTGGGCCAGTGCATCATGCGAGCGGCGCATTCCGCGTCTGGATGGGGTTTTGCGACTTTTTTGAACGGCCATATGAATCTCCTAAGCAGAGCTTAATTTTTGCTGCCGACCTTACCGCTGCCCTGCATCAGTGCTGCAAGCTGGGCAAACGGCCTGTCGGTGGGTTCCGCCGCATAATCCTCTAGCGACTGCGCCCCGCATTCCTGAATCGATTTGTGCATCGCCGAAATCGGCAATGCGCTCAAAATTTCATCCTCAACTACAGACAACAGCTGTAGCCCCTGTTCATCAACGACCACGCTGTCAAACGGGTCAACCAGCGTCTCTACGTCAGCTTCACTCGCCAGTAAGTCCAGTTGGGTAGCCAGATCCAGCGACCATTCCAGTCTGTGCAAACAACGCTGGCAAACCAGACCAAGTTGCCCGGCAAATGTAACTTGCAACAGTGGGTGACCATCGGCAGCCGCAGAAAATCCCACCTTTAGTTCAATTTCACCAGGCTTATCAGCTACCAGCACCTGCTTCAGGCGCGGAAGCTGATCAGCGGCCAGGCGAAAATTTTCCTGTGTTCCCCGCTCAGCGAGTTCCTGTAATTGGCTGAACTCCAGGCGGTCGGTGAGCATAACCGGCGTATAGTAGTGACCATGCCCGATACTGTCAAAATATCCCGGGTATTGAATAGCTTAAGGATTATCAACCATGTCCCTGAACGATTCGCCCGTGGCTGTGGTACTGGCTTCCACCTCGCGCTACCGCCGGGCGCTGCTGGAAAGACTGCTCAACGACTTCCAGGTCCTCGACCCGGCCGTGGACGAAACGCCGCTGGCGGGCGAATTGCCGGCAGCACGAGCCATCCGACTGGCCCGCCTGAAAGCCGAGGCCGGCGCGCGCATGGCAGCCGGCTGTATTGTCATCGGTAGCGACCAGGTTGCCAGCCTCGACCAGCAGATCCTGCGCAAACCCGGCGACCACGCCCGCGCCGTAGCGCAGCTGGAGGCCTGTAACGGTCGCCACGTGGACTTTCATACTGCAGTCTGCGTGCTTCATGCCGGGCAGGCCAGCGAGCATCTTGACCGCACCCAGGTAGTATTTCGCGACAGCGATGCGCAACTCAGGAATGACTATTTGTTGCGCGAGCAGCCGTATGACTGCGCCGGCAGCTTCAAATCTGAGGGTCTCGGGGTAGTGCTGATGGATCGCATCGACAATCAAGACCCTACTGCTTTGCAGGGGCTACCGCTGATCTGGCTGGCTCACTGTCTGCGCAATCTGGGCGCTGCGCTGCTATAACGGGCCTCAGGTCTGCTCGGCGCCAGCGATTTGCTCAAGCACCGCCTCCAGGTCCTCATCCAGAGGGCACTCCACCCTGATAACCTGGCCGCTATCGGGGCTGTCGAAGCTCAGTCGATCCGCGTGAAGAAACAGTCGCTGCAGCCCAAACCGCCGCGCGGCGCGCTCTGCCGCCACACCATAGCGCTGATCGCCCGCCACCGGATGACCGATGGACTCGGCATGCACACGAATCTGATGGGTACGACCAGTCTCAATAACCACATCCACCAGGGTCAGGCTGTGAAATCGGCGCCGCGGTGTAATCCGGCTACGCGCAGGTTTGCCGGTTTCGTCAACTCGCACATGGCGCTCGCCTCCGCGACGCTGTGTGGTCAGCAGAGGCGCATCCACAAAGCGTTCCGTTCCGCGCATCCGCCCGCATAACAGGGCCTGGTATTGCTTGCGGACCAGGCCGTCGCGAAATTGCTCATGCAGCTGGCGTAGTACCGGCCGACGCTTGGCAATCAGCAGGCAGCCGCTGGTTTCACGATCCAGTCGATGCACCAACTCGAGAAATCTGTCCTGCGGGCGAGCCGCACGCAGCAGCTCAATAGCACCCCAGCTGACACCACTGCCGCCGTGTACTGCCAGACCCGAAGGCTTATTCAAAGCCAGAACATCTTCATCCTCGTAGATCACCCGCTCCTTTAGCCAGCCGATCTTGTCCGCCGGGGGAGCCGGCATAGCACCCGGCTCCGTAGAGTGATGCGGCGGGATTCTCAGCTCGTCACCAGCCCTCAGACGCCGGTCCGGGCGCGCCCGGCCGCCATTAATCCGGACCTCGCCGGAGCGAATCATGCGGTAAATGCGCGACTTGGGCAGGCCCTTCAGGGTCGCCATCAGGTAGTTATCCAGCCGCCGTCCAGCCTCGTCAGCAGGCACTTTATGCAGCCGAACTTTGGACTTAATGGGTATTTTTGTCATGAGGGACCGGGGGTTATGGATTGCTGCTGAGTGAACGCACTGCTATATTCGGCTGCGGCGACACGCGTCGCCCGTTTGTCCCGCCACGGCGGGACTCTCAGTTTACTGCGATCGCCAGAGGCGGTCGCGCCAGGTCAGGCCTGTTAGACAGGCCATCAACCGGGCACCTGGGGCAAGGATAGGACTTTTACTGTCTCATCCCATAATTCACTTCTGAAGGATCCGCGACCGATGAAAGCGGCCAGCCAGTCTGGAATCAATATCGAAGACGCTCTAGCAGCACGGGTACGAACCCGCGAGTTCATCGCGGGCACCAGCTGCCACATCGGCAAATTGCCCCTTCAGCTTTGCCTGCCCAGGGCCCTCGCACAGAAAAAGTACGAGGCTTATGAAAAGAATGCTCGTCAATGCAACTCAGGAAGAAGAGTTGCGCGTCGCCATGGTCGATGGCCAGAAACTTTACGACCTCGATATCGAGGTACCGCTTCCAGCGAGCAGAAAAAGGCCAATATCTACAAAGGCCGATCACCCGGATCGAGCCCAGTCTCGATGCCGCGTTCGTCGATTACGGTGCCGAGCGACACGGCTTTCTGCCGCTGAAAGAAATTTCGCGCGAATACTTCGTCACGCAACCCGAGCGAAGGCCAGCGCATCAACATCCGCGAGGTCCTCAAGGAAGGCCAGGACATCGTTGTCCAGGTCGACAAGGAAGAGCGCGGCAACAAGGGCGCTGCGCTGACCACGTTTATCAGCCTCGCCGGTCGCTTCATCGTCCTGATGCCGAACAATCCGCGCGCCGGCGGCGTTTCCCGCCGCATCTCCGGCGAGGACCGCGATGAGTTCGCGACGTCACTGCGCGAACTGGATATACCCGAGGGCATGGGGTGCATCGTGCGCACCGCCGGTGTCGGCCGCTGCAACGAGGAACTGAGCTGGGACATGGAGTACCTGATGGGCGTCTGGCAAGCCATCAAGCAGGTCGTGGTCGCCACGCACTCGCCGTTCCTGATCTACCAGGACAGCAACCCGATAATTCGCGCGCTGCGCGACCATTTCAATGCCGACATCGGCGAGATATGGTCGACGACAAGAAGACCTACGCCGAGGCCGGGAGTTCATGGAGCAGTGCGATGCCGCATAATCTGCGCAAGCTGAAGCTCTATGAAGACGAGGTGCCGCTGTTCACGCGCTTCCAGATCGAGAGCCAGATCGAATCGGCGTTCGCGCATACGGTGCAATCTGCCCTCCGGCGGAAGCATCGTGATCGATCACACCGAGGCGCTGGTTTCGATCGACATCAACTCGGCGCGCGCCACCAAGGGCGGCGATATCGAGGCAACCGCGCTGGCCACCAACCTCGAGGCCGCCGACGAGATCGCCCGCCAGATGCCGGCTCCGCGACCTGGGCGGCTTGCTGGTCATCGATTTCATCGACATGGGACCGCAGACGCAATCAGCGCGAGGTCGAGAACCGGCTGCGGGACGCGGTCAAGGCAGACCGTGCGCGCGTGCAGATCGGGCGAATCTCCCGCTTCGGATTGCTGGAAATGTCGCGCCAGCGGCTGCGACCTTCCCTGGGCGAATCGGCCCACCAGGTTTGCCCGCGCTGCAACGGCATCGGTAAAGTTCGCAGCGTCGAGTCCTTAGCCCTTGCGATACTGCGTCTGATCGGCGAAGAAACTCGCAAGGACCGAACCGCCAAGGTCGTCGCCCAGCTGCCCATGGACGTGGCCACCTACCTGCTGAATGAAAAGCGCGACTGGATCAGCCGCATCGAGGAACGGGAATCCGTTGGCGTAATGCTGATCGCCAATCCAGACCTGGAAACACCTAACTACTCAATCCGTCGTGTTCGCGATGACCAGACTGTATTGCCGGAAAATACCGGTTCGAGCTATCAACTGCGCGACGTCGCCGAAGACGAAGCGCTACAGTCGGCCACCGCACCGCGACCCAAGACCGAGATACCTGCGGTTACTGTGGTCGCACCGGCTGCTCCGCCACCGCCTCCACCACCACCAGCAGAACCGGCTAAGGTGGAGCCGGCCAAACCCGGCCTGTTCGTTCGCCTCTGGCGCGCCTTGTTCGGCCGTGGCGAAGAAGTAGCAGAGCCAGCCAAGCCGGCGCCCCGTCGCAGCCGCAGTCCACAACAACGTACCGGGGGTTCGCGCCAGCGGAGCGAATCGCAATCCCGCGGCAACCGGGATCGCCCGGGCAACAAGCCACGCAGCCGTGGCCGTGGCCAACCGCGTAACCGCAAGCGCCGCAGCGATGAAGCCCCTGGCGAAGCTGCGGAGAAAAGCCAGACCAGCAACAATCGTTCCAGTCAGGGTGACCAAGCAGCCGCGAAGCAAGCTTCGGGACAGCCCTCAGAACAGTCAAAGCCGGCCCAGCCCGCTCGTGAGGGCGGACAAAAGCCGCGCCGGCGACGCAGACGCCGCGGCGGTGGCGGTGGCGAGAACCGCAATAACGGCAGTAATAAACAGGCCGGTGAGAATCAACAGGCCGCGTCGAAGGAAACCGCTGATGCCCCGCAGCAGGACAACAAACAGGGTGCTGCCCCCGCTGTTAGCGAGCCAAAGCCTTCCTCAGGCGGCAACCCGGTCAAGGCTGATACGGCTGGCAGTCCGCACGAAGCGACTCAGCCCAATGCCGTCAATAAACCGCGAGTCAAAACGGAGTCAGCGCCTAAGCCGGCGCCGAGCAGTCAGGAATCCGCAGCCACGCAGCAGGTAACAGCGCCTGCCAAACCTGCGCCTGCAGCAAAACCGGCGGCAACGGAAGCTGCGCCGACCAAGCCCGTATCGCAGCCCCAGGGCAATGATCGACTGTTACCCTTCGAGAAAGCGATGCAAAGCAGCGGCAGCGCGGACAAAGGCAAGAACTTCAAAGTGTGGTCATCGGAATCGGGCAGCGACAGTACCAGCGATCGAGATAAGAGTTAGGCGACGCGGGGCAGGCTAATCCTGCCCCGCACCGTCGACGCGTCTGTGCAGCTCCGGCAACAGGCCTTGCAGGATAGCCTCCTCCACCATATCAAGGACTCTCTCGAAGCCGGTTGCGCCGCCGTAGTAAGGGTCCGGCACTTCGCCACCGGTGCGCAGTGCTGAGAACTCCAGAAGAAGTCGGGCTTTATGCTCTAGCCCTTCGGGAGCCAGTTCACGTAAAAAATCCAGATTGTCCTGATCCATCGCCAGTATCAGATCAAAGATTTCAAAGTCAGCAGCCTGAACCCGCCGAGCCTGCAAATCGTCGATAGGCATTTCACGGCGAGCGGCCGCAGCCTGAGCGCGCGGATCCGGCGGCGAACCGACGTGATAACTGTGTGTGCCGGCTGAATCAACATAAACCGTCCAGTCGCGGCGATATTCAGCCGCCCCTTTGCGCAGCACGGCCTCGGCCAGCGGTGAGCGACAGATATTGCCCATGCAAACCATCAGCACCCTGATATCTGCCTGTTGCGGGTCAATCATGCCAGCGCTTGCCGTATCCGATTTACCCTGCTGCCGCGAGGAACGCAGCTGCCTTGTGAATGTCTTCAGGCGTGTCCACATCCGGACCATGTGCCTCCGTTGCTGTCGCGACGCGTATTTCCATACCTAGCCAGAGCGCTCTGAGTTGCTCCAGCTTTTCTACATTTTCAAGATAGCATGGCGGCGTGCTGGTTAGCCTCTGTAAAGCAGACACGCGGTAGGCATATATACCCAAATGACGACGCGCCTGTGCAGGCACAAGCTGTGCAGCATGGCCAACGGACGGGATCGCGCAACGGCTGAAATACAGGGCACGGTCCTCCTGGTCGGTAACCAGCTTGACCACATTCACGTCGTTAAACGCCGCCAATTCATGCAGTGGCACACACAGCGTGGCGATGGCTGCGCTGGAAAACTGTTCCAGCAGAGCGGCCACCTGGCCGACGCTTGACGGTGGTGTACAGGGCGCATCGCCCTGTAAATTCACGACAATATCGTCTGCCTGCCAGGCGCGTCGCGCGGCCACCTCGGCAGCCCGATCCGTACCCGAGGAGTGACTGGCAGCAGTCATTTCAACCTCAGCACCAAAGGCCGAGGCCGCTTTGGCAATGCGCTCATCATCGGTCGCGACAATGACTTCCTTGGCGCCTGCGCCAAGCGCAGCGGCATGTACGTGCGATAACATCGAGCGACCGGCAATTTCAGCCAGTGGCTTGCCCGGAAATCGACTGGACGCATAACGCGCAGGTATTACTACTCGAAAATCAGCCATCTCAGACACCCCTTACGACAGACGACAAGGATGCATCAGCTGCCTGCTTTGGCCATAGCAGGGCAAGCTTCTCCTGCAGAGATGCCAGCGCTGCCGGCGACAATCTGGCCCGGACTGGTAGATACCAGGCGTCGATATTCGACTCCGGCTGATATTTTACGGCGTCTTTTTCCGTCATCAGAATCGGTTGCGCAGATTCCCGGCTCAAGGCCTGCAAATCCGTGCGGCCATGATCAGGAATCTCGACCGGCATCGGTTCAATACCCGCATTACGAAGGCTGTCATAAAAGCGTTGCGGGTTGCCAATACCGGCTACTGCCCAGACTCGCTGACCTGAAAAATGCGCCAGCGGCAGCCGTCGACCATCGCCAAGACTGGTCAAATCTTCGGCCTGCAGGATAAATCCAACACCTTGTTCGGGGGTTGTATCTCCGTTGATAAACAGCAGATCCACCTCGGTCAGTCGCGCCGGCGGTTCGCGCAGGGGCCCGGCCGGCAACAGACAACCGTTGCCGATCATGCGCTCGGCATCCAGAACGGCAAATTCAAGATCGCGCTGCAAACGGTAGTGCTGCAAACCATCGTCAGACACGATGCAACTGGCGCCGGCAACCACCAGGGCTTTAGCCGCGGCAACGCGGTCACTCCCGACGCAAACCGGTAGCCCGGTCTGACGAGCCAGCATCAATGGTTCGTCGCCGACTAACTCGGCGCTGTCGCTGATCTTTACCAGGTGCGGGCCCTGCCCCACCTGGCCACCGTAGCCACGGCTAACTACTCCAGGCTGGCGACCCTGGGCGGCCAGATATTCAGCCAGCCAGGCAACTAACGGCGTCTTGCCTGTGCCACCGACGGTAATGTTGCCAACCACAATTACGGGTGCGCCAAGACTATGCGGTTGCAACCAGCCGCGCGCGTAAGCGCAACGGCGCGCCGCCGACGCCGCGCCGAATAGTGCCGCTGCAGGCCGCAACCAATTCGTCAGGGGAGACTCGGCGTACCAGCTACTTTGCAGCGAATGCGAGAAATCACTCCGACTCATCGCGGAACTGCATGCGATAAAGAGCGGCGTACTGACCATTGAGCGCAAGTAGTTCGGCATGGCTGCCGAGCTCAGCAATGCGACCCTCGGACATCACGATGATGCGATCAGCGTTTTCCACCGTCGACAAGCGATGCGCAATAACCAGCGTTGTCCGGTTCAGCATTAACCGCTCCAGCGCCTGCTGGATATGCCGCTCAGACTGCGTATCCAGCGCCGAGGTGGCTTCGTCAAGGATCAGCAATGGCGCATTCTTGAGCAGTGCGCGCGCGATGGCGATTCGTTGCCGCTGCCCGCCAGACAACAGAACGCCGCGCTCGCCAACCATAGTGTTGAGCCCATCAGGCAATTGCTCGGCAAATTCATCCACGTGCGCGGCATGCGCGGCGGCGTCAATATCGCTGGGCGACGCATCGCTCAAGGACCCATAGGCGATGTTGTTGGCAATCGTGTCATCGAACAGCACGACTTCCTGGCTAACCAGGCTGATCTGGTCACGCAGGCCAGCCAGCGAATAGTCTTTGAGCGAGCGATCATCGAGCAATATTTCACCGCTGGTAGGCTCATAGAATCGGGGCAGCAGGTTCACCAACGTAGACTTCCCGCTGCCGGACCGGCCGACGATGGCCAGCATTTCCCCCGCTGGCACCGTCAGCTGGATATCCCTGAGGACCGAGCCCTTGGCTTCGGAATAGCTGAACCCTACGTGACGAAATTCCACCCGGCCCTCGACACGCGCCGGACTGTAATCCCCGCTGTCGCGACTCTTCCGCTTCATCGAGAATGCTGAAAACACTGCTGCCGGCGGCAATCCCGCGCTGAATTGCAGCGTTTATTCCAGTCAGCGCACGGAGTGGACGCATCAGGAAAACCATAGCGGTCAGAAAGCCGACAAAATCTCCAAGGTCACCCGGGCGCACCGACTCGCGCGTGGCAAAATAGACCACCCCGGACACACCCGCGGCGATAACCAGCCCGGTCATAGCGTCGCCGGCCGCCCGGCTCGCGACCAGGCGCATATTCAGGCGCCGATTTTTCTCATTAGCCTGGCCAAAGCGATTATTCTCGTAATCCTGCCCGCCGAAAATCTTGATTATCCGATGGCTTTGCACCGCATCGCCGGTAATTCGGATTACGTCGCCCATGGACTGCTGAATGCGCGCGCTATAACGGCGAAAAATCCCACCAAGCGTCTTAATTAGAAACGCGATTACCGGCGCAACAATGAAAAGAAATGCCGACAGCGGCGGACTGAGGTAAGTCATATAGATCACCAGGCCGATGATCGTCAGGCTATCGCGAATCAGCACTGTCACAACATCGGAAGTCGCCGCGGCGATCTGCTCAATATTGTAGGCAAGCTTGGCGAGCAATTCGCCGCCTGAACGCAGGTCGAAAAAGCTTGTCGGTAAGCGCAGGAACTTGTCAAAAACCTCTTCGCGTAGCGTCATGATGACCTGGCGACCGATCCATGCGAGACCATAGGAGGAGCCGAATCCGGCGACGCCGCGCAATAGAAACAGGCCGAGAATCGACAAGGGTAGCCAGTTACCTCTGATGACCAGGGGATCGCTGGTTGCGCCTGCCTCTTCGGGTGACATGGACTTAACCAATTGAGAAATCAAATAGGCAAAAGCCGTATCGGTAAAAGCAAACACGGCCATAGCCACGGCCGCAAGCAGGAAAATGCCCCAGAACTTGGCCGTGTAGCCAAGCAGGCGGCGATACACGGAGGCACCGGTGGCGGCCTGGTCCTGAGCCTCCAGCGTCGGCAACTTTTGCGCGGCTGTACTAATTAGCTTGCTCCACTGCGCGCAGCGTAGCGATCGAAATATTTGTGAAGCCGAGTTTACCGGCGACATCCATAGCCGTAACTACAGACTGGTGGCTGGCCCGGGCATCCGCACTAATGGTCAGATCCGAGTTCACACCGGATTCAGGCATCAGCTTGAGCAGGGCCGCTCTCAGGGTAGTGGGACTGGCATCCACCAATGCACGGTTATTAACCAGGTAACTCCCTTTGGCGGTAACGGTAATTTCCAGCGCCGGTGCCTGCGGCAGAGAGTCGCCGGCGCTGCTGCTTTCCGGCAGCCGAATAGACAATTGCGACTCACGCACGAAACTCGTGGTAATCATGAAGAACACGAGCAGCAGCAACACCACGTCAATCAGCGACGTGAGGTTAATCTCGGGCTCGTTACGACTACCCGACCGCAGCTTCACTGCTACGACTCGCCGAATCAATGCGTTGCTTGCGGTGCAATGCATCCACCATGCCGGTGGCTTCTTTCTCCATCTGCACAACAAGCTCATCAATGCGGCCACGCAAATAGCGGTAGCCGATCAATGCCGGAATCGCCACAGTCAATCCCGCAGCGGTGGTGATTAATGCTTCCGAAATATCCCCCCGCCAGGACGCTGGGGTCACCGACACCATTCGTGGTAATCGCCGCGAAAACTTTAACCATGCCGATGACCGTACCTAGCAATCCGAGCAGCGGCGATATTGCCGCGATGGTGCCGAGGGTATTCAGATATCGCTCAAGTTCATGCACTACGTGTCGACCCGTATCTTCGATTCGCTCCTTCATTGCCTCACGATCAATTTTTCGATGACTGAGCGCTGCGGCAAGAATCTCGCCCAATGGCGAACCATCATGCAGGGTCTTGATTTGTTGCGGGCTTAGCTGATTCTTGTTAACCCAATCCCAGACCTGGCGGGTCAAATTGCGCGGCACTACACGCGACTGCTGCAGCGTCCAGAGACGTTCGATAATGATTGCCGCTGCAACAATCGAACAAATGATGATGGGCAGCATTAGCCAGCCACCCGACTTCACTATTTCCAGCATGCGGCGATCGCGCCTCTCGCAACTCAGCGGACTATAACGTCGTAGCGCCCTATTCTACAGTCAGACTGCGCTCAGAGCAGCGTCCCGGCGTTTTGCCCGCAGTCCATAGTCGCCTTTGGTCTCGACGACTGGCCGTTTTCAGCCGCAGGCCACGGCCAGGCTGCAGTGTAAAAACAAGGCTGCCGTGCTCAGCGGTGCTGAGCAGGCAGGCGCCCGCTGCGGACCAGCGCTGCATGACTTCGGGCAGCGGAAAACCCCAGCGATTACGGTAGCCGGTAGCAAATACCACATAGCGCGGGCGGGTAGCGGCTACCAGGGCCGGGCCTGACGAGGTACGACTGCCATGATGGGGAGCCAGCAGCAAATCAACAGGGCCAGCGGAAAACTGGCGCAGCATGGCGGCTTCGGCCCTGCGGCTGACATCACCTGGCAACAACACGCGCGTTTTACCCGCAGTAATCAGCAACACGCAAGACAGGTCGTTGTCCGAAGCGCGGAGGCGCCGCTGGCGCGCATCCGGATGCAAAACTTCGAAGCGCACGCCATCCCATTGCCACGACTGTCCGGCCACGCAGGCGCGTGCCGCATTATTTGCGAGCGGCTGTGGCGCCAGCAAAACCGCCCGCGGAAAGGCCTCGCTGATGGCCTCCAGACCGCCAGCGTGGTCACTATCCGCATGCGAAACCACCAACCGTTGCAAACCCTGAACCCGTTGCCCGCGCAGCAGCGGCAGCAAGCGACTGGCGGCGGCACTGCCGCCGCCCGAGTAGCCAGGACCCGCGTCATAGAGCAGGCTGTGTCTGCGGGTCTGCACCAATACGGCGAGCCCCTGGCCGACGTCAGCCACCGTTATGCGCAAGGCTGCGACCGGTGGGCTTTCAGGTGCACCCAGCAGCAAAGGCGCCAGCAATAGCAGGCTCACAAACCCCGGCAGCCTTGGTCGGGGCCAGATCAGCAGCACTGCGCCGAGCCCAGCCAGCAATAACGACAGCAGCGCTGGCCGGCCAGGTTGCCAGACCAGGCCCGGTAAGGCGGCGAGTTGCTCGAGGCCGCGCAGACTCAGCTCCAGCAAGTCTGCTGCGCGCTGCAAGAGCCAGACTGCCGGCGACCAGGGCAAAGCACTGCTGGCGATCAGAGCCAACGGCACAACCAGAAACGCAAACCAGGGAATGATTAGCAGGTTGGCCAGCGGTGCAGCCAGCGAAAGCAGACCGAATATCTGAAGGCTCAGCGGTGCGAGGCCAACAGAAACACACAGCTGAGCTTGCCAGGCCAGCCGCCAATAGCCCTTGCTCGTGACCCGTTGAACGGCCAGACCTGGCAGCAACAGTATCGCCACGGCCGCAAACGACAACCAGAAACCGGCCGTCAGCGGGCTGAGCGGATCAAGCAGCAGCACCGCCAGCAGGGCCATCGCCAGCAATTGCCAGGCAGGAACCCCGCGACGCAGGGATAGCAGCAGCATCGCCGCGCCCAGCATAGCCAGGGCACGCACGGTCGGCGTCGCAAAGCCGGCCAGCGCACTGTAGGTCGCGGCAGCGGCAAAGGCGAACACGCTGGCCACGGCTCGCGGGGGTGGCGCACGCGGCAGCCAAACCAGCATGGCTGCCACGGCCCGCCCGAGCGCCGCCGAAAAGCCGGCTACCAGGCCAATATGCAGACCAGATATAGCCATAAGGTGGGTGGTCCCGGTGGCCCGCAGCAGCTCCCAGTCGGCATTTGCCAGCCCGGCGCGGGCGGCTACCACCAGGGACTGGATAAATGCCGTGGCGCGTCGCTCACCGAGACTCGTTGCCACAGCGCGCGCCTGTCGTGTGCGCAATCCGGCGATCGGACAGGCCGCTGTGAAGCCCGCCAGGCGGCGGTTCAATACCGAACGACGGACACTGGCGCGCGCGCCGATTCCCTGGGCAAGATCGCTGCGCTCGCGATCCTTGCCGCCGCCGCCATGCAAGCCGCGGACCTCGCGCAGGCGCAATCGCAACTGCCAGATTTCACCCGGCTGCGGGCGCACCGGACTGTCAAACCAGGCCACCGCAAGAGCCGACGGAACACCCAGCGCCCGCGCAGTCGAATCCGGCCGCAATACGAATCGGGAGAGGCGACCGTCACCGCGGGTGAAATCGCAGATACTGCCGGTGACCAGCATCTCGCTGAGCCCGGCCTGGGGATCGAAGCGATCGGCCCGGCGCGTCTGAACCTGTTGCAGGCCGAGCAATAAAGGCAATATCGCCAGGCAGGTACGGCGCAGGCCAAGCAAGCGCAGCAGCAACAAGAACCCCGCCAGAGCGAAAGCGCCAGGCCACTGCCCGGCCGACTCGGGCAGCAGCAGGAGCAAAATGCTGAGCAGAGTCCAGACGCAAAACGCCAGCATGTTTCCTGCATCCGGCCAAAGGCTGCAGCAAAGCATCATCGAACTCGACCATGCACGCGCCGCAAGCCTGTCAAGCTGGTTAAACTAGGCCATGCCCAGACGTTTTTTCAGACGCGTTTCCAATAACTATCTGCAGAAACAGGAGCAACCCTGGTATCTGCGGCCGTTCAGCAGCGTGATGGCACACCCGACATTCTTTTCCGTCAGCCGGCGCAGCATCTGCGGAGCGCTCTGGGCGGGCTTGTTTGTGGCCCTGATCCCCATGCCGGCACAGACTGTGGCAGCAGCCCTTTTAGCCCTGCTGTTGCGGGTCAATCTACCCGTCGCTGTGGTCGCGGTATGGGTGACAAACCCGATCACCATGCTGCCGATTTTTTACTTTGAATACGGTCTCGGCTGCCTGATCCTGGATTTGCCCATGCAGCCTTTTGACATCAACTTATCCTGGGATTGGCTGGCTGAGGAATTGCAGGGCAAGTGGAAACCCCTGCTGCTGGGCTCATTCATCACCGCCACGGTGACCGCATCGCTGGCCTATGTGGCGGTCAGCGTGACCTGGCGCTGGCTGGTAACCCTGCGTTACCGAAAACGTCGGCAAGCCGGATTGACAGCCCGCCGCGATCAGTCCTTGTAGTCGCTGCTGATATCGTGCAATTGGCCGTCGCTCAGGCCGAGCACGCGACTCATGCGCCGGGCGATCGCGCGATCATGAGTGACCAGGACCAGGCTGGTGCCCGTTTCCGCATTCAGCTCAAGCATCAGGTCCAGCACCCGCTCGCTGGCTTCCTCATCAAGATTGCCGGTGGGCTCATCGGCCAAAACCACGGCCGGACCGGTAGCCAGGGCACGCGCCACGGCAACCCGCTGGCGTTCGCCACCGGAGAGTTCACCAGGGCGATGTTCCAGGCGATCGCTTAAACCCACACGTGCCAGCAAACCCTGCGCACGCTCTCGCACGGCGGTCAGTGACTCGCGTCGCAGCAGCAGCGGCATGGCAACGTTCTCGAGCGCCGTAAACTCCGGCAACAGATGATGAAACTGGTAGACAAAACCCAGGGTTTGATTGCGCAGCTGGCCGCGAGCGGCCTCGCCAAGCGCAGCGAGATCCTGACCGAAGACGCAGACCTGACCTGAGCTCGGCTGATCCAGCCCGCCCAGTAACTGCAGCAAGGTGGTCTTGCCGCAACCGGAAGCGCCCACGATGGCCAGGGTCTCTCCCGGTTGCACGGCGAGCTGACAGCCCTTGAGTACGTCCAGCTTCGCGGGACCTTCCATGAAAGACTTGCGCAGGTCACTGCAGCTCAGGGGTATTTCAGCGTTTTTATCGGCAGGCATGGGCGCCACTGTTGGCTGGTCGGAAACGCATTCTACTCATGCCGCAGGGCCGCTGCCGGCTGGGTGCGCGCGCCGTTCAGGGCCGGATAGATGGTCGAGAGCGTTGCCAGCAGCACGGCAATACCCGCCACGCGGAAAACATCGCCCCAATCGATGCGGCTGGGGAAATCACTTATGAAGTAGACATCAGGTTCTAGAAATTTCAAACCCAGAATCGCTTCGATAGCTGCAACAATAACGTCGATATTGGCGGCCAGCAGCAGGCCGCCAGCCACGCCCAAAGCGGTCCCCAACACACCAACCAGCACCCCCTGTGTCATAAAGATTGTCAGTACAGCGCGTGGCGAGATGCCAAGGGTACGCAGAATTGCGATATCGGCGCGCTTCTCACGCACCACCATCACCAGGGTGGATACGATATTGAAGGCGGCCACTGCAACCACCAGCAGCAGGATCACGAAAATTATCGACTTGGTCAGCTGAATTGAACGAAAGAAATTCGCGTGCTGGCGCGTCCAGTCAGTGATAAACACGTCCTGGCCGAGCTCACGGGCGATGGAGCGCACCGCCGTGGGCGCAACCAGCGGATCGTGCATGGCGATGCGCACGCCGGAAACAGCGTCGCCCATACGCAGCAGTCGGGCCGCATCCTGCTGATGCAAATAGATGAGCCCGCGATCGTACTCATACATACCGGCATAGAAGATTCCGGCAATTTCGAAACGGCGCATACGCGGTACCAGCCCAGCCGGCGTGGTCACCCCTTCTGCGACCATCAGAATGACCCGGTCTCCAATACCAAGCTCGAGCAACTCTGCCAGCGACTGACCAATAATTATCCGGTAAGCGCCCGCCTCCAGACTCTCAAGACTGCCCGCAGTGAGTAATGCCGGCAGATCGGAGACCAGGCTTTCGGCGGCCGGATCAATCCCGCGGAATTCAACCCCGCGGATCGAAGCGTCGCCCACCAACATGCCCTGCCCGCTGATGAACGGCGCCACGGCACGGCTGGCCTCATTAGCCCGGGCAATATCGGCCGCGAGTCGCCAGTCTTCCAGGCGCCCGTCCCAGCCGGTTATCGCTGCATGTGAAACCACCTGCAGGATGCGGTTACGCACCTCGAATTCAAAGCCATTCATTACCGACAAAACGACGATCAGCACCGCTACGGCCAGGGCAATACCCAGCATGGAAATCAGCGAAATAAACGAGACAAAGCGATTGCGGTTACGGGAGCGCAAATAGCGCAGACCAATGGCAAGTTCGAAGGGCTGGCGCAGCATCACTCGTATCTCAACACTTCTGCGGGTGACACCGACGCCGCTCGCAAAGCCGGATAGATGGTAGCGAGGCCGGTCATGGCCAGGGCGATAAGAGCCACCCAACTGACATCGACCAGCCGCAAGTCCGACGGCAACTGCACCACGTAGTAAACGTCAGCCGGCATGAACTCAAAGCCAAAAACACGCTCCAGAAACGGCGCCAGATGCTGCACATTTGCCGCCAGCAGAACCCCCAGTCCGACCCCGATCACGACGCCGAACCAGCCGACAATCAGTCCCTGCAAGGTAAAAATCGTCATGATGGTGCGACGCGTGTAGCCCAGCGTACGCAAGATAGCGATGCCGGCACGCTTGTCCGTGACGATCATCACCAGCGTGGCGACAATATTAAAAGCCGCTACCGCCACGATCAGCGAGAGCAGCAAAGTCATCATCAGCTTTTCGATTCGAACCGCGCGAAAATAAGTGGCGTTGTCCTGGGTCCAGTCGCGCACCTGCGGTTGCGGGGACGCGGAACCCGCCGCCCAGTCACGCACCACATCGGCAGCGGCAAACACGTCGTCCATGCGCAGCCTGATTCCCGCGCTGCCGGCATCGCTGCCGGCCAGGGACACGGCATCATCCAGGTGCACCAGCGCGCGCACGCTATCGTGATCCGTAAGGCCGAGCTCAAAAATCCCGACCACCTGAAACTCACGCAAGCCCGTGCGCAGCGCGCCCCCCGCCTGCTTGCGGGGCACCAGCACCGTAACCGCCTCGCCCGGCTGGACGCCCAGTCGCAGGGCCAGGGCACGGCCCAGGATCATGCCGCGCTGGCCACTGCGCAAGGCCGATAGCTCGCCCTCGCGCATGGCTGCACCGACACCCGATACGGCATCTTCGAAACCGGGGTCGACGCCGACCATGACGGCGCCAGCGAGGGTACGCCCGCTGGACAGCATGGCCTCAAGCTCTACATACGGGGCAGCGGCGGCGACCCCGGGAAACCCTTCAAGCTCCGTCTGTAAGGGCCGCCACTCGGCCTGCAACACCCTGTCGCTGGTAACGCTGGCATGTCCGGCCATGCTCAGCAAGCGATCGCGAAGCTCGTTCTCGAAACCGTTCATCACCGACAGCACGACAATCAGCGCGGCTACGCCCAGGGCCACCCCCACCACCGAAGCTGCGGTTACGAAAGAAGCAAACTGATTACCGCCGCGCTCGCGCAGGTAGCGCAGGGCAATAAAAATCGCGACGGATCGCTGCATTAATCTGGCCTGGATATGCCCTGTGCTCAGAGCTCGACGGTTACTGGTGCGCTGAGACTAATGCCCTTGGGGCTGACAGTCGACCGTAAGGCCATGAGTTCAACGCCGGCAGCGGCCGCAGCGCGAAGTTCACGACCATAAAGGGGGTCTATCTGATCAGCCGGCCGCACCCGCTGCACATCTTCCCGCTGCGCGCAAAACAGCAAGCCGGCAGCCTGTCCGGCACGCCGCAATTCGGCCAGGGCACGGACATGCCGGCTGGCGCGCTCACTGACCGCATCGGGAAACAGCGCGCAACCCGCGGTGACTGCTGCTGTGACGTTTTTGACCTCGAGAAAGTAGTCGCCGGCCGGGCCCCGCAGGCGAAAATCAACCCGGCCGCCCAAACCAGGAAACGGCACCTCGGCGCGAATCTCGGGGTAACCTCGCAGGGACTCGATCAGACCCGCATCGAGGGCTTCGCGAACCAGCTGGTTTGCGCGCTGAGTATTAATTCCCACCATCGTCTGGTCGGGCAATTCGACCAGTTCCCAGGTCAGCGGGTATTTGCGCCGCGGGTTTTCCGAACGACTTAACCAGACCCGCGCACCCGGCTCGCAGCAACCCAGCATGGCCCCGGTGTTGGGGCAATATACGGTCACCTGCCGACCGTCGGGTAACTCGACATCAGCGAGAAAACGCTGGTAACGGCGCTGTAATCGAGCCTCAATCAGGTGATCAGGAAATTGCACAGCTGGCCTCTGGACCCTGGCTGGCGGGGTCTAACGCAAAACTTTCCGGGTTTCCATGACCTGAGCTGTTTTTTCCAGGCCCGGGGCGATGTATATTCGGCAAAGTATATGTGGAGTGTACAAATGTTGCGCAAGTCACTGAGTCTATTGATTCTATCTGCATCGCTGATCGCAATTTCCAGCGCCGCCGCTGACACCCTGCTGGTAGAGGGTGTCCAGGCCGCCAGCAGCAGTCAGGCCGGGCGACCCAGCCGTGGCATGTCCATGGATAGCGTGCAGGCCAAGTGGGGCCAACCGCTTTCGCAGCGCGGTGCGGTGGGTGAGCCGCCCATCGCGCGCTGGGAATATGGCGATTTTGTGGTGTTTTTCGAATACCAGCGAGTCATTCACGCCGTTCGCAAGAACTGAAGCGCGGCGCCGCGGCGCCGCAGCCTGTGAGATAATTCGCGCTGACGCCCGCCAAGCCGGGTGATTCCATCAGCGCGATACATGCATCCCATCAAGCCAGCCAAAACGGCGACTCTGTCCGCCGCCGATCGCCGTCCATGAGCGGCCCCCTGCTGTTTGGGGAGCGTGGGCTAGCCTTGCCCGAGCTGGCGGGCGAATCGTTTCATTGGGGCCGCCTCAGAGGCGCAGCCCTGCCCCTGGCCATTGCTGAAGCGGCAGCACGACGCCAGCAAACCACCCTCGTGCTGGCCGACAGTGTCGGCAATGCCGAGCATCTCGCCAGTCAGATCGAGTTTTTCCAGCTGGACGGACCCGACGTTCTGTTATATCCCGATGCAGAAGTACTGCCCTACGACAGCTTCAGCCCACATCAGGACCTGGTATCGCAGCGGCTGCGCAGCCTGCAGCGACTCGGCGAGGGCCAGCCACTAACCTTGATCGCTGCGCTGCCAAGTTTGCAGGCGCGGGTGCCGCCGTCGGACTATTTGCGCGCCCATAGCATGCAATTGCGCAGCGGCCAGAAGCTGGACCCGGTGGCATTTCGACACAGCCTGGAGCAATCCGGCTATCAGCGTGTCAGCCAGGTGGCGCTACATGGCGAATATGCGGTGCGTGGCTCGTTGCTGGACTTCTTTCCCACCGGCCACCCCTGCCCGGTCCGCGTTGACTTTCTGGATGACCAGCTCGAAACACTGCGTGAATTCGATCCCGATTCCCAGCTCAGCACCCGGCGTATACAGAAACTGGAAACCTTGCCGGCTCGCGAGCTGCCCGTCGATGACGCGGCCATTACAGCTTTCCGCCAACGCTTCAGGGCGCGCTTCGAAGGCAACCCTACCCGCTCCCAGGTTTATCGAGAGGTCAGCGAGGGCCGCCTGCCGCCCGGCGTGGAAATGTATCTGCCGCTGTTCTTCGAGCGCACCGCAACTATCTGGGACTATCTTCCCGACACAAGCCTGGTGATCAGCCTGGGCGATGCCAACGGCGGATTCCTGCAGGCCTGGGAACAAACCCTGAGTCGCTATGAACAGGCGCGCCACGATAGCGGGCGACCGGTACTGGCGCCGCCTGAACTGTATTGCTCACCGGACGAACAGCAGGCAAGCATGGCGCGTTTTGCCAGCCTGCGTCTGGACAGCAGCGAGTTGCCGGACCCGCAACCGCGTGCGGGCCGGCAAAATCTGCCGATTGGCAATGCGCCTGGTTTGCTGATTAATCGCCGCGACGAAGAGCCAGGTCGCCGTCTGCGCGAATTCATCAGCACGCATCCAGGCCGACTGATTTTTACTGCCGAATCTCCGGGCCGTCGCGAAATGCTGCTGGAAACGCTGCGCGCAGCCGGCCTGCGTCCACAGACGCGTGATGACTGGCTCAGCTGTCGAGACAGTGATGCCCCTGCAGTTATCACTGTCGCACCCCTGGATCGCGGCTTCCTGCTTGATGACAATGACTTTGCCTTGCTTACTGAAGCGGAATTACTGGGTGAGCAACCGCAGCGCCGCCGCCGACGCCGGCGGGTTCAGGATCCCGAAAGCCTGATCAACGATCTAACCGACCTGCGACCCGGCGCGCCCGTAGTGCACGCTGACCACGGCGTGGGTCGCTACATCGGTCTGACGCATCTGGATATAGATCATGCGCTGACGGAATTTGTCACGCTGGAGTACGCGGGCGGCGATCGTCTGCACGTCCCGGTCAGCGCATTGCAACTGATTTCGCGCTATACCGGCGCGTCACCGGAACAGGCGCCCCTGCATCGTCTCGGCACGGATCAGTGGTCAAAAGCCAAACGCCGGGCCGCGGCGCGGATTCGCGATGTGGCCGCAGAATTGCTGGAACTCTATGCGCTGCGCGCTGCGCGCCAGGGTCATGCGGCGCGCATGGACGTCGCCGACTACCGGGCCTTCGCCAGCGAATTTCCGTTCAGCCTGACTGACGACCAGGCTCAGGCCATCGACGCAGTACTCGCCGATCTGGCCTCCAGCAATCCCATGGACAGGCTGGTCTGCGGAGATGTGGGCTTTGGCAAAACTGAAGTCGCGTTGCGCGCAGCCTTCGTGGCGGTAGCAGACGGACGTCAGGTCGCAATCCTGGTACCCACTACCTTGCTCGCCCAGCAGCATCATCAGACCTTTGCCGATCGTTTCGCCGACTGGCCGGTACGGGTCGAACAACTCAGCCGCTTTCGCAGCGCTGCCGATAGCCGCGCGGTCATCGCCGACCTGGCCAACGGTAAAGTTGATATCGTTATCGGCACACATCGACTGTTGCAGGACAGTGTCAAGTTTAAAAACCTTGGCCTGATCGTTGTTGACGAAGAACATCGCTTTGGTGTGCGGCATAAAGAAAAACTCAAGCGCCTGCGTACCGAGGTCGACATCCTTACACTCACGGCAACGCCGATTCCGCGCACCCTGAATATGGCCATGGGCGGCTTGCGCGAGTTGTCCCTGATCACCACGCCGCCTGAATCGCGTTTATCGATCAAAACCTTCGTGGTGGAATGGCAGGACCACCTGATTCGCGAAGCCTGCCAGCGTGAACTTCAACGCGGCGGCCAGGTCTACTTCGTACACAATCGCATCGAAGACATCGACAGAGTGGCCGCGAGACTGTCTGAACTGTTGCCTGAAGCGGGTATCGAAGTCGCTCACGGCCAGATGCCTGAACGCGACCTGGAACGCATCATGGTGGATTTCTACCATCGTCGTTTCCACATTCTGGTCTGCACCGCCATTATCGAAAGCGGGCTGGATGTGCCGACGGCCAATACCATCCTGATAAATCGCGCCAATCATTTCGGTCTGGCGCAACTCCATCAGCTACGCGGCCGGGTCGGTCGATCTCATCATCAGGCCTTTGCCTATATGATCGCGCCGGAACGTCGCGCCTTGAGCGCCGACGCGCAAAAACGCCTGGACGCCATCGAGTCGCTGGAAGACCTGGGTGCCGGTTTCGTTCTCGCTACCCACGACCTGGAAATTCGCGGCGCTGGCGAGCTACTGGGTGAAGGGCAAAGCGGTCAGATCCAGGAGATTGGTTTCAGCCTCTACAACGAGATGCTAAGCCGGACTATCCAGGCCCTGCGTGACGGGCTCAATGCTGACCCTGAGGCAGCAATGGATCGCGCAACGGAAATTAATCTGCATCTGCCGGCTCTGATTCCGGACGAATACATGCCCGATGTACATTTACGCCTGGTGCACTACAAGAGAATTGCCAGTGCCCCCGATGCAGCTGCACTCAAGCGCCTGCAAGTCGAACTTATCGACCGCTTTGGCCTGATCCCACCAGCCACAGCCAACCTGTTTAGGATTACCGAACTGCGCCTGCTGGCCGAACCCCTCGGCCTCAAGCGCGTCGACCTTGGCAGCGCCGGTGGACGCGTGGAATTCAGCCCGCAAACCCGGGTGGAACCGGGCGTGCTGGTGGCGCTGTTAGAATCGCAGCCAGAGCGCTTTCGCCTGGACGCAAAACAACGGCTGCGGGTCGACGCTGAACTTGAAACCGATCAGGAAAGGTTTGCCATGCTGGAAGAATTACTTGACCGTCTTAGCGCGCTTCCGGCGCAGCGAGCCAGCGCATGATGATGCCCAGCTTCAAACTCCGAAATCTGGCCGCCTGGCTGACACTAATGCTCAGCCCTGTGACCCTGCCGGCAGAAGAAATTCCGACGCTGGATGCATACCAGGTCGAAATCATCGTTTTTCAACACCAGGATCAGAGTCGCAATACGGCAGAAGTGCCCGCGGCTGACCGCGGCCCGGTGCTGTTACCAGCCGAGACGGCTGTTCCGCTCCGTCCAGAGCCGAACTTCCTGCTGCTGTCACCCAGGTCCGTGGCTCCGGCGCAGGCATTACCCAGCCAAACGCTACAACTGAACCGGGTCTTGAGCCGCCTGCAACAACTAGACGCTTACCAGCCATTGGCTCATTTCGGCTGGCTTCAGGTGGCCACAGCGAAAGGCGATGCCGAGAACTATTGGCTGGATGCAACAATCCCGGAGACTACCGGGCTGAGCGGATTTCTGAAGGTCTACAAAGAACGCTTTCTGCATCTGGCAGTGGATCTGCAATTCCTGCCGCGGGACGGCAGTGCAGCATCCTTTAGCATCAGTGAGTCGCGTCGCTTGCGCGATGAAGAACTGCAGTACTTCGATAATCCGCGCTTTGGCGTGATCGCCAGCGTGCGACGCGTACAAGACGAGCTAGAGACTTCCGAACAGACGCCACAGGCGTCACGCTAAGCGTGGGATCAGGCCTGGCGGCGCAGGACCTGGTCACCAGAACCAGGCAAGCATTGCTGCAAGGCCGTCAAAAACTCCTCCGCACTGTCGTTCAGCCCCGGCTGATGCACGCCCACGGCGTGTGCGACAGTAACAAAGCGATCCACCGAAGAGCGCGGGTGATGAATCGCCAATAGCCTCACACGATCGGCGATGCGCTCGGCAAAATTCTGCGACTGATTCTTATCGGCGGCACCAACGATGGCTGCAAACTGCCCGTCGCCAAAGCGTGCCACACAGTCCGCGTCGCGACGCAGGCAACCACTAATGGCATGGCCAACCTTGCGCAGACATGAATCTGCCGCATGCCTGCCGAATACGTCTCGATAGGCATCAAAGGCATCAATCTCGAACAACAGCAGGCTCACACTGCGACGCTGCCGGCGTGCGCTGCCCCAGTCATGCGCAAGCAAGCGGTCAAATGCGGATCGGTCTGGCAGACCGGTGGCGGTATCGATGAGTTCGGCGCCTGCACTTGTGCGACTCCCCTCATCGGCAGACAGGTCTGCCGCCGCGGTCAGGGTAAGCAGCCACTGCGCCACGCAGTCATTGGAATCACTCAGCGGCGCAGCGCTGATTTTCAGTTCTCGGGTGCGCCCGCGCGAATCCCGCCAGAGCTGGGCGACAGCCGGGCCGGGCCGGGCCGAATGCGCATCTAGCAGCAGGTTTTCACCGCCGGCCTGCAGCTGCGCCAGATCTTTGCCCTTGAGCAAACCCTGCGACCAGTCAAGCAGCGTTTCGCTGGCGGCATTGGCATAAACAATCTTGCGGCCCTCGGCATCAACCAGAATCATCGCCGCAGCGCTCCTGTCCAGCGCCTGCTGGAGGATACGTTTAGTCAATTTAATCATTAGGTTATGTCATATACCTAACTTAGATTAAGAAGTTAATGCGGGGCCTGCTCGCAACGCCTTAAGCTCGACACGGGCAACGAATGTCGAATATACGAGGGACGCGGCAGGCGCGTCTGTGACGCCGGTCATGACCAGACCAGCGGACTAGTTCGGGCTTAGCAATCCGTCCAGCAGCGCGGCGACCGAAGCCATGCCATCGGCCAGGCTGGCGGCGATATCTGCATGGATGCTCTGGCCATCCGGACTGCGTCCGGCCGCATAATTAACCACCAGCGCACAAATCGCATAGTCGAGGCCGAGCTCTCGGGCCAGGCCGGCCTCCGGCATAGCCGTCATGCCGACCAGATCACAGCCATCGCGTTCAAGCCGGTCAATTTCGGCCGCTGTTTCCAGGCGTGGCCCCTGGGTTACGGCGTAAACGCCCCCATCCAGCGGGTCGAGCCCCTTGTCTTGCGCGATCACCAACAGACGCTCGCGCAACGAGGCCGAAAACGGCTCAGTAAAATCAACGTGCGTTACGGGCCGATCCGCAGGATCTTCATAGCTGTGTTCACGGCCCCAGCTGTAGTCCACCAGCTGATCAGGAATCACCAGGCGTCCGGGCCTGGCTGCCGCGGCGATTCCGCCCACGGCGTTAATACCGAGCAGGAAGTCAGGCTGATACTGCGCCAGGGCCCAGACGTTGGCCCGGTAATTCACCCAGTGCGGAGGAATATGCCCATCCTCGCCATGACGGGGGATGAAATACAGCTCCGCGGAAGACAAGTTCCAGTGACTGACCGGCGACGAAGGAACGCCGTAAGGGGTCTCAACGGGGTGACGGCTGACGCCTGCTTCCGGCACCAGGGCCAGTGCGCCTGTGCCACCGATGACGGCAATTCGTGCCATGTCAGTTCACCTCCTGCAAGGCGTAGATGCCCGTCAAATGCCGCCAGTGATGGGCCAGGTCCATACCGCAACCGAATACATAACGATCAGGCACCTGCAAACCCACAAAATCGGCCGGCGCCTGCCCGACCGCGCGGTCATGACGTTTTTTGATCAGCGCCACGCCGGTTACGCGCTGCGCACCCACGGCCTTACACTCGCGGCGCACGTAATCCAGGGTAATGCCTTCATCATAAATGTCGTCTATGACGATCACATGCGCGGACCTGATATCAAGGCTCGGCGGGCGCAACCAGACGGGAACATCGCCCTTCTGGCGACCCTGGTAGCGGGTAACGTGGCAGTAGTCGAGCTGGAAGTCGCCACTTAATCGCTCGGCCAGCCAGGCTGTGGGCAATAAACCGCCCAGCAATACACTCAGCAGGACACAGGGCCCATCGTCAATCAGCGGCTGCAACTTGCCGGCCAGCATATCCAGGGCCACCGATACCTCGCCGGGTGTTATCAGCAGCTCGGCGCCGGGCGGCAACGAGCGCTGATCGAAATTGTCGCTGCCGTCAGCCATCCAGCTTCAACGGTGGCGGTTCCTGAGCCTCGGCAAGATCTGCCACGGCGGCGCGCCAGCTGGCACTCGCCTGCAACACATCGGTCGCATCGCTGCCAGGCTTGGGTCGCAGGGCCGCCAGGCGTCCGTGGCTGGCCGGGCCTGAATCGAGATCGCCGGCAGCCAGGACCTCGCCCGCCGCTTCCGGGTTATTGCAGATCAGTGCCATGTCGGCTCCGGCGGACAGCGCTGTGCGCACCCGTGCGGTCATGTTGCCAGCCTCGGCAACGCCCGCCATATTCAGGTCGTCGGAAAAAATCGCGCCATTAAAGCCAAGGTTCACGCGCAGCTCCGTTTGCAACCAATACGACGACAAGCTGGCTATCTCCCGATCAATGCGGGGGTAACGCACATGCGCCACCATTACACCGGGCAAGCCGTGCGCTATCAGGCGTTCATAGGGGCGCAGGTCTTCTTCCATATCGACCAGGTCGCGCGGATCTTCCGGCAATTCCAGGTGCGAATCCGCAACTACTGCGCCGTGCCCGGGAAAATGCTTGGCTACTGCAGCCATACCAGCATCCCGCATACCCTGCATATAGGCGATAGACAGTGCCGAGACGGCCTCGGCGTCACGATGCAGGGCCCGATCACCAATGACTTCGCTGACGCCCCAGTCCAGGTCGACCACCGGCGCAAAGCTAAGGTCGACGCCCAGATCAAGGAGCTCCGCGGACATCAGCCAGCCACACAACCTGGCCAGTTGGCGCCCACGCGCAGGATCCAGATCGTACTGGTGGCCGCACCAGCGTGCCGGCGGCAGTGGCGTGAACCCCTCCCGAAAACGCTGCACCCGACCACCTTCCTGATCGACGGCCACCAGCAGCGACGGCTGGCGCAGCGTGTGAATTTCCCGGACCAGATCGCGTAACTGTTCGCGCGATGAAAAATTGCGGCTAAAAAGGATTACGCCACCAACCAGTGGCGAACGAAGCCGCTCTCGTTCGCTCTGGCTCAACGACAAACCTTCCACATCAATCATCAACGGCCCAAGGGTCATTCCGCGATCTCAGCGTGGCTGTGAATATTCACTACGGTACCGGGACCCACACGGCCGAACAAATCCAATACGTCATGGTTACCCATGCGGATACATCCGTGTGAGAAGGGTGCGCCCATGGGCTCATTGTCTGGTGTACCGTGGATATAGATATAGCGGCGCATACTGTCGACACTACCGAGACGATTGCGGCCCGGTTCGCTACCGCATAGCCACAATATGCGCGTCAGTATCCAGTCTCGCGACGGGTAGCGCCGAGCCAGTTCAGGCGTGTAAACCTCGCCCGTGGGTCGCCTCCCGACGAACACCGCAGCCGTGGGCTGACCAGCACCTATGCAGGCGCGAATTCGATGTTGACCGCGCGGCGTACATTGACTGCCACTGACTTCACCAGGCCCATATCTGGAAGTCGAAATAAGATATTCCTGCAGCAACTGCCGACCTGCTCGCAGCTGAAGCCGCTGCCGGGTAAGACTAATATCAATATGCGAAGCAGGCATCACGAGGGCGACAAAACTCAGGCAAGTTCAAACAGGGCGATGGACTCCACATGACTGGTCTGCGGAAACATATCCATGATACCGGCTGCACTCAGGCGATAGCCAAACTCCTTAACCAGCTGACCGGCATCCCGCGCCAGGGTACCCGGATGACAGGAAACATAGAGCAGGCGCGGCGCGCCCAGAGCGGCCACGGCGGGCAAAATGGCGGCCGCGCCGGTGCGCGGCGGATCCAGCAGTATGCGATCAAAAGTCTCAGCGGCGAATTCATCCAGCGACCCGGCATCGGCCAGGTCTGCCTGCCGAAAACTGACATTTTTCAGGCCTGCCCTGGCGGCATTATCTCCGGCCCGCTGCACCATCGCCAGCTCGCCTTCCACGCCGACCACAGCACCCGCCTTGCGAGCCATTGGCAGCGTGAAATTCCCCAGTCCACAAAATAAATCCAACACCTGACTGGCGTCGTCAAGCTCCAATAGTTCAAGTGCTAGTGCCAGCATTTTTTGATTGATCTCGGCATTCACCTGGATAAAGTCTGTAGCCCCGAATTGCATGTCCAGCTGATACTCGGGCAACTTATATTCAAGCAACGGCAAATCGTCGTTACCTGGCAAAGGCGCTATGCTATCCGGGCCGCCACTTTGCAGAAACAGTCGAAAACCACAGTCGAGCGCAAATTCGCGCAGCTTTTCGAGATCAGAGGTGCTGGGCGGATCGAGCACCCTTAACACCAGGACCGTTTCGCTGTCCCCCACCGCCACCTCAATTTGCGGCAAGCGACTGCGAATGCTTAACGATGCGATGAGTGCTGATAGCTCCTGCAGGCGCTCGCCCACCGAGGGGTGCAAAGTCGCACACGATGGTGTGTCGCAAACGTAGGGCTTTCCGCGTTCGCGAAAACCTACCAGTACGCGACCTTTCTTAATTACGTCTTTAGCCCCCAGCCTGGCTTTGCGTCGATAACCCCAGAGGGGTCCCGTCACCGGCGCGAGCACGCGCTCCGGGGTAACGCCGCCAATCCGGGTCAAATTGTCCAGCAAAGCCGCCTGCTTTAGAGCTAACTGCTGATCCGGCGACACATGCTGCAGGCTACAGGCTCCGCAGATACCAAAAACCGGGCAGCGCGGCTCGACCCGATGAGGCGAAGGGCTGAGCACCTCCAGCAATTCTGCTTCATCGTAGTTGCGCCGCCGACGACCGCGCTGAAACCGTACGGTTTCCCCCTGCAACGCACCGACAACGAATACTGTCTTGCCCGCATCACGGACTACACCGCGACCGTCGAGAGTGGTATCAACGACTACTGCGATTTCCGGCTCGGGTAATGCCGCCACGTGCAGGTCAGGCGCTTCCTTGCCAGGCGGCAAGAAACTCCTGTAGATGCGCAAGTTCGCTGTCAGCCAGCAGGGAACGTGCACGGTCCAGTTCCCGCTCAAGACCGGCACTATCAAGCACGCCGCGCATGTGCTGGAAACGCAAAAAAACCAGGTAGGTGTTCAGCACATCCGTCTCACAATAGTTGCGGATGCCGTCAAGATCACCGGCCAGATAGCGCGGCCACACCTGGTCACCCTTCAGGCCTAATTTGCCGGGAAAACCGAGCATGACAGCTACATCATCAAGGCTGGCGCGCGCGCGAACCTGAAAACCCGAAACCACGTCCATCACGTCTATATGCCGCCAGTGATAGCGATTCAGGTAATTGTTATAACGGAACTCGCGCCGTTCGTCGCCCTGCTCCCAATAGGCTTCTGCCTGTACAGAATTCTTCATCGCCCGGTAGTGCAACACCGGCAAATCAAAACCGCTGCCATTCCATGAGACCAGTTCGGGCAAGTACTGCTCGACACCATGATAGAAGCGGCTGATCAGATCGGCTTCATCGCTGTCCTTATCGCCCAGACTCCACAGGCGCAACTGATCGTCGTGACGTAACAAGACGGAAATCGCCACGACGCGTTGTTGAAACAGGGGCAGGAACTCCGTCTCGGCCTCCTGCAGACGCTTGAAACTCATAGCCTTGCCAACATCTTCGTCAGACAAGCTGGCGTCAAGACCAAACAGACGCCTGCCCAGGGCCGTATCGGGCACGGTCTCAATATCGAAAACCATCCAGCGCATATCTGCTTACTCCGCTTGCGCGCGCATCATTACTGCTACCGCCACCACCAGGCCGGCTTCGTCGGTGAGCGTAAGATGTCCCTCACCCACTCCCAGCTCCGCGCATTTGCGTTGCCCGCGCGGCGAAAACACCACCTCCGGCCGACCGAAACGATCCGGAATAACGCCGGTGTCCCGTATCCACATCCCATTGGCAAAGCCTGTGCCCATACCTTTAACCACCGCTTCTTTGGCAGCAAATCGCATGGCCAGAAACCGCAATGGGCGCTTGGCCTTGCGAAACAAAAGCTGCTCTTCCGGCATTAATAATCGTTGCACAAAGTGCTCGCCGAAGCGCTGAAATACGGCATCGACCCGATCTACACGAAGAATATCCACGCCGATTCCAAAAATCATCGCTAACGCGCCTGATCAAGCAGATCGCGCATGCGGCGAACGGCCACTGTCATGCCGTCCAAGGCGGCGCGGGCGATGATGGCATGACCGATATTCAACTCAAGGATCTCGCCAATGGCGGCAACCGGCAATACGTTATGGTAGTTCAGGCCATGCCCGGCATGGACCCGAAGTCCGAGCCCGGCAGCGTAGTGCGCCGCTTCGCTGATCCGCGCGAGTTCGCGCGCGGCGTCTGCCTGATTGCCGGCATCGGCGTAATTGCCCGTATGCAACTCAACCACTGGCGCACCCGTCTGGTAAGCCGCTTCCAGTTGCAACGCGTCCGGATCAACAAACAGAGAAACGCGGGTTCCGACCGCCGACAAGCGTCTGCAGGCAGCGGCAACGGCATCCTGTTGCGCAACGACGTCGAGGCCGCCTTCCGTAGTAAGTTCCTCACGCCGCTCTGGCACCAGGCAGCAATCCGCCGGCGCCAACATCACGGCAAAATCCAGCATCGCATCCGTGACCGCCATCTCAAGATTCATGCGCGTCTGCAAAGTCTCTGCCAGTAAGCGGACATCGCGTTCCTGTATATGACGACGATCCTCGCGCAGATGGACGGTGATGGAATCCGCGCCGGCACGTTCAGCCAGTGCAGCCGCTTCTACCGGATCCGGATAGCGGGTGCCGCGCGCCTGTCGCAGGGTGGCGATATGATCAACGTTGACACCCAGCTGAATGGGGTTGGGACTACTCATGAAGGATTTCTGCTCAAAACCGGCGCGCGCCGGCAGCGCATATTGGCATCATCAGCCCTGTGGCTCAACGCAGCAGGCTTAGCGATGCATGGCCGACAGTACCTTGCGGGTCTTGAGCCCCCGATCACCAAGATGATGGGCCAGCACGCCGCGCAACAGGCGTTTGGCCGCGGCCAGATCATCGCTGTCGGCGAAGTTGCCAGCAGCAATGCGCTGAAGTTGCGCACCGCTGTAGCCTCGATCATGGCTATCAAGCTGCAAGGCCACGGCACCCCGGTCAACCACATAGTCGTAGTGAGATTCTGCGCGCAAAGGATCACCGCTGTCGGCATCGCTGACCACATCAATGCCATACCCCACTTCGCCGAGCAGGGCCAGTTCAAAGCGACGCAGGGACACTTCAGCATCGTCAGATTCTGCCAGTCCTGCCAGGCCTGCTGAATAGTGGACGAACAGGTCGGGGTGTGGGTCGCCCCGCGTTGTCAAAGCCAGCAACAACTCATTCAGGTAGTACGCAGAGAGCAAGCGATCGCCCACCAGTCGAAACGGCGGCGCGGCGGGCTCGGCGTTGGTCAGCGTGGAGAGCCCGCCCCGGCCCGTCCAGGATAAATGCAGTGGTTGAAAGGGCTGCAGGCAGGAACGCCAACGCGCCCGAGGCCCGCGCGCGCCGCGCGCCACCATGCCAACACGCCCGTGCGCGCGACCGATGACCTCCAGCAGCTGGCTGCTCTCGCGATAGGGCCGATGATGCAGCACATACGCCTGCTCCATATCCACACGCTCGACAGCGCTCACCCGGGCTCCTCGTATCCCAGTTGCCGCAGCGCCAGGGCACTGTCACTCCAGTTCTCTTTGACCTTTACGCGCGTCTGCAGGTGTATGCGGCGCTCGAGCGAGCTTTCCAGATCGAGCCGTGCCGCCATACCGACCTGCTTGAGGCGCTGTCCGCCCTTGCCAACTACGATGCCCCGGTGGGAAATCGCGATCGACCCAGATCACCACGTCCACCATCAGGATATCGGCCTGCTGTTCCATCGCACGTATCTCGACAGCCAGACCGTAGGGCACTTCGTCACTGAGCTGCATCAGCAATTTCTCGCGTATTACTTCAGCAATGCGAAACTCTCTGCCCCGATCGGTCTTTATATCGGTGGGAAACAGAGGCGGACCTTCCGGCAATTGCTCGCGGATACAGACCAGCAAGCGATCCAGGTTCTCCTCGCGGCGCGCAGAAACCGGCACCACGGCGAGAAACTCGGCCTGACTTGCTGCCTGCTCGAGAAACGGCAATAAAGCCGTGCGTGGCTTTACCAGGTCAATCTTGTTGGCGACCAGAATCGCCGGCACGCCGGCCTCTTGCACGCGTGCCAGCGCGAAATTATCGCCCTCGCGCCAGCCGGTGGCATCGACCACGAACAACACGAGGTCGGCGCCTGCAGCCGAAGCACCCGCGGCGCGATTCATCGCCTTGTTGATCAGCTTGCCGGTCCGCGGGTGCAAGCCGGGCGTATCAACAAACACCATCTGGCAGTCAGGATCTGAACGTAAGCCGAGAATGCTGTGCCGGGTCGTCTGTGGCTTGGGCGTGACGATGCTGATTTTTTCAGCGACCAGCGCATTTACCAGGGTCGACTTGCCGGTATTCGGTCGGCCAATTACAGCGACGAATCCTGAGCGAGGCGTTTCAGTCATTCTGAATCAGCTGCAGCGCCCGCTCGGCAGCAAGCTGCTCCGCTTTGCGGCGACTGCCAGATTGTCCCTCACTACGAATATCCAGGCCCTCAATTGAACAACTGGCCGTAAACAGCTGCTGGTGAGCAGCGCCGGTGGCCGCTTCCAGCCGATATACCGGCGGCGTCAGCCCACGACTCTGCAAATACTCCTGCAATGCCGTCTTGGCGTCCAGCAATTCCGCTTCCGGCGGCAGTTCGGCAATACGCTGGGCAAACAGACCGCGAATTACCCGCTCGGCAGCGGCAAAGCCGCCATCCAGCAAAATGGCGCCGAAAACGGATTCCACGGCGTCAGCCATCACCGAAGTCCGCCGGTGGCCGCCAGTACGGGACTCGCCCCCGCCCATATTGAGTTGTGCGCTGATTTGCAGTTCGCTGCCAAGCTCCGCCAGTGTCTCACGTCGCACCAGGCGCGCGCGATAGCGACTCAGCGCACCCTCGCGGGCCGACGGGTAAGCTCCGAAACGGCCTGAGCGATGACCAGCCCCAGGGCCGCATCGCCCAGAAACTCAAGACGTTCATTGTGATCTGAACCAGCGCTGCGATGCGTGAGCGCTCGCTCAAGCAAGCTGGCATCCGTGAATGTATAACCGAGCCTGTCCCTGGACCAGTCCCCGGCTGAGGTCAACGCCGAATCTCTACCGCTTCATTGAAGACCGCTACCAGATAGAGATTAGCCACATACTGGGTACGATTTTCGTATTGAATGCGCACGTCATAGCCGACCTCGGTTTTCTTGATTTTGAAATCCTTGGCCTTGACCGAAGTGACCATCTCAATAACCAGGCGCTTGTTAATGCCTGATCGAATTTCCTGGATACTGGCGTTCTGCCCATCCAGATCCTTCTTCACATCTTTGAGCGTACTGACGATCTTCATTTGCTCAAGATAAATCGGCGTTAGCTTAAGCCCGGCAAAGCCGATCAGGGCGACGATGAGCGCAAGGATTACGAATCCGATTGCGGTCATACCTTGCTGTTTTCTAGGCATGGCAATAGTCCCGTTGCGCGCCACTACTCGAATGGCATTTCCAATCCGGCTCCAGCGCGGCATCCTTGGAATTTCCCAATTCATCCAGATGCGTACCGCCTTGCCGACGATCCTGTTCTTCCGGAATCAAGCCGACACCGCGGTAACGACTGTCCCGGCTATTGTCCCGGTTGTCGCCCATCATGAAGTAGTGCCCGGCCGGAACCACGAAGGTTCCTTCCAGGCTGCGTTGTCTGGGCATCAGCAGTGCATCGTGCTGCTTGCCACCCAGGGTTTCCTGAACCAGAGTGGCACCCGCCTGACCATCGCCTTCATATGGACCTATAACGGAAACATCGACCGGTTGGTCATTAATGTAAAGGCGCTTGTTCACATATTTGACGACGTCCCCCGGCAAACCGACCAAACGCTTGATGTAGTTAGTGGACGGCTCGGATGGCAGTTGAAACACCACAACATCCCCTCGTTCCGGGTCGCCGATCTCCCAGATCCGGGTATTCACTACCGGCAGACGCAAACCATAGGTGAATTTGTTCACAAAGATAAAGTCACCGACCAGCAGGGTTGGCACCATGGAACTGGAGGGAATCCGGAATGGCTCAAACAAGAATGAGCGTATAACCAGCACCGCAAGCAGGATCGGGAAAAACGACCGCGCATACTCGACAAGAATGGGCTGAGGCGCCGGACTGACCGGCGAGTTGGCCGCACGACGAGCGGCAAAAAAGCTCGCGTCTATGGCCCAGATGACACCGCTCACGGCAGTGGCAATTACCAGGATCAGGGAAAAATCGAGATTCATAGTTGCCTCAGCGACCTGCGCAAGCGCGGGCGACCATAGCATGGGAAAAGCCGCATCCCAAGCAGATACCGTTCACTAATCCCTACCGACTTTCAATACGGCCAGGAAGGCTTCCTGCGGAATCTCCACACTACCGACCTGCTTCATGCGCTTTTTGCCGGCCTTTTGTTTCTCCAGCAATTTGCGCTTGCGACTGATATCGCCGCCATAGCACTTGGCCGTGACATTCTTGCGCAGAGCCTTGACGGTTGCGCGCGCAATGACCTGGGAGCCGATGGCCGCCTGAATGGCAACATCGAACATCTGTCGTGGAATGAGTTCGCGCAGTTTCTCGACCAGCTCGCGGCCGCGGCGCTGCGGCAGATCCCGGTGCACGATCATCGACAAGCGCATCGACCGTTCTCCGGTTGATCAGCATATCGAGCCGACCAGGTTGCCGGCTGAAACGCTGAAACTGGTAGTCAAACGACGCATATCCACGACTCACCGATTTCAGCCGGTCGAAAAAATCCAGCACGACTTCGCCATGCGGCAACTCGTAGTCGAGCGATGACCTGGCTGCCCAGATACTGCATTCGCTTCTGTACACCACGTTTTTCTACACACAGACTTCATCACCGCGCCCACATACTCGTGCGGCACCAGAATAGATTGGCGCTGAATAATCGGCTCGCGGATTTCGTCGATGTTGCTGGATCGCGGCAAGTCGGCCGGGTTGTCGACGCGACATGATCTCGCCATCGCGTCTTCAGCACTTCGTAAACAACGGTCGGCGCCGTGGTGATCAGCTCCAGATCGTACTCGCGCTCCAGCCGCTCCTGCACAATTTCCATGTGCAGCATGCCGAGAAAGCCGCAGCGAAAGCCGAAACCCAGCGCCGCCGAGGTTTCCGGCTCGAAATGCAGCGCGGCATCATTAAGGCGCAGTTTCTGCAGCGCCTCGCGAAAGGTCTTCGTAGTCGTCGGAACTGATCGGGAACAGGCCGGCAAATACCCGCGGCTGCACTTTCTTGAAACCCGGCAGCGGCTTCGCTGGCCGGCGCTGCTTCCATGGTCATGCGTGTCGCCCACCGGCGCGCCGTCGATTTCCTTGATGCCGGCGATGACGATAGCCCACCTCGCCCGCGCTGCAGCTGCTTGCGCGTCCTGCATCTTCGGGCGTAAAAACGCCGACCTCGGTCGACCGGATGAGTTGCGCCCGGTCGACATCACCCGGATCTTTGCCGCTTGGCTCGAGCTGCCGTTGACACACCCGCACCAGCGAGACCACGCCGACATAGTTGTCGAACCAGGAATCGATGATCAGCGCCTGCAGCGGCGCGTCGGCATCGCCCTCGGCGGCGGAATCTCGCTCGATCAATCGACTCCAGCAGTTCCTCGATACCCGACGCCGGTCTTGGCACTGACCACGCACCGCATCGTCGGCATCGATGCCGATAATATCCTCGATTTCCTGCATGCACCCGCTCGGGCTCGGCAGATGGCAAATCGATCTTGTTCAGCACCGGCATCACTTCCAGGCCCTGCTCAATCGCCGTATAGCAGTTGGCGACACTTTGCGCCTCGACGCCCTGTGCCGCATCGACGACCAGCAGCGCGCCTTCGCAGGCCGCCAGCGACCGCGACACTTCGTAGGAGAAATCGACGTGGCCGGGCGTATCGATGAAGTTCAGCTGATAGGTCTCGCCATCCTTGGCCGTGTAGTCCAGCGACACGCTCTGCGCCTTGATGGTGATGCCGCGCTCGCGCTCCAGATCCATGGAATCCAGCACCTGCTCGGCCATTTCCGCGCTTGGCCAGACCACCGCAGCTTGGATAAAGCGATCGGCCAGCGTGGACTTGCCGTGATCGATATGGGCAATGATCGAGAAATTGCGAATGCGGTCCATGCTGCCTCGGCCGGCGAAAGGACAATTATAGGCGGGGCGGTTGCAGCGGTCAGTAATGCGGAGCTATGCATCAGTCTTCGGCCAGCCAGGCCAGAATGCCCTGGCGATCAAGGTGATATTGACAGAGATCCCTGCCGGAACCGCTCACCACAGGCACTCGCTGACCATACTCTTCCCGCAGCTCGGCCGAGGCATCAATATCGACCACCAACAGCCGCGCGCGGCCGCGCAACAGGGGCTCAAGCTCTCCGAGCAGATCCTCGCACAGATGGCAGCCACGGCGGCTATAAACCGTTAACGTCTTCAGTTCAGTCACGCTGCCTCAGCGCCACGGCGGCCGGCTGGAGCAGGGCCACGCGAGCCCGTTTTCGACTGACAGCGACGCCCAGGGAAAGGCCAAAGCCAGCACCGGACAGAACCACTAAATCGCTCGCGACGGGCCCGAACAGCGCAGCCAGCAACCCGCCTACGCCCAGACCCAGCAGCGGCAGCCCATAGGCCAGCATGGCAGCCCTCAAAACCTCTGTTGCCGGCAGCTCGACGGCAACCTGGCTACCGATAGAAAATTCCTGGGTGGCGTTAACGCGCAAACGACAGGCCCGCGCCGGGCCGCGCAAACCGGCCCCCAGGCTCAGTAAGCCACAGCCCCGGGCACAGCTGGAACAGGCATTACTGCTGGCCAGCAGCTCAAGCTCAAGGCTATCGCCGTGGCGGCTCAGAACTCGACCAGCCCGACGCAGCATACTCAGCGCTGCGCAGCCGACATGGCCATCATTTCGACGGTTTGCACCGGCACATCGCCCACGGCGGTCACCAGGTACCCGTTAATGATGGTTGTATAAGCGTTAGCCGCTCCCATGCTGGAAAGACCTTCAGCATTTTCGTCCGCAGCCATTTTCATCTCGATAAACAAAGACACCGAGGCCAGACCGTCGCTGTAGACCAGCTGCTCCATGGGACCGGGCGCACCCGGTGCCAGCTTGGCGCGCGACGCAATCAACATGAAACCGTCCGGAACGCGCTCAACACGCCAGCCAGAGCGAACAGCCGCGTCCGTCGCGTCGCTGGTCTCCATTAACTGCAGACTTTCCGTGGACAGAGATGGCTCAAGATCCATGACTGCAATGGCATCACTGATATCTATACTGGTAAACATTATCTCTTCGACCATGGCGCCACTGCTGTCAATCAACTGTGACTTCAACGGCATGGCAGTAACCTGGTCCAGAGACAATCGGTAGCCAAAACGAAAACCGTCCACGGGCCTGACTTCCAGCACGCGAGTCGCGCGCCCAGCAACGGTTCCATCGGCAACGAACGTCAATTCATAGTAGCGCTGATCGAAACTATCCAGGCGCGGCAGGCGTCCCTGCAAAGGACTCTGACTGATACTGTGCGGATCCCTGGGTTCAACCACCACCGCATCCTGATCCGGCAGGATGCAGGTGACTTCATCATCATCGCGAATAATTTCACGACTTGGGCCATCAATCGTTGTGATGCGCTCGGAAATCTGTCCGTCTTTGAAACGATGCACAATGCGCAGGATATCCGCCTGCCCGCCGTGCATATGCACCATGGTGCCCTGGTAGTTGAGACTCTCCACGGCATCGGCCATGCGCATCAGCCAGATCGAGGGGTCATCGTCAGCGTGAACGGTCGTCCCATACAGCGCGGTGCAAACCAGCACAAAGCCTGGCCAGAATTTCTGGCCCCCTGCTGCATTAATCACTCCCAAGATCCTGCTGATAACTAGCCTGCAGCAATTCGGCCCGCTGATTCACGACGTTCGAATTCATGATCTGACGAGAGAGCCCCCGAGAATAGTCACCGTGCGAGACCAGGTAAGCGGTCAGGCGAGATGTGGCCAGCTGGGAACGCGGCATCCTGCGGGCATCAAATTCGTCAAAACGCAGCGGCTGGGCAACCGGCGTCGCCAGCGGAACTGGCTCGGCAAGCTTGTTGGTCGGCTGATTGAAGCCAATGGCGACCACTGCAATAGCCGCGGCCGCCGCTGCGGCAAGACCAAAACCAGCAAATCCGCGCCGGCCGGCAGGCTTTTCGTCCGGTACAGGTAAAAGCTCGTTTTCCGCAGCCACGGCAGCGCTGACCCGTTCGGCAAAAACCGTGCTCAGACTGGCCTGCCGATTACCTCTCAGGACTTCACCCACCAGGCCATAGCGGGATAAAGTCGCGCGATGACCGGCGCTGCTCTCCAGACGACGCAGCAGCAGCCCCTCCTCCTCGGGCGGCAGGGCATCATCCAGAAACGCGGATAACTGTTCTTCGATGGTCTGACTCATCTATCAGGGCCTCTCAATATTCTCTGGTCTCATCAATCAAGGGCTTAATCCGCTGATCAATGGCATCACGGGCACGGAATATTCGCGAACGAACCGTTCCCACCGGGCATTCCATGGCTTCGGCGATCTCGTCATAGCTTAAGCCTTCGACCTCACGCAGGGTGATAGCAGTGCGCAGTTCCTCGGGCAAATCAGCGATGGCCGACTCCACTGTCTCGCGCAATTCTTCGCGCAGTGCCAGGCCCTCCGGACTATCCCCGTCACGCAAAGCCGGGTGCACAGTGAACTGCTCCGGATCCTGCAGATCCAGGTCATATTCCATGGGTTTTCGACTCGCTGAAACCAAGTGGTTTTTCGCCGTATTAATCGCGATCCGATAGAGCCAGGTATAGAAGGCGCTGTCGCCCCGAAACCTCGGCAGTGCACGATAGGCCTTAATGAACGCTTCCTGAGAAACGTCCTGAGCTTCAGCCGGATCGCG
>CAWEDX010000010.1:0-22656 GCA_963807995.1 uncultured Gammaproteobacteria bacterium
CTGCAGACGATGTTTCCCAAGATTCGCCGCCCTGGCCTGATCCGCGGCAGCCTGACTCTCCCTTATTGCAACGGGCTGTGCCAGTTTCTGCCGGATCATAATCACGCTCGCGACGACAGGAGCGGATAACATCGCGCCAAGCAGCCCGGCAATGACACCACCTCGGATAAGAAACAGGCCATGCACAAAGCAGAACAGGCCGTAGTGAAGGGTGAAGAACATCCCGGTAGATAGTTTCTCGCCGGTTCAAATGCACGCGGGGCTCGCGCCGGCAATGCACAGCAGGTTCAGCAGACCGATAATGAGGTTCTAAAGCCAGAACAGCAGGATCACCGAGCCAACGGACCAGTCCAGCTCCAGTACACCGTAAAGGGGAACCAGGTTAGCCAGTAACAGGAATCCGGCCGACAGCCACAGCCGCTGATTCACAGTGGCGTGTTCACCATGCAAAAAATTGGGCGTGATAACCCCGTTGGTAGCTATCCCTGCCGCGCGGTAATTCCACAAAGCCGCTGGTACCGGCCAGGCTGACAAAGTCGCCCGAGGTGTTGGTCGGCCGGGGCGCCGCAGCCGGACCGCCGTCTTCGCCGGCCACGATCTCCACCGGCAAAAACCATGTCAGGTCCGGCGCAAACTCTACGCCCTCGCTGAGAGGCAGGCTCATCCTTCTTACTTGCGTCAAGCCCAGCGCCTGCTCAATTGCGGGTAGCGCATAGCGCACCGCGCAGACCAGGCTGGAAACTGGATTGCCGGGCAGTGCGAACACGGGTTTACCATCGGCGCTGATACCAAACCACATGGGCAGGCCCGGTCGCTGCAGAATCTTGTGGAACACCAGTTCCACGCCCAACTCTTCCATGATCTGTGGCACGTAGTCGTACTTGCCCATGGACACACCGCCGCTGAGTATCAGTACTTCGTGACTGTCGTGCAGGCTGCTGATCTCGCGGCGCAGCTGCGCCGTATCATCGGGCAGGCGCGCGCGGGTAATCGATTCGCAGCCACGCTGTTGCAGGGCCGCGGCGATGGCCAGTTCGTTGGAAGAACGAATCTGGTACGGCGCGAGTGGTTCGCCGGGCTCGACCAGCTCGCTGCCGGTGGAAATCACTGCGACTGCCGGCCATTGCGCGACCTCTACCGTGGCCTTGCCGCTGATCGTGAGCACGGCCATTTCGGCTGCACCGATGCGCTGGCCGGGCGATAATAATTGCTGGCCGCCGGCATGATCGCTGCCGCGCCGGTGAATAAATTGCCCGGCTGTTGGCGCGTAGCCATCTTCCAGTACGGCTTCGTTGCCCTCGCGTTGCAGGCGCTCAACGGGAATCACCGTGTCCGCATCATCCGGCAACATGGCGCCGGTCATGATTTCTACGCAGGCGTCATCACTGCCCAGCTGCAGGGCATCCGCGCCGGCGCCCTGGGTGCCGAGCACCTGAAAACGTCGGCGGCCGGCGGCGAAGCCGGCATGGCGAATGGCGATGCCGTCCATGGTGACGCGGTTAAAGGGTGGCTGATCGCGTTCCGCGTGAATGGCAGTGCGCAGAATGGCGCCGCTGGCGCTGGCCAGTGGCAGCGCCACGGCCGGGTAGGCGGGCATGCGCGCGGCGATTAGCTCGGCAGCTGTACGGACATCAATGCGTCGCCGTGCGGACATTCGCGCTTAGCGGGTTTTCTCAGCGGGAAAGATCCGCTGCCAGTCGCGTTGCATGCTGACAATCAGCCAGTCGCGTTCATCGGCTTCATCGAGTCCACGCGCCAGCCTGCCGATGTGGGATTCCCGGTCGTAGGCAACTTCGCGCCTGGCATCATCGTGATGAATGTAGACGCCCAGACTCGGACCACTGCCGGCGGTGCTCCATTCGAGCATCTCAAAATCGCCGTCCGAATTACCCACGGCAATGACTGGACGGCGGCCGATGTGATAGTGAATAGCCACCGGCTTGCCGGCTTTGTCGTCGTAGAAATTCAGCGCCCCTTTGCGTTGCAGTGACGGGCTGCCATCGTTGATTTCATAGTCCACCTGGATGCTGCTGCCAACGACGTTTTCCGGGGGAATGCCGTAAACCTCCTGGGTCCAGGGGCGCATGAATTCGATGCCGCCGCCCGAAACAATGAAGGTCTTAAAACCATTGGCGCGCAGATAGGCCAGCAGTTCGAGCATTGGCTGATAGACCAGTTCGGTGTACGGACGTTTCAGGGTCGGATGGCGTGCCGTGGCCAGCCAGTCCGATGCGATTAAGGCAAATTCCTCGGTGCTCATGCCGGCGTGGGTTGCCATCATTAATTCCATGAGCCCGGCTTTGCCTGAAGCTGCCAGGCCCTCGATGTCTCTCGCCAGTGCAGACCGAAAGGGTTCTGTATTGCGCCATTCCGGATGCTCGGCAGACAGGGTCTGCACGCGGTCGATCACAAAGCTGAGTTGTATATACAGCGGCTGCTCGGACCAGAGTGTTCCGTCGTTGTCGAATACTGCGATGCGCTCGGCGGGTGGTAGATACTCGGGGCTGCTGGGCAAGGTGACGCTGGTGACAAATCCGATGATGCGCTGACGAGTGGGCCCTTCGCGCCAGGAAGACAGAGCATCGCTGGTTTGCGCGCCGGCTTCAGGGGCCAGCTGCAATAGCATTATCATTGTCAGTCCGATTAGTATTCTGCTGTGCATAATGTTTCCTTGGCTCGCTTGCCGCCTGTCAGCTTATAGTTTACCCGTCGCCTGCTGCATGATGCAGCGGATAGAAAAAGGGCGCCCATTGGGGCGCCCTTTATTTTGCTCAACAAAGCGATTATTCGGACGGTGGTGTCATCGCTTCCATCACCTTGCTGAGATTAAAGCTGCCCGCTTTCTGCCGTGGCGGGTATTTTTTGAAAGTGCCTAGGAATCTGGCCACGTAAGTCTGAGCGGGCAGTAACAAGTAGGGCCGATCCAGGAACCAGTCATCGTAGGTATTGGAGGTCACCATGCCGCGCTCGTAGGGATCACGCCGCAGGTTGACCAGCAAAGGTACGCGCAGGGTTGTGAATGGCTCACGCCAGGCCTGGAAGGTCGCTTCGGCGCGTTGCTCCAGGAAAATCACCTTCCAGTCTTCGTAGCGCAGGGCGGTGAGTTCGCCATCGTCCGAAAAGTAGAAAATCTCTTTGCGCGGACTTTTGCTGGTTTCGCCCGTCAACATGGGCCGAATGTTGTAGCCGTCAAGATGTACTTTGTACTTGCGCGTACCGAGCTTCTCGCCGTCGAGCAGATCGTCCTTGACGGTTTCGTTACCGCCAATGGCGGCAAAGGTGGGCAACCAGTCCATGTGATGCACAATTTCGTTGCTCACGCTGCCGGCATCGATCTTGCCGGGCCAGCGCACCATGGCGGGCACCCGCCAGCCGCCTTCCCAGTTGGTGTTTTTCTCACCGCGGAATGGCGTCATAGCCGCGTCCGGCCAGGTGTTCATGTGCGGGCCGTTATCCGTTGAATAGAACACGATGGTGTTATCGGCAATACCCAGATCGTCAAGCTTCTTGAGGAACAGTCCAATGTGGCGGTCATGTTCAACCATGCCGTCGGAATATTCATCCTGTCCCGAAATACCGCGCAGTTCCTCTTTTACGTGGGTGCGGAAATGCATCCGGGTGCCACTCCACCAGACGAAAAACGGCGTGTTGCTGCTATTGGCGCGCTCGATGAAATCCAGTGCTGCCGCCGAAGTTTCATCATCGACGGTTTCCATGCGCTTTTTGGTCAGCGGCCCGGTGTCGATGATGCGCCCGTCTGCATAGGAGCGAATGACCCCGCGCGGGCCGTATTGCTCGCGGAAGGTTTTGCCGTTGGCCAATACCATGTCCGCCGGGTAGTCCTCGTTTTCCGGTTCTTCTTCGGCGTTCAGGTGATAGAGGTTGCCGAAGAATTCATCGAAACCATGGTTGGTGGGCAGGTGTTCATCTTTATCGCCGAGATGATTTTTGCCGAACTGGCCCGTGGCATAGCCCTGCGACTTCATTACTGTGGCGATGGTCGGATCTTCTTCCTGCATGCCTTCTTCGGCGCCCGGCAAGCCGACTTTGGACAGGCCGGTGCGAAACACACTCTGTCCGGTGATAAATGACGAACGGCCGGCGGTGCAGGATTGTTCGCCGTAGTAATCCGTGAAGGCCATGCCTTCCTCGGCGATGCGATCGATGTTGGGTGTTCGATAACCCATCAGGCCACGGGTGTAATAAGAAATATTGGCCTGGCCGATGTCGTCGCCCCAGACCACCAGGATATTCGGTTTGTCTTGCGCGCCGGCCTGGGGGCCGAACAGGGCCAGGGCCACGAACACGGCAACGCCGCGCATGAAAATATTCAGCATTTTAGGGAGCTCCTTATGGGTGTTCTGCGTGTACGGTCATTTTTTCGGCCCGGGCCAGCGCGACAGCGGCAGCAATGAGGCGATTCAATTGACCGTACATTTGCAGCTTAGCATGAAGCCGGGCGCCGCTGACTAGGCTTGTTCCAGCTCGCCTTGAATCTCGGCGATGATCGATAACGCGATGGTTTCCGGTGAGTCGGCGCCAATATTCAGACCGACGGGGCCATGCAATCGGCGTCGCAGCGCATTGGCTGGCTCGCCGAGTTCATCCAGCAGTCGCTCGCGCCGGGCCGGTGGCCCGAGCAGGCCCAGGTAAGCAATTTCGCTATTCGCCAGCGCAGCGAGATAGGCGCGATCCGACTCGAGATGATGGCTCATGATCACCGCGGCGTTAATGCCGCCCAGATCGATCCGCGTCGCGATCTCTGCCGGCCTTGTCTCGATGCGTTGCTCGGCCGGCGCGAAAGCCTCGCTGGCGAGGTAGGCTGCGCGATGATCGGCAATGCTGACCCGCCAGCCCATTTCCGTCGCCAGGCGCAGTACCGGCACCGCGTCCGGTCCGGCGCCGAGGATCAGCAAATGCGGGATTGGTGCGATGCGGACCGGCAAAAATTCTATCGCCTGCCCGTCAATGTTCACTAGCTGAATCTCGCCCATGGCCGGCGCGGCGCTGTGCAAAAGTTCGGCAGCATTCTCGGTCAGCGCAAATGAGTACTGTGCGTCTGCGCTGCGTAACAGGCTGGCGCCCAGCGGTATGCGGTTGTGTTCACTGGCAACGACCAGCTTCAGTTCACCGGCAATGCCGGCCTGCTGCCAGGCCGCCAGGGTGCGCAGGGGCTGATAGTCGTTATCCTGATTCAGACGTTGCAGCAGAATTCGCATCACGCCGTTGCAGCCGATGCCCAGGCCCCATATCTCGTCAGCGTCATCGCGTAGATCATAGGTGACAACTTTCGTTACCCCGTCGGCGATCACTGTTCGGGCATGCTCGGCGAGATCGCCTTCCAGGCAGCCGCCGCTGACCAGTCCCCGGTAATCCCCATTGTCGGCAATCACGATGCGATGGCCAGCCTTGCTGTAGGTGGAGCCGGCCGTTTCGACGACCGTCGCCAGCACCAGGCTGCGGCCCTGGTCAGCCCAGGCATGGAAGCTCTCGATGATTGCTCGCGTGCTCATAGGGGTTCAGGCCGTTGCGCTCAGCAGCTCTTTTGCTGCGCGGATTACTCGTGGATATTCGCCGGCTCCCATGGCAGGTACGCAATCTTGCATCGCCAGCAGAGCCCCGCGGCCGTCGGCTTCGCGGATATTCTTGGCCGGCGTCGGGTCTGGAATCGGCTGCGTACTCATTATTTATACTTGGGGTGGATCAGGCGCGCGGCGCATTCGGTCCGCCTTGAGCTATGTCAATGGGCCGCCGCCGAATTGTGCTAGCGTCGCTCTTCGCTAACAGGAGGCCAGCGTGGCAGAGCGTAACATTGTCGACATCCAGCGCAACGCGGCGCTGACGGATCGCCGCCACCGGCCGCTGCAGGATCTGCGCATTTCGGTGATGGATCGCTGCAACTTCCGCTGCCCGTATTGCATGCCGGAAGACAAATATCACAAGGATTTTCAGTTCCTCGGCAGTCATGCGCGCCTGTCTTTCGATGAAATCACCCGGCTGGCGGAGATTTTCGCCGGACTGGGCGTGCGAAAATTACGCATTACCGGCGGCGAGCCTTTGCTAAGGCCTGAATTGCCTGAGTTGATCGGCGATCTGAAACGTATCCAGGGTATTGATGACATTGCGCTGACCACCAATGGCATTTTGCTCACGCAACACGCCGCAGCCTTGAAGGCAGCAGGTCTGGACCGGGTTACCGTCAGCCTGGATTCCCTGGATGAAGCGGTGTTCCTGCAAATGAGCGGTGGCCGTGGCAGCAAAGACCGGGTGCTGGAAGGCATTGCCGAAGCGCAGGTCGCGGGCCTCGGGCCGATCAAGATTAATGCCGTGGTTAAACGCGGCGCCAACGAGCACACCGTGATGCAACTGGTGGAGCACTTTCGCGGTAGTGGCGTCATCGTGCGCTTTATCGAATACATGGATGTGGGCACGATTAATCATTGGCAGGCCGGCGACACCGTGCCGTCTGCCGAGCTGGTTGCCGACATCGGTGAACGCTGGCCCCTGAAGGCTCTGGAGCCGGAATACCATGGCGAAGTGGCAAGTCGCTACGCCTATGCCGACGGTGAAGGTGAGCTGGGTTTTATTTCTTCCGTCAGCGCGCCATTCTGCGGCTCCTGCACGCGCGCGCGGCTGTCCTCCGATGGCCAGTTGTTTACCTGCCTGTTTGCTTCGCACGGGACCGATCTAAAGGGTCCGCTGCGTGACGGTGCCAGTGACAGCGAGATGGTGGAACTGATTTCTTCCGTGTGGACGGCTCGCGAAGATCGCTACAGCGAGCGCCGCGCAGGTCTGGAACCCGGCGAAGAAAAAGTTGAGATGTATTACATCGGTGGCTAGCCGTCACCAGGCCCGCGCAGGCTGTTCCGGCAATGCGACGTCGGGCTGAAACAGTTTTGTCGAGCGGGTTACGGCAGGCCCGGGCGCACGAGTGAGCAAAGCGGACGGCCATGTCCCGGTGCGCCGCTATGACGGTGGCCAGTTCACCCATGCTGATGACCAGGTTGCACTCGAAGCGCCGCTGGAAATTCGCCTGCGACGGGCGGCGGATGAGACGACACAAAGCATTTCCATCACCCTGCGCACGCCCGGGCACGACGCCGAGCTGGCAATGGGCTTCCTGGTGGGTGAGGGACTGATTCGGCGCCCGGCCGATGTGCAGGCCTGGCAGGTTTTTGCCGCCGGCGCGGGCGACGCGCAGGGCGACGCCGTTGAGTTGCGGCTGGCAGACGGTGTTGAGCCGGACCTGGAGCGTTTGCGGCGACATTTCTATGCCACTTCATCTTGCGGGATCTGCGGCCGTGCCTCCCTGGAGGCTTTGTCCGTGCTGGGCCATCCGCCCATTGATGCGCAGGGATTCTCCATCAGTGCAGCACAGTTACTGGCGTTGCCGGCGGCCCTGGCGGCGCGCCAGTCCGGATTTGCGGTCACCGGCGGCCTGCATGCCACGGCGGTGTTTGACGCTGCCGGACGCCTGGGCGAAGTGCGCGAGGATGTTGGTCGGCACAATGCCACGGACAAGGTCATCGGCGCTGCGCTGCAGGCGCAGCAATTGCCGCTGGCGCAGCAGGGCTTGTTGTTCAGCGGTCGGGTCAGTTTCGAGATCCTGCAGAAGGCCCTGATGGCCGGCTGCCCGCTGGTGGCGGCGGTGGGCGCACCGTCCAGCCTGGCCATCGAGCTGGCCTGGGAATTTGGCCTGACCCTGGTCGGGTTTCTGCGCGACGGGCGGTTTAATGTCTACGCCAACCCGGATCGGATCCGCGACTAGTTGACCTTCGGCTGGCCGTTACCGGGTGGCCCACCTGATGAGCCTGCCAGGGCGTAGTATTCGTGCATGGTGGATGAGCTATTTCATCCAGCCGTAGGCGGCTGGTTCAAGGCGCAGTTCCCGGCAGCAACGCCGGTGCAGGCGGCTGCCTGGCCGGCTGTGCAGCGCGGTCGGCATGCCTTGCTGGCCGCGCCGACGGGTTCCGGCAAGACCCTGGCCGCCTTTCTGGCGGTCATTGACCAGCTGGTCCGGGAGGGTGAAGTCTTTGGCCTTCCCGATGAAACCCGCGTTCTTTATGTGAGTCCTCTCAAGGCCTTATCGAATGATATTCATGCAAATCTTGAGGTTCCGCTGGCAGGCATCCAGGCGCGACTCGGCCCCCTGAGCCCGTTGCAGATTCGCGCTGCCGTGCGCACCGGCGATACGCCGGCCAGTGCCCGCGCACGCATGCGCCGTCAGCCGCCACATATCCTGGTGACCACGCCGGAGTCGCTGTTCATCCTGCTGACCTCGGAGTCCGGCCGCGCCATGCTCGGCGATGTGCGCACGCGTGATTGTGGATGAGCTGCATGCGCTGGCCGACAACAAGCGCGGCGCCCACCTGGCCTTGTCCCTGGAGCGCCTGGAAGGCTTGCTCGAACGTCCGCCGGTGCGGGTGGGTATTTCGGCCACCCAGAAGCCGATGAGCGCGATGGCCAGTTTCCTGCTCGGCCGGCGCGATGAGCCCTGCGAGATTATTGATACCGGCTATATGCGTGAGCGCGACCTGGCCCTGGAGCTGACCGCCTCACCGCTGCAGACCATCATGTCCAACGAGGTCTGGACAGAGATCTATGAACGCATTGCGGAGCTGGCCCGCAACCATCGATCCACGCTGATGTTCGTGAATACCCGCCGACTGGCCGAGCGCGCCGCCCGCCATCTGGCCGAGCGGCTGGGCGAAGACGCCGTGACGGCCCACCATGGCAGCCTGGCCCGCGAGCACCGGCTGGATGCGGAGCGGCGCCTGAAAAACGGTGAGCTCAAAGTCCTGGTGGCCACGGCGTCGCTGGAACTGGGCATCGATATCGGTGATGTGGATCTGACCGTGCAGCTCGGTTCGCCGCGCGCCATCGCCACTTTCCTGCAACGGGTAGGGCGCTCCGGGCATGGCGTCGAAGCCTTGCCCAAGGGTCGGCTGTTTCCGCTGTCCCGGGATGAGCTGGTGGAGTGCACGGCCCTGCTGGATGCGGTGCGCCGCGGCGAGCTGGATGCCGTGCGTCCGCAGGGTGCCGCGCTCGATGTGCTGGCCCAGCAGATTGTTGCCGAGGTGGCTGCCGGCGAGTGTGGCAGCGATGATTTGTTCGCGCGGCTGACCCGGGCCTGGCCGTATCGCGATGTGTCGCGGGCTGTATTCGATCGCTTGCTGGGCATGCTGGCTGACGGGTTCACCACCCGGCGTGGCCGCCACTCCGTCTATCTGCACCTGGATGCCGTGAATGGCCGGCTGCGCGCGCGCCGCGGTGCCCGCCTGACAGCGATCACTAACGGCGGCGCGATCCCCGATCAGTTCGATGTAGGACGTGGTGCTGCTGCCCGAGGAGTTTTCCGTGGGCAGTCTGAACGAGGACTTTGCCTTTGAGTCTTCGCCCGGCGATATCTTTCAGCTCGGCAACACCTCCTATCGCATTCTGCGTTCGGAAATCGGCCGCTTGTACGTGGAAGACGCGCAGGGCGCGCCGCCGAGTATTCCGTTCTGGTTCGGCGAGGCGCCCGGACGCTCGGATGAGTTGTCGCAATCCGTATCGCGCCTGCGGGAAAATTTCAGTGCCAGGCTGGTCGAAGGCGACCAGGCGCTGAACCGTTGGCTGGCCGACGAACTGCAATTGCCCGCGGTGGCGCGCACGCAGCTACGTGACTACCTGGCCGCGGCCATCATGCGCTGGGCGGTTTGCCGACCCGTCGGCGACTGGTGATCGAGCGTTTTTTTGATGAGCTCGGCGACACCCATGTGGTCCTGCATTCGCCCTATGGCTCGCGGATTAACCGCGCCTGGGGCCTGGCCCTGCGCAAGCGTTTTTGCCGCAAATTCAATTTCGAGCTGCAGGCCGCGGCGATGGAAGACAGCATCGTGTTGTCGCTGGGTCCGACGCACAGTTTTCCGCTCGACGAGGTAGCCGGCTATTTAAAGGCGGCCAGCGTGCGCCAGGTGCTGACCCAGGCTTTACTGACGGCGCCGGTGTTTCCGAATCGCTGGCGCTGGGTGGCCAGTATTGCCCTGGCGGTGCGCCGCAACCGCAATGGCAAGCGGCTGCCGCCGCAGTTTCAGCGCAGCGATGCCGAAGATCTTCTGGCGGTGATTTTCCCCGATCAGCTGGCTTGTGCGGAAAACCTGCCCGGCGAACGCGAGGTGCCGGATCATCCGCTGGTGCAACAGGCCATCGACGATTGCCTGAACGAGCTGATGGATATCGACGGTCTGGAGCAGTTGCTGGCCGGGCTTGCCGAGGGCGAGGTGGTGATTGAGGCGCGTGATCTCACCGCGCCGTCGCCGCTGGCCCAGGAAATTCTGAATGCCCGTCCCTATGCCTTCCTCGACGATGCGCCGGCCGAAGAGCGTCGCACCCAGGCGATCCGCAGCCGCCACTTGATGGATCCGGATGAAGCGGCGCGCCTGGCAAAGCCGGACCCGGCCGCCATCGATGAAATATGCGCCGAAGCCTGGCCGCTGGTGCGCGATGCCGACGAATTGCACGATGCCCTGGTACTGAGCGGGTTTCTCAGCGCGGCAGAATGCCGGGATCCGGCCTGGCAGGCGTTTTTTGCCGAGCTGACGGCTGCTCATCGCGCCACTTGTCGTGAGCGGCCCCGCGGGCGGCCTGTGGGTCAGCGCCGAGCGTCTTGAGCAGCTGAGCCGCGTACTGCCGGAGGCGACTTGCGAGCCGACCATTGCCGCGGTGGGCAGCGTGCGCGCGGATGCCACGGGCGACCGCGATGGCGCGCTGCGCGAGCTGCTGCGCAGCCGCCTGGAAACCCTGGGCCCGGTGACGGCGGCGCAGCTTGGCGAGCCTCTGGCCTTACCTGATAAAGAAGTAAAGAATGTATTGCAATTACTTGAATTAGAAGGTTTTGTGATGCAGGGCTATTTCCGTGGTGATAGCAGCGGGCCGCTGGAATGGTGCGAGCGGCGGCTGCTGGCACGTATCCATCGGCGCACCCTGAAGGGCCTGCGCCGGCAGGTGGAGCCGGTCAGCCCGGCGGCCCTGATGCGCTTCCTGCTGCGCTGGCAGGGGCTGGCCGGTGAGCGTGCCGAAGGTCCGCAGGCGGTTGAACAGGCTTTGCAGCGCCTGCAGGGTTTTGTCGCGCCCGCGGTGGCCTGGGAAAAGGAATTGTTACCGGCCCGGGCCAGCGCCTATTTGCCGTCTGATCTGGATCAGCTGCTGGCCAGCGGCCAGTTTTTCTGGCTCCGGCCTGCCACCCAGCATTTGTCCGGCCAGCGTCCGGGGCCGGTGCGTAACACGCCCATCAGCCTGGTCAGTCGCGCCGGCCGCGCGACCTGGTTGCCGGTACTGAGCTGCGCCGAGCCCGATGATAAGCCGCTGCCTTCGACGGCAGCGCGGGTGGAGGCTGCACTGGAGCGCGGCGGCGCGCTATTTTTTGCGGACCTGGTGCAGGTCAGCGGACTGCTGCGCACCCAGGTGGAAGAGGCGCTGGCGGTGTTGGTGGCGCGCGGGCGCGTGACCTGTGACAGTTTTGCCGGTTTGCGCGCACTGATCACGCCGGCATCGCGCCGCGCCAGTTATTCGCGGCGGCGACGACGCGGCGCCGTCAGCCTGGATGGTGCCGGGCGCTGGTCCCTGGTGCGGCCATTGCTGCCGGTGGCGGATGTTGAATCGGCTGCAGATTCACATGACCAGGATCCGCTGGAAGCCATGGCGATTGCCTTGCTCGATCGTTATGGCGTGGTTTTTCGCGTGCTTGTTGCAGCGTGAGCAAAAGGTCTTGCCGCCCTGGCGTCAGCTGGTGCGGGTACTGCGTCGCCTGGAGGCGCGCGGCGAAGTGCGTGGCGGCCGTTTCGTGAATGGCTTCGGCGGCGAACAGTTTGCCTGGCCCGAAGCCGTCAAGGCGCTGCGCCAGGCACGCACTGCAGATACCGAATTGGAGGTCGTGGTTTCGGCGGCAGATCCGCTGAATCTTGCCGGCATCATTACGCCCGGCGAGCGGATACCGTCCACCGCAAGGAATCGTTTGCTGTACCGGGGTGGGGTGCCCGTCGCGGTATTGGCCGGTGGCAGTTTTCGCTGGCTGGTGGAAGCCGATGCGGCGGCCGAGTGGTCGGCGCGCAGTTTGCTAATGCGCAACGATCCGCGGCTGATGATGTCCGTCGGCTCGGCGTAACCGGGCCCGGGCGGACGTTTGTGAGGCCGGTATAGCAGCCTCGGGCATTGCGTTCATATCGGCGTATGCCGCTTGCCGACGCTTGGTCGCGACGCACAGATTGGCCGCGGGACAGATCCGGGGCGCTTATAGTTTGCCCCGGGCGGGCTGGCCGGTTGTACAGGTCAGTCAACACAGAGACAGGCGATAAATTACAACGGGCGGGAAGGGATGTTGGGCGCCAGCGCGCTGGCCCTGCTACCGGCTGCCTGCGGAGACCCGGCTATGGATTTCAGCGAACTTGAGAAGAGCAACGAGACGGTTGTGAACAATTTTTGTCGCGACTGGGGGCTGCGTGATATCGATGCCCTGATGCCCTACCTGGCAGAAGATCTGATTTACCAGATCACGCCCGGGCAGCCGCTGATTACCAGCGCTGAACAGTTTAAAAAACAAATGGGTCCGTTTCTAAGCAAGCTTGCGACAGTGAATTGGGAAATCCTGCGTTCCCACGCCATCGGGCCGCTGGTCCTGAACGAGCGCATCGATCATTTTGTGGCTCCCGAAGGGGGTAAAACGCCCAGCATGCACTTCCATATCGCCGGCCATTTCCTGGTCGAAGACGGCATTATCAAGGTCTGGAAAGACTGGCCCATGCCGGGCGTCAAACAGATCGTCGGCTGAGCTCGACGGTCCCGGCGGGCCGTCAGCCACGCGATTGATCGGCCAGGCACGGCAGCCAGTGGCTTTTGCCGTTACCACCCCGCGTTAATGACCTGCTAGCCTAGGCGTATAAACGCTGTGCGGGCCTGTGCTGTCTGCCTGGCGTCATGCTGGCAAGGCGCAGGAAGTGTCCTGTAAATGAGGTTTAAAAATGGCCGCTAACTTAATGGAAAATAAAACAATAGTAGATGATCTGGTCGCCGTGCTGGGTGCTGATCACGTACTCACCAACGACGCGGATCGCGAGTTCTACGCGATGGACGTGTACAGCTTCCGGGAAATGCCCATCGCTGTTGTCCAACCCGGCAGCCTGGAAGACCTGCAACAGATCGCCCGGATTGCCTCGGCGGCCAAAGTGGCGCTGGTGGCGCGGGGCGGCGGTGCCTCCTACACCGATGCCTATCTGCCCAGTACGCCGAATTCCCTGATTATCGACACCAGTCGCATGGACAAGGTGCTGGAGATCAACGAACAGGATATGTATGTGACGGTGGAGCCGGGGATTACCTGGGCTGATCTGACCGCCGCGCTGGCGGAGAAAAAACTGCGCACGGCTTTCTGGGGGCCTTTCTCCGGTCTTAAGGCCACGGTGGGCGGTTCCATGTCGCAGAACGCCGTGAGCCTGGGTTCAGGTAACTACGGTTGTTCCGCTGAGACGGCGCTTTCTTTTGATGTGGTGCTGGCCAGCGGCGAGCTGCTGCGGACCGGCTCCCAGGCGATCGAAAACGGCTCGCCATTTTTCCGCTACTACGGCCCCGACCTGACCGGCTTGTTTACCGGCGATGCGGGCTCGCTGGGTATCAAGGCCCGGATTACCCTGCGGCTGATTCCCCTGCCGTCGCATTTCGCCACAGCCAGCTTCGGCTTTGAAACCTATGACGGCATGGCGGGTGGCATGGGTGCAGCGGCTCGCACGGGCGTAGTCGCGGATAACTTTCGGGCTCGACCCGAAGCTGCAGCAGGGCCAGCTGGGCAGTACCAGCACCAAGGACGCTTTGAATGCGGTCTGGGCGGTGCTCAAGAGCTCTACCAATCCCATCGACGGATTCAGCCGGATTTTGAAAATGGCCGCTGCCGGTAAACGGTTTCTCAGCGGTTTCGATTACTCCGCGCACTGGGTGGTAGAAGGCAGCACGCGTGCCGAGGTCAATGCGAAGCTGGCCCAGGTACGCAATGCGGTCAGCTCGCATGGCACAGAAATCGCCAACACCATTCCGACCGTGCTGCGTGCCATGCCGTTTATTCCGCTCTACCCGATTCTTGGTCCACGTGGCCAGCGCTGGGTACCCATGCACGGCATTTTGCCGCTTTCCAAGACCCGGGATTTTCACGCCCGCATTAACAAGGTCTATGACGAGTATGCCGAGCGTATGGTTCAGCATAAGGTTGAGAAGGCGGCCATGTTCACCAGCATCAGCACCACGGCCTTGCTCTACGAGCCGGTGTTCTACTGGGAAGATGACCGCACGCCCTATCACAAGCGTTACCTGCCGCAGGAATACCTCGACATGCTGCCCGAGTACCCGGCCAATCCTGAAGGTCGTGAGCTGGTGCATGAAATGAAGGGCGCGATTCAGAATGTATTCAGCGCCGTTGGTGCAACGCATATGCAGGTGGGCAAGGCCTATCCCTATATGCGCGGTCGCCAGGCTGAAGCCAGTCGCGTACTGATAGAGCTGAAGAAGAGTCTTGATCCGCAGGGATTGATGAATCCCGGCGCACTCGGCCTGTGAGCCAGAACGAGGCTGGCGGATTGTCGCGCCGCGGATTTGTTATGGCGGGACTGGCGGGTCTGAGCGCCGGCCAGGCTGTCGCCTTGCCGGCCATCGGGCCGGCCGCAGACCGGCTGGATGCAGACTTCAGCAAACCCGAAGACAATCTGCGCCACCTGATGCGGGTCACGGCCAGCCTCGACGAAGAGGATGTGCCGTGGTGGTTTAACGGCATTGTCTACGGCATGGTCGGCGAGGGCGCGCCGCAGCCGTTATTTCATTTCGAGGGGCTGGAAATCTACTGGCTATCGCATCTGGACGACGGTACTTTCGAGCTGACGGGCGGCACCGTCTCCTTTATGCGCGATCTTGAAAGCGGCGAGATGCTGCGCGAGTACAAGAATCCCTATACGGGTGAGATCAACCAGGTCGACGCTGCAGCGCAGGGCGGCGGACGCGGTCGCGGCTTTAATTATTCCGTCAATGGCGTTCGCGCCAGCTGGCGACTGGCCGATATTCCTGATCAGCCCTTGTTGCTGGAATGGCATGCCGCCAGGGACACGGTCTGGCTGCACAATCGCACCGCTTATCCGCCGGGAACGCCACCGCCGCGAGAGCAGCGTCAGACCATGTTTGTCCCGCTGGATCAGTTTAATGATCCGGGTGTGCGTAACCTGCCAACCCTGTTTAGCTCCACGGTGATACAGCCGTGGTTTCGCTGGATGAATATGGGTGATTTACCCGGGCATACCATCTGGCATGCGGGCGGTAGCAAGATTAAATCCATTGACGACTTGCCGAAGGATTTCCGCGAGCGCGCCGAAGCGGATCATCCGGAGCGGCTGACTGCAAAACCTGCGGAAGCCTGATCAGCAGTTAATTAAATTACATACCTAGATTTGCGGGCGCGCAGGGCGTTCGCCGAGTGAGATAACGGGGGGGACCATGATCTACTCAAGCCAGATACGTGCACTAACAGATCGTCGCAGCCTGCTGCGCAATATGATGATGCTTGGCGGTGCTGCTGCGTCCGCGCCGGTACTGACAGCCTGCGCACAGGAAGCTGATGCGCCAAGCGCTGCGCCGGCGGCGCCTGCTGCCGGTGTCGCCGGTCCTACGCCGTTGAAAATTGATTTTTCAGATGCCGCCCAGAACCTGCGCGCCTTTGTGAAAGTCCTGGGCAATCTTGATCCCAGCGTCGAAACGGTTAGCTGGTTCGGCGGCGATATTTTCGCGGTAACGTCTCCCGACAAGCCGCTGCAGAAAATGTTCGGTGTTGAAGGTATGGGCGTGCTGCGTACCGAGCCGCAGGCCGATGGCACTTACCGGCTGTTTAATCGCGAATGCGCGTTTTACAAGCACCCGTTTACCAACCAGTTCATCGATAGCTGGACCAATCCGTTTACGGGCGAAGAGGTGGAGACGGTATCGATTCACAACATGACCGTAAACGCTGAAATCGCGCCGGTGTTCAAGATGGATTTCGATGGCAAGGTTCAGGAAATTCCGTTTACCCCGCCGTGGTGGGTGCAGGAGAAAATTGACACCGCCATGAGCATGTTCGAGGTGCATGTTGCGCCGCCGAGTCCGATGAGCGTGGAAGAATGGCCGCGTGAGTCAGCCGGGCCCATCAACCGCATCAGTGAAATGTTTCATCGCCATGTATCGCTCTCCGAACTGCAGAACGAAGATCTGACCTCGGTGGACTACACCGGCGTATGGACGCGTATCGGTCCGTGGCTGCCCTGGATGCTGCAGGGCCAGGCCGAGGGTCACATCCTCTATCGCACCTTCATGACCAGGCCGGCGACCATTGAGCGCATGCCCGATCCGCTGCTCAGGCAAGTTTCGGATCAGCTGGGCGAAGAATATTTCCGGGCGCCGCCGCCGGAGAGCTGGGGCAGCGATAACGATTCAAGCTTCAGTGTGTATATGGCGGAGAACGAACCCGCGCCGGCCCGCTAAGGAAATGGCGAGGAGCCCGCGGTCGCGTGCTCCTCGCCATGCCAGCTGCAGCAAGGTTTCAGGCTGCGGCGTCCGGGCTCTGCATGGAAGTGAACCGGTAGCCCACACCGCGAATAGTCTGAATAGAAAGTGGTCGCGTCGGCTGGCCGGAGGAGCGCGCGTAAACGCCTGGCTTACACGGCGACGGTGCACTCATTTACAACTGCGCTGATACGCCAGACCACTGCCGACGATTGGTGGTCGGTTTAGCCCCGCTGCGGATTACCGTTGCGCGAGGCTTGCGGGGTTGCGGTGAGCGGTCGATTGCTGACCATGCTGTGCTAGACTTCTGCGCCTTCGAGGGTGCGCCAATTGATTGAATTCACACTGAATGGTCGGCCAATGCAGGTCGACTGTCCCCACCGATATGCCATTGCTGTGGGTGCTGCGCGACGAGTTGGGGCTGACCGGGACCAAATACGGTTGCGGGATCGCCCAGTGCGGTGCCTGCACCGTGCATTTGAACGGCTCGGCCGTGCGTTCCTGCGTGGTGCCCATCGCTGCCGTAGCCGGCGCCGAGGTGCTGACCATTGAAGGCCTGGCGTCGCCGGACGCCCTGCACGCGGTGCAGTCAGCCTGGATCGAAGAACAGGTTCCCCAATGCGGTTATTGCCAGCCCGGCATGATCATGGCGGTCGCAGCGTTTCTGGCCGAAAATCCGGCGCCCGAAGATGCCGAGATCGACCAGGCCATTACCAATATTTGTCGTTGCGGGACCTATCCCCGCATCCGTAAAGCTATTCATCGTGCCGCCAGCGCAATGGCGACGCAAACTGCTGGAGGTTGATTCCCGTGCTAACAAACAAATACTTATTGATTCTTACTGCCCTGATTGCACTGCTGGCGGTTGCCGGCTGCGAATCCGGCGAAAAGCCGGCCGCGCCCGCCACGAGCGCTGATACTGCCGCCGCACCCGCTGCCGACCCGACTGCCGATGCGGCTGCGGGTTATAAGATTGATGAGTTGGTTGCCGGCGCTGATTTGAAGCGCGGCAAGACACTGTTTCTGCAGTGTCGTGCCTGTCACAGCCTGGGCGAGGGTGAAGCTCACAAGGTCGGACCGAATCTATACGGCGTATTCGGCCGCAATGCCGGCCTGGCGCCGGGCTTCGCCTACTCGGAAGCGGTGACTGCAGCGGACATCAGCTGGTCGCCTGAAACCCTGGATCAGTGGCTGGCGCGTCCGAGTGATTTCCTGCCGGGCAATCGCATGGTGTTTATTGGCGTGAAGGATCCGCAGGATCGGGCCAACCTGATCGCTTATCTGCAGCAGGAGACCGGCGCCAAGCCTTGAGCCCGGCCGGCGTTTGCACCGCCTGTTCCGGAATGCCGGCGCCTGTTGCCTTGAGTCAGCTGCGGCTCGGCGGGTGGACGGTATGAGATAGGCGCTCGGGTAAAAGCCTGCAGTCGCTGGGTACGTGGTCGCAGTCTTGCGCTGGAAATACCTGTTTACGAATACGCCTGACCAGGCGTTCTAAACTGGGTATCAGTGCGACTCTCTGCCGCTACGAAGATCATTACCGGCAATTAATACTGCTAGGTATTGTGCCCGTGCCGGGCTCACCGATCGTGTATTGAATAAAGTATCCGGGCAGCTGCATCTCTTGTTATTAATAATCTTCGGTCTGAAGCAGCGCAGACTATTTCGTAACGCGTTGTAGGTTCGTCAGATCCTGAGATGCGTCGGCCGGCGCTTAAATGCAAGTCGCTTCTCCAGGCTCAGAATCAATCTGGCAGCGACCGGCCTCGACGGCCTATTAGTTAAAAACCCGCCTGCCCACGAGCTCTGCAAGCGTTACTCGCTCAGTTGCCTGTCGACCTGGACGCTGCCGCGACAGACAATCGGCCGGGCCGGGCTCCCGCGCATCAGGGCGCGGTACCCGACGGCCCCACCGGCTTGCCGAACATCGACTTGAAGCGAGCCAGGTCACCGAAATTCACGATGCCCCCGCTGCCATCGAAGTCGGCGGCCGCATCGGCCGTACCAAACTTCGATTTGAACGCGGCGAGGTCGGAGAAATTAATTACCGGGCCCGTATTGTCGAAGTCAGCGTCGCACTGGTTACCGTAGCCGTCGCCGTCGGCATCGGCCTGGTCAGCGTTCGCCACCGCCGTGCAATTGTCGAGGCAATAGGGTATGCCATCGCCGTCTGCGTCCGCTTCAATCAGGCCTTCCGCAATTACGCTCTTGGCAAAACAGACGGCGTTGGCATCAACCAGGATGCCACTGTGATCGCGCGGCTCGTTGTTACCGTCGACCAGCTCGATGACGTGCTCGTAGTTGGGGTCTTCATCGCCGATGTGGTCCGGCTGATAGCAGTCAGCGCTCAGCGCGGGCAGACCGTTCACATCCTTGGTAACGCCAGGCACCACATTAATGCCCGGCAGGAACTCGTCATGCAGATGCGGGAAGCACTGGTCTGAGTCGATGCCGTGCGCACTGATCACCGCCACGACCTTGTCGCTGTCGAGTGCCGGCAAGTCAGTTTCAAAGAAGTTCAGCAGGTTGCCGGCACCGGCCACGGTGGCCCAGTGAATCTGCGGATAGTCGAAGTCGTCGATGGGCGCGCCGGTTGCCGCGACGATTGCGCGGCCTTTCTGCCAGCGTTCCAGCTGGCACAGCTGCCAGAACAGGCGCCGTTTCGCCGGGTCACTCTGCAGGAGGACACCGACACAGCCGACAATTTCCTGTATGTCGCCGGCTGCGGGGATAAACGGCAGGCCGACGCCGCCACCCTGGTGCGGGGTGCCGAATGTCACGACTTCCGCGATCCGTTTACCGGCGTTGCGCAGTTCGTCGTAATGCCGGTAGACGAGGTGACGGGCCATGATGCCACCGAGGCTATGCGCGACGATGGAAATATTATCGGCGGTATCTATGGCCTCTATGCCATCGGCAATAAACGCGGCAACTTCAAAGACGGTGAAGTTGGTGCCGTCCAAAGCCTTGCCCGGGTGCGTGTAGACCAGCTCCCATTCGCCCCAGTTGTCGGAATCATCGCCCGCACTCAGACGCTTGAAGCGGAATATGCGCAACGGATTTGGTGTACTGCCGTTACCGTTGCCGGCGTTGTAGTCGATGGCGTACACATCGTGGCCGATGCTCGGGTCATCCAGCACGGCGGGCAGCCCGCCGACCTTGCGACTGAACGCATTATTCGCGCTGGAGCCGAGACCGTGAATCATGAAAATGCTGCGCGGCCCGGGCGGCGCTTCATCGCTGGGCCAGAACTGCGGTACCGGCCGGATAAAGTCAATTTCGCCACCGAACAGGCAGCGCACGTCGCCGCTCTGGCAGCTGTCGCATTCCAGCCGTATCGGGTCGAGTTTCGGAGTTTCGAAGTACGGCGCCTTGCAAGACTTGATGTTATTGAGCAATTGCACCGCTATGTCGCAGGGCGGTTCGCCGAGGTCGCCGCAGCCGCTGGGATAACCGTCGTTGTCGGTGCTGAAACAGGTGCCGCCAATACTGGGCGACTCGGTCAGCCCGGGTTTGCAGGAGGTAATGCCGAAGGCAATCTGCAGGTCAAGGGTGCAGCCGGGTTCGCCATCGCCGCCACAGGACTGCGGATAACCGTCGGCGTCCAGACTCAGGCAGACGCCCGACGGAAACCCGACTTCCTGGAAACCGGGTTTGCAGGAAGTGATACCCAGAAAAACTTGCAGGTCTAGGGTACAGGCAGGCTCCAGTTCGCCGCCGCAGAAGGGCGGATAGCCATCCGTGTCGAGTGCAGCGCAGTCCGCGCCGACAGGAAATTCGTAGTTGCCGTCTTTGCACGAAGGAATCTTTTCGGTAATCACACAGGGTCGCTCCCCGGCATCGCCGCAGACCGTGGGGTAACCGTCGCCGTCGAGCTTGCGGCAGTAGGACGTGCCTTGGTAGAGCCGCTCAACCAGTCCCGACTCACAGGACGGCACGTACTCAATAATGGTGCAGGCGCGCTGGTTCTCTCGCCCGCAGTTGCTGGGCCGCGGTGGTGGTGGCGGCGGATTGGCGCAGGTACCTATGGAACAGCCGAACGGTCCGCTCCCGGCGCCGGACCGCCGAGATTCTCGACCAGTCCGGAATCGCACGATGGTATGGCCTCAAAAACGCAGCAACCTCGCTGGCCAACGCCGCCGCAGCTACCGACACGGTTGCCGGCCTCGGCTGCAGGGCTGAACAGGTTCAGCGAAATCAGGCTCAGTGCAAGAAGCGCACTTGAGGCAAGCAATTGGCGCCACCGAAACCTGCTCGCAAGACTGTGGTAATCAGCGCAGCTTGCAAGCTGGTGACGGTATAGCGCGGAACGTGTGACCCTGAACATTGCTCGAACCCCTTCGCCGGCAAACCTCTGTCAAGACCCTATAGTTTGACGATGGCGACCAGCATTTCGCTAACGTAAACGGGGTGCTGCTACTTGTCGAACGAGAGTCGCTTGTTAGCCGACAGCCGGAGCACTCCCATCTGTGACGATAGTTTTCATTCCGGACTGGTTTCCTGAACCGGAAGCTCGAAGCTTACATAATGCGTGGTGTCGGATTGTCTTTGCGCGGGGCTCTTGCTCAGCCGCGGGAGTACAGTCGCATGCGCAGCGATGCCTGCGACGCAGAATAACCACCGGTCGGTTGTCGGCTGACTGGGCTGTGGATGAAAGCGACGCCCCAGGATCGCCATTGCGATGCGCATTGCAACCAGCCGGAAGGCCCAGTTCACTGTTCCTGCTGTGTTCTCGTGACGTGCAAAAAAACAATGTTGAGTACTTTGGGGTCAGCAAAACATTCTCAATCACGCTTGTGCCGGGCATCCAGCACGGACCACCGCAAGTACGCCGTGCGCGCAGCATCGTCTCGGCGCCGATTGGCTGCCTCAGGTGCACAAGCCAGCTCCGCAGAATGACGTGGCGCCCGTCTCACCCGTGGCACCGGTTGGACCCGTGACACCCGTGGCACCCGTGGCGCCCGTGGCGGCTGCTCTTGACCCGTGGCTCCTGTTGGAACCGGTCAGTACGGTTGCTCCTGTCTCACCCGTGGCGCCCGTCGCACCCGTGGCCCCAGTGGATCCAGTCGTGCCGGTCGCTCCTGTCTCTCCCGTGGCGCCTGTGGCGCCAGTTGGACCCGTGACACCCGTTGCACCCGTGGCGCCCCGTCTCTCCCGTGGCGCCCGTCGCGCCGGTCGACCCCGTAGTTCCGGTGGCGCCCGTCTCACCCGTGGCACCGGTTGGACCCGTGACACCCGTGGCACCCGTGGCGCCCGTGGCGCCCGTCTCTCCCGTGGCTCCTGTGGATCCAGTCGTGCCGGTTGCTCCTGTCTCGCCCGTGGCGCCTGTGGCGCCAGGTTGGACCCGTGACACCCGTGGCACCCGTGGCGCCCGTGGCGCCTGTCTCACCCGTGGCTCCTGTGGATCCAGTCGTGCCGGTTGCTCCTGTCTCGCCCGTGGCGCCCGTCGCACCCGTGGCCCCAGTGGATCCAGTCGTGCCGGTCGCTCCTGTCTCTCCCGTGGCGCCTGTGGCGCCAGTTGGACCCGTGACACCCGTTGCACCCGTGGCGCCCGTCTCTCCCGTGGCGCCCGTCGCGCCGGTCGACCCCGTAGTTCCCGTGGCGCCCGTCTCACCCGTGGCACCGGTACGGACCCGTCGTCGCCCGTAGCACCCGTAGCGCCCGTGGCGCCCGTCTCACCCGTGGCACCTGTAGAACCCGTCTTACCCGTTGCACCTGTCTCGCCCGTAGCCCCTGTGGCGCCGGTTGGCCCGTGGCACCCGTGGCACCCGTAGCTCCCGTGGCGCCGGTCTCACCCGTGGCACCTGTAGTCCCGTCGTGCCGGTAGCTCCTGTCTCGCCCGTGGCGCCCGTCGCACCCGTGGCGCCAGTCGCTCCCGTCGTGCCGGTAGCTCCTGCCCCACCCGTGGCACCCGTAGCACCCGTTGACCCGTGGCACCCGTTGCACCCGTGGCACCCGTCTCACCCGTGGCACCCGTAGCGCCGGTCGACCCCGTAGTTCCGGTGGCGCCCGTCTCACCCGTGGCACCGGTTGGACCCGTGACACCCGTGGCACCCGTGGCGCCCGTGGCGCCTGTCTCTCCCGTGGCTCCTGTGGATCCAGTCGTGCCGGTTG
>CAWEDX010000011.1:0-44202 GCA_963807995.1 uncultured Gammaproteobacteria bacterium
TTCTTCTTCTTCTTCTTCTTCTTCTTCTCGTCCTCGTCCTCCTCCAGCAAAGCTCGGCATCTCGCAGAAGGGAGATGGCTTTCAGGCTTTCTGCCCGTTATCGAGAATGTCTGTGGCCATGATCCGGATCAGAGCTGATTTCCGTCCGGGCCAAGAGCAGCGGCGCGAATCGCCGTACTTTTTCCGGCGCTTGGGGTGTCTCTCGCTTGACGCCCCTGTTGTAATGCGCCCCTTCCGGAAGCAAGAATGCCACTGATCGATCTGGAAGCCCGACACGTAAAGGCTGCCGCGACGCCGTTTTCCGAAGCCCAGTTCGCCCTGCTCACCCATATTCGCAACCAAGGCTTCCTCGAATGTCCCGAGCCCATCGCGCTCACTGCGGAGGCGGAGTACGTTACCTATGTCGAAGGAGACGATTTGGCCGACATGCGGGCGAACAATCGAAACCATGCGGAGGAACTACTCGTAAAGGTATGTTTGCAGTGGAAGCGGCTTACGGCAGCATGTGGATCTTTCAAGAGCAGCTCCGGCCACAGATGGCCATCCACGATGCATGTCGACTATCCGGGCTCGTCGCCGGCTCATCTCGACTTGAATCCCGGGAACGTTATCCTGGGTCCCGATGGCTCAGTTTCCTTTATTGATTTCCGGAACGCATCGTTGTCGCAACCGCTGTACGACCTGGCGTTGCTGATCCGTCACTGGGGACCTTTCTCGCACCCGGACGATAGGTCTGAAGACCTGAGGGAGCTTAACGCGCTGAGTCGATTCGAACTGGTCTGCGAAGTGGTGGGATTGATCGGCGACGAGAAAAGCGAAGTTGCTTCAGCTCTCTTAAAATCCTACGACAAGAGCCTAGAGATGCAGGCAACGCCCGGTCCCGTGCAGATTGCGAGGAATCGCCGGTCCCAGAGATGGGCAGAGAGAATTTAGTCCATAGCTTACCCGTTGGTGTGCGTCTGAATCCATTGAGCGATGATTCTTAGTAATCAAGACTGTCGGAGATCGGCCGATGGAAAGCTAAACTTCGGAGAGAGGAAGCTCGAGAATCGAAGAGACGAGCTTCAGCAAACTCCCCGAAGACAACTTGCGCCAAGAGGCACCGCAGGAGCAGCTTCCGACGCTCTAACTGCCAGAGATAATCCGACCAATCAGATTTCCGTTTGTTTCTGGTCAGCGGCCAGCGCTGACCCGATTGCGGCCGTGTGTCGCCTCCGAAAAGTCGGGAAACGCAACCATACTTTTTGCGAACTTTCTTGCGTTTCTTCCGGCCGATTCACTCAGTTCGGGGTTCTTTATCAGGTCGGAAGAACCGACAGCCACTTGCCGCAATCTTCATGCAGCCCCACTGCCCAGCCCGGTGCCGGGTCCAGCTTGGCGCTGACCAACTCGTGCATGTACCCCGTCTCGGTCGTCAATACCGGCGTGCCACAGGACATTGACTCGAGCATAACCCTAGAACCGGGCTCGTAGCGGGATGGCACACATGTGACCAGTGCACCTCGGTACAAGTCGGGCAAGCTCTCCTGTCCGATGTGACCCACGAATTCTATTCGCCCCCCTGAGCGCTCGATTCTGTCGAGAGTCTTGCGCATGTCATTTTGGAGACTGAGTATGTCACGCGACGATCCGCCAGCGAGCACAAGGGGTGGCGGCGTTTCCGTCTCCAAAGCAAGCGACAGGTAGACTTCGATCAGGGAATCCAGACCTTTGCTGGGCGCGAACCGACCAACGAACAAGATATACTTGTCCCTAAATGCTCGTACGACCCTGTCAGTGCGTCGACCGGGTTCGGACGGCGAGAAGCTATCCAGATCTACTGACCGCATGACCACGTGAATCTTATCTGCTGGAATTCCATACTCGTCGCGTGCAATAGCCTCTTCCTGGGAGGATACGACAGCGGTCACATCGCTCTGGCGCATGATGTCTTTCTCGATCTTCCATCTCTCGACATCCGAGTCGGCTCCTTCAGAACCTTTGCGTTTGCCTGCTTCCAGAGAAATCGGCGAAAAGACTTTCCTGATCCCGATGCATTCAGGAACCCCGAGGACTACGCTTGCGGATTTCCAATAAAGGACGTGAATCAACGTTGGCCTTTCTCGAGCGATTATCTTGCGCACTTCATCAATCATGCGAGAGCGGAGCGCATCGCTGAGGCCTTCGCTCTCTTTTACGCTGGTGACCAGTGCCAATGTTGCACCGAGTTCCTCATAGAAACGCGACAAGTCCTGGACATAGATGCTGGCTCCGCCATTCCCGTTCACGCCGAGCCTGGACATTGGAGGTATGTCGACAGCGACAACCAGTACGTGTCGAATCTGGTGACGTTGATCGACTCTAGGCATGGTGAGTGGGGATCTGGTCTGGTCGTCGATGTAGTGAGAGGAGCCGGAGAATCACAACTTGTTCCTTCAGTACGACGAACCCTGGAAAGCGCTGAACGCGGCGCCAGCGCTCATCGCAATATGTCGTTTCCGGCCGTACGCGGTTTTCACGCTGCGGCCAGTCAAGCTTGCCTGCTCCCGGATGCGCGTCACGTGTCCTGGTCCTGATCGGGGTACACCCTCGATAGCTCTCCGGTACGAAAGCCTCTTGCACCGTGAAAATTCGTCGTTGTCGGTCGCTGTCCCCTGACGTGGCAGCGCAACGCTCGTGCGAACTGCCCATGACCGACAATAAGGATGCGCCCTTCGTTTCGTGTTTTTGTTCTGTTGAAGACCCGCGCGGCGCGCGCCTGTAGTTCTTCGAGCGTTTCTACACCGGGGAGAGCGTCGAAGGCCGTCGGCTCACGTCCGATTTGTGCATATATCCACTCATTTGGTTTGCCAGTGTATTCGCCCCAGTCGCGCTCAACAAGCTCCGGATCGGTGAGGATGTTGTCTGCGTCATAGGAGACTTGCGACGCTATGATCTCAGCTGTTTCAAGCGCCCTGGGTAATGGCGAGCTCAGTATCACGTCATATCTGACACCTTGTCGGCGCATGGCGATGCCAGTACTCCGTACTTGTTCCCGTCCTCGGCCTACAAGGGGTGTGTCTGGCCTGCTTCGGATATCGTGGACCAGGTCCTGGCTCAGGCCGTGCCGAACGAAGTCAAGAATCTTCATCGCGCCTCCGGGGCTGCGGTCCAGGTCTGCGACTCACTTCGAACTTGATGGAAAGTACTTTGGACCATAGCGCGCGATGACTGAATAGCCCATGAATACGACCCGGCTAGCTGGCGAAGCAGAGCGTGGCTGTTATGGGTCGACTTTGCCCTCGCGCGCCGATTCATTTTTCCCCGAAGACATACTCATCCGCCCGCACACGGACTTCAAATACGGGGGCCCTTGCACCGGCAGTACAGGCCACAACGACGCCTGATCTCGTTGACGTTCGTTTTGGCGCGCCGCATCGCTGCCCCCTCCTACCGAAGTATGGCGCCCAGCGATTCCGGGCCATCATATCGACACGATGCTTCATAGACGGGCGATGCCTTGAGGAACGTTTCGGTATCGAGAATTCTCTTGTAGTAGTAGCTACCGCGCCAGTGTTGGCCCCGATTCGCGACATATCGAATCCCCTTCAGCCCTCGGGTAATAGGAAAATGCAAGAAGGCGCTTCTTCTCGATGATACGTTCAGCGGCGCGTTGACTGCGTGAGGTCCGCCGGAGAACTTGAGGCCAGGCCGCCACTTGATCAGGCCGAGTTTGCTTGCCATGAGTCTGTGGTTGTCGAGGCTTTCCCGCGTCAGTGAGGTTATGATGTCATGCAGCCCGACTTTCGCCGCCCAAGGCTGTGGTGAACCGTCGATGTGAGCAAACCTGTCGATGAGGAAACGATGCCAAGGTGGCAGCAGCGCGTAATCGCGAATGAAGATGCGCTCCCGCATACCTCCGAATGCCATCACATTTGGACACGGATACTGCTGACGAAAGCGCTTCGGCGGGGCGATGAGTCGATAGCTTTGCGAAGCTGGTCCGGGTGCGTCGAAAAACGGAAACCGGCCAAGCAGGTCGCCGGTTGTGAAGACATGATCTTCCAACGGCATATCTCCGTACATATCGACCATTACAGTCAATGACGCGTCGGCGCCTTCTCGCCGGAGTGATGAGATGAAGTCGTCCAGTGATTTCCGTCCCATATTAGGGTACACAAAGTGTTCATCTATGTCCGGTACAAGACACCACTCATGTGCCGCATAGGTGTCGAGCAGTTCGTGACGCCAGTCCCTCTTGTCACGCTATAGGTTGATCCGTCGATCGGGCGAAACAGCGTCACATCTGACTGGGTCCGAAGATAGTCGGTGGTTGAGTCGGTTGAGTTGTCATCCACGATCAGGAAATTGAACGAGCCCAGCCGCCGGTAGTGCCGCAGGAAGGCCGGAAGAATATTCGACTCATTGTGAGCAAGTGCCACGCAAGAAACTATTCCTCGGCGTGTCTTGTCCTTGCCGTCCAGGTAGAGATATCTAGCCAATATTGAGTGCCTCGCGTTCCACAGTCCGGCGGATGAGCGCCTCCCCAAGTTTGCGTCTCGGTGTTGCCGAGATCCCAATGATCAGTGCGGTAGGTTGCCACTGATCCCAGGAGCTATTCCGGGATCATACGCGCGACTCGCTGCGTTAACGACACCGCTTCACGTTTGAACTCCGCTGAGTATTTTCTTCTTGTTGACATGACGCTCCTCCACGGTCATTTTTGACCTTATCAGATGCGTCCGTGTTATCGGGGTAAAACCCCTACGGCTTTTTGGGACGGGATCCTGAGGGAGCTTTGGGGGCGGGATTCGAACCCCCTTTAAGATTACAATCATCAGGACGCACCGTCGAACTGCCCAACGGAGAAAAGCCGCGGAACAATTCCAAAGATCGCGCCGAACACTCTCTCTCGGGAAATTGTGCTGCCACCAGAATGCGCAAAGCCCCGGAAAACCGGGGCTTTTTTCTGCGTTTGTCAAGGCTATCCGGGAGAGCGCTATAGCCTGAGACTGGGTGGCGGAGAGGGCGGGATTGATTCGCGGGCGGGTACGCCCACTCACCCCTGCGGGGCGCTGCCAAAGGCAGCGTCCAAAATCGCTCTGCGATTTTGTCGAACCGGGCGCGTTCGTCCACAACGCCCTCTCCGCCACCCCAAAAAAATAGGCCCCGTGCGGGGCCCTTTTTTGGAGTGGCGGAGAGGGCGGGATTCGAACCCGCGGTACGCTATAAACGTACACTCGCTTTCCAAGCGAGCGCCTTAAGCCGCTCAGCCACCTCTCCGAACTGCATTTGTAAGCGCGCGGCAGCCTAACTCAGGGCCGGGTGCTGTTCAATCAACTAGCGACCGAAATAATCCGGCGGGTCATCCAGGCATTTTTGCGCCTGATTGGCCTGAGCCTCATCGTCTTCTCCAGGCGGAACCTGCGGAATTTCCAGGCCCATATTGGGCGGCGCATCCAGATCTTCGGGCACCTCCAGCGACTGCACGCTGCGGCTCGCCTGATACTCGCGCGGCTTGGCACAGACGCCTTCCTTGCTGCCAAAGCAGCCCATCAGGCCGCCACATAAGAGCATCACACTGATCGCGCGCAGCGCAGTATTTAGTGTTCTGGGCATCATCAGGACAATCCAGCCCCGTCAAGGGCAGCCGTTACCTGGGGTTGGGCCGACGCCGAGAGTTCGGTCAGCGGCAGTCTCAGTCCCGGGGGTATACGTCCGAGCTGGGCCAGGGCCCACTTCACCGGAATCGGGTTGGACTCGATAAACAGGTCCGTATGCAGGCCGGACAAACGCTGATCCAGGCTGGCGGCAGCCGCGGCATCACCGTCCAGAGCTGCACGACACATGGCCGCCATCTCTGCCGGTGCCACATTGCCGGTTACCGTAACCACGCCCTGCCCGCCCGCCAGGATAAATTCGCGCGCCGTCGCATCATCACCGCTGAATAGCCCAAAGTCGGGGCCACACAGGTCGCGCAAACGCGCCACACGGGCTACTTCGCCGGTGGCCTCCTTGATGGACTCAATGCCGGGATGCTCCGCCAGTTCGGCGACGGTTTCAGGTAACAGATCGACGGCCGTTCTGCCCGGCACGTTATAAAGCATCACCGGTTGATCAACGGCATCGGCAACGGCCCGAAAATGGGCAACCAGGCCGCGCTGGGTCGGTTTGTTGTAGTAAGGCGTGACAATCAGAAAGCCGTCGATGGGCGCATCGCCAACGGCCACCGACAGTTCGACGGTCTGGCGGGTTGAATTCGAGCCGGTGCCGGCGATCACCGGCAAACGGCCGGCGGCTTGCTGCGCAGCAACCCGAATCACCTCGATATGTTCATCGCGGGTCAGGGTTGCCGATTCTCCGGTGGTGCCGGCAATCACCAGCCCGTTGCTCCCGGCGGCCACATGCCAGTCCACCAGCTGCCGCAGGCAAGGGAAATCGACCTCGCCGTCAGCGGTCATGGGCGTTACAAGTGCAACCAGGCTGCCGTAAAACATGAAAAAATCGCTACCGAATGGGCTCGCGATGGTACGCAGCCCCCAGGGGTAGCGCAACAAACCCGGCTCGCGGGCCAGACGCTAAATCCTTGCCTGTGCGGCCCGCTCGGCTAAACTCCGCGCAGCATCCGCTGATTAGGCAAAAGTATGGAAAAGCTGCTGGCAATTACTGCGATCGGCCCCGACCGGGCCGGCCTGATCCGGGACCTCAGCGAGGTTATCACCGGGGCCGGCAGCAGCATCCAGGAGAGCCGGATGATGAGCCTCGGCTCGGAATTCGCCGTGCTGATGCTGGTGGCCGGCAGTTGGCATGCGGTGGGCAAACTGCGTGAGCGCCTGAGCAAGCTCGAGCGCAATGCAGACCTCACGCTGACCATCCGCGACGCTGAACCCCGGCAACGTGGTCAATGCGCGCCCTATCTGGTCGATGTGGTGAGCCTGGATCGCGAGGGCATCGTGCTCGGCGTGTCATCGTTTTTCGCCAGCCGCAACCTGGAAATCGCGGAAATGAACTCGCGCAGCTACAACGCGCCGCATACCGGCGCCGCCATGTTTTCGGTGCAGCTGACTATTAATGTGCCCGCGGAAGTCCATACCGCCAGTCTGCGCGAAGACTTCCTGGACTACTGTGATGCCGAGAATCTCGACGCGGTATTCGAGCCGGCACAGCGATAAAATAGCCGCCAACGGAGCCTGGCAGATTGTCTGCTCCGGGAACTACCGGCTTAAATAAGAGGACCAATCAGTATGAGCGCCCCCGAAATCGGCAAAGTCGCCCCTAATTTCAAGCTGCCGGCCACCGGTGAGCAGACCCTGGAACTTAAATCTCTGCGTGGCAAGAAAGTTGTCCTGTACTTCTACCCGAAGGACAACACGCCCGGCTGCACCACAGAAAGCCAGGATTTCGCCAGCCAGCATGCCGCCTTCAAGCGCGCCGGCGCGGTGATTATCGGCGCCTCGCGGGACAGCATTGCCTCGCATGAAAAATTCAGCGCCAAGTACGACTTCCCGTTTCAGCTCGTTTCAGATGCCGAAGAAAAAGCCTGCCAGGCCTATGACGTGATCAAGGAAAAGAACATGTACGGGCGCAAGGTAATGGGTATCGAACGCAGCACTTTCCTCATCGACGAAAAAGGCAAACTTCGCCAGGAATGGCGCAAGGTCAAAGTCAAAGGTCACGTCGATGAGGTGCTGGCGGCCGTCAAGGCCCTCTGACAAGTCGTCATGCGCAGGTATCTGCACCACCTTTGCATCGCTCTGCTAGCGGCGGCCATCGTGCCGGCAACGGCTGCCGTCGACTCCGATAGCCTGCCAGATATCGGCAGCCCGTCGGATTCGGTGCTTAGTCGCGAAAAAGAAGCGCAGATCGGCAGATCCATCTACAACAGCCTGCGGATGACTGACGCCATCATCACGGATCCTGAGGTGCAGGAATACATTCAGGATGTCGGTCAGAAACTGGCGGCCAACGCCCAGGATGGCGATTTCACTTTCCAGTTTTTTATTGTCGACGATCCGGCAATTAACGCCTTCGCCCTGCCCGGCGGCTATATCGGCGTGCATTCCGGCCTGTTTATGGCCACGGCCAACGAAAGCGAGCTGGCCGGTGTGCTGGCGCATGAAATAGCGCATGTGACCCAGCGGCATATCTCGCGCGCGGTTTTCGCGAATCAACGCGAGAGTATTCTCAGCATGGCGGCGATGCTCGGCGCGATCCTGGTCGGGGCTGCCACCGGCAGCGGCGAAGCGATCCAGGGCGCAATCATGGGCGCGCAGAGCCTTGCGGCTCAGGCGCAAATCAATTTCACCCGCGCTAACGAGTATGAGGCTGACCGGGTTGGCGTGGGCATTCTGGCCGAATCGGGTTTCGACCCTAAAGGCATGCCGGAATTTTTCGCAACGCTAAACCGGAAGACAGGCCTGTTGGCCGGCGGTGCGCCTGAATTTCTGCGCACCCACCCGGTCACTGTCAATCGAATCGCAGAAACATCATCGCGAATCGCCGAGTATCCGGAGGTCGAAGTTAGCGATGCGGTGGGCTATGGCCTGACGCGGGCACGCCTCGCCCTGCTGACCAGCGATACACCCGAAGAGGCGCTGCGCGCCTTTCAGGGTGAGCGCGATGATCCGGCGCGGGTGGGCAACCTGGGCCTGCCCTATGGCATGGCCCTGAGCAAGCTGAAGCTCGGCAACTACGAGCAAGCCCGCCGGGAATTTGAAGTGCTGCTGAATGCCAACCAGGAAATTATTCACTTTCATTCCGGCCTGGCAGCCGCGCAACTGGCGCTGGGCGATGCTGAAGCCGCAGAACAGACATTTAATACAGCCATGGGACTGTTTCCGCGCAATGTCCCGCTGACCATTCGTTATGCCGAAGCCCTGATGCAATACGATCAACCGGAAAAAGCCCATAAAATTCTGCTCGACCTCTACAACCAGGTACCACCAACCTCGGAACAGGTGCGACAGATCGCGCTGGCCGCTAGTGCCGCGGGCGACACGGCCGACGCGCACTACTATATGGCTGAGTACTATTTACTGACCGGCAACTTCCCCCTGGCCGGCGATCAATTGCGGCTCGCCCTGAGCATCCCTGAACTGGACTCTATCCAGCGCGCTCGCTTTCGCTCGCGACTGGACCAGGTTATGAGTTTCATGAACCAGTCTCAGGGCCGCTCAAACGGCCGCAGCAGGCAATGACTGGTTTTCGCGTCCCAGAAGCCACACGGCGGACTCTGCGACTAGGCGCGATGCTAATGATCCTGGCCAGCGTCGGCTGTGCGAGCCAGGGCGCAAGCCGCACCGAGGTGGCCGGCGACCCCCTGGAGCCGTTAAACCGCGGGGTTTTTGCTTTCAATGACTTTACCGATACCTATCTGCTGCGACCGGTAGCCGTTGGTTACGACTGGCTGCTGCCTCAGTTCATGCGCACCGGCATCAACAATTGGTTTGAGAATCTCGCCACCCCGATAGATATTCTCAACGCCTGGCTGCAGGGAAAGTTTCGGCAGGGCTTTTCCGATGCAGGGCGCATGGGCCTTAATACCACCCTGGGCATTGGCGGCTTCTTCGATCCAGCCACCACCGCCGGCCTGGCTCGGCATGACGAAGACTTTGGGCAGACGCTCGGCGTCTGGGGCGTGCCCGAAGGTCCCTACCTGATCATTCCGCTGTTCGGGCCACGTACGGTGCGTTCCGGGGTCGGCCAGCTGGTTGACCTGACTTATCATCCGCAACTGCAGATCCGACCGTCAGGTCTTCGCAGCCGCTTGAACGGGCTGTGGATCATTCATCAGCGCTCACGATTGCTGCCTATAGATGAACAAATACGGCGCGCATTCGATCCCTATGCTTTCGTGCGCGACGCTTATTGGCAGAATCGACGCTTTTTGCGCTATGACGGCTTGCCGCCGGAAAATGATTTCCCCGAAGACGACTTCGACGACGAATTTGAAAACGAGTTCGAAGACGACTTCGACGACTCGCAAGCGACAGTCACCTCACCCTAGGCAGTCGATCATTCGACGGATGACGGCTGCGGAACATCTGCGGTTTCCTTTTCGAGCCTGGCGATTACTGCATCAATACCATTGGCCGAAATCTCTGCGTTGAACTGATTTCGATAGTTTTGCAGATAGGACACGCCTTCAATGCGCACGTCATAGACCTTCCAGCCGTCACCTGTCTTGCGCAACGCGTAGATTATCGGCACGACGGTGCCGTTGTCCTGACGCATACGGGTCTGCACCGTGGTGCGCTTTTCATCCGCAGCTTCAGCGCTGTCCAGCACTTCGATGCTGCGCGGATCGAATTCCAGCAGACCCTCGGCATAATTGCGCACCAGAAAATCAAAAAAGGCGGCGACAAAACGATCGCGTTGTTGTCCGCTGGCGGCATTCCAGTTGCTGCGACCCAGCACCAGAAACCCCGCATAGCGGGTATCAAAGTTGGGCAGCAGCACTTCGTCTATCAACGAATACAGTTCCTGTGGATGTTCGGCCAGAAAACCCCTGCGGCCCTCCAGGCGATCGGCGACCTGCTCCGCGCTGCTCGCGACCACTTCATGCGGCGCGCGATTGGCTGCGGCCAGGGCCGGAAGTGTCAGCAGAAGGCTAAGCACGGCCAGTAAAATGCCTGCCCGGGCTGTCTCATTCCTGAAGTTCCTTTTCCATACGCATGCCTTTCGGACCCAGCTCGGCGATGAAGGTTCCCGACCCCGGCAAAGCGCCACTCCTGAAAATAATTTACTTAATAAATAACTCATTACTTACTGTTTATTAACAATTTTTTAAGAACTTAGCTCAGCCCTGAATCGCCGAACCTGGGGCCGCTAACAAAAGGCATCTCGGGGCCACGGCGGCCAATAACAGCGCAAATCTGTGACTGCGAATTCTGGCAAAAAAGGATAGCAGATGCGCAGGGAACCAAGCAACGACCCAATAGCACTTTTCCGCGGGCGCATAGTGGACTAAAATAGTCCCAATTTAACGAGGCACAGCTTAATGTTGCGAATCAGCCGCCTTACCGACTACGGAACCATGATTTTGGTCTACCTCGCCCACCAGGGAACACGGCGCTGTGCGGCCACTGATGTGGCCGCCGGCACGCACGTGGCGCTGCCGACCTCGCGAAGCTATTGAAGGAGCTGGCGCGTGGCGGACTGGTGAATCTATCCCGCGGCGCCGACGGCGGCTACAGGCTGGCCCGTCCGGCGGACGAAATCACCGCGGCAGAGATCCTCGACGCTCTGGAAGGGCCGGTTGCGATAACCGAATGCAGCACGGAGGAAAGTCACTGCGAACTCAAAGTCTTATGCCTCGTTGGCGGTGCCTGGCAGAAAATCAGTGCGGCCATTCGCAGCGCGATGCAGGAAATCCGCCTGAGCGATCTCGCAACGGCCCACCAGCAGTTTCTCGGCGACAGGATTGTGCGCCGGGGATGCGGCAAGAACCAAGCGCTCGCGGGGCATCGGCTGACCAGAGGGCAGGATAGACATGGCTCCCAAACAGTCAGAAGTTGACGAATTGTTGGCGACGTACAAGCACGGCTTTTTCACCGATATCGAATCGGACACCGTGCCGCCCGGGCCTCGATGAGAACGTGATTCGGCTGATATCGCGAAGAAAGGATGAACCGGAATTCATGCTGGACTGGCGGCTGAAAGCATTCCGCACTGGCAGACGATGCGCGAGCCGAATTGGGCGAAACTCGACTATCCGCCCATCGACTACCAGGCTATTTCATACTATTCGGCGCCGAGGAAAGATGAAAGACGCGACCCAAAAGCCTGGATGAAGTCGACCCGAAACTGCTGGAAACATATGACAAGCTGGGCATCCCGCTGCATGAGCGGGCGCGCCTGGCCGGCGTGGCGGTCGATGCGGTGTTCGACAGCGTGTCCGTCGCTACCACGTTCAAGGACAAACTGGCAGAAGCCGGGCGTGATTTTCTGCTCTTTTTCCGAAGCCGTGCAAAGAGCACCCGGAACTGATCGAGCGCTACCTCGGCACCGTGGTGCCGTAGCGGGACAACTATTTTCGCCGCGCTGAACTCGGCCGTGTTCACCGACGGCTCTTTTGTCTACATCCCCAAGGGCGTGCGTTGCCCGATGGAGCTGTCGACTTATTTCCGTATCAATGCAGGCCAATACCGGTCAGTTCGAGCGCACCCTGATCATCGCCGATGAAGGCAGCCACGTCAGCTACCTGGAAGGCTGCACTGCGCCCATGCGCGACGAAAACCAGCTGCATGCGGCGGTGGTCGAACTGGTCGCGCTGAAAGATGCCGAGATCAAGTATTCAACCGTGCAGAACTGGTACCCGGGCGACGAGGAAGGCGGCGGCGGCATATACAACTTCGTCACCAAGCGCGGCGACTGCCGGGGCGCCAATTCGAAAATTTCCTGGACGCAGGTGGAAGCCGGCTCGGCTATTACCTGGAAGTATCCCAGCTGCATTCTGCGCGGCGATAACTCCGTGGGCGAGTTCTATTCGGTCGCCGTGACCAACAATCTCCAGCAGGCCGATACCGGCACCAAGATGATTCATATCGGCAAGAACACCCGCAGCACCATCATTTCCAAAGGCATTTCAGCCGGCCGCGCGCAGCAATGCCTATCGCGGCCTGGTGAAGATATTCCGCCACGCGCCGAAGGCGCGCGCAATTACACCCAGTGCGATTCGCTGCTGATGGGTAACGAGTGCGGCGCGCACACCTTCCCGTACATGGAAATCAAGAACCCGACGGCGATCGTCGAGCACGAAGCGACCACCTCGAAAATCGCCGACGACCAGCTGTTTTACTGCCGGCAGCGCGGTATCATCCGAAGAAGACGCCGTGAATATGATAGTCAACGGCTTCTGCAAGGAAGTCTTTCGGGAACTGCCCATGGAATTTGCCGTGGAAGCGCAGAACCTGATTGAACGTCAGCCTCGAAGGGGCGGTCGGCTAAGATGCCCGATCGACAGGAACAAGAACAATGCTTGAAATTAAGCGACCTGCATGCGGCGTTGGCGAGCACGGAGATCCTCAAAGGCCTGAACCTGAGAATCAACGCAGGCGAAGTTCATGCCATCATGGGGCCGAACGGTTCCGGCAAAAGCACTCTGGCGCAAATGCTGGCCGGCCGGGAAGGCTATGACCGTAACCGGCGGAAGCGTCAGCTTCAGCGGGCACGACTTGCTCGCCATGGCGCCCGAAGAGCGTGCCCGCGCCGGCATCTTTCTCGGCTTCCAGTATCCGGTTGAGATTCCGGGCGTCAACAATGTCTATCTGCTGAAGGCGGCACTGAACGCGCGAACGCAAGCACCGGGGATCGACCCGAAGTCGATGCTCATGCAGTTTATGAAACTGGTGCGGAAAAAGCTGAGCTGATGCAGATGGACGAGAAATTCCTGAGCCGCGGCGTCAACGAAGGTTTCTCGGGCGGCGAGAAAAAGCGTAACGAAATATTCCAGATGGCCGTGCTGGAACCGAGCCTGGCGATACTGGATGAAACGGATTCCGGCCTGGATATCGATGCATTGAAAGTCGTCGCCGAATGGTGTCAAAGCGCTGCGGGCCGGAGCGTTCGTTTGTGCTGATCACGCATTACCAGCGACTGCTCGACTATATACGACCGGACTTCGTGCACGTACTGGCCGACGGTCGAATTGCCCGCAGTGGCGATCGCCACCTGGCCAACAACTCGAATCAGAGGGCTACGACGAGATTCTCGCGCAGGCTGTGAACCAGTGAGCGCAGCGGAACTGCAGCGCGCCTTCTCCGTCGCAGAGGAACGTGCGCCCGCGCAATTGGATTGGCTGAAAGGCCTGCGCGAGCAGGCCCTGCAAAGATTCACCAAGCAAGGCGGATTTCCCAGCCAGCGTGACGAAGACTGGAAGTACACAGACCTGTCGCCCGTTGCCACGCGAGCGCTGGCCTACCTGGACGAGACGCGCTTGAACGGCCAGCAACGACACAGCCAGGAAGCCAGCTAGCGGGCCTGGAACAGGCAACCACGGTGCTACTTTAGCAACGGTCGTCTGGGCGAACTGCCAAAGACCGCCACCGGACTGCGCCTGAGCGCTTTCGCGGACATTCCCGCGCCACAACAGCAGGCGGTGCTGGATGAGCTGACAGCCAGCCGCCCCAGGGCCGGCCTCACTGATTTGAATACTGCGTTTCAGTCTGCCGGCCTGCTGATCGAGCTTGCCGAAGGTGTGGAGCTTGCCGAGCCGCTGCTCCTGCATTTCCATAGCGACGGGCAGGCCCTGGCTCAGCCGCTGGTGCTGCTGCGCCTGGGTCGTAACAGTCGCCTGCGCCTGATTCAGCATCATTCCGGGCAGGGCCCTGCCAGCAGCAATGCATTGTTACTGGCGAACTGTGGCGAAGCCTCGCGACTCGACTTCCTGCGCATTCAGGAAGAATCACCGGAAGCTCATCATCTCGCCACCCAGCAAGTGCAACTGGCGCGCGACGCGCAGCTGCACGCCACCTTGCTGGACCTGGGCGCAGGACTGGCGCGCAACGATCTGCAGGTCAGCCTCGCCGAGAGTGGCGCGAATGCCAAGTTGCATGGCCTGTTTATCGCGAATGGCGAAAGCCATATCGACTATCACACCCGCCTGGACCATCAGGCCAAAAATACCAGCAGTCATGAAATTATCCGCGGCATTGCCGGGGATCGCGGACGCGGCGTGTTCAACGGCAAAATCATTGTGCACAAGGGTGCAGACGGGACCGATGCCGAAATGGCGAATCGGAATTTGCTGCTGAGCCCGCGCGCCGAAATCGATACCAAACCGGAACTGGAAATTTATGCCGACGACGTGAAATGCGCGCACGGGGCTACGACCGGTCAGCTGGACAATACAGCCCTGTTTTACCTTCGCTCACGCGGCATCGACAACGATTCGGCCCGGCGCATCCTGATCAGCGCCTTCGCCGCCGAAGTCATTGAATCTATCCAGCCACCGGAACTGCGCGCGCAGTTAAATGGTCGCCTGGCTGAAAGACTGGGCGCCGAAGCCGTGGGATTGCAGTCATGAATGCGGAAGCAGCGCGCAATTCACCTGCAGTCAGTCTGGATGGGGAAAAGCTGCGCGCAGACTTTCCGATACTGCAACAGCAGATCCATGGCCGGCGCCTGGCCTTCCTGGACAGCGCCGCCTCGTCACAACGACCGCGCTCGGTGATCGATGCAGTTCGTCACTATGAAGAACATGACCATGCCAACGTACATCGCGGTGTGCATACCCTCAGTCACCGGGCCACGGATGCCTACGAGGGCGCCCGCGAAAAGTTGCGCGCCTTTATAAATGCAGATTCCACCCGCGAGATCGTTTTCACCCGGGGCACGACGGAAGCGATCAACCTGGTGGCAAACACGCTGGGCGAAAGTTTCAGCGCTGGCGACGAAATCCTTATCAGTCACCTCGAACACCATTCCAACATCGTACCCTGGCAGATGCTGTGCGAGCGCAGCGGTGCGCGGCTCAGGGTTATCCCCATCAACCAGGCTGGCGAGATCGACCAGACCGCGTTTCAAGAACTCCTGAACGAGCGCACCCGCCTGCTCAGCATCGCGCATGTATCTAATGCCTTGGGCACGGTCAATCCGGTGGTCGAAATGGTCGCAGCAGCACGTGCGCGCGGCATCCTCACCCTGGTGGATGGTGCCCAGGGGATCCCCCACCAGGCCGTCGACGTTCAGGCTATCGACTGCGATTTCTATGCCTTCTCCGGTCACAAGATGCTCGGCCCGACGGGTATCGGCGCGCTGTACGCACGTGAAGCGGTGCTGGCAGAACTACCGCCCTGGCAGGGCGGCGGTGACATGATCCTGACGGTCAGCTTCAGCGGCACCCAATACAACGAGCTGCCCTATCGCTTCGAAGCCGGCACACCAAATATATCCGGTGCCATCGGACTTGGCGCGGCCGTTGATTACCTGACGGCCGTCGGCATGCAGAATATCGCTGCCTACGAGTCAGAACTACTGGACTACGGAACCCGACGGCTCGCCGAGATACCTGGTCTGAACCTGATCGGCACGGCCAGACACAAGGCCGGCGTGCTGTCCTTCAACATCGATGACATACATGCCCACGATCTCGGTACGATCCTGGATCATCATGGCGTAGCTATTCGTACCGGCCACCACTGCGCCATGCCGGTTATGGAGTTTTTCGGTATTGCCGGTACAGCACGCGCCTCGCTGGCCCTCTACAACACGCGCGAAGATATCGACCAGTTGGTCGAGGCGCTCCATCAGGCCATCGCGATGTTCAAGCCATGACCAGCTCGCCCGAGTTACTGGATCTGTATCGGCGGACTGTGATGCAACATAGCCGCGAGCCGCATAATTTTCGGCGCATGGAGAACCCGGATCGCCAGGCTGAGGGCCACAATCCGCTGTGTGGCGACAAGATCACCGTGTACCTCAAGCTGGATCATGAAAAAATTGCCGACTTGAGTTACGAAGCAGCTGGCTGCGCCATCTCAATGGCTTCCGCTTCGATGATGTCAGACCAGATTGCTGGTCTGGATTGCGCGGCTGCCGACGAACAGGCAACTGCTGTCACTGCAGCATTCAGCGCCGATGCCAGGCAAACGCTGCCCGGCGACATGGTCGCCCTGGCCGGGGTCAGGCAATACCCGTCGCGCGTGCGCTGTGCGCTGCTACCGTGGCGCACCCTGCACGCGGCACTGGGCGGGGAAACAGATTCTGTGAATACCGAAAAAGGAGACTGAGCGAGTGTTTGGGCAAGACAGCGAACCAGTTGTACTGGCGCGCGACTGCGAAGCAACCGTGGTACCCGCGGGTTTTCAGGTAACCGTGGAAAAGGGTTCCCTGGTCTACATCACGCAGGCCATGGGCGGCAGTTTTACCGTGTACTTCGAGGGCAATCTCTACCGGATTGCGGGTAAGGATGCCGATGCCCTGCGCATGGAACCGGTAAAGCCGCCTGAATTGCCACCCAACGCGACGGACGAAGAATTCGAGGCGCTTGCCTGGGATCAGATGCGCACAATTTTTGATCCGGAGATACCCATCAACATCGTGGAATTGGGCCTGATCTACGAATGCCGGATTTCGCGTATGGACGACAATCAGCGTTACGTTTATGTCGAAATGACGCTAACCGCGCCCGGCTGCGGGATGGGAGAGATTTTGCTCGAAGATGTGAAAGACAAAATCGGTATGATTCCAACCGTCGGCAAAGTTGACGTGGAAATGGTCTTCGATCCACCCTGGAGCCAGGGCATGATGTCCGAAGCCGCGCAGCTCGAGGCAGGCCTGCTCTGATGACTGAAACGCGCCGGCGGCTGTCGTTGATGCGACACGCCAAATCCAGCTGGAAAGAACCCGGCCTGGAAGATTTTGAGCGGCCACTCAACGAGCGCGGCAAACAGGATACGCCCATCATGGGTAGGCGCCTGCTCGAGCGCGGTGCGCGGCCATCGTTAATCATCACCAGTAAAGCTAAACGCGCACGTGCGACCGCCAAGGCCGTGGCGCGCAGCCTGAACTACCCGCTGGAGTTTCTGCAAAGCGAACAGGCTTTATATCTCGCCAGTCCGGATGAAATCCTGGCGGTGATTGCCCGACCAGGAAGATCAGTTTCATGACATCCTGCTGGTCGGCCATAATCCCGGCCTGACGGAGCTGGCCAGCCGTTTAGGCGGTATTTATATCGACAATGTCCCCACCGCCGGTGTGGTTTGCCTGGAAATGACCCTGAACTGGCTGGGACAAGCTGGCAGATGCGCAATGCAACCTGGTCTACTTCGACTACCCCAAGCTCAGAGGTGAGAGCGAGGCTGTCTGAGCGAGTGGACCCTCCGACTACCAGCCCCTAGCGACCCCTCAGCCGCCGCAAAGCCTTGCGCGCATGTTTATCCGGCCGACCTGGCGGCCCGTCCTGACCACGCCGTACCACAGGACTGCCAGCAGTCAGTAGCTGGCTATCGAGGCGATAACAGCTGGCGGCTTCGCTCGCCGGACCGCGGCGAGCCGGTAAATGGAGCACGGTGATTTCAACTTCAGCACCCGGCCGGGTGATTTTCAGTTGATCGCCGGCACGCAGCGCTCGCGCGGGTTTAACCCGCTTACCGTCTAATCGCACGTGGCCACCGCGGACGGCCGCAACGGCCAGTGCGCGCGTCTTGAAAAACCGCGCCTGCCATAACCATCGATCGACCCGCATGACTGTCAGGCTATCAGCAGCTGCCAGAAGCTAGTCTGATATACAGAAGCAATGCAGATACAGGCCGCGCGGGTCATTGAATCGCATCAACAGGTCGGCCTGATCTTCGACAAGCTGCAACAGCGCATGCACACCCGCATCGCGTTGCCAGAGACTGGAGAGACCCAGCCAATGCACCAGCTTGCCGACCCGGATAGCAAAACTACTGGCTAATTGCTCGCGCAGGCTCATTTGCCGTTCGACAATTTCGACGGAATAGTCGTCAGCGGCAAAACCTGCTGCCTCAGCCGCCGCATCCAGCGCCTCATCCAGCTGACCGGTTTCATCGACCAGGCCTGCGGCCAAAGCATCAGCGCCAATCCAGACGCGCCCGCGCGCCAGGTTGTCGGCACGCTCAAAGGTCATTTCGCGACTGTCGGCCACTTTGCCGACAAATATCCGGTAGGCATCATCGACACTCGCCTGCAACACGCGGCGCGCATCGGGACCGAGCTCTCGTTCGGGCGAGAACTGGCCGGCCAGGGCCGTTGTACCGATGCCATCGACACGCACGCCGAGGCGCGCAAGGCCACGTTGGAACGTCGGTACCAGGGCGCCTACGCCAATTGAACCGGTAATGGTGGTTGGCGATGCAAAGATTTTGTCGGCGGGCATGGCAATGTAGTAACCGCCGGACGCAGCTACGCCGCTCATGGAAACCATCAAGGGACGCTCAGTATTTTTCCAGGCGAGCAGTTCCTGATAGATAACTTCGGAGGCGAACATACTGCCGCCCGGACTGTCCACCTGCAGTACCAGCGCGCCCAGCTCCGGATCCTCTGTTGCCTGGCGAATCATCGTCGCCAGGCTGTCGCCGCCGATGGTGCCAGGCGGCGCCTTGCCATCCACAATCTGTCCACTGGCGACCAGCAGGCCAATCCTGTTGCCGGTCGGCTCTTGCTCGCGCTCTCGTCGCAAGGCGGATAGATAATTTCGGTAGTCGATGCGGCTGTAGCCATCGTCGCCCTCGCCCACCAGGCTAAGCAGATACTCATCCAGCGCGCCGCGCACCGCCAATTCGTCTACCAGGCCAGCCTCCAGGGCCACCTGCGCAAGGTTTCCCTGCGCCGCTTCGACGCGATCGGCAAACTGATCCACATAGCCGGTGATCTCACCCGGGTCGAGGTCTCGAGCTACCGCAACATCGTCGCGATAAGCGTCCCACAGACCGCTCAGCCAGCGCTGACTCGCTTCTTTGTCTGCCGCAGACATGCTGTCGCGCGTGAACGGCTCGACGAAACTCTTGTATTCCCCTACTCGGAATACATTCACATCGATACTGAGATTGTCGAGTGCTTCACGAAAGAATGCCCGGTAGTAACCGAAGCCTTCTACGACGACCGAGCCCAGTTCGTTCAGATAAATCTCGTCAGCATGGCCGCCAGGTAATACTGCGGCCTGGGTATAGGAATCTCCGCCGTGCGATCACCTTCTTGCCCGCTGCTCTAACATCAACCAGCGAATCTGCGATCAGTTGCAGTTTCGCCAGTCCGCCGCCCTGGAAATCGGCCAGATCCAGGACCACAGCAGCCACTCGCTGATCTTCTGCCGCGTAGGCCAGCGCCTCGCGCAAATCCCGAACCAGCGTCTCGCGCGGCGCCAGGCCCTGCAGATCCTGCAAGGCACGACTGACGTCATCGCCCTGGAGCTGATCCACCAGCAAACCCGAGGGACTGACCACCAGGGCCACAGAATCGGGAATTTTCACCAGTTGCGGTCCGCCACTAAAAACCGCGAACAGAACAGCCAGGAAGACCAGCAGAAGAAGCAGCTGAACAACCTGGCGAATTATGCCGAGAATGCGCCAGAAGCCGCGCAGGATTCTGACCAGCAGGTTTGGTTTGCTCATAGTGTTACAGCCAGAATTCAGGCGCCGGGCGGCGCATAGGTAATGCGATAGATGACACCACGCTGATCATCGCTGACCAGCAGCGAGCCGTCGGGTGCCGCCAGTAGGCTAACCGGCCGACCCAGCACCTTGTCACCATCCAGGAAGCCTTCAATGAAGGGCTCGTAAGCAACAGACTTGCCATCTTTCAGTCGAACCAGGCTGACCCGATAGCCGGTCTTGCCGGCTTCTTTGCTGCGGTTCCAGGAGCCGTGCTCGGCAATCAAAATCTGGCCCTGGTAGTCAGCGGGAAACATGTCACCGGTATAAAACAGGACGCCCAGCGGGGCGGAATGCGGCGCCAGTGCCTGCACCGGCGCAACCGCGTCTTCACAACGGCCCAGCGATCCGAATTCAGGATCAGCAATATCGCCGCCATGACAAAAAGGGAAACCAAAATGCTGGCCGCGCTCGGTTACGCGATTCAGCTCACAGACGGGAATTTCGTCGCCCAACATATCGCGACCGTTGTCCGAGAACCATAGCTCGCCGGTTTGCGGGTGCCAGTCAAAGCCCACGGAATTCCGCACTCCGCGCGCTTCCACGCGACGATCGGAACCGTCGCTGGCCATGCTGATGATATTGCCCAGGTCAGCCTCATCGCAGACATTACAGGGCGCACCTATCGGGACATACAGCCGATCGTCAGGGCCGAAACTAATGTATTTCCAGGAATGCAGTACGCCCTTGTAGGGCAAGTCCTCGCCCAGTTGTTCGGCCTCTGGCGGATTATCCAGGCGATCTTCGATACCCGGATACCGCAGGATGCGGCGAGTCTCGGCAACATACAGCGCGCCATCATGGAACGCGACGCCATTCGGCATCTTCAGTTTTTCCGCGACTACCAAACCTCCGGCGCATCGCCCAGGGCGCCACGAACGGCATAAACCTTACCTGCGCGACGCGTGCCGATGAACAATGTGCCACCGCTACCCCAGGTCATGGAGCGCGCATTGGGCACATCCGCCACCAGCACTTCAGCGGTGAAACCTGCCGGCAATATCAAACCAGCAGCTTCGGGAACCGGTGCGGCGCAGGCTACTGGTAACAGCCCGACAAATAATCCGGCAGGCAGCAAACTGAATTTCATGACAGAGATTCTCCTGTGCGCATTGCGCTGCCAGAACTATTTTCCAATCAGTACCAGCGAAAGAGCCGGCCAAAACGTTATCAACAGCACGGACAGCATCAAAATCAACAAGAACGGCAGTGTCGACGCATAAACCCGAATGATCGATTGATCAAATCGGTAGCTGGCGATAAACAGATTCAGCCCCACCGGCGGGGTCAGGTAGCCCAGCTGCATGGTGGCCAGAAACACGATGCCCAGATGCACAGGATGCATGCCATACTCTGCGCCCACCGGCAGGATCAGCGGCACCACCAGGACCAGCGCAGAAAATATATCCAGAATCGCGCCCAGAACCAGCAGAGAACAGAAACAGCAGGATCAGAAAACTGGTCGTGCCGCTGACGATACTCGTTGACGACCCCAATCAGCATTTCCGGCACCTGGGCATCAATCATGTAATTCGTGGACGCCAGCGACACGCCAAGGATCAACAGTATGCCGCCAACCAGCAACATGGACTGACGGATAATGTCGGGCAGCTTGCTGACACGGCACATCGCGCATTGATCAAAACCTCAACCACCAGGACATAGATACGCGGTAACCACAGCGGCTTCGCAGACCGCAAAATAGCCACTGTAGATTCCACCGAGAATCACCAGCGGCAGCGGAATCTCCCAGGCCGATTCGCGCAAGGCGGCAGCCAGCCTGGCGAATGAAAAATCCGTCAGCGGGGCTTGCCGGCCACGATTCATCCAGAGACAGTAGGCCGACAAAACCACCATCATCAGCACACCTGGAATCACTCCAGCGATAAATAACTCATCAATCGAAATTTCGGCAATCACACCGTAGAGAATCAGCGGCAGCGACGGGGCAAACAACAGGCCCAGACTGCCGGCCGAAGTGACCAGGCCCGAGGTTGAATCGCTCGTCGTAACCCGCCTCGGCAAGCGCCGGATACAGCAAAGCGCCGAGGGCGATAATCGTCACGCCCGAGGCACCGGTGAAGGCGGTAAAAAATGCGCAAGCAGCAATGGAAACAATAGCCAGCCCGCCGGGCATCCAGCCCAGCAGCGCGCCGGTCAGGCGAACCAGGCGCGACGGCGCATTACTTTCACTCAGCACGTAGCCGGCAAAGGTAAACAGCGGGATCGCCAGCAGAATCGGCATCTCGGCAATGCCGAAAATTTCGATCGCCACGGCGGACAGCGGTATGTCCTCGCGCATGTAACCAAACATCGCGCTGGCCGCAATGATGGCAAACAGCGGTGCGCCGAGCAGCGCTAACAAAACCAGCAGAGCCCCGCTAAGGATCATGAATCGACTGCCCCCGAAAACAGGATACGCAAACGCTTCAGACACCAGAGCGAATAGCGATAGCCGATCAGCAAAAATGCGACCGGGATAATCAGCTGAAACCACCAGGCCGGCAAACTGCCCAGCAGGGTGTCTTCGTATTCACGCGCCTCTGCGACAAACGCCCACCCATACCAGGCCAGGACCAGGCAAACGCCGGCGGTAAACAGGTTCGCCAAAGCAGCCACCGCCGCGCGGCTGCGCGGCGGCAGAATTCGTGACATGTACATCGATGCTGATATGCCGGTCATCGCGACTGGCAGCCACAGCACCTAATAGTGCCAGCCACAAAACCATGATTCGAAGCGCTTCGTCACCCCAGGCCAGGCCGCTGTCGAGAAAATTCCGCAGCACAATTTGACTGGCACCAAGACCCAGCATGGCAACCAGCAGAGAAACCAGGAATGCGTTCTCGACCGCGCGGCCAATTCTCTCAGCCCGGTCCAACAGACCGGGCTTAGCGCCTTCAGAACTCACTCCACCGCCGATGATCGCGCACCAGGGCTATCGGCGCGGGCACGGAAGTCGGCTACGTGCTGCAACAACTCTTCAAGAATAGCCTGGGAGACAATGCCCTCGCTCACCAGTTTGTCGTTGCCCACAGATGCAGCCTTCGCCAGGCTTCAATATCAGAATCTGGCGGCGTAAGTAATTGCAGCCCGTTGGCGATTAACGCTTCGCGGGCACTCTCGTTATCGCTGCGATTCTGCGCATCAAGTCGCCCGTACGCGGCCTGCATGATTTCGCGAAACACCGTCTGATCCTGTTCATCCAGACGTCGAAAGGAACGCTGGTCCACGGCGAGAATACCCAGGGTATAAGCCAATGGGATCTCGGTGACGTACTTCACCTTGGTATACCACTGCAGTATCACGGCGCCCACGGGCGGCGTGGCTACGAAGTTCCAGCAGACCCGTTTGCAGGCCGGTCAGAACGTCGGTGATTGGCAGCACAACGGGCGAGAGATCCAGGGATTCCATTGCCGCATAGCTGATCCGGTCGCCCTCGGGCACCCAGACTTTGCGTCCCCGCAATTCGTCTAGCGTAGTCACCTGCTCGGAACCCATCAGGACCGCAAACCCGCCACCAGCCATACCGAGGGACTCAAAGCCTGCTGCCGACAGGCCTGCCTCGAGCTGCGGATCCATGCGCTCGCGAACATAATCGACTTCAGCGTCGTCGTTGAATAACAGCGGCAGGCCATAGATAACGATGTCAGCGTAGCGCTCAGAGAGGCCACTGGCGGTAAACGCGCCGCCCTGCAATTGGCCGATTCGCACCTTACGCAGCACTTTCTTATCGTTACCCATGACGCCGCCAGGGTAAAACTTGACCTTGCACCCGGCCGGCGGTACGCTCGCCTACTTCACTGGCAGCGGCGCGGAGTTCCCGCATCCACATGGAGCCTTCCGGCGCGATGGTGGCAATTTTGAATTGCACCGCCGCAAAGACGGGCGGTCGCCCAGACGAAGGCAAGGACTAAAACAACCAGATTGATACAACGACGGGCAACAGGCATTACTAACTCCAGGCTAACCAGGGGCAGGTATCCCTGGCTAAAAATAGTCGTCTGCACTGGCCAGTAGTTCACGCGCCTGCTCCTGCGCCAGGCTATTGAACAGAGTCAGGCCAGGAGCACGGGGATCAGCCGCCACAACTTCCTCAAGCAGGCGATCGTGCAGCTCTCGCTCATAAAGCAGTCGGGCGTAGCCACGAGCATACTCGACTTTGACACTTAGATCGCGACCGGCGCTGAGATCCAGCGCACGTTCGAAGTAGGCCCTGCCCTGCTCGGGATCGCCGCCCAGCGCCGGCGGCCGCAGGGTGTTCAGGATACCGAGATACTTGTAAATATCGCCCTGCGATGCCGCGCTTTCGTCTTCGGGAAAGCTGAGCAAATGATTCAAGGCCAGTTCAGCCTTGGGCAGATCAGCCAGGGCGGTGTAATCACCGCTATGCGCGCGAATATAGGCCAAAGTAGCTACCGCGTAGGTGAACAGCGACCCGGAAGCCTTGGCATCTACGGATTCGATAGCCGCCTGGTAAGCCGCAAAATCCTGGCCTTCAAGGTCACAGGTCGCGCGCCGTTCCGAGCAGAGCGCCCGGCGACCGTAGTCGCGGCTTTTTTCAGTCAGCAGCTGGGCCCGCCGCGGATCGCTGACAAACGCCGTGCCGTAGGCCGCGTACAACTGGCTGGCAGACGACAGCAAATCAGCATTGTCCGGTGAACCAGCGACAAAACTGTCCAGCAGCAGCAAATAGGCCGGGGTGCCGTCGCGAACCAGGGCAGGATCTTCCTGGTCGAGAATGGCCGCAGAGAGATTTTCGGCCAGCCCGGAGGTGGCCGATTCCACCAGGCTGCTGCAACCCGTGGTTAACGAAGCCAGCAACAGTGCGGCAAACGCCGCAGTCAGGCTGCGGCGCAGATCAATGCAAAACCAGGCGGGGCTTTCGCCGGGCGCCATGATCAACCAATCTTTTCCTTGATACGCGCAGACTTACCACTGCGTTCGCGCAGGTAATAGAGCTTGGCGCGACGCACATCACCGCGGCGTTTAACCTTGATATCGGCAATGCTGGGACTATGCGTCTGAAATACGCGCTCGACACCTTCACCGTGCGAAATCTTGCGTACCGTAAATGAAGAATTCAGACCGCGGTTCTTACGCGCAATTACGACGCCTTCATAGGCCTGCAGACGCTCGCGTTCGCCTTCCTTAACCCGAACCTGCACAACCACGAGATCGCCCGGCGCAAACACCGGAATATCCTGCTTCATCTGCTCCGCTTCGAGTTCCTGAATTACATTACTCATTTTTTCACCTGTATACGGTCAGTACCGTTCCGCCGGCTTAAGCCTTTGTTGTTCATCCCGCGTCACCCAGCTGGCGTGCGCGTAAAAATTCATCCAGCAGTTGTTGCTCTTCCGGCGACAACCCTCGTTTATCCAGCAAGTCTGGACGCCGCAATGCCGTCCGTCCCAATGCTTGCTGCAATCGCCAGCGGCGAATGTCCTCATGATTGCCGTTCAGCAGCACCTGCGGCACCGGTCTGCCATCAGCCAGCTCCGGTCGCGTGTAATGCGGACAATCCAGCAATCCGTCGACGAAGGAATCCTCTACCGCCGACCGGGAGTCACCCAAAGTCCCGGGTAACAACCTTACGATGGCGTCGATCACTGCCACCGCAGCAATCTCACCACCACTGAGCACGAAATCCCCAAGGGACACTTCCCGCCCACCTTCGGCTTCGATCAAACGCTCATCGAAACCCTCATAACGTCCGGCCACCAATATCAAACCCGGCAACGCCGACAGCTCAGCTGCCATCGCCTGGTCGAAACGACGACCCTGAGGCGTCAAGAACACCACCGGTGTAGCCGCCGGCAACCGTTGTCTCGCTGCCGCTATCGCGGCGCGAAACGGCGCATATTTAAGCACCATTCCCGGACCACCCCCGTAGGGACGATCATCAACAGTGCGATGCACATCGCTGGTAAAGGCACGCGGATCAATGGTACCGAGCCTTACCAGCTCACGCCGCAAGGCCCGACCGCAAACGCCCTGGCCAGTGCCCGCAGCGACAATCTCCGGGAATAAAGTCACCACGCGAATATCCAAGCGGCAACAACCCCAGTCTAAAAATCAGGATCCCAGTCAACGACCACCCGGCCGCTGTCCAGATCCACTGATTTCACTACCTGTTCCTGAACAAACGGAATCAGTCGGCGCCGTTCGCCCTCCACCACCAGCACGTCATTTGCGCCGGTCTCAATCAAGCTGCGGACTTGCCCAAGGGCTACTCCATCCGCCGTCTCTACAGCCAGACCGCAAAGGTCTGACCAAAAATACTGGCCGGGCTCCGTCGTGCCCAGCGAATCACGCTCGACACGAATCTGATAACCCATAAAAGCCGCCGCAGCGTCGCGATCTTCGACCGACTCCAATCGGGCTATCAGCCCTTTGCCGTGCATCCGACCTTCGCACAGCTTGTAAGTAACTTCCCGGCCCTGCGCATCGCTAAGTAACCAGGGTTGGTAGGCCAGCAGATTTTCGCGCGGCTCGGTGAAAGACTTAACTTTCACCCAACCCTTGATGCCATAGACACCGACTATCTCGCCAACTACGACTTGCGACACAGCGTTGCTCACGCCAGACGCGGCACTGGCCTGCAATCAGGCCGCTTCAGCCTGCTGCTGCGCGCGATAGGTTTTCAATAAGTGCGCGACACGCTCGGAAGGCTGCGCGCCTTCGCCGAGCCAATATTCAACGCGCGCCATATCGATGCGCAATTTTTCTTCCTGTCCGGTGGCTACGGGATTAAAAAACCCGAGCCGCTCCAGATATCGACCGTCGCGACGATTGCGCTGATCGGTGGCTACGATGTGATAAAACGGCCGCTTTTTAGCGCCGCCACGGGACAATCGAATGCTGACCATTTCTGTATTCGCTACCTCAAAAAAACAGACCGCCGCGCAGCTCTCCCGAGCCGCCCGGCGGAATAAGTCGGTAATTTTACGGGTTTTTCAGCGAATGTGAAGCTGCGGCGACTATTAGCCCGGCATTCCCGGCAGCCCGCGCAGGGCCCGCTTCATTCCGCCCTTGGACATCCGCTTCATCATCTTCTGCATCTGGGTGTGCTGTTTGAGCAAACGATTGACATCCGGCACCGCGAGGCCGGACCCTGCCGCAATGCGGCGCTTACGCGATCCGTCGATCAGCTTGGGAAAACGCCGCTCCCGGGCGGTCATTGAGTTAATCACTGCAATCTGCCGCTTCAGGGCCTTTTCATCCACCTGCTGGGCCAGCTGACTGGCCTTCATCCCGCCCGGCAAGGGCAGTTTGTCCAGCATGCTCTCCAGACCGCCCATACCCAGCATCTGCTGCAATTGATCGCGCAAATCCTCGAGATCAAAGCTTTTGCCTTTGCGCACCTTGCGCGCCAGCTTCTCGGCCTTGTCGCGATCAACCTTTTGTTCAACCTCTTCTACCAGGCTGAGTACGTCGCCCATGCCCAGAATCCGCGATGCCATGCGCTCGGCATGAAAGGTCTCCAGACCGTCCAGATCCTCGCCGGTACCCAGGAACAGAATCGGCTGGCCGGTCACCGTTTTCACCGACAGCGCCGCGCCGCCGCGCGCGTCGCCATCGGCCTTGGTCAGGATGACGCCGCTCAACGGCAGTGTCTCAGCGAACGCAGCAGCCACATTGACAGCATCCTGGCCGGCCATGCTATCGACCACGAACAGGGTTTCCTGGGGCTCAACGGCTGCATGCAGCTCACGCAGTTCAGCCAGCAATTCCGCGTCCAGACGGGTACGCCCGGCAGTGTCCAGCACCAGCACATCGGCCTGCAGACGACGGGCCTCAGCGACGGCGCGCCGGGCAATTGCCAGCGGCTGCTCATCGGCCGAGGCCGGTAAATATTCAGCGCCGGCGCGGTCGGCCAGTTGCTCGAGCTGCAGCATTGCCGCAGGCCGACGCGTATCCAGGCTGGCCAGCATGACTTTGCGGCCGCCTTGCTGCCCCAGGTGACGAGCCAATTTGCCGGCCGTCGTGGTTTTACCGGCGCCCTGTAAGCCGGCCAGCAGGATGATCACCGGCGGCTGGTGGCGTAATTCAAACGCGTCGGTAGGATCGCCCAGAGTTGCGCTCAGTTCCGTGTGCAGGATTTTGACGAAAGCCTGTCCGGGGCTGAGGCTACGGGTGATTTCCGCGCCCACGGCGCGCGCCTGAACGCGGCTGACAAAGTCCTTGACCACGGGCAGCGCCACATCGGCCTCAAGCAACGCGCGGCGGACGTCGCGTACCGCGTCAGCAATATTTTCCTCGCTCAGGCGGCCGCGGCCGCGCACCTTTTCGGCTACAGATTTCAGGCGCTCACTAAGATTGTCGAACATGGTCTTTCCGCTGTTATCAAGTGCACTGCCGGCAGCAGCATCTGTCAGGGGGATTCTAGCGCGTCACAGGCCAAGGTAGTGCATGGCGAGATTCCTTGACACTGTGCCAGCCGCGCGGTGACTATGCTGATACTGCCAGTCACACAGGAGCCCTGGTCCTTTGGACGACGACATACCGCTGGGGCTGATGTTTTTCGCCCTTGCCGTCTTGCTGTTTCTTTCGGCCTTTTTCTCGGGCACCGAAACGGCACTGATGTGCCTGAACCGTTACCGGCTGCGCCATCAAGCCAGCAACGGCAATCGCGGCGCCATCCTCGCTGAGCAACTGCTGGCCAAACCAGACCGACTCATCGGGATGATTTTGCTGGGCAACAACCTGGTGAATATCGCCGCGGCACAATTGGTGACCTTCATCGCCCTCAGCCTGGGCGGGCCCTGGTGGGTCGCCTTGAGCACACTATTGCTGACCGTGGTGGTGCTAATATTTGCAGAAGTCACGCCAAAAACGCTGGCTGCCCTGCAGCCTGAGCGCATCGCGCTTCCCGCCAGCTTTATCTATTACCCGCTGCAAAAAATCACCTGGCCGATGGTCTGGGCCATCGGCTCCATAACCAATGGCCTGTTACGCCTGCTCGGCGTGCACGTGGACGAAGAATCTGTCGATCAGCTCACCATCGAAGAACTGCGCACCGTGGTCGCCGAATCCGGCGCCCTGCTACCGCGCCGCCGTCAATCCATGCTTTTGCGAATTCTGGAACTGCAGGACATCAGCGTTGACGACGTGATGGTGCCGCACAACGAAATTGTCGGCATTGATCTTGACGACCCGTGGGAGGCGATCATTACCACCATCCGCGATACCCACTTCACACGCCTGCCGGTTTATCGCGACGGTATCGACAACGTGGTTGGCTTGCTGAATCTGCGTCGCCTGGTAAAAACCGCCAGCCTGGATAACCTGAATCTGGCGGTATTAAATGGCTTGCTTGACGAACCCTACTTTGTCCCCGAGGGCACACCGCTGAATCGGCAACTCGTTCAGTTTCAACGTGACCGGCAACGCACAGGTTTCGTAGTCGATGAGTACGGCGACATCCAGGGCATCGTTACGCTGGAAGATATCCTCGAAGAGATCGTCGGCAAATTCGATACCGAGCCGTCAACCAATAGCGCCAACGTGGAACTTGCCAAAGACGGTGATGGCTATATTGTGAACGGCAGCGCAAATATCCGCGCCCTGAACCGCACGATGAAATGGCAGTTGCCCACTGACGGACCGAAGACACTCAACGGCCTGATTCTCGAACAACTGGAAGCCATCCCGGAAGCCGGCCACGGCATGATGCTGGCGGAATATCCGGTAGAAATTCTCGACACCAGCGAAAACCTCGTCAAGAGCGTACGCATTCGGCAACCCGCTGCTGGCGGGCGAGCCGTGGGTGCTAACTAGGCGAGACTCGGCAGCACAGCCAGGGCATCAGCCAGCGTGTCTACACCATGGCATTCGATGCCCGCTATGGACTTGCGCGGCAGGTTGGCGCGCGGCGCGATAGCGGCGGTAAAGCCAAGCTTGGCGGCTTCACGCAAACGTTCCTCGCCGTAAACCACCGGACGAATTTCACCAGCCAGTCCGACCTCGCCAAATACCAGCAAACGCGCAGGTACGGGCACAGCGTTAATGCTGGAAACCGTGGCCAGCAAGGCGGGTAAATCTGCCGAGGTTTCACCGATTTTCACGCCGCCGACCACGTTAAGAAAAACATCGGCATCGTGAGTAGCAACACCGCCATGGCGATGCAGAACCGCCAGCAACAGGGCCAGCCGGTTCTGATCCAGGCCGACGGCGACGCGGCGCGGGCTGCCGCCACCGGCACGATCCGTCAGCGCCTGAACTTCAACCAATAACGGCCGACTACCCTGATGCACCGCGGTAATCACACTGCCGGAAACGGGCGTGTCGTAGGCCGACAAGAATATCGCCGAGGGATTGCGCACTTCGCGCATGCCCTGTTCCGACATGATGAACACACCCAGCTCATTCGCAGCGCCAAATCGATTCTTTACCGCGCGCAAGACCCGGTAGCGACTGCCCGCCTCACTTTCGAAGTACAGAACCGCATCGACCATATGTTCGAGTACGCGCGGCCCGGCAATGCTGCCAGCCTTGGTGACATGGCCGACCAGCTGCACTGCGATGCCGGTGCGTTTGGCCATGCGCACCAGCTGAGCAGTACATTCACGCAGCTGGTTAACCGAACCGGGTGCCGATGGCAGCTGATCGGTATAAATGGTCTGAATCGAGTCAACAATCAGACAGGCTGGTCGATCGCGTTCGGCCACGCCAATAATATCCTCCACCCGGGTCTCAGCCAGGACGGTGATCCCTTGAGTGTCGATACCCAGACGCCGGGCGCGCAGAGCGATTTGCTGCAGCGACTCCTCACCACTCACATAGAGCTGCTCGCCCGCCTGCTGGGAGGCACAGGCCTGCAACAACAGGGTGGACTTGCCAATGCCCGGATCGCCACCCACCAGCACCACAACGCCGGGCACCAGGCCGCCACCCAGCACGCGGTCCAGCTCGGCAATACCGGTGGAGCTGCGTTCCAGCGTCTCATCGCTGAGTTCGGTGAGGCGCTGGCCGCGCGCCTCACCCGCATAGCCTGCGGCAGCGCCGCGCTCCGGCCTGACCTGAACCAGACTGTTCCACGCCTCACAATCCGGGCATTGGCCCTGCCATTTGGGCGCACTGGCGCCGCATTCGCCGCAGCGATAACTGTGCTTGGTCTTACTCATGCGCTAAAGCGTGATCTTGCTCTCACTCGGTGGGCCCAGAACAGGTACAAAAGCCGTCAGCCTGAGCTAAAAAACAAACCCAGGTCTCACCGCCGCAGCGCCCGGGCATTTAACATTACGGCATGTCTAAATCAGAAGCGGAAAAACCTCGGCAATTCAGGCTGGTCGGGCCCCTGGTCCTGCTCATGTTACTGGTTGCGCTGGGCTGGGCGGCCGGGGATCGGATGCAGCGACTTGAGTTCACCATCTTTGACCAGGTCCAGCAACGGGTTCCCGCCAAGGCCAGTGAGCAGATCTTACTGGTAGATACCGGTCGTGCGGCAGATACGCTCTGGTCAGATACGCGCCTGCCCAGCGCCATCGCTAAGCTTTCCGAAGCCGGGGCAGCTGCCATTGTGCCCAGTCAGCCGCCGCCGGCCGGTAATCAGATGCCCGACCTGGAGCAGCTCACTGCCTTGCTGGAACTCGAAAAGAAACAAGCCAGCCGCTCGGGTCAGTCGGCGGGGCCCACGGATCTCGATGGCCTGTCGCGCAGGCTGGCCGGCTTTCGCGAGCAATTCGAAGCCCAGGCCAAAATTCATCGCAGCCTCGAGCAGGCTGGCAACGCGGTAGTCGCCCTGGCGCCCACCAACCCGCGCAGCCTGGACAGAAATATTGCGATGCCCTGCCAGCGCCTGGCGCTATCCAATGACGCCGGCAATGACCCTCTGCTGAATGGCGTGTACCCGGCGCGCGAAATGCTGGCACTGCCATCCAGCGTGTGCGCATCGGCTGCTGCTGCCGGATATGCCGGTTTTCGGCCCAACCTGGACGGCGCAGTCCGCGAAAACTGGCTGGTCGTTCGTGCCGGTGACCAGGTAGTGCCGACATTGGCGCTGGCCGCGGTTACCGCAGCCTTGCCCGACGGCAAGCTAAGCATCGAAGGCCCGGGTCAACTACGTCTCGGTGAACATCAGCTGTCTACAGGTGGCGGCTTTGCCGTGCTAAACCGCTATTACCAAAACACCGGGCCCAAAGGCGCCTTCGAAACTATCACCATCGAAGAGCTACTGGCCGCAGACTTTGATAGTGCGCGAGTCGAAAACAGGCTCGTCCTGCTCGGCCCGGTGGCTGCCGATCCAAGTTATCGCACCTCGCTGAGCGCAAACTATCCAGGCATGTTATTGCTTGCCACCAGCATGTCCAACCTGTTGCAGGCCGACTATGCGGTGCGCCCCGACTGGTTGCAGTGGTCCGAATTGGCACTGCTGATTGCGCTGGCTGCTACCTTCGTCATCCTGGTACCCGGCATGACCCTGAACGCGGCCGCGCTGGCTGCCTTATTCCTGGCCACGATCTTGCTGGTAACCGAGGTCTATCTGCTGCTGGCGCACGGAATCTGGGCTCGTCTGGGCATGGCCGCGGTATTCTCAAGCCTGGGCATCGCTGCGATCCACAGCCTGCGTTATTTGCGCGCAGGCCCACCGATCATGATCCCCACGCCACAGCCGGCCATGGGCGCATTGAGTAATGAAGACGAGCTGGACCTGGCATTTTCGGTGCTGCGTCAGCAGGCACCTAATGACGATACCAAGGAGCAGCTCTATAGCATCGCGGTAACCCATGGACGTCGCCGTGAATTCGCGAAAGCCGAACGGGTACTTCGCTACCTCGCTTCGCTCGACCCTGATTATCGTGGCGTGCAGGAAAAACTCAAAAAGCTGTCTGGCTCTAAACGCGCCCGCGAGCAGGCTGAAAATGCGCACAGCGATGTTGATGAAAAAGCAGCCGCGCCCAAATCCAGCGTACGCCGCAAGCTGGGCGATCAGCGCACCCTGGGCCGCTACGAAGTTGACAAGGTCATCGGTCGCGGCGCGATGGCGACGGTGTACCTCGGCCGGGACCCGAAAATAAATCGCCAGGTAGCGATTAAAACCATTGCCCTGGCCGACGAGTTTAGTGACGACGATCTGCAGGCAGCCAAAGAACAGTTCATGCGCGAGGCGGAATCGGCCGGGCGCCTGAACCACGCCAATATTATTTCCATCTATGACGTCGGCGAAGACAATGATGTGGCCTATCTCGCCATGGAGTACTTCGAGGGCAAATCACTGCACCATTTCGCCCAACCCGGCGCACTGCTGCCGCCGCAATGGGTGCTGGAACTGGGTGCGCGGGCGGCCGAGGCGCTGCACTACGCGCATTCGCAGAATGTCGTCCATCGCGATATCAAGCCGGCGAACATCATGTATAACGCTAACAGCGACGCGCTCAAGCTCACCGACTTCGGCATCGCGCGACTCACTGATACAAGCCGTACCAAAACCGGGATTATCCTCGGAACGCCATCTTATATGTCGCCAGAGCAATTAGCAGGTAACCCCGTCACCGGTCAGTCCGACCTGTATTCACTGGGAATTACCCTCTACCACCTGATGACTGGCGCACCGCCGTTCCGGGCCGACTCAATTCCGAAGCTGATGGACAAAATTGTCAACGAGCGACATGTGTTGCTGACTACCCAGCGAGACGACCTGCCAGCCTGTGTTGACGACATTTTCGACACCGCGCTGGCCAAGGATCCCGGCGATCGTTTCGCCAACGGCAGGGCAATGGCTTTGGCCTTGCGGGACTGTTGTAGTAGTTTTGCCGATTGACGTCTCCGGCGAGCCGGTCGATGAATCTCCAAAACAAATTTGCCTGCGTGCAAATGACCGATGTCGGTAAGGTACGCGAACACAACGAAGACGCCATTGGCGCCAATCTGGAAATGGGCCTGTTGGTTCTCGCCGACGGCATGGGCGGTTATAACGCCGGGGAGGTCGCCAGCGGTATTGCGGTCAGAACCATCCTGGAACTGGTCACCGAAGCCTGCAGGCGTGAAGAACGGCATGAAATCGAGCCGGAAACCGGCCTGATGCGCCAGAGCATAGTGCTCCGCGATGCGATTACCCGAGCCAACAAGATTATCCATCAGACCGCGCTCAGCCAGCCGCAGTGCGAAGGCATGGGCACGACCCTGGTGGCCTGTCTGTTCTTTGATAACAAGGTCTCGATTGCCCACGTAGGAGATTCGCGGCTGTATCGGGTCCGCAGCGGGCAACTCGAGCAAATCACCCTGGATCACTCGCTGCTGCAGGAGCTGGTCGACCGTGGCTTTTACTCCAAAGAAGAAGCGGCCAGCTCGACCAACCGCAACTACGTAACCCGGGCGCTGGGCGTGGAGCCTGGCGTACAGGTGGACGTGCAGGAGGTCGATGCGGCCCCCGAGGACCTGTTCCTGCTTTGCTCGGACGGTCTGTCAGACATGGTAGATGACGGCGATATTCACTTAACTATCAGCACCTTTAGTGCTAACCTTGAAACTACTGGTCAACAGCTGATAAAGCTCAGCAATGACCATGGTGGCAAAGACAACATTTCCATTATCCTGGCTAACGTACTCGAGCCTTTCCCGGCCCGGCGCGGAATAATGGCCAGAATTGCGAAGCTTTTCGGATAGGCGGGGCTCCCTCATGGCAAGACTGATTCTGTCACTGGACGAGCAGCAGCTCGCTGAGTACAACATGTCCAAAGAGCGCTACACCATTGGCCGCTTACCGGACAATGATGTGCGTATTGATAATCCCACCGTCAGCGGGCACCACTCGCTGATCATCAATATTCTCAACGATTCGTTTCTTGAGGATCTCAATAGCACCAACGGCACATACGTTAACGGCAAGCTGATCAAGAAACATGCCCTGCAACATGGTGATGTGATCACCATTGGCCGCCATCAAATGCGTTACGTCGACAGCAATCAGGACGACGACGAACAGGACGAGTTCGCGCGAACCATGGTTATCGACAACTCTGAGATGGTCCGCTCGCAACTGGGCAACGACGCCGGTCAGGCCGCGAATGAACCCGTCGCAGCGCGCGAGCAGGCGCTCATTGATACGGTAGCCGGCTCCAAGCCGTTGCCGATCGCCAAGATTCAGGTGCTTAACGGCAGCTTTGCAGGCCGTGAGCTCGACCTCAGCAAAGCCGTAACCACGCTGGGACGGCCAGGCATCCAGGTGGTGGCTATCACCCGTCGCTCAGACGGCTACCACGTCGTCCAGGTCGAGAATGCCAAGGATCGCGAACCGGCGAAACTGAATGGCGAAGTAATGGGCGCGCAGGCGCGGGAACTCAACGACAATGACGTTGTCGAGATCATCGGCGTAAAAATGGGTTTCTTCTGCGACTAGGTTTAGCCGCCAGACTCAGGTGAAGGAATCCAGCTCCGGCACGAAGTTTTCAAACTTCGTAAATTTCCCGATGAAGGTTAGCGGGAATTCACCCGTCGGGCCATTACGTTGTTTAGCAATGCTGATGTCCGCAATGCCTTTGCGCGCCGTGTCCTGGTCATAGACCTCTTCGCGATAAATAAACAGGATCAGATCGGCATCCTGCTCAATGGCCCCGGACTCACGCAGATCTGACATCACCGGTTTCTTGTCGGTGCGCTGCTCGACGCTTCGATTCAGCTGCGACAAAGCAATGATCGGCAAGCGCAACTCGCGCGCCAGCGCTTTCAGAGAACGCGAAATCTCGGATATTTCCGTCGCGCGATTCTCCTTGGTGCCTGACACGCTCATCAGCTGCAGATAGTCGATCACAATCAGCGACAGCCCATGCTCGCGTTGCAGGCGCCGCGCACGGGCGCGGACTTCCGTAGGCGTCAGCGCCGGGGTGTCGTCGATGAATACCGGCGCCTCGGCCATCTGCTGAATCGCGCCATTGATGCGTGGCCAGTCTTCGTCGCTGAAGCGACCGTTGCGCAGGTGGGACTGATCGACCCGGCCCAGCGAGGAAATCATCCGGAATGCCAGCTGCTCCATGGACATTTCCATACTGAACACAGCGACGGGCTTGCCCTCCCCCAGCGCCGCGTTCTCGGCAATGTTAATCGCCAGCGTGGTTTTACCCATGGAGGGACGCCCGGCAACAATGATCAGATCGCCGGGTTGCAGACCTGCTGTGTATTCGTCGAAGCGGGAAAAGCCCGTCGCCAGACCGGTAATCGAGCCACCCGCCTGGTGCAGCGTATCCAGCCGATCCACGGTATCGTCGAGTACTTCGCGCAGCCGTACAAAACCTGAGCCGCGCCGCTTGCCACGCTCGGCGATGGCAAATACTTCGCGCTCGGCCGCATCCACCAGTTCACTGATGGGCTTACCCTCCGGGTGGTAAGCACTGCGCGCTATGTCGTTACCGGTTTGAATCAGATCGCGCAGCAGGGCGCGTTCGCGAATGATGACCGCATAGTCGGCCGCGTTTGCTGCACCCGGCGTATCGCGAACCAGGCCGGCCAGATAGGCCAGATCACCGGCATCTTCGAGTTTGCCGAGATTGCGTAAATACTCGGACACCGTTACCGGATCGCAGGGATCGTTACGCTGCGAAAGCTCGCGGATAGCGGTAAAAATTAATCGATGATCAGGCCGATAGAAATCGTCCTCGACCACCCGGTCGGCGACCCGGTCCCAGCTACTGCCATCCAGCATCAGGCCGCCCAGCAAGGCCTGTTCGGCCTGGATGGAACTCGGCGGCAGGCTCAGGCGATCCGCGTCGCTGTCATCATGACCCGGAAACGCACTGACCACCAATCAATCCGCAGTGGGTGTATCGACGGAAGCAGAATCTTCTGCGGCTGCTGCAGCGGCGTCCTCGGCATCCACATCGATGGGCGCTTCGCCCTTGCCATCATCAATGACGGCAATGGTAATCGTGGTGTTAACGTCGGTATGCAGATGGAACTCCACCGCGTGCTCACCAATCATGCGCAGCGGACCATCGGGCAAGCGAACTTCGCTACGCTGAATCTCCACCCCGGCTGCGGTGCAGGCCTCAGCGATGTCCACGGTACCCACGGAACCGAACAATTTACCTTCCAGGCCAGCGCGGGCATTAATTGCGATGCTAAGTCCCTGCAGCTGCTCAGCACGTTTTTGCGCCAGACCCAAATCATCGGCGTGGCGCTGCTCGAGTTCTGCGCGACGCGCTTCGAATACGGCAATGTTTTCGCTGGTTGCCAGCGTCGCCTTGCCTTTGGGCAACAAAAAATTACGCCCATAACCCGAGCGGACCTTCACCAGGTCACCGATATTTCCCAGGTTCTCGACTTTCTCGAGCAGTATGACTTCCATTGTTCTCTCTCCGTCCACCGGCACAGGGCCGGTCTGCTATTTAATCACATCCCCGCTGGCGCGACGCAGCGAGTACCAGTTATCTACAAAGCCCAGGGCGGCCACGAAGAACCATCCCAGGGCGAAAATCGAAGGCCCCAGTAGCAGCGGCAAATACACCAGCAGCAAAACCTGCCATGGCCATTGCCTGTGCCGCGCCTGCCAGTGAATCACCGCCAGACCCTGCAGCGCAAAACCCATACCGACCACCAGCAACAGGTTGCTCGGCAGCTGACCCAGTCCCGCCAGGCTGGCAATACCCAGAAGCATCGCCAGACCGCCAACCACGACACCCAGGCGCAGGCCCACAAACATCTCGCCCAATCGCGGCCCGCCTGCGGCGCTGCCCCACCAGGCACCAAGAATGAGTGCCAGCAACAAGGCCAGCACACCGCTGGCCGCCACCGCTCCCGTCATGGTCGGCGCCAGCATAGCCAGCGCCTGCGGATCGCCCAGCTGGACGCCCATCTGCTCCAGCTCTGCGGCCAGCTCGACCAGGCTTGCCTGCCAATATGCCGTGGTGTCGGCCACACTCATCGTGAACACAACGACGCCGGCTACCCCGGCCAATAGCAACACCTGTACCGGCAGTACCAGCGAGGCGTAGCGCCCGGTAACACTGCCCAGCAAGATCGCCAGACCCCAGCTGGAGCCAGCGCCCAGCAAAATAGCCGCTGGGTCGCCACCGGCAATCAGGCTCACACCGATTAACAGGGCCAGGGCGGCGGCAGTATCCTGGGCAGCGATCTGCCAGCCGCGCAGTTCAGCGGTCAACACCACGCTGGCCACGCTGACCAGGCCGAACAGCCCGGCAGGAAACATTAAGGCGATTACCAGGATCCGCGGCACTCGCCGCGCGATCAGCCAGGGACCCAAACCGGACATGCGAACTACCGGCTAACCGGTACCACTAGCCCTCTCAGTGCTTGTCCGTATACGGCAATAACGCCAGATAGCGAGCACGCTTCACCGCAGTGGCGAGCTGGCGCTGGTAATGGGCTTTGGTTCCGGTAATCCGGCTCGGCACAATTTTGCCGGTCTCGGTGACGTAATTACGCAGCGTATCGAGATCTTTATAGTCGATTTCTTTAACGCCGTCGGCGGTGAAACGACAATACTTGCGACGCCTGAAATATCTGCTCATCTGAATACTTCCTTAATTTAGGTTCAGCCGTTCAGGCTTCGCTGTCGTTGGCCGGAATTTTTTCAACCACGGCTTCACTACTGTCTTCGGTAGCAACCTCAGCGGCGGGTTCGGCAGCAGCGGGCTCGTCGGCGGTCGCCGCAGCCTCGGCGGGCTTGGCAGCCTCTTCAGACGCCTCCTCGCGCGGCCGCGGCTTATCGGTTTTTTCTTCTTCATCCGCAGACTTGGCCAGCGGCGAAGGCTCGGTAATGGCTTCGTCGCGACGAATCACCAGATGACGCAACACAGCGTCGCTGAAACGAAAAGCGCCCACGATCTCATCCAGAGCGGCACTTTCGCACTCAAGATTCATCATCACGTAGTGCGCTTTGTGGACCTTGTTAATGGCGTGGGCCAGCTGACGGCGGCCCCAGTCTTCCAGTCGATGCACTTTGCCACCGTGCGTTTCCACCATGCCGGTGTAGCGCTCGATCATCGCCGGGACTTGTTCACTCTGATCCGGATGGACCAGGAATACGATTTCGTAATGACGCATTGTCACTCCTCGTGGTTAAAGCCACCCGTCTCAGCGGTGTGGCAAGGAGAGCAACGATCCCAAGCGGATCGTCGCGGAGCGCGCATGCTACCGGAAGGCCTGCGCCCGGCGCAAGGCGCTTAGCCGCGTTGCCGCAATGATTCGTAGAGGCAGATGCCGGCAGCCACGGACACATTCAGACTCTCGACACTGCCGAGCATCGGCAGGCTCACCAGCTGATCACAGCGCTCGCGAGTGAGCCTGCGCAGCCCCTGCCCTTCAGCGCCTACCACCAGCGCCGTAGGGCCGGTCAGGTCAGCCTCGAACAGACTCTGCGGCGCCTGGTCATCGAGTCCGGAAACCAGCACGCCCGATTTGGCCAGAAAATCCAGAAAACGGGCCAGGTTGCCGACACTGGCTATGGGCTGCACTTCGGCAGCACCCGCTGCCACTTTGCTGACTACCGGCGTCAGGCCGACATTGCGGCTGCGGCCAATAACCACCAGGTCAACACCGGCCGCATCCGCACTGCGCAGACAGGCACCAAAATTACGCGGGTCCTCGACACCGTCCAGCACCAGTAACAGCGGCGCGGAAAGCGACAGCACCAGCTCCCTGGCCTCTGACTCGCTGAGTAACTCGTTCTCCTGTGCCGCAGCAGCTTAGCCGCCACGCCCTGATGCTTGGGCGTCCCCAGCAGCTCCGTCAATCGTTCGCGCGGCCATTCCTGCACCAGCAATCCGGCCGGTAACGGGCTGGGCAACCGCCCGCGCCTTTCGCGGCCCAGGTTTCGCTCCAGCATCAGGCAACGAATCCGCTCTGGATTATTCCGCAGCAGCCGCAATACCGGCTGCCAGCCATACACCGTGCGCTCAGCCACGGCGGCCGCGCTTGCCGGTTCGGCGCTTGCTCTTCTGAACTTTTTCCGCATCAGGATCGGCAATAGCGAAGTCAACTTTGGCCTCGTCGACATCGACGCGCAGGACCTGAACCTGCACTGCATCGCCCAGGGAAAAACTGCGGCCACTGCGTTCGCCGCTCAGACTCAGGCCACCATCGGCGAGATGAAAATAATCACTGCCGAGCGCAGTCACGTGTACCAGGCCATCCACGAATAGCCCGTCCAGGGTTACGAACAGGCCGAAATGGGTGACCCCGGTAATAGTGCCCGGCAGGGTCTCGCCGATGCGTGCCACCAGCCAGGCAGCTTTCAGCCGCGCCTCAACCTCGCGGGACGCTGTTTCCGCACGACGCTCCTGTTCGGAGCAACGTTTGCCCTCTTGCTCCATGTCAGCCGGCGAATAGGCAAACGCCCCGGGTTTTTCGCTATCAATAATATGGCCGAGACCACGATGCACCAGCAGATCGGGATAGCGGCGAATCGGCGAGGTGAAGTGCGCATAGGCATCCAGCGCCAGGCCAAAATGACCGATATTTTCGGGCTGATAAACGGCCTGGCTCAAACTGCGCAGCACAGACATCTTTAATTGATCGCCATCCGGGCGCGCATCGATCAGTTCCAGTGCCCGATTCAGGTGGCGGGGATCCGTGCGCGCCTGCTCCGGCACATTGATGCCGAGCTGCTGCAGCAGCGTGCGCAGTTCTTCAAACTTCTCTTCACCCGGCCCCGGGTGTACGCGAAACAGCGTCGCCAGCACGATGCTTGCGCAGAAATTTGAGCCGCCTGCACATTAGCCGCGATCATGCATTCTTCGATCAGGCGATGCGCGTCGTTACGATAACGCGGCGCTACATTGCTCACGTGGCCTACCTCATCCAGCTCTATCTGAACCTCGGGAATGTCCAGTTCCAGCGCACCGCGCCGGCGACGCGCTTTAGAGAACGCCTGAAACAGTTGGTACAGCGTGTGTATCTGGTCGCCGACGGCTTCGATGTCAGCGCTGCCTTTGCCCGTGGTCTGGTAGCTATCGACCTGCTCGTAGGTCAGGCGCGCCGCCGAGCGCATCACGGCGCGATAAAAACGCACCTTGCCCAAACGCCCGTTGGCATCCACGCGCATATCGCAAACCATGCACAAACGATCGACCTTGGGATTCAGGGAACACAATCCATTCGACAGCGACTCGGGCAACATCGGTAAAACGCGGTTGGGGAAATACACCGAGGTGCCTCGCCTCCGCGCCTCGTTATCGATCAGCGCCGCCAATCTCTACGTAATGTGAGACGTCGGCAATGGCGACCAGCAAACGCCAGCCGTCACCCGCTTTCTCGGCATAAACGGCATCGTCGAAGTCGCGCGCGTCAGCCCCATCAATGGTCACCAGCGGCAGGTCACGCAAGTCCGTGCGCGCCTGTTTATCGTTAGGTCGAACCTTGCTACCCCAGTCGTCCGCTGCGGCCGTCACCGCTGCCGGAAACTCATCAGGCAACGAGTTTTGCTCAATGGCGACCTCGGTAATCATCACCGGGTCGGTCGAATCGCCCAGCACCCGGACGATCTTGCCCTGCGCCTCACGGCGCTTGTCCGGGTATTCGGTAATCTCCAGCTTCACCAACTCGCCATGATGAGCTCCGCCACGCTGGTGATCCGGCACCAGGAACTGGTGCGGCGAGCGGCCTGACTCCAGCACATAGCCGAGCCCATGTTCGCGCTGGTAACGCCCCACGACGGAGGTCTTGGCACGCGCCAGAATGTCCACCACGCTGCCTGCAGGCCGACCGCGACGGTCAGTACCGCTGACGCGCACGGCCACCTTGTCGCCGTCAAGCACGCCGCGCATTTCCTGGAACGACAAATAAATGTCGTCACCGCCCTTATCCGGAATCAGGAACCCAAAGCCGTCCGGGTGCGCCGAGACCCTGCCGGCCACGGCATCAAGTTTTTCAACCAGGCAATACTCACGGCGACGATTAACCAGAATCTGCCCGGCACCGGCCATGGCCTGGAGCCGCTTGCGGAGACCCGTCCGATGCGCCGGCTGCACGCCCAGCGCCTCACCCAGGCCATCCAGCCCGAGGGGAATACCTTGCTCCGTCAGGCTTTCAAGAATCTCCTGACGGCTGGGTATCGGGTACTTATAGCCGCGTTCGGTATCGCTTTTAGCGGACTTGGCGGATCGAGGAAGCGGCTTTCTTTTTAGGCACAGATACAGACCGTAACGAGCGTTATCGCGTTGACAAGGATACAGGGCGCCAGTAAAGTCTCGCCACTTTCCATTGCCCAGGTGGCGGAATTGGTAGACGCGCTAGCTTCAGGTGCTAGTCTATCGTAAGGTAGTGGAGGTTCAAGTCCTCTCCTGGGCACCAGATACAAAAAGACCGCCGAGTTGGCGGTCTTTTTGTATCTGGTGCCCGGTCGGCTAAAAATCCATAGGTTAAGGCTTAATCCAAAGCGCAGGGGCTCACCCGGTCGGATCTGCCCGTTAGCCGTATATCCATCTCTGGGATCATTGCCAAAGCAAAACCCTGTCATGAGTTGCCCACCGCCCCAAACTAACAATCTTCGGCTCTTTACCCACTAAGTTCTCTACAACACAGGCGCTGCCAGGCGAGAAATATTCACTCCCAGACGCCACCAGAATGGCTTAGTCTGAATCGCGTCTGCATCAATCGGCACGGCGTGCGCAAAATCCTGCTCGAACATCGCTTGCATTTCCTTGCCGAATTTCGGGTCGACAATAATAGCGGTCACTTCGAAATTAAGACGGAACGAACGATTATCGAAATTGGCAGTGCCTACCGTCGCGACCCTGCTATCAATAAGCATGACCTTCTCATGCAGAAATCCCGGCTGGTAGGCGTAAAAGCGGATCCCCAGATCACGCAACTGATCGATATAGTGGAACGCGGCCAGATACACGGGGAGACTGTCCGGTTTGCCGGTGGTGATGATGCGCACATCGACACCACGCAGGGCGGCCAACTCCAGCGCTTTCATGACAGCCTCATCGGGAACGAAGTACGGTGCCGATAGCCAGATTCGCTCCTTCGCCGCATGCAGGGCCGTCACGAACAGCAGGCCCGCTGTCTCGTGCCGCTGACTGGGTGCCGAGGGCACGATCATGACGCGCATGTCGCCCTCTGCAGCTGCTTCCGGCATCCAATTGACGACTGGAATCTCCCGTTTCGCCCAATACCAGTCGGAGAGAATCACCGCCTGAAGCTGTATAACCGCTGGTCCCACCAGGCGCACGTGAGTATCACGCCAGGGGCTAAAGTCAGGGTCGAGCCCCAGGTACTCGTCGCCAACATTATGGCCACCCACCCAGCCAACCCGGCCATCGACAACCACCATCTTGCGGTGATTCCGAAAATTAAGTTGAAAGCGGTTACGCGCACCCTGAGTTGGCCTGAACGAGCTGACCTCAACGCCGGCGGCGCGCAACTCATCGACATAGCGCTTTGGCAAGCCGCTGCTCCCGACCTCATCGTAAAGCATGTAGACGCGGACTCCGGCCTTTGCCCTTTCAATCAGCGCCTGCTGCACGCGACGGCCAAGCCCGTCGTCATGAAACATATAGAACTGAATGAGTACATACTCTGTTGCCTGCTCGATACCCGCGACTATGCTGTCGAAGGTTGCGTCACCGTTGATGAGCAGCTCCACCTCGTTACCCTCGAGCATTTCCGTGCCGGCCAATCGAGTAATGGCATTGAACTCGGGCAAACTCTCATTATCAGGAACCCGCCAGGGTTGCAGATTGTCCCGATATACGGTCGTCAGGGCATCAATCTCTGCCTGGTTCTGCTCGACGGCTTCGGCCACACCCTCGAATTTGTTACGCCCGAATACCAGGTAGGCCGGTACTGCCACAAACGGAAAACTCACGAGCGAAACCGACCAGGCGACAGCACCAGGTGCCGTTCGCGTCGTCTGGATCGCATCGATGGCAGCAATGATTCCAAACACATAAAAGGCCAAAGCAAGCCAGGCGACCACAGTCCTTTTCCTGATTTTTCTCATGCCTCTGGGTCCTCGCAAAAGATTAGCCAATTATCTTCACAGCTCTGCGACTTTTACGTCACATTGTATACGCGTACTCACTCATCACTTTTGGTGTATTTATCGGCGTCGTTTCTGCTCTTCGCTGTAACGCTTCTTCATGTCCAACTTCCCGTTCCAATGAGCCCAGACTCCAGATAATTTTGCTACTCAATCAGGCGGTGACGCCGGATTGGAACGAAGTCAGGG
>CAWEDX010000012.1:0-244929 GCA_963807995.1 uncultured Gammaproteobacteria bacterium
GATTCGCCCGTCGACGAAAGGAAATCTCGAGATCACGGGCCACGTAAGCTGGGGCTCGGACCCACTGATTGGCGGCGAGAAATACGTGATGGGCCCTGGGCAGGTAAGCCGTTTCGGCGGGGTAATTTCCAGGCCTGTCGGACCGATTTTCTGGGCCGGAGAACATCACAAGAGTCGCGACCAGGGGCTTGAGGCCGCGCTGCAGTCCGGTGAACGGGCGGCGCGCGAGGTGCTTGGCGAACTGAAACGGGGGCAGGCGGAGGTTGCCTGACAGGTCGATAGCGCTGCATAAACTGCTTTTTCGAGTGTACAAAACGCGGAAGCAAGTATAGAAAGCTAGTTCAGAAATATACCTATTTTGTATCGGCGCGCTGCAGTAAACGCGTTAGATTGGTTGTCAGGGGTCAGGATTGGTTCGAGTACCAGGGGGATAAGTCATGAGATTTCAGAATTTTATCAAGCGCGTTTTATTGTCAGGCACGGCAATGACGCTAATCGCTACGCTGTATGTCGGTCTTGCACCGCAGCCGGCGTATGCACAGATGCAGGACATCGTAGTTACCGCTCGTAAGCGAGAGGAGAACTTGCTGGAAATTCCGTTCGCGATCTCAGCATTTTCGGAGCAGGATCTCCAGAAGGCGGACCTTAAGGACCTGACCGACCTGTCACTGTTTTCGCCCGGATTGACGTTTCAGAATTCCACCTCGAACCGGGGCGATCGCGGCGCGCCGGCAATCATTATTCGAGGCTTGAATACCGGGTCACCGACCTCTTCGTCTGATCCTGCGCTGCTGTTCATCGACGGCGCACCGGTGTTTGGTGCGGAGGTCGGCAGCTTCGTTGATATCGAGCGGGTCGAGGTGCTGCGCGGGCCGCAGACCGCCTACTTCGGACGCAATACATTCTCCGGCGCAGTAAACCTGATCACAAAGGATCCAGGTGAGGAAACTGGTGGGTTTGTCGGCGTCGAGTACGGCAGCTACGACACCTTCGACGTCCAGGGTTCATTCGAGAGCCCGATCATCCAAGACGTGCTGGCATTCCGCGTTTCCGGGCGCCGAAATGAGAAAGGCGGGCAGTACACGAACAATTTCAACGGCAACCGCGAAATCGGCGAAGAGCTGACGCAGTCGATAGTCGGCACACTGCTGTGGAACGTGACCGAGAACATCAAGTTCAAAATTCGCGGTAACTACTCTGAAATTGAGGACGGTCCTTCCATGGGCTTTCGTTTCGGCGCCGCCAATGCTAATTGCGATCCGACGGGAACCGGCAACAACAACTATATTTGCGGCGAGCCGCCGGGTGCTGATGCCGCCAAGGCACAAATTGGCTGGCAGAATGCCTTCGATCCTAACTACTTCCCGGGTATTGACTACCCGAACGATGTGATCAATCAGTTTTCGCTCTACTCCAATGAGGACCCTAACAGGACGAGGGTTGACGGCGACGGCATCATCATCGATCAGATGGGCCTGGCCAAGAGAATTCACGGGGCTAATTTCCAGGTCACCGTTGACCTGTTCTCGGATATCACCTTCGACTGGATCAGCTCATATAGCGAGATTTCCGCCCAGATCGTCAGCGACGAAAACACCCTGCCACGAAATCCCTTCGCCGTTCCGGCCGACGTGTTTCTGGTCGAACGTTACGATGAAAACTCCTCACACGAGTTTCGCCTGACCTCTGGCAACGAACAGCGCCTGCGCTGGGCAGGTGGTATGAGCTATATCGACAATGAATCGGTCGGATCCTGCGTTGCCGGCATTACCGGAAACCCGGCCGGGGCGCTTGGCTTTAACTGTCGCCCGATTCAGAAGGTTGAGACCCTGGGGATTTTCGGCGGTCTGTACTTTGACCTGACCGAGCGGTTTACGGTCAGCGGCGAACTGCGCTGGCAAAATGACGACATCTCCGTGCCGGCTGGTTCGCCACCTGTGCAAAACGACTTTAACGATGTCGGCGGGCGTCTGACGCTGGAGTATTCGATCGGGGATAACGTGAATACATTCATTAACTATGCACGCGGGTTCAGGCCTGGCGGGTTCAACACTCAGTTAGCTGTACTTACTGATGAACAAGTTGGTGAAATTGCTGCTGATTCAGGTGCTGGCTTGAATTACGACCCCGAAACGCTGGACCAGATTGAGCTCGGTGTGAAGGGCAGCGTGCTGGACGACCGTTTGAGCGGTTCAGCCGTTGTTTACTGGGGCAGGATTTCTGACCAGCAATTTACCGACATCACCATGTACACCAACACCGGCGGTGATCCGAATGATCCGAATGATCGGCAGACAATCAATGTCGTGCAGAATCTTGGAGAGACGGACCTCGCCGGCCTGGAACTGGAAGGTGGCTGGCAGGCAACGGATCAATTGCTGCTGCAGGCCAGCTTCGCCTGGAACAAAGTCGAGATCAAGGAAGGCGTGAACAATACCCTGGTTAGCCGAGGCATCATCAGCGACGGGAGAGACATTATCGGCAACCAGTACAACTGGGTGCCGGAGTTCTCAGCGTCTGCGGCAGCAAATTACAATGCACCGATATTCGGGTTCAACGGTTTCGGGCGCCTTGAGTGGCTGTACGAGGGGACAAAATACGCCACGCTGGCCAACCTTCTCGAGACCGGCGACCGTCAACTGGTGAATTTACGCCTCGGCGTTGACCAGGAGGTCTATCGTGTCGAGTTCTACGTCAGCAATCTGCTCGATAACGATACTTATTACTTCGTGCAGAACCAGACTGACCTCGACACTTTTGGGAATGCGTTCCTGGCTGGCCTGCCGGACCGGCGGGCTGTCGGGATACGTGCGTTCCTGAACTTCTAGGCTCGGGCCAGGCGTGCCAGCGATAGATTCAGGCTGATACGCTCACTCTAACGGACCCGCCCTTTTTTGGGCGGGTCCTGTTCTTTTGTACTTGAGAGGTCAAAGAGAGTGTCGTTTAGACAGTACCTTTATATTTCCTGCATCTTGGCTGCTCTGCCATTGGCTACACACTTGCCTGCAGCAAATAGCGCAGCACACGGTGACAAGGAAGCTGCCGAATCGACGCTGACCCTCGAACAGTTGCGCGCGAAGTATGAACTGACGAACTCGCGCTACGTCAATGTTGACGGCGTTAACATTCACTACGTCGACGAGGGCTCGGGCCCGACTACCGTGGTGTTTCTCCATGCGTCCTACAACGGACTGCAGAGCTGGGAACTCGTCACGTCCCAATTGAAAAAGCGATACCGGACGGTTCGCTTCGATTTCCCTAACTACGGTTTGAGCGGTTCGGAAACCAAGCCGACACCGCCCGAGAAGTTTCACCTGATCGAGCGCAACTATGAAATTCTGGAGGGCTTCGTTGATGCGCTGGAGCTGGACAGCTTCGCGCTGGTCGGCACCTCCAGCGGCGGCAGCGTCGCCTTCCGTTATGCCGCGCGCCATCCCGAGCGCGTGGAACGGCTGATCCTGATCAACTCGGCGGGCATGCCGCGGACACCACGCACTGACCCGCTGCGCCAGCGCTTGAAGTTTGCCAAGTGGGAAGCAATGCCGGTTAAGCCACGCGCGTTCTGGGAGTTGTCTTCCACCGAGAATTTCATCCCACCGCACACGGCCCCGGACTGGTGGCTAGACCAGGTTTACGATTTCAATCGCCGTGCGGGCGCCACCGACGAGCAGAAGAGATACCGCTTCAGCACGGGTGACCCCAAGACGCTTCTGTCCCAGATTCAGGCCCCGACGCTCATCATGTGGGGCAAGGATAATCCCGTGGTCATGCACCTGGAGGCGGATGTGATGGAGCACTGGATGACGGGCGCTCCAACCACGATTCGCAAGTATCCAGGTCTTGGTCATTACCCGTATGTCGAGGATATCGACGCGGTCTACCCGGATATCGCGGCGTTTCTCGGTGGCGGGCTGGACGCTGAATTGCGCCGCACGGCCCGCTTGATACCGGGCGCCGGCAGCGAGGATGACTGACCTTAGCCGTTGGCTGCCTGCGCGCTGAGGCGCCGGATACCTTCCAGTATTTCCTGGTGTCGCGCCCGCGACAGCTGGTAGGTCTGCAGTATGGCGAAGCCCGCCACGCCCATCACGATGGTAATGGTGGTGACCGACAGGGCCAGGTTGAACAGGATCTGCGGCGTTAGCGCATCGATATTCTCAAGGCTGGGAAAACCGACCGCATCGGTCAGCCATCCGGCAATCAGCTTGCCGGTCCCGCTGGCCGCCTTGTTGCCGAAGGTGATCAGCCCGAACAGCATGCCGGTCCGGGAAACCGTGTTGACGAAGAAAAACTCATCCGCGGCTTCCGCAAACAGGATTAGCGAGCAGATCATGATCAGGCCGGCGCCGGCGCCGGCCATCGCGTTGAAGCCGTAAAGGATATAGGCAAGCGGCGTGGTCCCTGCAGCCGGCAGTACGCCGAGCAGGGTCAGCGCCGGTGGCAGCGCGTAGGCGCTGAACAGCAGGCAGTAGCCCGTCAGGTAAACATACTTGGGCTCGGTGCGCGTGACGATGAAGCGCGCGGCCACGGCCATGGTGAACATGCCCACCAGGACGACCTGCTGCCAGACCTTGATCTGGTCCGGTTCCAGTTCCCACAGGTAGGTGCCGAAATACAGGCTGAGTGACCGGTAGCAGGAACCGACGGTGGAGGCGACCAGCAGCCCGAAGAAGATAGCGCGGAAATTTCGCGAGCCACCCACGGCATCAATCCAGCCGCGGATGGCCCGGGTAAATGAGAACGGCTCGCGGACCGCTTCGCCCAGGCGTTGCTCGAAGCGCAGAATATGTTTCCAGGTGCCGCCGAAGGCCACCATCATGAAGAACATCAGCGTGGCCGCGCCGGCAATGCCGAAACCGGGGTAGGCGTCCGGGTTCTCCTGGCCATTGGGGAACTGTTCGCTGGCTGCAAAGAACATATCGAAGGCAAAGGCCAGCAGCACGAACTGCACAACTGCAGAGATCGCCTGCCGATAGATGCCCATCTCGGCGCGATCGGCAGGCAGTGGTGAGATCTCGGCGGCCATCGCATTAGCCGGCGCGGCGAAGAACGTAAACGCGGTACGCAGGCAGATGGATATGCCCGTCAGCCAGGCGAACAGGCCCCATTGCCCGAGGCCCGCCGGTGGGGCAAACAGGAGGTAGAAGAAAAAACCCACCGGCAGCACTGCGGCCAGCATCGGCATGTGCCGGCGCCCCAGCCTCGAGCGAATGCTGTCCGACCAGCTGCCGATCACCGGGTCTGTGATTGCATCCACGATCATGCTCAGCAGGATCGCGAGGCCGGTCAGGGTGCCCGGCAGGCCAAGGACCTGACTGTAAAAGAACAGCACGAACAGCTCATAGGAAATGAACTTCACGTACTCAACGGCTTGCGAAAAGCCGTTGAGAAACTTGACCGCGAAACCTGGCGGTTCGAAGACTTCGGCTTTGGTGAGGTCGTCGCTCATCCCATGCGCACGAATTCGCTGTCCATCTTGGTTGCGGAGTCTGCTCGCTCATCCGTCATAACGGTCCCGGGTTTCAGATAGGTGCCGTTGTCGTAATAGCGCTCCAGCACCTTGAGCATCTGCCGGAAGCCGACGTAAGGATTCTCCCGCGGGTCGCCGGCCCACAGGTCATTGGGCAGGCCGTAACCCTGCCCATAGATATGCGCATAAGCGCGCGGGTCGTCCCAGATGAGCATATTGGCCGCGGTATTGGCCCGGTGGCGGCGCAGTGCCGCCAGGTCGATCTGTACGTTGAAGCCAACTTTGCCCGACGTGTCGGCCTCGCCGAACAGGCGCCCGTCGTAGCCAATGATCCGCGTGTAGCCGCGCAGAAACGTACCGGGGTGGGTCGCTTCCGGGTCGAAGTACTCGCCACCCGGTCGCGGCGCCAGCAAGTAGGTCGAGTTGTCGAAGGCCCTGGTCATGCGGCATTCCTCCCAGGCCCGACGCCCGGCGCCATGCGGATCGGAGGTGTTATGAATGATGACCTCGGCGCCGCGCTGCGCGAGCATGCGCAGGGTCTCGGGCACGGTGTGGTCGAAGCAGACGATGGTGGCCAGTCGACCGAGCGGCGTGTCCGTGATCGGGAACAGGTAGTCGTAGCCGTATACGTCCAGGTACTCCGAATACACGGAGCCGGGGGTGGTGTCCGGCAACGCGCCCCAGATGTCGGCGCAGTGAATTTTGCGGTAGCGGTGGATCAGGTCGCCCGAGTCATTCAGGATAAAGGCCGAGTTGAAAACACGCCCCGGGAACTTCGGATCTTTCTCGAACGACGATCCGGCCACGTAGACTTTCTTCTGCATCGCGAATTCGCTGAGCTGATCTATCTCCGGGCCCGGATAGGTGATCGCGATGCGCTCCAGCGTGCCCGGCGTGCGGAAACCCGAGCCGCCTGAACCGGTCATGAAGAACTCCGGGAAACAAACCAGCCGGATATTGGGGTCGGCAGCGTTTCTCGCTGCCAGGCCAATGGCTTCGCTCAGGTTCTGCTGAATTATCCGGGCCGGGTCGGTGGTGGTTTTCTGGATAACGCGAAACTCGTTCTGCACCAGGATTGCGCCGTACTGTTCAACCGCATCCTTCGGCAGCGCCTGTGCATTGTTCCTGGCCTGCTCGCCAATGCGTTCCTGCGCCTCGCGGATCCATTCTGCACGCGTACCTGGCAGTGGCGTCGACTTCTGCCTGGCAGCCAGTTCCTCGATACCCTGCCGGTATAGCGCCGTGCGCAGGAAGACCGGCTGATTGAAAAACGGGTTGCCGCGCTTGCCGCGCAGGTAGTTGATGTCGAGCACCGGTGCGAGGAAGCTTTCTTCCCGCTCTGCCCGTTCGAAATGATGATCGTCGAAGCAATACAAGGCTGAAGCGGTGGGCACGTTGGTCAGCAGGCTGGCCTTTTCCACTTGCCGGGGCGTGGACACGGCGATGTAGGCGGAGTTCTCATAGGCGCGGGTTGCGCGCGAGCGCTGCCGGCTCTCGTACATATAGTCCAGCTTCTCGCGGCTCGGATTCAGGATCACTTCCGCGCCGTTGTAAGTGAGCACCCGGGCGTAGTGCGAGAACAAAATGTCCTCGTTGACCAGCATGCCGATCCGGCCCAGGGGCGTATCCACCACGGGAAGATCCGCCGGTTTGCCCAGCTCGCAGGTCGAGTCGCTGAATCCGTCGAGAAAATCGGGAGAAATTTTCGCCGTGCGCGACAGCGGTTTGCCGTCGGGCCCGATCAGAAATCCGACGGTCTGCGATTGTCCGGAGTGTTCTGCGATCACTGGCGCAGCGCCCGCCAGGTAGATCTCGAACTTTTTCGCCAGTGCGCCGAGTTCGGTGATGATGTCCGCTTCCGAACGCAAGTTGCCCCAGCTGGCTTCACCCAGCGGCAGGAGCATGAGCAGGGCATCGGGAACCAGCACGATTTCGGTCAGGCCGGCTTGAATGATGGTCTCGAGGCTGCCGACGGTGTCGGTATGCCAGCGTTCCTGGGAGATGATGAGCATGGGCAGGTTCCCGATTTATTTGGCGTAAATTCAGGTGCTTAGTGTAGCCGGTATGGGTCCGTTGGCGCGCGTAAGGACTGCCTTTTCCCACGCAGCGGATTTGCCGCGAAAAGGTGCCGGGTCTATTTTCGACCTGCTGTCGCGATCACGGGGTATCGATTGGTTCGTCCAGCGTCTCAATGGCAACCAGTCTCGAGTCCGCGCTTTTCCAGCGGATCGGCCGCAACTTGCGATATTCCTCTGATTCGTAAAAATCCGAAATCGCCTGCAGGTCGGGGAATTCAATAATTACCGTCCGTCGCGGCTGCCAGTCCCCTTCGAGTACGCGTACTTCCCCGCCCAGCGCGATGTAGCGGCCGCCAAATTTCCTGACGATGGCGGGATTGGCCTCGCGATAGGCCCGGTAGGTTTCTTCGTCTTGTACGTCGATGTCAGCGATCAGGAATGCAGGCATGGGTTCGAGCCTCGTGAAAAAAACAGCGGCTAGTTTCCCGGAAACACCGGTTCTGCCCGGATGCTTACGCGTATCTTCTGCGACGTCTGATTCGCAGTTGCAGAGCCAATACCAGCATACCGCAAAGTACATCGGGCGAAGCGAAATGCAGCTGCCGCGTTTCCGCAGCTACGGTTCACCCTGGGAATGGCGCCGCGCTGCGGTCAGCCTGCCCGCCGAAGTGCCGACAGTGCGGTCCGTCCCGATGCTCGTGACATACTCTTTAGGCATCAGTTACAAGCAGGGGCAAGTTATGAGTACTTCACAAACGTGGCTGCGCAGATATGCGGTAACGCTCTGTTGGAAAGTAGTTTCGCTGACCGGAGGCGCGGTATGAAGGTCTTAACGAAGTCGCGGGGATCGCTGACGCGTCGACAACTCATCGGTTCCGGGATTGCCACGGCCGGGGCGCTGGCCGCAGGCCGTGTTCGCGCTGCACCCGAGCAAGCGGACGTCATAATTATTGGTGCCGGTATCGCCGGACTTACCGCCGCGGTCACGCTGGCCGACGAGGGTGCGCGGGTGCTGGTCCTGGAGGCCGACAGCCAGGTTGGCGGGCGGATGCGATCTTTTCAGTCTTCCGTCGGGACGCTGAGCCCCGGCGCAACCACCGTTGGTCCGCTCTACGCGCGCGTGCGCAACTTCAGCAAGCGCTTCGGAGTTGAGTTGATCAGCCCGAATATCCGCGGCGAAATGGGCATTGGTATCGGTGGCAAGCTACTGAACTCCGCTGACTGGGAGGCCGCCGACATTAACCCAACCGTCGGGGACGAGCGTGCGCTGCACCCCCGCACGCTGGAGAATCGCCTGCTGACGACTAATCTTCCCTTGAGCGAGCCCTTCGAGTGGCTGGAGCCAGGCTCGCAATATCTTGACGTGCCGCTTGCAGACTACCTGCGCGAGCGTGGCGCTTCGCCCGGCGCGCTCGACCTGGTGGATATAACCATTAACGCCAACGGCCTGGACCAGGCGTCAGCGCTCATGTACCTGCGCGATGTGCAACGACTTGGCTGGGCCATGGGAGAAGGTGCAGCGGAGAACCGGTCGCTGTATGAGCCGGGCAGTGGCGGCCGGTTTGCTGCCGTGAAGGGTGGCACAGGCGTGTTGCCGGCGGCGATAGCCGCCCACCTTGGCGACCGGGTGCGCCTGGGTGAAGCGGTCATCGCGGTTGAAAGCGACGCCCAGGGCGTGGAAGTTACCACGCGCAGCGGCGCGCGTTACGCCGCCGCGCACCTCGTCTGTGCGGCACCGCTGGCAGTGGTCGGCCAGATCCGCTGGCGGCCGGCGATCTCCGGCGAGCTGGGTCGACTCATCTATACAAGTAACAACACCGGTACCAGTCACGTTTATTTCGCGGTAGAGAAGCCGTTCTGGAATGAGGATATCGGTGAGCCAGCGCTGTTTACCGATTCTCCGCTGGAGCGAATTTTTGCCGCCTATGACGGCGAGGATGTTGCCTACCTGGACTGCTGGATCAACGGTCGCGCAGCCTGGCGAATGGACGCCGTGCCCGAGGCTGAACTCGCGCAGTATGCCACCGGCGTGCTGAATCAGATTCGTCCTTCGACCAAGGGCAAGGTCAAGTTCGCCGGCGCTTACTCCTGGGGTCGTAACCCTTACGTCCGGGGTAACAAGCACGAATGGATCCCGGGCCAGATGACAAACCTGATTGCAGCGCTGGAGCAGGATACGGGCCGGATTCAATTTGCCGGCGAACACTTCCGTATCGCCGAACCCGGCATGGAAGGAGCCGCCGAGTCCGGGGAGCGAGCCGCGTTGCGGGTGCTCGCCGCCTGATCAGCCAGCGCAGTCTGCTCAGGCGCGGCCGCTTGCGGTCGGAATCCGGCAATGTGGCTGATGAGTTTGTCGCGTGAGACCTGCTTGCGCTGGTCTCGCGAGTGCCCTCAGAAACTCATGCGCAATCCCGCGAACAGCAGGTGGTTCACGACATCCTCCACCAGCGGCCGATCGACATACAGGTTCAGGTAGGCCAGATCGATATAACTGCGCGGGGCGACGCGAAATGCGAAGCCGAGAAAAAGGCGATTCTGGTCGAGTCCGGAGCGCTCGCCCCAGTCTGTATCGTTCAGCGCAATCAGCACCTCGTTGGCGCCTAGCAGCGCCACCTTGCCGTTGGCCGCGATCGGCCAGTCGAGGCGGATCAGCTGGCGAAAACGCCAGCCTGCGTCGTTGCCCGTGTCGACCCAGCGCTGTTCCAGGCGGCTGCGCAGCATCACGCGCAGGGAACTAACCAGGTCAGGTCGCCAGATCAGGTCCTGCCAGAGGCGATGTTCATCAATGCGCTCAATGCCGGCGGCATCCGTGGCGAACCAGCCATAGCCGGCCCACAGGGTAACTTGAGGATTTACGGCGTAGCCGATAGCCGGCCTTACGAAAATAGTGGTGATCTCGGTATCAGAATTCTGAAACCGATATTGCGAATCGACCCACCAGCGCCAGCGCGAACTGCTGCTGTCACCCAGCCTGCCGCTCAGGGCCGCACCGAGCCACGCGCCATTCTCGCTGCTGTCTGCGCTGGCCACTGACAAGGCCTGCAGCACTATCAGAAGCGCGCAGCAGCCCGCACGATACGCTGACGCTCCGGCCGCATGCCGCATTTTCATGCTTTGCCAGCGCCTGTGGTCTTTTCGACCGCCAACAGATGCATCAGTTTCCGGGCCACGTCCGCCCACGCTGTAAATTTTACGAACTTTTTCACTGCGGTTGGATTCTACCGTACCGTGGCGCACGTCCAGGTTTTCTTCCCGGCGCCTGAATATGGCAGCAGTGTTTGACGATTTCAGGCGTTAAGGCAGCAGGTTCGCCGGCAAGATTGACAGTCCGCCGTGAGGCTGAGCTTGCAGCTGCGCGATACCCCGGGTCGGTGCAAATCTCATTGCCTCAGATCCGGATTCCTTGTCGCGGCAATCGCAATCGCACAATGCCGATGGCACTACCTTCGACGAGGCGCTTCTATGCGACCGCAAAAACCCGCGTCAACGCAAACGGTTGCTTCGATACTGACTACGCCGGCGTTCTGGCTAAAACCGCCTCGGCTATAAGCGCCATCATCACGGTGCAGAAAGCTCACAGGGCCTTGGCCTTGGCGTTCTACGTGTCGCTTGTTTCGGAGCGGTGCGCCGCGTTGCCGATTCTCAGTGTCCGACTGCGGCAGCGAAACGCGATACGTCTTGCAGCGCCGCTGCCTTGAATTGTCGCCGCCTTCGCTGCAATACCACTTCTGTGTATCCATTCGGCTGTTCACGGCCGGTGAACACGAGATCAAGGGCTGCCTGGAAACCCAGGCTCTGGTCGAAGCCGCAGGCCATCGGGCGATAATTCGGGACGTTGGTGTTCTGCTGGTCAACGACTGCTGCCATCCGGCGGAACGTCTCTATCACCTGGCTGCGCGACACTACTCCGGCGCGCAGCCAGTTGGCGATATGCTGGCTAGAGATTCGCAGTGTGGCACGATCTTCCATTAGCCCGGTGTCATGGATATCGGGAACCTTGGAGCAGCCAATACCGAGTTCCACCCAGCGCACGACATAGCCAAGAATTCCCTGTGCGTTGTTGTCGAGTTCCTGCTGGATTTCGGCGGCGCTTAGCTGTCGATTCCCAAGCAGGGGCATAGCCAGCAAGGCGTCGCGTGTTGCGGGCGGTTGCTGGCGCAAAGTCTCCTGGCGAGCGCTCACATTGACCTGGTGATAGTGGAGCGCATGCAGCGTTGCTGCGGTAGGCGAGGGTACCCATGCGGTGGTGGCGCCGGCCAGCGGATGCTGGTCTTTGGTGGCGAGCATCGCCGCCATCTCGTCAGGTTCGGCCCACATGCCCTTGCCGATCTGCGCGCGACCAGCCATGCCGGCGGTCAGGGCAATGTCGACGTTGCGTTGCTCGTAGGCCTCGATCCATGCGGCGCGTTTGATGTCCGGCTTGGGCAGTGCTGCTCCAGCCTCCATCATGGTATGCAACTCATCCGCGGTGCGATCGAGAAACCCGGTATTCACGAAGAAAATACGTTCGCCAGCGGCACGAATGCACTCGCGCAGGTTCAGTGACGTACGCCGCTCTTCATCCATGATGCCGAGCTTAACGGTACCAGGCTTGATGCTAAGCATTCTTTCGATGGCGGCAAAAAGGCGACACGTGAAAGCCACTTCTTCAGGGCCATGCAGCTTTGGTTTCACGACATAGATCGAGCCGCTCCGGCTGTTGCGATAGCGGCCATTGCCCAGCAGGTCATGCTTTGCCGCCAGCACGGTCACCAGCGCATCCAGGAAGCCCTCGGGAATCGGCTGATCATCACTCGTCAGCACGGCGTTGGTATACATGTGCATGCCAACGTTGCGCACCATCAACAGGCTACGTCCTGGCAGGCTGAAAGCCGCGCCGTCCGCTGCCTGATAGTCGCGGTCTGGAGCCAGCTGTCGGGTCTGCTGCCGACCGTTCTTGTCGAAGTTTGCTTCGAGATCGCCGCGCATGAGGCCCAGCCAGTTTCGGTAGACACCCAGTTTGTCGCTAGCATCAACCGTAGCGACGGAATCCTCGCAGTCCTGGATGGTGCTAATGGCCGACTCCAGCAAGACATCTTTCAGACCGGCCGGATGAGTGGCGCCAATTGGATGCTCACGGTCGATCTGCATTTCGACATGCAACTGGTTGTGGCGCAGCAGGATCGCGGTCGGCGCCGCGGGTGCGCCCCGATAGCCAGCGATGGCACTGGCATCGCGCAGCTTCGTTTCTTCGCCAGCTCCGATCCGCGCACGCAATTCGAGGCCATTGGCAACTTCAAGCAGTCGGTATTCATGCACGTCGGCGTGTGATCCACGCGCCAGCGGAAACGCTTCATCGAGGAAGTCTGCAACCCTCTGAATGACGAGCGCGCCGCGTTCGGGGTTATATATGCCGTCGCGCCCTGGATCTGGCCTTTCGCTGATTGCATCGGTTCCGTAGAGGGCATCGTAGAGGCTGCCCCAGCGCGCATTGGCGGCGTTCAGCGCGAACCGGGCATTGTCCGCTGGCACCACCAGCTGCGGTCCCGCAATGCTCGCGATTTCCGGGTCGATATTGCTGGCGTTCACCGAAAAATCAGGGCCATCCGGCACCAGGTAACCTATTTCCTCAAGAAATTCCCGCTGCTCCGTGGCCGTCGGCTGACCGGGCCCACGCTCGATGAACCAGGTATCGATCTGGGCCTGCAACACGTCGCGGCGCGCCAGCAATCGGCTGTTCTCTTCCCCAAACTGGTCAACAATCGTTGCCAGCGCCGCCCAGAAATTGATCGGATTAGTCCCGCTTTGCGGGCAAAGTTCGGTGTTCACGAACTGGTGTAGTTCGTGATCAATTTTTAGCCAGCCTTCCTGAAGTGGTTTCCTGCACATATCGATTCTCCGTCGCGGCTAAGCTAGCCGCTTTGTTCGCGATCCGTACTCAGCCTGCTGCGGCTTCGAATTGTTCGGTCTCCGTGCTACCGGTCATAGCCGTGGTCGATACTTGACCGCCGGATATCACGGTCTGGACCTCGTCGAAGTATTGAGTGCCTACGAAACCCTGGTGCTTGACCGCCCGGAATCCGAGTTCCTGCCGCGCAAATTCCTGATCCTGCATCTGCGAATAGGCATACATGCCGGTTTCACGGTAGGCACGAGACAGGTCGAACATTGACAGGTTCAGGGCGTGCCAGCCGGCAAGCGTGATGAACTGGTAGCGGTAGCCCAACGCTGCCAGCGATTCGCGGAACTCGCGCAATTCCTGCTCGTTGAGATTTTGCCGCCAGTTGAAAGACGGGGAGCAGTTGTAGGCCAGCAACTTGCCGGGGAATCGGGCATGGATGGCTTCGGCGAAACGCCGTGCCTCATCCAGATTCGGCCGCGCCGTCTCGCACCACAGTAGATCTGCATAGGGTGCATAGGACAGCCCACGGTCGATCGCCTGGTCGAGTCCGGCTTTCACCTCGTAGAAACCATCGTCTGAGCGCTTGCCGGTGAGGAACTTGTGGTCGCGATCGTCGTAATCGGCCTGCAAGAGGTTTGCGGCATTCGCATCCGTGCGCGCAATAATCACCGTCGGAACGCCCATGACGTCGGCCGCAAAACGCGCCGCAACGAGCTTATTGATTGCATCCTGGGTAGGCACCAGAACCTTGCCGCCCATATGGCCGCATTTTTTGGCGGATGAAAGCTGGTCCTCGAAATGCACTGCCGCGGTGCCTGCACGGATCATGCTCTTGGTCAGCTCGAAAGCGTTCAGGTTGCCACCGAAACCGGCTTCCGCGTCTGCAATGATCGGCGCCAGCCAATCTATCGAGTGGTCGCCCTGCATGTGATGAATCTGGTCTGTCCGCAGCAGCGCATTGTTGATCCGCTCGACCATTTTGGGCACTGAATCGACCGGATAGAGACTCTGATCCGGATACATTTCTCCGGCCGAGTTGCCATCGCCTGCAACCTGCCAGCCCGAGCAGTAAATGGCTTTCAGGCCGGCCTGAATTTCCTGAACGGCCTGATTGCCTGACAGAGCGCCAAGCGCCGAGACCACCGATTCAGAATTGACCATGCGCCAGAATTTTTCGGCACCATGGCGTGCCAGGCTGTGTTCGATATCGATGGAACCCCGCAAACGCATTACATCGGTTGCTGAATACGGTCGTTCAATCCCAGTCCAGCGTGGGCTATCGCGCCACTCCTGCTCCATGCTGCTGATTCGTCCCTGTTCATTCATGGCCTTTTCCTCTGCTTTGTTTCGGTTTTCTCGTGGCGTCGCTTGCCATCGATTTGCGGCCAGCATACAGTCCGAATATTGGGAAATTGCACAAGCAAAATTTCACAGTGTGAATTTTACTGAGTAGGGTTTATGTCAAACCTTGTCCGCAAGAGCCATTTCCTCGGTGCGAAGTTTCGTAGCCTGAGAAAGTCGAACGGCTTGACGTTGCAAGATGTATCGGCGCGTTGTATTCAGCTCAACGCGGATGACGCGCCGTCTGTGTCCTATCTGAGCATGATCGAAACCGGTAAACGAACGCCGTCTGCCGAGGTACTTGAGTTGCTGGCTTCGGTTTTTCAGCGTGAGCCGCGGTGGTTTTTGGATGAGAATGCGCCGCTTCAACCGGAGGGCGGAAACGAGCCTGTTGGCGGTGCAACCCGGATTCCCCTGGAACCCGGCTTCCTGTTTACGCGTGATCAGCTGGAAGCGGCGATACCGGAACTTTTGTCACAAACGGGCACCACGGGGCGACAATTCGCGCACCTGTTGATTCGCTCCTACCAGGAAAAGCATCGCAACCGCTTTCCAGACCTGGAGCGCTCGGCTGAAGAGATCGGCAAGCGCAGGTTTCCGCTTACCGTGGACGATCTGCTGCACTTGTATCGACAGCATGGCCTGGAGATCCACTGGTTTGACCGTGCTCCTGAACGCGTTCGTGATCAGGACCGGGCGATAAAAACAATGATGCGTTCGTTCTTCGACGCGCCCGGCCGTGTTTACGTTAATAAGCGCCTTCAGGAACACCCGGCGCGACTAAAGTATGACCTTGCGGCGCACCTGGGCCACAAGATATTGCATGGCGGAGATGGGCAGCGATCCGCGCATGCCTCAGGTGGTTTGTTTGGCGGTATTGCCGAAGATGGGCCGCAAGGGCCCGGCGGGATGAATACCCAGGATGTGCTTTTCGCTTGGCGAGATTTCGAGTGCAGTTTTTTTGCCGGCGCGCTGTTGTGTCCAAGGCGGCCTTTTCGGCGTTTCCTGATGCGCGAGGGTTACAAGGTATCCGGGGGCGCAAAACTCGACCTGACGCCGGCTGTTGTGATGCGACGAATGACCTCGGTGTCTGCTTATGCCTACTGGCACTATTTCGATGCCTACCCGCCAGGTAACCTGCGCGCGGTGTACCGTGGCAATGGTATCCCGCTGCCCTGGGGCAACATGACCCTTGTATCCGACCCCTGCCCGCAGTGGGCCGTGTTCTGGATGCTGCATCGGCCGCACGCCCAGAAGCCCACGTCGCAGCTTTCGATTCTCCAGGACAACGACCGCGCGCTGCTTTACTGCTGCCATTCGCTGCGTACGCGAGATATGGCGGGCAATCCCCATGTGCTATCAGTTGGTATTGATCTGCGGCCGGCCCTTAGCGCACAGGGCGCCAATACCGAGGACATTGTCGCCAGCATCGCCGACAGCTGTCTCCGCAGAAAGGGCGAGGCAGCGATCCCTCGTGAAGCAGCAGCAGTGATCGAAAGCGCCGGCAAAGTACTAAACATCGGCTGGGTCAAAGATGCGCTACAAGAACCGGCGCGGGTGATCTGTCCACGCAGTTCAACCTGCCCACGGACGCCTGCCTGCGAGCGTCTTCCAGCAGCCCGGGGGACGACCGATATTCGCGAGATTCGCCGGAGCATCGTTGCCGCGGATCAGCAGGAGACCTGATCGGTGCGTGCCGTTCGGCGTGCGATGGCGGCAAGAGAATTCGCCGGGGCGACGTTCTCGAAATTGGGAGGTTTATTCGCCTGGCTAGTAGCTGGCGGAATTCAACTCGGCATACTCAGCCAGCATGCTGACACCATTCAGCGGCTTCGCTACGCCCTGGTGGCAGGTTGTGCAATTGATCTTTTGCACATCGCCCATCGGACCGAGGCGATGAGGCGGGAACTCAGCGGTCAGCGGCTCAAGGTAGTCGCCGTTCAGCTCGCGAATCATGCGCAGTCCATACCAGGCGGTGGTGCGTTGCGGGCGGCTGGAACCCCAGTCTGCAAAGGCCCGGCTGTTATGGCAATAGGTGCAATTTACGCCCAGACCACTGGACATATGCATCATCAGCGCATAGGTACGCTCGGTATCCTGGATTGAACTGCCCTGGGCGCCGCGGATCGGCAAGGGTCCGTCAGCAATGACGCGAATATTTTCGGCGCCCTGCTGCAGATACGGCGAAAACGGATCATAGGGTAGTGAGGTCAAGGCCGTCGTCATCGAGGCCCGGTTCTGGCCCGTGCTGGCACCCACGCTGGCGCCGACACGAGTTTCCTGCTCCATAAACCAGCCATTGGCCGGCACATTGTTGCCGCGATGACAGGTGTAACAGGTGATGCCGGTCTCGCCGACATGATCGCCCCATGTCTGATTGACAGCTGCATTCATTTGCAACATACGTCTCGCGACACGCTTGGTGTACAAAGTATCGTCACTCATGGCTTCGCCTTGGACATGGCAGTACTGACAGCCCTCGTCAGGCGAGACCCATTGCGTCATAGCCTGCATAGTTCGGGTGAACTGTCCGATACTCAGGTCCCCGAGTACTTGCACGTTCTGATAAATCGCGCCGGCCTTCGGTCCTGCTGCGGCAGCTGGTGGCAGCGCTTCAGGGATCTCATGCAGGCGACGCCTGGCTGGCAACTATGCGTGGATTCGTTACCTGTTCCATGCCAGTGCCGCGATAGCCAATCTGCTCGACTTCCATGGATGGATATTCGCAGCCAGTCAGTGTCAGCCCAGCCAGCAAGCCTGAAACAATAACCGGGATTGCAGTGCTTAAACATCAGGAATAGCTCTCTCAAGGGGTGCCGCCCAGCGACGGGTCAACGGCGGGCGGATAAACGGCCGGGTATGCCGGCGCAATACCGTGTTTCATGCCCCACAGGTACCAGTTGTCCACCACGGTTCCGGTCAGCAGGATGCCGATACCGCCGGTAATCGGGCACAAGACGGCGAACCACCAGGCCCAGCGGTGAATGGACTCCATGGTGGCGTTGAATCCCATGGTCCAGCGCCAGAACAGGGCGGCGCGCTCCGCCGCGGTGCCGCGATCAACGATCTGCTGGAACCTCGCGGTCGCCGCCGAAGCGGCTGACGGCGAGGATCGTTGCACCGTGCATGGCAAACAGCAGTGTGGAGCCATACAGGAATGCGATCGACAGCATGTGGAACGGGTTGTAGAACAGGTTGCCGTAGCGAATCGAGAATGCCGCGGTCCAGTCCAGGTGCGGGAAAATGCCGAACGGCACGGCCTCGCTCCAGCTGCCCATCAGGAGCGGCCGGATGAAGCCGAGCACCAGGTACAGCCAGATGGCGGCCGCAAATGCCCAGGCCACATGCGTCCCCATGCCGAGCGCGCGGGCGCGGCGGTAGGTTCTGCACCCACCAGAGCAGCATCGACGCGGTCAGGAAAAAGCCCGCCATCAGCCACCAGCCGCCTTCGGCCAGCGGTGGAATGCCCAGGCCATACTCGGGTGGTGGTGGCTCCAGCGCCAGCCAGAACAACTGACGGACGAACTCTATCGCGCTCCCAGTCCACCGAGGCCAACATGTTCAGGCCGATAATCTCGAAGGCGATAAAGCCGAAGACCAGCGACATCACGCCCAGCCAGCCCAGGTAAATCGGGCCCGATCTGGGCGTCGCCGATTTTGCCCATCCAGTACAGGTGCCCCGAAGTCGTCCGGACGCGGCTCGATTCGGCGCCGGCACAGGGACGCCCAGGTAGCCGGGTCCGCGCACCTGCACGCGGGTAAAAATATTTTGATATTCAGCCATAGAACAGTGACAATCCTGCGCTTAGCTCCAGATCGGCAGCTCAAGCCACCAGTTCCACCATTCGGGCCAGCCGCGCGACCAGAACGGGTCCGCTGATCACGATGCAAATGGCGCTCCAGAATCCGGCGCTCAGTGCGAGAAACAGGCCGACCCGGTGAATACCCAGCTCACCGATGGAATAGCCGATGATGTCGCGGAAAAAGGTATTTTCGTGCTCGGCACTTTTGACGGTTTCACCTTCTTCGGATTGGCAGCCGACAGTATCAGCGATCCGTGCAGCGAAAGCGCCAGCACCGTGGTGAAGAAGAAACTGATCGCCAGCATGTGCGCCGGGTTGTAGTGGAAATGCAGATACTGATAGCCGACATTTGAAACCCAGTCCAGGTGACTCAAAATGCCGTAGGGAAAGCCATGCCCCCAGGCGCCCAGCAGCACCGGCCGGATTACGACCAGGGTGAAATAGGCAAACACCGCAACGCTGAATGCAAAGGGCACGTGGTAACCCATGCCCAGCTTGCGAGAAATCTCTGCCTGGCGAAATACCCACGAGACAAATGCGCCCAGCGCGCACACGGTAATAATTTGCCAGAGTCCGCCCTCTTTAAGCGGCGCCATGCCCAGACCGTAACTGAGGTCTGGCGGCTGCGATATTGATCTGCCAGAGATTCCAGGTCGGGCCGATGGCCGCGCCGTAAACAATCAGTGCAGTCCCTACCAGCGTAAAGAAGATGGTGGTGACGCCGAAAAACCCGACATAGAAAGGGCCGACCCAGAAATCGAAAAGGTCGCCGCCGATCAACGTGCCACCGCGCACGCGATACTTTTTCTCGAAGTTCAGCATAGCCATGGAAAATCTACCCTTGGCCGGTCTCGCGAAGCTTGGCAGCAGCGCGTAACCCGATTCATAAAAAACTAAGGCCGACCGTACACGCTAGTGCACGGTCGGCCTACAGACATGTTGCAGTCACTAACGAACCCGTGCAACTAGCGTTTCGTCTTTCGCAGCGGGTGCAATTTCAAGTGTTGCAGCTGACTGCGCGGCACGCGGACCTTCAATCCAGTTAAAGCGATCGGTGCTCAACAGGATGAAGTGAATAATCAGTGCAAGCACAAACAAAAAAGTAAACAGCGCGACGATCGTACGGCGCGGGTCGAATACTAACCAGAGTCCCCACATATCGATTCTCCTAAGCTAATTTCGACCGGACGGCATCAACCGCCATGTTTAATCCGTCGGTTACTGCGGCATAGCCTTCGACACCGGGTAACCACGGACGCCATTGCCACACCAGAAAATGGGCAATAATTGCAATCACGAGAAAGATCACAAAGCTGGTCATGAAGCCCTTGTGAAATTCTCGAGCTTGCTGCTCATTCAATCCGCTCATTGAAATGCCTTCAGCCATGGATACTCCCTCCGTTCAGCTTGGGCGCAGTTGTTTGCGCCTTGGTCGGCAGATGCCAGCGTTGGAGTCGGAAGTTTTGCGGCCCGGTGACTGTAGATTCGAAAATAGCCAGTGCCTGACGTCAGAACAAGCCGCAAAGGACTCTTACGTTGAGATGCCAATCCTATTCGGGCAGCTAATTTTGTCAAGAAAAAAGCGCCAACGAAAGCAGATTTCGGCGTGTTAATCCCTAAGCCGACCGATAAGCGGTCGGGTGACAAGCAGTCTTGCCTGCAATGGCAGACTGGTCGGTATTTCTTTTGGTGTGTCGAAGCCTGCTTGCTTGAGCAGCTGCGCAATTTCAGTGCAGGTTCTCGGCCGGCCTTGCCCCATAGCGAGCAGGTAAAAACCGAAGTACGCATCGCCGACGGGTTCGGCGCCGCCCGTGTCTGACATTTGCTCTGCTACCAACAGACAGCCATCGTCCGCTAGCGCTGCTCGCGCCGATCGCAGCAGGTTCAGCGCATGCTCATCGCCGTGGTCATGCAGGACGCGTATCAGCGTGATGATGTCAGCGCCCTCGGGCAGCGGATCATTTAGAAAGTCGCCGCCATAGGCTGTGGCCCGATTGCCCAGCCCTTCACGCTGGAAACGCTCGCTGGCCGCTGTCGCAACGGTGGGCAAATCGAAAACGGTCAGATGCAGCTGCGGATGGCGAGCCGCTGCGGCGGAGCAGAAGGCGCCGTTGCCGCCACCCACGTCCAGGAGCTGCCGATGCCGGCCAAAGTCGTAGGCTTGTAACAGTTCGCCGGCAACCAGATGCTGGGAGGCCGCCATAAGCTCGGTGTACTCATCTGTCCGCGCGCTGGACAGCTCCGCCGGCGCGGCGGTTGCTGCATAAGCCCAGTAGCTCGCCAGTTCGCCACTGCCGCCGTCCGCATGCAGCAAGGCGACAGGATCAGCCAGATCCGCATAGAGTTTTTGGTGATGCAGGATCAGCGCCTGAAGACCGGGATTGCCCGCCAATGGTGCACCGAGAAAACCCAGGCAGTATCGGCCGTCAGCCATGCGTTCTATCAGATCGAGGGAGGTGGCCGCCCGCAGCAGGGTGGCCATCGCGTCTTCTTTCAGGCCGAGTTCGGTGGCCAGCTCTGCAGCGTAGCGGGGACCCTTCTCCAGCACGCCGAACAGATTGAGCTTTACGCAGCTGTACAAGACCTGCGAATAGACGAAGCCGGCACACAGATCAAAAAGTTTTCGCGCACTGCGCCGCGCAATTGGTCGGGTCAGCGGGAAGCGCGATGCCCATGACTGAAACGTTCGCTGGCCAGGGTGCGATTTCGCCAGTCCTGCCAGCGGCTGCGCCAGGTCGCTTAAAGCATCAGGCACGAAAGATTGCCTCCAGTAATACATAGCAAGCTGCCGGCAACTCGCCTGGGAGAGGGCTGCTGAACTGCCAGCCAGACAGGGATTACACGTGCGCTTCGTCATGTTGCTGCTGGACTAAACTAGTAATGCCATGTTGGCCTGTCAATGAGATTACACAAAGTGTCCAAGAGTGCACCGCACGTTACCATCATCGGCGCGGGAATCGGTGGCCTCACAGTGCGCTGCGGCAGAGCCAGCGGACTCCGGGTGATGTTTGTGGAACAGGCGCGAAAACCCGGCGGCAAACTACGCGAAATATTGGATGGCGGGGCCGTCGATTCTGGTCCCACCGTGATGACCATGCGTTGGGTGTTTGATGAGTTGTTCGGGCGCTGGGCACTCAGCATCGAGCCAGTTCGAGCTTCTGCCGGCGCGAGCAACATCGCCCGTCACGCCTGGAATGAGACGGACCCTGGACCTGTTTCGCAGATCTTGAACGATCCGCCGGCCATCGGACGGTTCGCGGGCCCGGCTGAGGCGCAAGGCTTCGTCGATTCAGCGCGATGCGGAACGCAGATTTCCCAGGCCTGGACAGCCGTTTATCGCGTGCTGGCAGACTGGCGTGCTCGGTCTGTGCGTCGCGCTTTGGCTAACGGCATAACGGATTTGCTCTGGAACATTCGCCCGTATACACCGTATGGCGTGCCTCGGCGGTACTTCCGCGATCCGCGGCTCCGCCAACTGTTCGGTCGCTACGCCGGCTATTGTGGCGCATCGCCGTTTCGGGCGCCGGCGACATTGATGCTCGTCGCGCATGTGGAACAACAAGGCATCTGGTATGTGAAGGGGGGAATGTACCGGATCGTGGAACGCATGACCGAGCTGTGCGCAACGCCGGGGTCAATTTCCGCTCGGCAAGTGGTCGACGAGATTCGCTTGTCCGGCGGTCGTGCAGCAGGACTGATGCTGGGTGACGGGGAATCGATCGACGTGACGTGATCTGCATAACGGTGATTCGCCGCGCTCGCCGACGGTCTGCTGGGACGAACCAGCCGCAGGGCGGCGCGACCCGTGAAACCCGCGCAGCGTTCGATGTCGGCCATGACCTGGTCATGCTTGCCGAGATATCGGGTGTTCCCGCTGGTCAGGCACAATGTGTTTTTCTCGCCTGACTACCGTGCGGAGTTTGACGCGATTTTTCGCGCGGCGCCCACCGGCGGCGCCCACGGTGTATGTTTGTGCACAGGATCGCGAGGATCAGGACAGCGGGTCAAGGCGGCCCAGAGCGACTATTGATGATCATGAACGCACCGGCCAACGGAGATCTCCATCGATATAGAACAGGGGAAATAGAAGATGCACGAAAAGAACATTCGGCAGTTGCGAAGCCGCGGCTCTGGGATCAGTTACCGGAACGGAGAATCATCGGATAACAACACCGCGCAGTTCACAAGATGTTCCCGGCCACCGGGGGGAGCGCTATACGGCCGGGCATCCCACGGCTGGAGGTCGGCGTTCGCGACCGGGGTTCGCAGACGCGAATACGGGGTTATACCTGGCGGGGGGCAGCACGCACCCGGGGCCGGGCGTGCCGATGGCGGCGCTGTCGGGTCGGCAGGCAGCCGAGAGTCTGATCGCGGACCTCGTTTCGACCAGACCGTAACGGACAACGGATACGCCTGGTGGTACATCGACGCGGTCAGCGATGATGGCCAGACCGGCATGACGATCATCGTGTTTGTCGGCAGCGTATTTTCCACCTACTACGCGGTCGATCGCTGGCGAAAACACGGTAATCCGCTCAGACATTGCGCGGTCAACGTTTCCGTCTGGCAAAAGAATCGTTACCTCTGGGCGTTTACCGAGCGTGGCCAGAAAGCCGTAGCGCGCAGTCCCGAACGTATCGATATAGGTCCGAGCAATCTGAGCTGGGACGGCAACGAGTTTCGTGTCGAGCTGAGTGAATGGGCCTGGCCGATACCGCGGCGCGTCCAGGGACAGATTCGAATTATCCCCACCGGACTTGGCAGTCGCAGCATTCTGCTCGACGGCGCCGGCTGGCATCGCTGGCGCCCGATTGCGCCGCATGCGACGGTGGAAGTGCAATTGGACCGACCGTTCATGCGTTGGACCGGACACGGTTACGTCGATCAGAACACCGGCATGGAGCCGCTGGAGGACACCTTTAGCAGCTGGACCTGGTCGCGAGCTCGCCTGCAACGCGAGACTGCGATTTTCTATGATCTGGAGCGGCGCAAGGAAGGCGGCCTTTCGGTTGCCATGCGTGCGCGCAGCGATGGCAGCATTGAGGAAATGCACGAGCCGCCGCCTATAGCAGTGTGTTCGCCCACGCGCTGGCAGCTGGCGCGTAGCACCCGGGCTGACGATGGACGACCGCCGCAGCTGCTGCGCACGATGGAAGATGGTCCGTTTTACGCGCGCTCCCTTTGGCAGTCCCAGGTGTTGGGCGAGACGGCCACCGTTCTGCAGGAAAGCCTAGACCTCGACCGTCTCGGCAGACCGTGGTCGAGAGTCATGGTGCCGTACCGAAATCCGCGGGCCCTGTTTTGAACGACCCGATATCCAGCTGCGCTAGCCGAACACGCTGATCCTGATGTCCGGCAGCCGCAACGAATTCCTACCGGTGGACCATCCTCAGCGCATCGAGCTGAATGATGAGGTGCACGCTCGACCGCCAGGTCAATTGCACAGCCCGGCACGTATTTCCTATATCGCGCTGCGTGTGCCGCCATCTGCCCGTACTCAGGAAATAAAGCTGCTGGGTGAGCTCGCCGGCCTGTATGGGTTGGCGGGTCCGCCGCCAGACAGCAGCCATTTCAGCGCCGATTTTGGGCAGTTTCGGATCCGCTGGGAACAACACAGCGAGTTTGCCCGTTACATGTTTATCGCCGACGGCGACGGCGAAGATCTGTTTGCCGATTCCGCCGTTAGCGCTGCGCCGGGCGACTGGATTGCGCAGCTGCCGGGCCAGACGGTCGTTGCCACGCATGTTGCTCTGCAGGCGCTGGGCGAGGGTGAGCCTGACTACGACGAGATTTCCGCGCGCCACTTCAACGGCAATCCGCTGCTGGGAGCATCTATCGCCGGTGACGCCGCTATCGCGCTCACCGACCTGCGTGTGCACGCGAACGGATTCGGCCGGCTGCTGGTTCTGGACCGTGGCATGCCCGGGCGGCAGGCGGGGCGTGTTGTACAGCGCCTGCTGGAGATAGATACCTATCGAATGATGGCCTTGATGGCGTTGCCGGTTGCGCGCGAGCTATCACCCTTTCTGTATAAAGCCGAGGCCGAACTGGCGGAGATCACCAGTGCACTGATCGGTGTCGAAGCGACGGATGAATCACGTTTGCTCGAACGTATGACTCGCCTGCAGGCTGCGCTGGAGAACCGCGCGGCGGACAACAACTACCGTTTTGGAGCTGCATCCGCTTACTACGATCTGGTACAGCGTCGCATTCGGGACCTGCGTGAGCAACGCCTCGAGGGCCTGCAGACGTTTCGGGAATTCACCGAGCGCCGCCTTGCGCCAGCCATGAATACCTGCGAAGCAGTCTCGCGTCGACAAGAGTCCCTGTCCAAGCGTATGGCGCGGGCCACACGCTTGCTGTCTACGCGTGTGGACATCGAACGCACGGAACAGAATCAGGCGCTGCTGGCCTCTATGAATCGCCGCGCGGAAATGCAGATCAGGCTGCAAACCACGGTCGAGGGTTTCTCGGTGGCGGCTATTACTTACTACGTAGTTGGGCTGCTCAACTATCTGGGCAAGAGCGTCGCGTCGCTGGGTTTCGAAATCAACGTGGCGCTGGTCACTGCCTTGAGCATTCCGTTTGTTGCGGCCGGTGTCGCACTGGGTGTCCGGCGCGTACGGCGACTGGTCGGCCATGCGCAGGCAGAATCCCCCTCAGGCACCGGCCACAGCTGATTCGCTGCCCCCGGCAAGATCCATTTCCTGCCAGATCAGCGCTGCGGTTTCCTCAGGGCGTTCTTCGTGAGCCAGGTGACCGAGGCCGGGTTGTGACACCCAGTGCGCGTTGCGTACGATTTCCCGCACGCGCAGGGAGTCGGCTGGTGGAACAGTCAGGTCATTGTCTGCGGTAATCAGTGATATCGGCCGCGCCAGCGCCGGCAATTCCCTTTCCAGGGCGCGAACGTCCCAGCCTGCCATCAGGCCCAGAGCGGCTGATACATGCGCGGGGCTCTTGGCCAGCTGCCAGTAAAGATCCATGCCGCGATCGTCGAGTCGCGAGCCCGTCGCATTCATGAGTTTTTCGACGACGCGCCGGTCGCGCGCACGCCAGGCAAACCAGTTCGGCAGACTGCGACTATCGCTGATGAACCTGGCAACGGGCGCGTAGAGCCAGCCAGGGAAGCCACGCAGTGGCAGGTGCGCGCCGTTCAGGCTGATCAACCTGTGCGGATCTACCAGGCCCTTCAAGGTCATGAACACGGCCAGCGCGGCGCCGGCCGAGTGACCTATCGTAAAAACAGGCTTGATCTCCAGTGTTTCCAGCAACTGCGATATTGCGCTTGCGACACCGGGCAGGTTTAGCTGTGCAGCGGGCAAACGGCTGCTGAATCCGTGACCAGGAAAGTCGAGCGCCAGCACCCGATTGCGTTGCCCCAGTAAAGGCGCCAGGTCGCGCCAGGAGTGCGTGGCAGCGCCTGCACCATGCAGCAGCAGGAGCGGAGTTCCTTGACCGAATTCCTGCATATGCCAGCGCACACCGCCGGCTTCTACGAAGCGACTGCGATGGGCATTCGGCCAGTCACGACCATCGCGCTCCCAGTCGAGGGTTTCCAGGCGGTTAGCCATGGGCACGCTGACGGACCGCAGGCCTAGCGGCTACGTTGCTCGGCCGCCGCCGCATCGACGTTTGCATGGGAGCGCATGCCCCAGCGCCACAGTGCCCCGGTGGGCAGCGGCAGCACCAGCAACCAGTGCTCGATGATCGCCAGCAATAGCAAGGAAGCCACCAGCGCCAGGCCAGTTGCGGACGGGTCGCCGGATTCGCGGGCTATCAATTGCGTAACGAGCGCGCCGAATACCGTCGTCGCAACGACAATGGAAACCGGAAACAGCGCGTTCATCGATCGCTGCTTCATAAAGCTGGTCAGGAATTTCAGGTGCTCGGGCAGCCAGTCGGCATTCAGGTTCCGCACGCCGAGAAACAGGTTGAGCTTTGCGCTCCAGCGCATCAGCCAAAGCACCAGGAACGACCAGAACGCGACCCGATTGGTGCTGTCCTGGGTAATGAGAAACAGGGTCAGGCCGAATAGAATCACCAGCAATTCATGGTACAGGCTGGTTTGAATGGCCAGCAGCAGCCGGCGCATCCCGCTGCAGCCAGGGGGGCAGGCAGTTTTCCTTGGCCCGGTAATCCAGCCGGTGAAATAGCTCAATTCCAGCCAGAACCAGATCATCAGCGCAGCGCTGAAGGCGCAATAGGCGGCCGCCGGAGAAGTCAGCTCGCGGGTCCCGAGTACCGCGACCCAGCCGAAAAAAAACAACAGGCTTGCGAGCAGCAGACTCCAGCGATAGGTGCGCTTCGGCAAACCGTCAAGGTAGAGCACCAGGACAGTACTCGCCCACCAGATCAACACCGAATAGCCAAAAGCCAGGGCCAGCGTCATGCGCTTGCAGCCCTCAGGCAAATGCACGTCGAATAGGCTGCCCCACTAAGCATTCCGGAAATCACTGCGTACGAGCTCCTTCTTGAGTTTTATTGGCTGCCGTCATCAGGCGCTGAAAGGCCGCGACATTATCGGGGCCAAAGGCCTCCAGCGGAATTTGAGTTCCGGTGGACGGATCTTCAAGCAATAGTCGATTGGCTGATAGCTGAATGATCCGAAACGGTTCTTCGCGGCTGATACCTCGCTGGCGACGCTCGCGCGCCATGGCCCGCAGCACCCCGCGTACAAAGCTGCTGCCGCCTGTCTCCAGCACATCGACCAGTTCGTTACTCTGGTCGAGATACACACTGACGGTGCCGTCAGGATTGTCCGCGAACCGCAGTTCCTGCGAATTCAGGGCTGCACCGGCAGGGGATGCCGGTGCGGGCGGTTTGTTGCGCGCCGCCCAGCCAGCCAACAGGATCGCGCCGCCTATCAGCAACGCGAAAGCGATGGGTAACCCAGGGTGAAATTGCCGGCCCGGCCGCGCCGCAGTCACAAAACGCTTAGCGGTTAGTCGCCAGCAACTGGCCGTTGTTCTGATCTGACGATGCGGCGGATTGCGGCGAATAGTCAGCCAGACTCCGTTCCGCGTTCTGATCGAGCGAATCTCGCAACGCCTGCGCCAGCAACTCGGCGATCTGGTCTGCCTGCGGCACAGAACGCAACATCGGTTGCGGTTGGCGAACGCGCCAGGGACGCGCATGCGGCCAGAGCAACAAATAAGCGACCCGCTCGTCACCGCTCAGGTCCAGCGGGATATCACCGGTGCCATCACGAAAAGGTTTGAGCTGTGCAGACTGGATCTGCGTGAATGGCAGGTTCAGGTTGATTTGCAGGGCGATGCCGATCCGCATCACCACGCGGCGGGTTGTAATGGTGTACACGGTAGTGCGGCAGGTGAACCAGGCCAGCGTTGCGAACAGCGCCAGTGCGGTCAACGCCAGACTGCCGGCCAGCGTGGTAGACGACAATACAGATTCCTGCGAACTCAGTGCCAGCCAGGCGAGAAGTGCAATGAAATACATGGTCAGCCCGACCAGGTGAAAAGCACGCCGGGCCAGCGACCAGAATTCGGGCTGGCCCTGCCAGAGTATTTTCTCGCCCTCCGGCAATTCTTCCGGCAGGCCCCAGACAGGCTCGAACTCATCGTGATGGCTGCTACTCACAAAAGTGGCGCCACTCGATCTTCCGTCGCGAAACGCTGGCCGGCGCCGTAGTAGGCAACGACGAGCTCTTCTTCCTGCATGGTGATCTGGTCCGTTCGGGCCAGCGTCGGCACGTTGCGAAACTGCGCCGCGGTAATCGAGTTGACCTGCACCACGCGCAGGTCGGCGTTTACGCGGGCCAGGGCCATCGGCAGCATCACGTGTTTGCCCCCCGCCGACTCGCTGAGCTCCACTTCGACGTAACGAACCTGTGGCTCGACCACGTCGACCCAGGCGTCAACAACAGTGCCGGCTGTTTCTTTGTCGAGACCAAGCACCGGCATACCGACCAGCTCCGGATCGCGTGGGTCGAGCGAAAAATCCGTCGCCACTCGCAGCGGCTGAATCTTGGGTTCACCCTCCAGCGATAACTCCGGGGAGTCAGGCCGGCGCGCATAGGCACCGGAACCCACACCCGCCAGCATCGGATCACCGATGGGTTCCAGCGGTGCGCCTGGCCACGGTGCCATGGGCCGCGCGTTTTCGACGACTTCCGGCGGTTCGTCGCGCGGTGCCATTACAACCCGTCCATCCTCCAGCAGGAACTTCTTGGGCGCCGGTATGGCGGGGAAGCCCTGCACCCGAACGTTATGCGACCGGTCGGACTCCAGCGGGTAACCCTCCCGTTTGTCCTCGCGGCGGATGTAGACAATCAGGGCGAAGAAAAAGCCCCAAAAAACGTACAACGCAATCTGTGCAAAATCGATGTAATCGGTGAATGCGCCAACTTCCATATCACTGCCTCCTGCGGCATCTATGACCCGGGCAACTCTGATAAGCCGAACCGCTCTGGCTCCCCGGTCGGTTGCAACGACCGACCCGTTCTAACCAGCGGCCCGATGACTGCCAGCGTGGCAAAGAGCAATACGATTTCCAACTGGTAGACCGCAGTGTAACCGGCCAGCGGGCCGGTTGCGGCCGGGCCAAACATGCCGCTTTCCGCCAGCCTTGTTACCAGGTCGCGCAGTGCGGCACCACCGGCAATCGCCAAACCGGCTGCCGTCGCCTGCACTGCGCCCCAGGCGCCGAGCGCCAGTCCGGCGCCCTCGCGTCGCGCAAAGTCCATAGCGGCGGTAAGGGTGCCGACAGCAAAATAACCTGCGCCGAAACCGATCAGGCCGGTGCCAGCCCGGAACACCGCGGCGGATTCCAGCGCTCCCGAGAACATCACCAGCACAAACGCGACGATACCGATCAGCGCGCCATAAGCGGACAGGCGACAAGGGTAAGACCCGCTTGGTCAGGCGCCGAGAAGCAAAAAACAGGGCGGCCAAGGTTCCGGCCGACAGTATTGCGGTCAGGATCGTGGTGTCACTGACAGATAGTGAAAGCACCTGTGCACCGTAAGGCTCCAGCAGGACATCCTGCATACCAAATCCGGCCGTGCCCAGTCCAATGGCGATCAGCAGTCGTCCGGCGCGCCCGGCGCGCCGATAGTCCCGCCACTCCGCGCTGAAACTCGGCCGTGGGCGATCCGGCGCCGTCTGTTCGAGATTCGCCGGCTCCTGCTTCCACAGGGCAATCAGGTTTAACACCATGGTCAGCAGCGCTGCGCCCTGGATCACCCCGATCAGGCGGATCTGACTGAACTCTTCAAGCAGGTAGCCGAACAGCAAGGCACTGCACAGCATGCCGAGCAGCAGCATGACGTAAAGCAGTGCGACCACGCGCGGGCGATTCTCCGGCTCGGCCAGATCCGTTGCCAGCGCAAGCCCCGAGGTCTGCGCGGTGTGCAGGCCCGCGCCGACCAGCAGAAACGCCAGCGCCGCCCCGACGTGGCCAATCCACAACGGGCCATGTGTATCACCGGACAAAATCAACAGCGCGAACGGCATGATTGCCAGCCCGCCAAACTGCAATAGCGTGCCCATCCAGATGAACGGCACTCGACGCCAGCCAAGAAAGGATCGGTAGTGATCAGAGCGGAAACCGATCAGGGCCCGAAACGGCGCAAACAGCATGGGTAAGGAGATCATCAGGCCGACCAGCCAGGCGGGCACGGACAGCTCGACAATCATCACGCGGTTCAGGGTGCCGTTGAGCAGTACGATGGCCATGCCGACGGTGACCTGGAACAGCGAAAGTCGGAGCAAACGCGACAATGGCAAACCGGGCGATGCAGCGTCGGCAAACGGCATCCATTCGGGACCGAGATTGGACCAGAACGCTAGTGACGTTTTTCCTGACAGCTTCAGTCGGGTTAACCTGATGATTCTCTGAACGCCTTTCACAATATCATCCCGGCCTTTTCACTGCCTAGCTCACTTAGCGTTGACACCCATCAGGCGGGCCGCTAATTTTGAACCATGCAAAAATTTTCACCGGCTGCGATGCTCGAGCTCCTCAAGCCGGTTACCTGGTTTGCGCCCATGTGGGCGTTCGCCTGCGGTGTCGTTTCCTCCGGGATTTCAATTGGCGAGAACTGGCTTAGCGTAGCCGCGGGGGTCGTGCTTGCCGGACCGCTGGTCTGCGGAACCAGCCAGGCCGTTAATGACTGGTATGACCGCGATGTAGACGCAATTAATCAGCCGGAGCGCCCGATCCCATCCGGTCGCATGCCCGGCCATTCCGGTTTCATCCTGGCCTGCGTCTGGACATTACTGTCGGCCCTGGTGGCCTGGCTGCTCGGGCCCTGGGTGTTCTGGGCTGCAATCATAGGTTTGCTGTTGGCCTGGCTGTACAGCGCGCCGCCGGTGCGCCTCAAGCGCAACGGCTGGTGGGGAAACCTGGCAGTGGCCGGGTGCTACGAAGGCCTGCCCTGGTTTGCCGGTGCCGCCGTTATGACAGCGACTTTCCCGCGCGCGGAGACAGTGATTCTTGCGCTGCTCTATAGTCTTGGCGCGCACGGCATCATGACCGTGAATGATTTTAAGTCAGTGGACGGCGATGTGCGCATGGGTATTCGCACGCTTCCGGTGCAGCTCGGCATAGTCGGCGCCGCCCGCCTGACCTGTTTCATGATGTTGTTCGCCCAGTCCATCGTTATCGTTGCCTTGTGGTCCTGGGGCCAGCCACTGTATGCGGCCGGGGTAGCCGCGTTGTCTGTCGCGCAGGTGGCAACCATGCCGACATTCATCAACAGCCCGCGTGAGCGCGCGCCCTGGTTTAACGGCACGGGCATCAGTCTGTACGTTCTGGGTATGCTGGTCAGTGCTTTCGCTGTGCGGTCTCTGCCCCCGATTTCCTGAAACGACGCTTGACAGCGTATTAGTGCTGCAGGCGAAAATGCAGCATAAATGGGGATTTGCAATAGACAGTTTTGATGTAGTGGTTGTGGGCGGTGGCCCGGCGGGTTCCACCGCTGCCACTGAACTGGCTCGTCAGGGTCACCAAGTCCTGTTGCTCGATCGACGCGGACGTATCAAGCCCTGTGGCGGCGCGGTCCCACCTAAGCTGATTGAAGAATTCACGATCCCTGAGAGTTTGATTGTTGCACGCGCCCACTCCGCGCGAATGATTTCGCCCAGCGACCAGCGTGTAGACATGCCCATAGAAGGCGGCTATGTCGGCATGGTCGACCGTGAACACTTTGACGAGTGGCTGCGCGAACGCGCAGTGGCCAATGGAGCAGTTCGTCACAATGGCCTCTTCCAGGCCCTGACGCGCGACGCAGACGGGACCGCACTGATTACTTTTCGGCCGAACGACCTGGCTGACGGCGTCGAAACCGATGAGACAGTGACAGTACGCGCGCGCACAGTAATCGCTGCAGATGGTGCCGCCTCGAAGCTGGCGCGCCAGGAAGTGCCTGGTGCGGAGCTCGGCCGGCACGTCGCCGCCTATCACGAGATTGTCAGTTCGCCGTCTGAACCCAGCGCGGACTTCGAGGGCTCACGCTGCGAGATTTATTATCGCGGTGAGTTGTCGCCAGACTTCTACGCCTGGGTCTTCCCGCACGGTGACTGCACCAGCGTTGGCGTCGGTTCCGCAGAAAAAGGCTTCTCGCTTCGGGGTGCGGTATCGAAAGTGCGCGAATCGACCGGATTGGACAGCAGCCAGCTGATTCGTCGAGAAGGGGCCGCAATCCCGTTGAGTCCGCTACCCCGCTGGGACAATGGCAGGGACCTGGTGCTGGCTGGCGACGCCGCCGGAGCCGTCGCGCCCGCATCTGGCGAGGGCATCTACTACGCGATGGTCAGCGGCAAGTTCGCCGCCGAGTCGGTTCACGAGTTCCTGGCCACCGGCAATTGCAAAGCCCTGAAGCAGTCGCGCAAGCGTTTCATGCGCGCGCACGGCAAGGTGTTCTGGGTGCTCGGGATTATGCAGACGTTCTGGTATTCGTCAGACAAGCGCCGCGAGCGTTTCGTCAATATCTGCCGGGATCCGGACGTGCAATACCTGACCTGGCAGGCCTATATGCACAAGCGCCTGGTCAAGGCTCGACCGATGGCGCATGCACGGATTTTTTTCAAAGATATGGCGCACCTGCTGGGGCTGGTCTCGCCAAACTGAACAATGACGGCAGCTGTTAGTGCTGCCCGGGTTACGAAGGTTTCAATAAAAAGATGCAAACGCTAAGAGCGATTCTGAGAACCCTGCGGCTCGCAATGCCCAAGATCGGTGTTGGCTGGATGTTTGCGCTGCTGACGATTGACTTCAATCGCGTCGCCATTGTCGAACTCGGGGTTACCGCGGTGGTGGTGACCACCATGCTCGCCATGCATTACTTTCTGTCGCCGTTCCAGGTCATATTCGGGCGCATCGCAGACCGTTTCCCGGTGATGGGTTATCGCCGCACGCCCTTCATCCTCGCCGGAAGTGTGCTTTCCAGTCTGCTGTTTCTCGCCCTGCCCAGCGTCGCAGAGGCCATGGGCGCAGGCTCCGGACTGGCAACCATTGCCGGCTTCGGGTTGTTTGTGCTGTTCGGCATTTCCATGGCCATGATTGGCGACGCTCACCACTCGCTGATTGCCGAGATCACCAGCGAAAGCAGTCGCGGCGGCGTTATATCGGTGGTCTGGATCGTGACCATCATGAGCACAATCCTGGCCGCCGTGGTGATGAACGCCGTGCGCCCGGAATACACGCCCGAGGCGATGCAGACACTTTACAACCTGACCCCGTTCATCGTTATCGGCGCGAGCTTTCTCGGTATCGTTGGCCTGGAACGCCGGCTGACGGGTGAGGAACTCGAGGAGGCCCGGCTAAAGGCAGTCGCTGCTGCGCCGCCGGGCAACCCCCTGACAGGTGCGCTGCGTCTGTTGGGCGAGAATCCGCAGACACGCGGCTTTTTCGCCTTCATTTTCCTCGCGATCCTGGCGATATTTCTTCAGGACAATATTCTCGAGGTATTTGGCGCTGAGGTATTTGGCATGACGGTCGCCGAAACGACTCGCTTCCAGCCAACCTGGGGCGCCGGCGTGCTGCTGGGTATGATCGTTATGGGCATCGTTAGCGTGGTCACCTCGATAGCCAAGAAGACCATTGCGCTGATCGGCTGCGTCGGAATCGCCGTGGGCATGCTGGCGCTGGCCAGCTCGGCCGTGATGGAACAAAGCGCCTGGATCCGCCCGACCCTGTTCGGCATGGGTGTCTTCACCGGAATCTTTAATGTCGGCTCGCTGGCCATGATGATGGACATGACCGTCGAAGGCGCCACCGGGCTGTACATGGGTCTGTGGGGCGTGGCTCAGGCCTTCGGGACGGGTATCGCTTCCGTGGGCAGCGGCGCACTGCACACGACACTGATCGAATCGGGCGCGATGGCGCCGGCTACTGCCTACGGCGCTATCTTCGCGTTTGAAGCCGCGGCGGTAACCATTGCTGCTGGCGTGCTTTACCACATCAGCGTAAAGCGGTTTCGCGAGAGCCATTCAACGGGCCTGAGCCGTGCAGATCTGGCACGCGCCATGGAAGCCGGTTCGACCGCGTGAATGGCTAGCCAGAAACTCGACTTCTCCTTCGACGGCCGGGTTTCCGGCCAGTACGACCGCCAGCGCCAGCACCCACCCGAGGTCTCTGCCCATATCGGACAGTTCGTTGCCGAACTGCTTCCATCTGCAGCCGAAGTGCTGGAACTTGGCATTGGTACCGGGCGAATCGCATTGCCGGTCGTCGCCGCGGGTTGCCGTGTCACTGGCATCGATGTTTCCGCCGCTATGCTGAGTGAGCTGCAGGCTGCAAGCGTCGGCAGTATTACTCGGCCGAGCCTGGTTCGCGGTGACATCAGTCGTCTGCCGTTTAGCGACTGCTGTTTCGATGCTGTGACTGCGGTGCACGTGCTGCACCTGGTTGCTGACTGGGAGCAGGCGCTGGCCAGTGCACTGCGCGTGCTGCGCCCTGGCGGGCGGCTGTTGCTCGGTCGCGACTGGATCGACCCTGAGAGCATGGCCGGCAAGATGCAGGGCGAATTTCGCCGGGTCGTCCTCGAACTGATGGGGCCGCAGCTCAAGGCGCCGACCGGCGGCCAGACCATTTCGGGAGCGCTGGTCAGACTTGGTGCCGAGGCACAGCATATGGGCGCGGATGAGCTGGTTGCCGCACAATGGCAGGCAGAACTCAGTCCGACCGATATCCTGAACGCGATTCGCGAACGTCGCTATGCCGAGAGCTGGGTGCTACCGGACGAAATGCTCGGGCCGGTCGACGAAAGAATGCGCCACTACGCGATCTCGAACTGGAGCGACCTGGACGCGAGCCAGCCAGTACCCAGGAGATTTGTCTTCGCTGTCTACCAGCGAGCAGGCTGACACAGTTTTCAGCGTCTGCTCAGGCGCATACGGCGCTGTAGTTCGCTTGCCGGCAGGCGCGCTCGTCAATCGGGTGGTTGTTCGCAGCTGCAGAGCCAGTCTAACGCGCGTTGTCGTCGGTGATTCCGAGCCTGGAGAGATCGACGGTCGCAGCATCGTAATCGGCGCGCGCAATGCGCCGCTTCAGATCCGCCGTGTAGTACTGAATGCGTGCATTCGCCGCCGTTTCCTCGCGGATATTTACCAGGAAGAAATCACTGGCGCCGCTGGCGAAACGATTTTGCTCCGCCACCATGAGCGTTTCCGATTGATCGACTTCCTGCTCGGCGAGTCGCAGCAGGTCTTCTGCAACATTCAGGTCAATCAGGATGTTGCCGACTTCGACCTCGATCTGGTCCGCCGTCAGCCGTTGCTCCTGACGAAGTGATTCAACCTTGGCCTGCTCCTGCTGCAATTTTCCGCGAGCGCTGCGCTGCTGCAGCGGTACGGCGAACTGGAAGCCGATGATGGTATCGGTCGAGTCCCGCGACTCGCCGCCTTCGGCGATTGCGCCAAAATCCTGTCGAAACCTCGAAGGCCAGGTCGACACGCGGTTTCAGATTATTGTCAGCCAGCGCAATGCGCGCCTTGGCGCGGTCAATCGCGGTCTTGAGTATTTGCAGTTCGGGTCGACGATCCAGTGCGGCGGACGTCGCTGAACCGGGAGCAACGGACAAGTCTTGCATCACTTCATTTTCCGGGTCCGGAGGCAGCTGATATTTTAGTGGCGAGATCGGCTGCCCATTGTTGTCGCGAAAGTAAAATGACAAGGCATTCGCAGCCATCTGGAAATCACGCTCGGCGCTGGTTGCCAGAGTTTGTCGCCGGGTGATGTTCTGCCGGTTCTCAACCAGGAAGATCTCGGCTCTTGCGCCGCTATCGACCTGTTCCTTCAGGCCATCCTCGCGATCCAGTGCAATCCTTAACAAGTCTTCGAATACCGCGAGTTGGCGCCCGGTGGTTACCCATCGCCAGTAGGCGACGAGCGCCTGTTGCTGCACGCCGATCTTGGTCAACAACACGTCCAGCTTAGCCTCGCGCAAGGCCAGTCGCGCATCAGTCTGTGCAAACCGCCGGTCGTCAAAATCACGATCGCGCAGCAGCGAAAACAGTAACCCGGCTTTCAGTTCGCCCCCGGTATTGGTGTAATTAATGTCTTCGTAAACCGGGAAGAACCCGTCCGATAGCCGGTACCCGGCGTAAAGGTCCGCGCCAAAGGAGCGCAGCGGCTGCGTGGCGCGACCCTGAACCACGGACCCGTCCCAGAAACCCCCGACGCGACTGAAACCATCGGCATCAAAAACAAGGTCGAAGGCCCCTTCCGCGGCAAGCACGCCAGCGTCTGCGCCCCGGCGCCTGGCCATTGCATCGAGAATTTTCGGGAAATGTTCTTCCGACGAGGCAAGTACCTGCTCTACGTTAAGTTGTGGGAGGCGCGCGTCCTGCTGCAAAGCCCGTCGCGGCAAACAGCAGGGCCGTGAATAGCAGGAATGCGAGCAACGGCCCGGGTCTGGCAAGGCCGCTGCGCGTCATGCCGGACCTCCGCTGATCGCGTTTATCGTAAAGTCCGGCGGGAAATTGTTCAGTTGTCGCCAGATTTCGTAACCGACGGAAACCCGGTCGAGTAGCACCCATCCGCGGGCCTTTGCACCGAAGCGAACAAATCGCTTGTCCGGCCAGGAATTCGGGTCGCTCTTGTCTTCCGTTACCAGTATGCGAAAGCGCCCGCTGGCATTGGCCGACGGATCAATCGCTACCACCTCGCCACCGAAGGTGCCCACCGCCACTGACGGCCAGCCGCTGAACTGAATGACCGGCCAGCCTTCGAACTGCAGGCGAACTTTTGCGCCGGTCGTGACCAGGGCTACGTCGCGCCCGTCGACATACAGTTCGATTGCACGCTCGACATTGTCCGGTACAAAGGTGGCGACGACCGCGCCAGCATTGACGAAAGTAGCGGCATCACCCGCATTCACGCGCAGGATAATCCCGTCCCGCGGCGCCCTCACAATCTGCACCGACTGGCGCGACAGGTTTACATCGAGGCGACTAATTTCAGCGGCTGCTTCGGCGACGCGGCCACGCAGTTCCTGGAAACGAATGCGTGCCTGCTCATATTCTCGCCGTGCGGCCAGGCCCTTCTCGAACAGATCGCTCATGCGGCGCATGTCAATTTCAGCGGTATCCGCGGCAGATTCTGCGGCGCTCAGCTGGGTCAGTACCTGTTGGCGTTCGGTCTGCAGGTTCTCAATCAGGTTCGGGTCGTTGTCCACAAGCTTGACGATTGGATCGCCGATCTTGACGCGGCTTCCGTCGCGTACATACCACTCCTCGATACGACCGGAAACCAGCGCGTTGATCTCCTGCAGTCGATCGTTCGGGTTCAGTGCGGTTACGGTACCGGCGCCCTGGGTGGTCTGTATCCATGGCGTAAATGCCAGGAAGCAGGCCAGCCCGAGCAGCGTTAGCCCGAGGAGCCAGCCAATAGCGCGCATGATGCGCGGCGTACCGATGGATTCAAGGGTACGGAAATGCTTGCCCGTGTAATTGCTATGCAGCACGCTTTTCGACAGCTCGTTCACGATGGACTCGATACCGGCTCGGCGGCGGCGTCCGGGCTCGCGATGTTCCGCCAGGCATCAACCTGCGTTGCGTCGCAAAGTGCATCAAAATTCGGATACATCGTCTGGTCTTTGTTGCCGAGGAACAGGTAGCTGTCAAAGTTCATCTCCCGGCGCCTGCCGGTGAAGTAGATCACCGTGCAATTAGCATCTTTCTGCAGCACGTCGAGAGAACGGCGCAGCACGTCATCGGGCATCACGTCAAAGAGCTGGCTGAGCACCAATACCCGGGGTTGGGATATCAGCGCTGCGGCCAGTTTGAGCTGCATGGTTTCGGTGATAGTCAGCGGCCATCCCGTCAACGCGAGCCGCGTATCCAGGCCCTCATCCAGCGTCATAATCGCGGATTCCAGCCCGACCAGGCGCAGCACTTCCAGGGTGCGCGACGTGCCGCTGCCATCGGAATTCAGATCCAGGTAGTCGCGAATTGTCATCTGCACGGTGTTTGGTCTTTCCAGTACAAGGATTTCCTGACGTAGCACCTGTGCGCGCACGCTCATGATATCGACTCCGCCCACTGCAACATAGCCGCCGCGCGGCTCGATATGGCGTTTAAGCAGATTGCTGAATTCGCGCTGCACCGCGTGTGTCTCGGCGATGGCCATGACGCGCGCGCCGCTGGCAATCTCGACATCAATCGTATTCGTCATGCCATGCGAACTGCCGCGACAATGGGCAAATTGCAGGCTCGCATCACCGCCGAATGACTCCAGTTCGCCGACGGCCTTCTCCTGCTCGATGCCAAAAAACAACGATAGCTCATCTATCGCGCCGCACATCTCGTAGAAGTAGGCGAGATAAATGCCGAGGTACGAAACTCCGTAAAATGCTGCCGAGAGCACCAGTTCGGCAGCGACCAGCTGCCCGAGGGTTAATTCGCCCTGGATCACCAGCCAGCCGCCAAGTCCCAGCAGTACCGCGCTGGCAAGCGCGTAGAGAACCAGGAACCCGATGGTCTGCGCGAAGTGATGCCGGAAGTGCTTTATGTGCTTGCCGATATAGGCGGCCGTCATCTCGTCTGTGCGGTTAAGGGCCTCGTTGATATGTCGCTCGGACTTGTAGAAACCGTTCGAGTAGCCGAGACCCTGCAGCCAGGCCGCAGCTTCGTGTTTCGCATGCGAGACCTCTACTGCGCTGCGTACCGCTCGCCCGCCCCAGACGGCCCAGATGACCCAGATCAGCACGGCCACAATAATGTTGAAGATCAGGAACAGGGGGTGATAGAGCGAAACCAGGATAAAGCCGACCACCGCCTGAAGCACAATGGTAAATCCGCTGACCAGCAGGTTGGGCAGATTCTTCTGAATGATGACAATGTCGAAGTAACGATTGAACAGCGCGCCCTGCTGGTTGTCCTGGAAAAACGGATTCAGCGCATAGACCGAGCGCAGGGCGATCTCCGCCACCATGCGCGCATAGAAACGTCGCTGAAAGATGTCCATAAGGTGGATACGCAGGGCGTTGAGCAGGCCGGAAAGCAGGAGCAGCACCAGCAACGTCAGGGTCAGCACAACAAGTGGAGTGGTCAGCCCCGTGTTCGCGACATTGTTTATGAGCATCTGCACCGAGATGGGCGTGGCCAGTGATAGCAAGCTGATGCCAATACCGTATAGCAGCGCCAGCCAGTAGTAGCCGGAATCGGGTCCGAGTATCGAGGACACGAAGCCATACAGCTGGCGCAGTGAAAATTTGGGGGCGTTTACGGGATTGCTCATGGTTAGCGGCAGGCTCTGGAACAGCGGCTGTGATGATAGGTCCGATTCTCGGAACGCGCGAGCGACCGTCGAATTCTCTCGCGCTGCGAAGCACGACTCGCTGCTCTCATTCCTCTGTTTCGTGAAACGCAGACAACCGGATTTTCCAAGCGTGAGCGTGGCCCTGCGTGCATTGTGCGCAATCGCATGAGCCTGGCTTCGCTAAGCGAATTCTCAGTCTGTACCGAAGCAATGAGACTGAAAATTCTGCGAAAGACGAAGTGTCCCCGATCCCTGTTGCGCTGGACGTTTGCGAGGAAGTTACTGCGCCGCAGCAAAGCAATAACTGACACGCGGTTAGGCTGAAAATTGCGCGCCGCATTGTGTTGACAACTTAATACCGCAGCGATAGCTTGTGATTGTTGCAGCGCAATCGGTGCCCAGACCTTAGTTAGCGGGACTACGTGGGCGTTTGGCAGCATGACAGTCAGCACTCGCTGGCTGCTGGCAGAATTGTTTTCCTGGGAGGAAACTCAATGGCTGATTTGGACGATCCTGACCGCGTTTGGCCCACTGGTCTTACCATTAGTGAATCAGAGGAGCTGCACAAGCACGTGATCGACGGCGCGCGCGTATTTTTCGTAATTGCACTGTTCGCACACTTCCTCGCTTATTTGTTCACCCCCTGGCTGGGTTAAGGAGTTAAACCATGAATCAAGGTCGAATTTGGTGTGTGGTTAACCCGACTGTCGGGTTGCCGTTATTCTTGGGTTCCGTTGCACTTATCGCTCTCATCGTGCACTACACGGTTCTGTCAAACGTTACTTGGTTTTCTGCTTACTGGAACGGTTAACGCGCTCCGTAACTGAAACCTGTTTTAGGATACTAACCGCGATCCGGCCCGGTTGGCCGGATCGCGGATTAGCTTGACTACCCTTCTGAAGGGGCAATGACCGGAGACTGGCGATGGCACGATGCGTTCGGATGTATGAAACGGAGCAACAGGGGCAGGACGCTGTGTCCAAGCTTGAGGCCATTGGCGTCGGCTCTAATATGTTCGTTGTCCTGAACCCTGACTTCGGCAATGAAGAATCCACTGTTCGATCAGCCGTCGCCGACGGCAGGTTGCCTGGCGGTCTTGGCAATGCGGTGACGCAGGCGCTGAAAAAAGGCCGCACCATTGTCAGTACTGAATTACCCTATGGTGCCGGTCAGCGGGTCGAGGATATTCTCGATAGCTGCGGTCCCGTAGACACCGATAGTCTCCCGGAGGTGATGCCTTCCAATCCGGCGCCCTTCTCAGACTTTTTCGGCATTCCCACGCTGGCCCGCAGTCGCAGCACGACCCGGTTGTCTAAGGGTCCGCAGTCACGCTCTTTCGGGTTGGCCTTACTGAGCAGCAATCCGGCGCCATTGTCATCCATTTTCAAGTTGCCGATGAAGTCCAAGCGTCCAAAACACGCCAGTTTTGGTCTGCCGCTGCTATCCAAAAAGCTCAGTCCGCTGGCGCCGAAGCGGCTCCCACGAACCTGATCTGCCGGCTGCGCAAGCTTGCGCAGTCAAACATCCTTGGTCGCTGCGCAGGCGCACACATTCTTCGATGTGGGCTTGAGTCTCCTTACAGTGGTCACCCTTCGGTCTACGCCAACCTGCAGCGGCTGTTTTCTTGACAACATCCGGGGCGCCCGATAGCGTCGATTGGCATGCGCCACAGCGGTTCCTCGGCTACGTTAAAAACCAAACGCAGGGGCAAAGGTTTTTTGTCAGTGGCGGTGGTGCAGCTCAAAATGGTCCGCGAAAGTTGCCGCAGGCGTGACGAGATTTTTTTAGTCTAAAGCAGCCTGGCTGCGGCTGGCCTATTTCAGCACATGGCATCCTGCGGTTTGTTTTGCCGGAGTAACTAGTGAAAAAGTTGAATTGCTCAAAAGAACAAACTCCTGTCCGGGTAGCCCGCTGCTAATGAAGACCTGCGCAGAAATCTCGTGAACCGGTCGTGAGTCGCTTCAGACAAAAAATGGTCCTGCGGTTTGCAAACCTTGGCCCGAAATATCTGCCGTTCGCTGACGTTGCTACTCCGGACCTGCCTTTTCTGCGTTTGCTGCGCCTGTCCCTGTTCCAGGTGTCTGCCGGCATGGTCCTGGTTCTGCTGGTTGGAACGCTGAACCGCGTAATGATTGTGGAACTGGACGTACCCGCCACGCTGGTGGGGATCATGCTTGCGCTGCCGCTGGTCTTCGCGCCTTTTCGTGCGCTGATCGGGTTCAAATCGGATACGCATCGCTGCGAACTGGGTTGGCGGCGAGTGCCGTTTATCTGGCGCGGTACCCTGTTCCAGTTCGGCGGCTTCGCCTTTATGCCCTTCGCATTGCTGGTACTGGCTGGTAAGGGCGAGGCGGCTTCCGCGCCGCTGTGGATCGGTCAGTCGACGGCAGCCATCGCCTTTCTGATGGTGGGCGCCGGCGTGCATATTTCTCAAACGGCCGGCCTGGCGCTGGCAACGGACCTTACACCGGCCGAGTCGCACCCGAAGGTCGTTGGTCTGATGTACGTGATGTTGCTGGTTGGCATGATTCTCAGCGCATTGCTGTTCGGCGCCGCATTGTCAGATTTTTCGCCGGGCCGACTTGTCCAGGTTATTCAGAGCGCGGCTCTGGTGACCGTCATTCTGAACGTCTCGGCCATGTGGAAGCAGGAAACCCGGAATCCGCCCAGGGGGCGGGCTCAGCCGGTTGCAGACCCCAGCTTCCTGGAATCCTGGCGTGAGTTTTGCCGGGGTTCACAGACCGTCCGGCGCCTGGTTGTAATCGGGCTCGGCACCATGGCCTTTGGTATGGCAGATATTTTGCTCGAGCCCTTCGGTGGTCAAATCCTGGGACTTGATGTGTCTGCGACCACCAAGCTTACGGCCTTGTTCGCGGTCGGTGGCTTGTTGGGATTCTCGGTGGCATCCAGGGTGCTGGGCGGTGGGGCCAATCCTTATCGCATGGCACAGTTCGGCGCGTTGATCGGCTTGCCCGCATTCGCCTTCGTGGTGATAGCAGAACCGCTGGGTTTCACCGCGCTATTCCTGGTGGGCAACTTCCTGATCGGTTTTGGCGCCGCGCTGTTCGGCCACGGGACACTAACGGCCACCATGAATCGTGCGCCGAAAAACCAGGCTGGTCTCGCCCTGGGCGCCTGGGGCGCGGTGCAGGCAACGGCGGCGGGTGTTGCGGTGGCGCTCAGCGGCACGATTCGTGATCTGGTGACGCTCGCGTTCCGCGACACTGGTGGCCGATTCGGTCTGAGTGAAATCGAGCTGGGTTATTTTTCCGTCTACGCGCTGGAGATTGTCCTGCTGCTGGTAACTATAGCGGCGACAATGTCCCTGATCCGTGACTCTGCGGGTCGTGTAGATAGACCAGAAGACAACGAGTTTGCGACAGATGCTGTCAGCCCGGCGGCGGACACGCGCAGCGGCGCGCCCTAGGCTGCCATGGCGCGCTTGAATATCCTTGAGTATCCCGACGAACGCCTGCGCCTGAAGTCACAGCCCGTGAGCGAGTTCGATGCAGCGCTGGCGACACTGGTCGATGACCTGCTCGATACGATGTATGCCGGCAAAGCGATCGGGCTGAGTGCCCCGCAGGTTGACGTCCAGCGTGAAGTTCTGGTCATGGATCTGTCTGCAGATGCCAGTGCGCCACAGGTTTTTATTAATCCCGAGATTCTCAAGACAGCACGACCTGGCTTTGTCGAGGAAAGTTGCCTGTCCGTGCCGGGTGTGGTGGCTAATGTACTGAGAGCGACGCGGGTCCACGTGCGGGCCTGCGACCCTCAGGGGCAAATATTTGAGCGCGAACTGGTCGATATGGAGGCGGTCTGCCTGCAGCACGAAATGGACCACCTGGTCGGCAAAGTGCTGGTTGACCGGCTCTCATTGTTGCAGCGTTGGCGATTGCGCCGCGCCGCTGCCCGCCGCACACCGCGCCAGGACAAGGCTGCCGCAATCGACTGACGCCTGTTTGCCATCGGCGGCGAGTTGCCGCACCTTGCTGCGAGCTGGGGCGTTGGGTGAAAAGCGCGGATCGCGTAAGGCCTGCGCCGACGATTTATTCGTCGCTCAGCTCGGGTGTCCGTCGGAGGGCCAGTACTCTTGGCCAATAGCCATAGCCATCCAGCAGAGGGCCGCACCTAACAGGGCCGCGCCTGCCCTGGCAATTAATCCCGGTCCGAAGATGGCTATTCCCAGGCCAAGCAACAGGCTGCCTGCACCGAGCAGCGCGCAATTAATGCTGTTAAACGCGCTTGCACGATCCAGTGCCCAGCCGAGCGTTGCAAAGCCCATGGCGATGGCACAGCCGGTTAGAGGCAGCACCAGCGCAGATGGGAAAGCGAGCCTTGGATATTCGGTCGACTGATCGGTAACGCCAAACAACGCCGCCGCGAAGAGGCTGAACATCAGGACCAACCCGGTTACCGAAACAGCAAAAGCCACGAACCCGACTTTGCCGCCGCCGCGGCGGAAAAAATGCTCGATCACGGCAAACAGAAAAAACAGACTCGACAAGGCCGCGAGCGCGATGCCGGCGTTTAGTGCGGGCCTGGCCTCCGCCGCGGCAGCCGACCAGGATGCCGCGGCAGGGTAGGCAAAAGCAGCGAACAGCAGCACGCAGCCACCAAACAGGCCACCGAGCGCCGACCACGGCAGCAATTCTTCAATCACATCGGCAACGCCCGCCTGTCGCGCGTCCGCGCCAGCCGGGAGTCTCCGCTTTAGCATCAGGTCTTCTGCGCCCCGAACACGAACCAGCCGCCTGCGCCATGCGGCGGGGCATCCAGCTCGCCGCGCAGGAACTTCGCGTATTCTTCCGGCTTAAAGGCGCGCAAGTCCGGGATCAGTTGCTTGAAGCAATGGTCCGCTTCAAAACCTGCGCCGGCACACAGTTCAAGCGGGTTCTGAGCGCGATAGCCCGTATACCAGGGCTCGTTGTTGTTGTGCGTGTCCCAGTTCCAGAAGAAATTCCCCCAATCACTGGTCGCGGCCTCGTCGGGCAGCTCCATATGCACCATCAGCCCGCCCGGACGCAGTAGCCGGCGGCATTCACTGAGGATCTTCCGCGTGCTGCGCAGCGGGATTTCATGGAAGAAAAAACTTGAGACGATCAGGTCGAAGTGGCCGTCGGGGAAATTCGTATGCTCTGCATTCTGCTGACTGAAGTGCAGTGGCTTGCCCTCATGCTGGGCCAGCGCATGACCAAAGCGCAGTACCGGTGCGGATACATCAATGCCATGGGCCTCTGCGGCCGGGTAGGTGTCGAGATAGGGAGCCAGGTTGTTGCCTGAGGTAGTGCCGATGTCGAGTATGCGCCGGGGTTTGAGCTCGGCATATCGTTGTTGGATCCAGTGGGCAATGGACTCGGCAACAGCACCGCGGTTTTTCCGATAGGGATGCTGCCCGGTAAACACCTTGCCACCGAAGGACACCAGTGCACCCTGGGCCACGTCGTCGTCGGTATGTTCCGCGTATACCCAGCCCGGCGTGAGATGTACGTCCAGTGCCTGGGTGTGTTTCGGCAGTTGCAGATTGGGATCGAGGGTGAGGGAACCGCCCGCGGGATTGCTTGCGGCGAGATCACGAGCGAGATCTATCATTTCGGGCAGCGCACGTTCGATGGCGGGCTGCGCAGACAGGTAGCACATCTCCTGTGCGTTGTATCGCATCGTGCTGTAGAAGCGATACGATGCCCGTGTGCTCATCGCCGCTTCGATGGTGTGCCAGTCGAGGGATTTCTCGCCCTCGCGCTCAAGACCGGGCTGAACCCGATTTTCGTAGTCTTCCTGCATGGCAAGCCGCATATCGACGATCGCGTATTTGCGCAGCATGCTTACGGCATGCTGGCGTGCTCGTTCGTCGTGGGTCGGGCGATAAAGTGCTTCGATGTCGGGCACCGAGATTTCTTTCGGGTCAGCGGCCATCAGCCCACCTCCGTAATGTGCTGGTGATACATGCGCTATTCACTCTCCCGGATGCATGCGCAATACGCGCCTGAAGTACTCGGCAAGCCATGTAGCTCGCCGGGCCTCGACTTCGGGCGATGGCTCGTAGGCCTCGATGGCCTCGCGGGTCACGCTGCCGTGCTCGTCGAGCAGGCATTCCACGGTATCCAGGCGCTCGCGCATCGCCGCCACTTCCGTAGTCAGCTCAAGGACGAAGCTCATCACCTGGTCGGTGGCCGGATCTTGGAAAAAATTCGGACGCTTGCCTTTGGTCTGCCTTGGCAGGCGAACTGGGGCTGTCTCGCGGTCAGTCAAGCTGTTCTCCCGGGAAAATAGACTTCACCTTATTGGCCGATATATTACCGTCGCCTGCGCTGCCTGGGGCGTTGTCTTTACGACCATGCTCCTCCCCGGGCCGAAAGCGCGGCACCCTCGAACAAAAAAACCCCGCCTAAGCGGGGCTCAGCTGCCTGTTGGAGTAGCAGCTAGTCGTTGGTTACCCAGGGGAGGGAACGTTTTCTCACACCGACGATCTGTGGGGGGGGTGTCAATCGGTGTCGGAGATAATATTGCCGCCGCAACTGGTCTGTGACCAGCAGCGATTGCCGAGGAAATACCTTGGGAAATTCGATGTGCAAAAGACCTGGACCGGTTGCGGCAGGCGGGTCGTGACTGCTGGCATAGCCTGAAGAACTGGTCGCGATCTATTTTCGCTCCCAGTGTGCTGTCCATTTGGTCTGGCCACTACGTCGGACACGCAGTTGGTCTGGGCCTTGTCAGGTGGCGCGACCGCTCCAGGTTACAGAACGTCAATTACTGCCTTATTCGGCAGCCACAAATCAGCTGCGAGCAATGGCCCCTTTCCCGGTTGGCGGACGAATCTCGTCAGGGGCTGGCGTCCAGGCGTAGCCCTTGGTTTCCGGCGCGACATCCTGCGAGTAGGCGGTCCAGGTATCCAGTCGCGGCGATGAGCTCGGCCAGCCGGCGATGGGGGTCAGGTACTCCGGCGCGTGGCGTTCCAGATAATCCAGCACTTTGCGCGGCACATCGTCGTAACCGGGCAGGCCGTTATGACTATGTAAACGCCCGCTGAGCACGCCGCCTTCGAAGCCGCTGCCGCCCATGCCCATCCACGGCCACCATTGCGAGGATCTGGAGAAGCCGGCATACATGCGGACCGTGGGTAAATCGCGATCTTCGAGTTCTGTGCGCGAGACCTTGAAGGTGAAGTGCTCGGCCGGGCTGACCGTGGGACCGGTTGAGGATTTGGGCCAGCCTTTCGGGGTTACCGGGTTCTTGTGGTAATGCGTGTAGTCCCAGGCGAGCAGGAGGTCGTCGCCGTATTGCTCGAAAGGCATCAGGAACGGATAGCGTCCGTCCTCATCGGGGAAAATTGATCCCTCGTTCATCAAGGTTGGTGTGTCCGGATTGCCCGGCACCACAAAACGCGGCATTTCGACGCCCAGGGTCCCGCCGCCGCCGGGATTGTAGAAATGGTAGACGTCGACGGTTTCGCCGGTATAGGGATTGTCCCAGGTCTCCAGCACTTCGCGGGTACGCATATCGGTAAATAGCCCGACCTCGCGGGACTTTATTTTCAGATTCCGGTCTTCATCAATTTCGGCTTCCAGCACACCGATGCCCTCGAAATTGAATAACGGGCGCATACGTTCGGTGCCGACACGTCCATACATCAAGCCGTGAAAGCCGCCGATCACCGGCGTGTCGTAGCCCGCCCAGATCTTGCCGAAGGCATAAAGGTTATCGCGCGGATCGAGGTAGTCGAGCCCACCAGGTCGGGCGGTTAAGGCTCCCTGCGCCGCATGTGCCGGACCAGCGCCACCAAAAGCCAGCGCAGCGCCGGCTATCCCGGCTCCGCGGATAGCATCGCGTCGGTTAATCAGGCGATCAATCAGGAAAGACTGCATGGGGTGAGCTCCTTTGCTGTGCTGGACAGACCCTCAGGACAGGTCGAAAAGGTCGTGCTTCATCATCGAGCAAAAGCTGGTGCTTGGCAATTGACCCCGCGCTCTTCCGCGAATTGACGGAGGGTGCGGCGGGCGCCTCGTATTATCCAGAAAGCCTGTCGCGGCTTACCCTTCAAAGGACGCTCTCAGCAAATCTCAGGCAGTTTTGTAAATGTGGTTGCATTCGCAAGAATCCCCGGCGATGAGTGGCCTTCGTGACCAGGGTCTTCGCTATGCCGCTGGCCAGATTTAATAACTGAGAGCGCCGATGGAGAAAACGCTTGGGCTGAAACTTTCCTGAAGAGGGTGCAAAATGAGAAATGCCTTACAGTAACTTTCGCGAATTTCTTGATGCAGCAGAACGGCGAAAATTGCTGCGCAGGATTACTGCCTCAGTCGATCCAGGCTGGGAGCCCGCCAGTATGGCCAAGTGGATGTTTCACGCCTTACCCATCGAGCAACGTTTCGGGTTGTTGTTTGAGAACGTTGCTGGCTCGCGATTTCCACTCGTCATAGGTGCGCTGGGGGCGTCTGTAGATACTTATGCGCTGGCCTTGCAGGCCACGCCCGACGCATTGAATGCTAAATGGCTGCATGCTTTGCAAAAACCGCTCGAAGCAGTGCAGGCAAATAGAGCGCCCTGCCAGGAAAACGTCCTGCTCGGTGCCGAGGCAGCGCTATCGGATCTGCCGATCCCGACATGGACGCCGGGCAAGGATGCCGGTCCTTACATCACGACGATCACCGTCACCGGGCACTCGGAAACGGGCGCGCAAAACATGGGTGTGTATCGTACGCAGGTACGCGACGAACATAGCGTGATTGCTAATCTGAACCCTGGCAGACAGGGCCATACTTACGCGCAAACCTGGCTCGAGCGCGGGCAGGCGGCACCTATTGCCTGGGTTATTGGTGCAGAACCCGCTGTGCATCTTGCCAGCGTGGCCAATCTGCCGCTCGGTGTTGACGAGATTACGATCGCCGGTGGCCTGAAAGGCGCTGCGATCGAAACGGTGCGAGCCAAGACCTCCGATCTGCAGGTCCCCGCCCATGCGGAAATGATTATCGAAGGTGAAGTGATCCCGGGTGCGATGGAAGTGGAGGGGCCGTTCGGCGAGTCCGCGGGTTACATGAGCAGCGCGGCACCCAAGCCGCTGGTGCGCATTACCGCAATTACCCACCGCAACGATGCCATCTATTATGGGCTCAGCAGTCAGATGCCCCCGTCCGAAAGCACGGTGTTGCAAAGCCTGTCCAACGCACCGCTGATCATGCATATGCTGCGCACGCAGTTTGGGGAGCAGACGGTCTGTGATGCACACATTGACCTGATGTATGGCGGCGGTGCGTCGCATATTGTCGTTGCCATGCAGACGCTTGAGCCCGGCCATGCCCTGCGGGTTGGCAAAATCATTGCTGAAAATACCCTGCTAAAACGCATCACCCTCGTCGACGAAGACATCAATCCGCGCGACTCAACGGATATTGATTGGGTGATGAGTTCGCACTACGACCCGCAACGCGACACTACAGTGATCAGCGACATACCGATGCCCATGGATCACGCGGTTTCACCCAATGCGCAAGGGCGCAAGCTGGGCGGAAAAATTATCATCGATGCAACGCGCAGTCTCGACACCGGGCCGACCTCGCTGCCCGATCGGGAGATCATGAACAAAGCGCGTGCCAGCTGGAATGCGGCAGGCCTGCCTGAGTTCGAAATTCCGCAACGCCTGCGGCATCTCCTCGATCACTCAGACTGAAGTATCGTACCGGGCTTGCCCTACCTCGCCTGCGGAGCCCTCGCCCTGCGGCCTGTAAGTCGAGATTGTCTCAAATCAGAGCTGACCCTTGATGGGTAGCATGCGATAAAAACCGACGGTGAATCGACGCCACCAGCTGGTTTGCGGCTCTTTATCCAGTTTGATTTCCTCGTCTCCGGCACGATCCAGCCAGCGTATTTTTCCCTTCTCGTTCAGCACCACCTTGTACGTGTGGCTGTCCAGTTTCGCGTCGATGCTTTCGGCGACCTGCTGACTCAAGGCCGGCGATTTCATGATGACGCCCAGTTCCGTATTGATATCGACGGAACGAGGGTCCCAGTTAAACGAGCCGAAGAAAGTTTCCCGCCGGTCAATCAGAAAACCCTTGGTGTGCAGTGTTGCCAGCGAAGCACCCGGACTGCCCCTATCTACACCTTCAACAGCAGCGTCTGGTCGCACCTCGTAGATTTCGACACCGGCAGCCAGCAGGGGTTTTCTGGAAGGCGCATAGCCGGAATGCACAATGGAGTGATTGTTTGCTGCCAGTGAATTGGTGATTACGCGTACCTGTACACCGCGTGCCTGCAGATTCGTCAGACCCTCGATACCCGATTTCAAGGGCACGAAATAGGGCGAAATAATTATCAGTTCCTCGTTTGCCCGCTCAATCGCTTCAACCAGGGGGGTAACAATAGATGCGGCTTCGGCAGCGAGTTTCTTGTCGGACTTGTCCGGGGAATCGTAGACGAGTTGATAGGGGGCAAAGAAGTAGTTCTCTAAATGCATCGAGTCCAGATCTTCGAAGGATTGGCTGTAAGCCGCCGCGTAGGCCGTATTCCTGATTGTGTCTACCTGCTCTTTAATGAGCGCGCGCAATTTAATCAGTGCCGCGTCGGGATCCTCGGGCATTTTCGCAAAGGCTGGTACTGGTAGCGCGGAGCGATGGTTCCAGTAGGTGTCGAACATGTTGGAAACTTCATTGACCACAGGCCCGATTCCCACCGCGTCAACGTCGCCGAAATTCACGTCCTCGCGCGCGGAAAAATATTCTGCGGCGATGTTCCTGCCACCAATAATGGTGACGCGGTTGTCGCCTGTGAATGACTTGTTATGCATGCGGCGATTGATGCGACTGAAGTCGGCGGCATTGGATACACGCATGCCGCGGCCACCGAAGGGATTGAAAATTCGTACTTCGAAGTTGGGGTGCGAGTCCAGTGCCGCCATGCCGGCGTCGTAGCCCTGTGTCTGGATATCGTCCAGTAGTAGCCGCACGCGCACGCCCCGGTCGGCAGCTTGCAGCAGTGCGCCGATAAAGGCATAGCCGATGGGGTCGTTGGTAATCAGGTAATACTGCGCATCGATGGTCTGTTCCGCGCGCTCAGCAATGAGCAGTCGCGCAGCCAGCGCCTCGATGCCGTCACTCAGCAGGTAGAAACCGGACTCGCCGGGTCGGATTTCATCAATCTCGTCCAGCCGGGTATCGAAGTAGGTATCGTTTTCGGCTGCGATGGCCGAGCTTTCGCTTTTCGGGTAATCGAAGTCTACGGTGGCGCAACTCCCGACAAAGCCAAGCAACAGACTGAATAGCAGGGCTCGGACCCTGTACGGGAAATAATCTAATAACAAGCTGTTCTCCTGTATCTATTCTGCGCCGGGCCCCGTCAGAAACGTCTGTGGTGCCCCTGATAAAGATACTGTAACCGCCATATTCTGGAAACACCACGCGCTCCAGGCTATGGCCTGCGCTGCCCTTCGCCAGCGGCGAATACTGCTTCTGCGCCAGGGCCCGCTGGCCTGGATGCTGTTGCCACTGAGGCTGCGCAATGCCTGGCGGCAAAGGGCGCGGTCGCGGTGCTATTCAGGTGGCGGTCGCCACGGCTCCTGTTTAGAATCCATGGCCTGATGTCACTTTACCGGGGCCAGCCGTGAGCAATTTCGAAGCGCAAAAATCAAAGTTCCAGAATGACGACGGCTTCATCGCCGCACTCGACCAGAGCGGTGGCAGCACGCCCAAGGCTCTGCGCCTCTACGGTGTGGCTGAAGATGAGTATTCCGGCGACGACGAAATGTTCGCCAAGGTGCATGAGATGCGCACACGCATCATCACCAGTCCTGCGTTCAACGGCAAACGTATCCTGGCGGCGATCCTGTTTGAAAACACCATGGATCGCGATATCGAAGGTCGACCCACAGCCGATTATCTGTGGGAAGAAAAAGGCGTGGTGCCGATTCTAAAAGTGGACAAGGGCCTGGCCGACGAGGCCGACGGCGTGCAGTTGATGAAGCCCATGCCTGACCTCGATGCCTTGCTGGCGAAAGCGAAGAGCAAAGGCATTTTCGGCACCAAGATGCGCTCGGTGATCAAGCAGGCCAACGAATCGGGCATCAAAGCCATCGTTGCCCAGCAGTTTCAGGTGGGTCGGCAGATCGTCGCCGCTGGCCTCGTGCCGATTATTGAGCCTGAGGTGGATATTCATTGCCCGGATAAGGCGGCAGCCGAAGACATCCTGAAAGCCGCTATCCTTGCCGAACTGGATGCATTGCCGGCGGGCGAGCTGGTGATGCTCAAGTTAACGCTGCCGGAAAAGGACAACCTTTATGCCGACTGCATTGCGCATGCGAATGTGTTGAAAGTGGTGGCGTTGTCGGGCGGTTACTCACGCGAAGAAGCCAATGCCCGGCTGACTCGTCAAAACGGCATGGTGGCCAGTTTCTCGCGCGCGCTCAGCGAAGGCTTGTCGGCGCAGCAGTCCGATGACGAATTCAATGCCATGCTGGATTCATCCATCGAGGCCATCTTCCAGGCTTCGAAAACCTGATCCGGTCGGGCAGCGGGACTTAGTCCCGCTGCTTCCGGCTCAGGCCGATCTGTAGTTTGCCGGAGCCAAAGCGCTCGTTGACCCGATCGATAGTCTTGAGCAAACGATCTGCTTCGTCCGCTTGCTGAGGTTCTGGGTCAAACAGATCAGCCTGCGGCTGGGCCGTGTCCCAGTCACTTAGTCCGACACCGATCAGGCGCACGGCTTTGTCGGGCAGGCCGCTACCCTGATACAGTGCCCAGGCGGTATCCATCAGGACCCGTTCATCCTGAGTCGCCGCGGCCAGCTTGCGCTGGCGCGTATGCGTTTCGAATCCGGTGAAACGAATCTTGAGCGTAACGACGCGGCCGGCCAGCCGTTCTCGCCGTGCCAGCTTCCCCACCCCGGCGGCCAGTTCGCGCAGCTGATCCTGTATTGCTTTGCTGTCATGCAGATCTTTGTCGAAAGTTCGCTCCTTGGACATGCTCTTGCGCTGCCGTTGCGGCACGATTTCATCCGAGGCTATGCCCTTGGCCTGCCGTTTGAAGCTGGCGGCAGCACGCGGGCTGAACGCTTCTTCGAGTTTGGCCATGGAGGCGTTGCGCAGTTCTGCCACCGTATGAATGTGCAGTCGCTCGAAGTGCGGCAGTGTTTTGCGACCCACGCCGCGCAGATTGCTGACCGGCATGGGCGCAAGGAAGTCCAGCACCTGGCTTGCCGCCACCACGGTAAGTCCATCGGGCTTGCGATGCTCGGAACCGAGCTTGGCAATCAGCCGGTTAGGGCCAATGCCGACGGAGGCGGTCAGGCCGGTTTCCGCGAGGACGCGCGCCCTGATGGCCTCGCCAATTTCGCGGGGTGTACCCAACAGTTTTTCCAGGCCACTGATATCAAGATACGCCTCGTCAATGGAGGCAGCCTCTACCGCCGGCGTAATGGATTCCAGTAACGCGAAAATCCGCCGCGATTCCCGCCGGTACTTTTCCAGATCGGGACGCAGGTAGACTGCATCGGGGCAGCGGCGGTAAGCCTCGGTGATGGACATGGCCGAGTGAATGCCAAAACGGCGCGCTTCGTAGGAAGCCGCCGCTACCACACCACGCCCGCCGGGCAGCGCCCCGACCACGACGGGACGGTCGCGATAGGCCGGCTCGTCGCGTTGTTCGCAGCTGGTAAAAAACGCATCGAGGTCAACGTGTGCTATCCAGCGAGTGCGGGCTGAGTCAGGCATCCTGTGGTCTATTGGTCTATTGGTCTATTGGTCTATTGGTCTATTGGGTGCGGCAGTGTCTGCGCCGCCGGCTTTTGAATTATGCGCTCCCGGTGGCTCAGCTGATGCAGCCCCGTTGCCCACCTGGCCGAGCCATGGTGTGCTGAGGACGGGCCGCATAGAATTAGCGCTCACCAGCCTGTCCTGTGTTTTGATGAGTCACGCTTGTTCTAACAGCGCTTGCCCCGAGCAGCGCGGAGTCTGTCCATGACCCGTCCCAGCTTTGCGCGCATTGACCTGGATGCCATCCGCCACAATCTGGCACTGGCAGCCGGGCTGGCGCCGAAGGCACGCAGCCTCGCAGTCATAAAAGCCGACGCCTACGGTCATGGCGCCGTGGCCGTGGCGCGCGCGCTGGCCTCCAGCGCCGATGCATTTGCCGTCGCCGCCGTGGAAGAAGCCCAGGAACTGCGCGCCGCCGGCATCCGCAGCCCGATCCTGTTGCTGGAAGGCCCGCAGGCCCGGGACGAACTGGACCAGGCTGTGGCCGACGATTTTTGGTTGATGATAACCACGCCGGAGCAGCTGCAGATGGTGGAGCAGGCCAGGCCCGATAAGCCCCTGACGGTGTGGCTGAAATTCGACACCGGCATGCATCGGCTGGGACTGCCCCTGAGCCTGGCACAAGATGCCGTTAAGCAACTGCGGGCGCTGTCGCATATTCAACCGGAGATAGTTCTGGCCACTCATCTGGCTTGTGCTGATGAACCCGGGCATGAAATGACCCTGCAACAGGTACAGGCTTTTGCCGCTGCCGTCGGCCCGCTGGACGCGCCACTGAGCATTGCCAACTCGGCCGGTATCCTCGCCTGGCCGCAGACGCACGCGGATTGGCTGCGTCCCGGCTACCTGCTTTACGGTGACTCTCCCTTCGATGCGCCGCAGGCGAATGCGTCGGCACTGCGTCCTGCGATGAGCGTATTTTCTCAAGTGATGGCCCTGCGTGACGTGCCCGCGGGCGCCAGCGTAGGCTACGGTGCCACCTGGACCGCCGCCAGGCCTTCACGCATTGCCACCGTGCCGATGGGCTACGGCGATGGTTATCCGCGCCATGCACCCAGCGGCACGCCAGTGCTGGTGGCGGACCAGCGCGCTGCGCTCGTCGGTCGGGTATCCATGGATCTGCTGACCGTGGACGTCACCGACCTGGCGGGCGTTGAAGTTGGCGCCGAGGTTGAGTTGTGGGGCCGGAACCTGCCGGTAGGCGAGGTGGCGCGTGCCGCAGGGACCATTGGCTACGAGTTGCTCGCCGGTTTGCCCCGTCGACTGCGGCGCGAGTACGTTGCCTAGATTCGTCCGCGTGGCTGGTCGGCCCGGCGCAGCCAACGCTTCGTTGGCAGCGAGGTCGCTATAGAACCGGCGATGCGAGCCGCGCCAGTTTTACCCCGAGTCGCCAGAAAAAGCTGCGGTCTTTAAGTGTCTCCGGGTCCAGTTCCACGCTGTGTTTGAAGTCCTGGGTGAACATGCTCGCCATTTCCTCCACAAACTCGCTGTCCGCCACGATGGCGGTAATCTCGAAGTTCAGACGGAAGGAGCGATTGTCGAAATTGGCCGTGCCGACTGCGCCGACTTCATCATCCACCAGCATGACTTTTTCATGCAGGAAGCCCGGCTTGTACTCGTAGAATCTAATGCCGAGTCCGCGCAGCTCATCGATGTAGTGGAACGCCGCCAGGCTGACCAGCAGGTTGTCGCTGGTGCCCGGTAACAGAATGCGGACATCGGCGCCGCGCAGGGCCGCGAGCTTTAGCGCGCGCATCACGGATTCATCGGGTACGAAGTAGGGTGCTGAAAGCCAGACTCTCTGCTGAGCGGCGTTGAGCAGCGTGACGAACATCATCCCGGCCGTTTCCAGTCGTTGCGTCGGCGCTGAGGAAACAACAATGGCTTTTTGTTGTCCATCAGGTGAAGGCTGCGCGACCCACGACAGGTCGGGAAGTTCACGAGTGGCCCAGAACCAGTCAGCTATGGTGGCCATTTGCAGCTGGATCACCGCCGGACCTTCGATTTTCAGGTGTGTATCCCGCCAAGGGCTCATCTTCGGGTTCAGGCCCAGGTACTCGTCACCCACATTGTGTCCGCCAATCCAGCCGGTGAAGCCATCGACGATGACGATTTTTCGATGGTTGCGAAAATTTAGCTGAAAGCGGTTGCGAAAGCCCTGGGTGGTTTTAAAGCCGGAAACTTTCACGCCACCGCGCCTGAGTTCCTCGACGTAGCTGTCCGGCAAACCGCCGCTGCCGATTTCGTCGTACAGCAGGAACACACGGATACCTGCGGCGGCGCGTTCCAGCAGGCACTGCTGTAAACGTCGGCCCAGGCCGTCGTCGTGAATCATGTAGAACTGCACCACGACATATTCACGGGCCTTCGCAATGCCAGCGCAGATACTGTTGAAAGTCGCTTCGCCGTTAATCAGCAGTTCGGTCTGGTTACGCCGCAGGAAATGGCTGCCGGAGAGATGTTCCAGGGCTTCGTATTCGGGCACCCGTGTTTCCAGGCGCGCGTCAGCCTGTTCCAGGTTGCCGCGAATCTCATCCACTAGCGCATCGATTTCCCCGGCGCGTTCGTTATAGGCGTCTTCAAAGCCCTGGAACTTGCTGCGGCCGAATACCCAGTACGCGGGTACCGCCAGGAAAGGGAAAGTCACCAGCGCGAGGCACCAGGCCAGCGCGCCCTGGGCTGTGCGCGCCGTCATGGCGGCCGCCACCGCCGATACCAGGCCGGCGATATAGAAGAAAGCGACGAATGCGGCTAGCAGCATATTGGCCCAGGTTGTTGACGCTGCGCTGACGTCCGGCAGCGATCCCGATCAGCTGAACTGCAGGATGCGCTCACCCAGCAGACGGCCGAAAGTCAGCGCCGGGGTAACCAGCATGCCGTTGGTGTAGGCCTTGCCGGACGTGGCGCCGGCACCGATCACTTCGCCCACGGCATACAGATTCGGAATCGGGCGACCGCTCTCGCTGGTTACTTGCAGGTTGCCGTCCACGCCCAGCCCGGCGAATGAGATCAGCGTCCAGCCCTGCATGCGGATTGCATAGTAAGGCGGTTTTGCAATCGGCAGCGGCCGGTGAGTCAGGCCCATGGGGTCGGGAGATTTGTTCGCGCGCGCCTGGTTATAGGCCTCCACCGAGGCGGCCAGTTCGCGCGGGTTTAGCCCTGCGCGGACGGCCAGTTCGCCCAGGCTACCAGCACGGCTGAACATCGGATGCGTGTTAGCCGCATCCATCACTTGCTGCGCGTCCCAGTTCGGCACCAGCGGCGGGGCGGTGTCGAGAATCTGCTGGTCGAAAATTGCCCAGTGGCGATGACCGGGTTGTTGAGCGGCAGCATGCTCAATGTGATCAATATTCAGATGGTCTTCCTGCACGAATCGCTCGCCGTTGGCATTGACCAGGATTTCCCAGGGCATGCGCATGGTCGGGTTAAGCAGAGGAAAGGCGGTGCCCGCGGACGGGTAATAGTCATTCGCCAGGATTGCGCCCATCAGCGCCGCGTACTTGTCGCCGCCACGAATATAGCCACCTGCGCCGAGTCCGAGCGTCAGCCCGGCACCCTGGCTGTTGGGATGCGCAATCTGGCAATACAGCGGCACGCCGTGCAGTTCTTCGAACATCGCCGGATTGGAGGCGCAGCCGCCGCTGGCCAGCACCACCTGGCGTGCGCGCAAATCCTGCAGCGCACCGTTATTGTCTGCCACCACCACGCCGTTGATGCTGCCGTCGGTATCCTGGATCAGGTCCACCGCGCTGGTATTCAGCATTACGCTGAGCCGCCCGCTGTCGGTGGCTTTTTTCACCAGTGGCTGCAGGGTCTGGAAAATGGTCCAGCCACCCTTTTCGCCCCACTGGTAGCGGGCGATCTTGAAGTGCTCGTGGCCCTGGCCGGTTACCGGATGTTCAGGCTTCACGGTATAGCCGTTGTCCGCCAGCCAGTTCAGGCTGGCCGCGGCATTGTCGACGAACAGTCGTGTCAGGACCGGGTCAGAGCTGTTTTTATTGATGCGCATGATGTCGTCGTAATGCGCATCGGGGCTGTCGCTGATGTTTTTGGCTTGCTGAAATACCGTCCCGGCTGCGGCCACCTGGCCGGTGGAGCGGTCCAGGGTGCCGCCCAGTATCGGGGCTTTCTCGATCACCAGTACGCGCCCGCGCTGGGCCGCGAATAGCGCCGTCGGCAGACCGGCGGTGCCGCCTCCGATGACAATGAGATCCCAGGTCTGACTGGCGGCCAGTGCGCCGCTGAGGCTGACGGGCAGCAGGTTCAGGCCGGCGACGCCACCGGCCGTGGCAAGCAGACGGCGACGACTGGCGGAAAAACTTGTTTGTTTGGACATGGGATTACCGTTTTAGCGATAAGTGTTGATCGAATATAACCCAGCCATCAGCTACAGCGGTGCCTGCGCCCTGCCGACACCGGTTCAGGGCGTCTCCGGCTGGATGAACTGGATGCGGTCGATTTCCCAGGATTGCACGTCCGGATGATCGGGGATCATCTTGTGATCGACGATCTCGCTGTATTTCCCCCGTAGCGTGACTTCCAGAGGGGTATAGCGTCGATCGCCCTGGCGATTGGTGCCCGTGAGCATGATCTGCAGCCGGCCGGGCCCCGGGGCGAATTGCACGCGCCCGCGCAGGCGCAGCAGTCGCTCGTTCGATTCGTAAGTCAGGCTGCCGCGCAGGCAAACGGTTTTGTCCGCATCACATAGCAGGCCGCCGCGTTCGATGTAAAGCATCGGCCCGGCGAACGCCGGCGCCAGCGCGCCGAACAGCATGGCAGCCGTCAGCAGGGTGAGAAAATTACGCAGTGTTTGAGCCCATTATTTTTTCTGGTTCTGCAGGCGCAATTTTTCCTGATACTTCTTGAGCTCGGCCATGGGATCCATCACTACGTCGGAATAAATGCTGACAGCTTTGCCGACATATTCGTCACCGTCGACCTGGGCCAGGGTGAACTGCGCAAAGTCTTCGTAGGTGATCACTCGCGCGGGCGGTGTATCGCCGCTGGTGGAAAGCTTCAGATCGTTGCGAGCCGGTTCCTCCACCATGAAGCCCGGTCGCAGCAATACCGTCTCGAAAGGGCTGGCCAGTAACATTTCTTCCATATCGGCCATGTCGGCATACAGGTAGCGCGCATTAAACCGCCAGGCATCCGAGGGGTTGTTGCTGGCCGGTGCCGTGGCGTCGCGGCCGACCCGGGTTTCTACCCCGGTGGAGCTGGCCATGATGAGGCGCCGGTTGCCATTGAGCAGCATGGCGGTGCGCAGGTTAGCCGCCATCACGGTGTAGAGATCCACTTCACCCACTTCCTGCATCGGGTCTTTTGGGGTGGGGAAGCCGATCATGCAAATGACCACGTCGATATCCTTGAGTGCCGCGGCCAGGCTGTCGACGTCTCGGACGTCACCTTTGACCATCGTCAGTGACGGATGCGTGTCGGTAAATTTCTCCGGGACTGCGCGCCAGGCCCGTGACCTCATAGCCCTGTTCCAGCGCCTGCGCAATGATCACGCGGCCTGAACGTGCAGTAGCGCCAAGTACCGCCAGCTTGCGTGCTTCCGCCGCCCAGCCTGGCAGGCCTGCCGCAAGGCCTGCCAGGCCGCTGACGGCGACAAATTTTCTGCGATTGAACATGCTTTTCTCCCCCGATATCGGACCACCTTAGTGATTGCTGCCGGCACGGGCAATGTCTGTCAACGGCGCCGGGTATCGTTTTGCGCTCGCGGGACCGGCATTTGACCAGCCCGGACCGGCGCTGCGGATCCCTCGCGACAATACTGATATCGGTTGTATGGAGGGCTTTTCAATGAACCAGACCCAGCGACGTTTGTTATGGGGCCGGCTGGCCGGCATTGCCGCCGAGCACGGTCATATTGCTTGTCTCGGCAGCGATGGCGTTGATATTGATGTGCGCTGTCCGGGATCCGCAATCGCGTCAGCTTCGCTATGAAACCCAGACCGTGCGTAACCTCCGTGAGCTGCAGGAGGCCCTGCAGGGCTAGCCTTTGCGCTGCAACGCGGCCAATGTTTTGTGGCCGGGGCACTGGCTCACGGGGCGTCACGGCGTTATCTTTAGCGTATATGTCGAGGAGCCGTTGATGGAACTCAAAAAAACGCTGATGCCTTTGCTGGCGGCCGCCGCCGTGCTGACCGGGCCAGTGCTCGCACAGACCGATACAGATCTCACCAGCGGCGCCAGCGCCTATGCGCTGCCCGAGTCGCAAGCCGCCCGGGAAATGTTCAATCAATGGCAGGCCGAACTGCAGCTCAGTATTGAGCAGCAGGCCATCATTGCCGAGATCCTTGCGGACTATGGCGGTCGCCTTGAGCCTTTGATGCGCAGCGCTGCAGAAACCGCTTGGTCAATCATGAACGTGGCGCCCAGGGATCCCGACTACAGTGTCGATACGGAGACGGCGGCGCAGTCTGCCGCGCAGACAGCTGCAGACATGGTCCGTGTGATCAGTGAAATGCGCAGCGCGGTGCACTCCGTATTGACCAGCGAACAGATCGATACGCTGGATCGCCTGATTGAGGCACAACGAGCGGCGTTGCGCGCCAAAATGGCTGCGAAGCAGGCCGAAAAGAATACCGGGTCAGTCGGAGAACCCTAAATCGGCGTGTTGTCCGGCTCTCGGTAGAGGGCGATTTCCGCCAGCGAAATATCCGCCGTGAACTCACGCATCCAGCCAAGCAGACCGATGCGCTGAATGCTGCGCGTATTCAGGGCCGCGTCGATGCTGTGCGGGACAAACGCCGACCACGGCAGGCGAATGGTTTGCCAGCGCGAAGCTACCGTAATTGTCGCGCGGTACGACTGCTCGTACCAGCGCACATCGGCGGTGCGAATATGCACGTTGTAGCGCTCGTCATTGCCATGCACGAGCAACTCCAGGCCGGCGTAATCTGAGGCATCGAATCCGCCGCGGTCGCGGTCCAGGTAGAGAGCCATCTGGATGAAGCCGCCGCCGCTGTCGCGGGTAACGTTGCCCGTCAGCCTGGCGCAGCTGAGTCCGGCCACCGTATCGCGACTAAAGCGTGAGTCGGACACGCCGCCCATCACCCGGTCACTGAAACCTCGCCAGCCGGCGTTATCGATGACTTCGGGCTGTTCGCCACGAAAATCGCTAAGCACCAGTCGCCCGGGGGACGAAGCCAGCTCAGCCTGATCGGCCAGGGCAAGAACCGGCAGGGCGCCGGCGACACCGATAATTTGTCTGCGCTGCATATCCATAATTCAGTCTCCTGGCAAAATTTCGTTGCCAGGCGTCATACGGATCCCTGCGCCGCGCAATGCGGCAACGCGTCAGTCGGCAGCCGGCACCGGGGTCCGCTCGGCAGCGTAGGTCTCCCAGGTAGTCATATTGGGCTCCTGCCATTCCTTCGGCGCTTCCAGGTACTTGGGATAGTGTTTTTCGGTATAGGCCAGCACTTCGGGCGGCAGGTTTTCCACACCGTCCATGGAGAACACGCTGGTAATGCCGAGCAGCCCGCCTTCGCGATTGTCCATCAGCATCCAGGGGTGCCAGGGCGCGACTTTTTGCCAGGAGCCGGAGTAGGGCACTTTCATCAGTGTCCGGGTTATTCAGATCGGCCAGGCTCGAATGAATCTGGAAGTACTCGCTGGTGCGATACCACGTCGCCGAAATGTTCCCGCGGCCATTCGTTTCGGTGGCAGCGGCGTGGGCCAGCGTGTATTGACCTCGAAAGACACGACGGCGCGGTCTCCGAAAATATGCCAGGGCAGCATGAACGGAAAGGTGACTTCCTCGAAGCCGCTTTCTTCGCTGACCGAAGCGTTGTTTGAATTCTGCTCGCGTAGTACGAGTTGACCGGGTCGTTATGCGTGTGAAAAACTTCCACTTCCTCGCCGGTATAGGGGTTCTGCCAGCTATCGATAATGCGGTCTTCCTTCGATGTCCAGGTAATAGACGACTTCGCGGTGCAGGTTTTCATAGCGGCCGTCCGGCAGTTTCGTCACCCGGCTCATGCCGAAGCCCTTGATGCGAAACAGCGGCTTGATGACTTCCTGGTTGCCGATAACCGCGTATTGGGTGCCGGTGAAATAGCCGCAGGTTTCAATGCCGTCTTCCAGGCTGGATGAGAGTTTTACCCACGCCGTCAGGTTGTCTTCGGAGATTGGTGAAATTCAGTTTCAGGCTTTTGCCATGCGCGCCGGCGTTGGCCGTTATTGGCAGCCCGACGCCGGCAATGGCACCCGCGCCTGCCATGGCGCCAAGGCCAAACAGCGCGTCGCGCCGATTCAGGCGACTTTCGCCTTTTTCCATTTTGTTTGGATTGAAATTCTCGAACATCAGATCTGACCCCCGTCTGTGACTATGGCCTTCAGTATATCTTCGTTGTCGCAGATCAATTTCAGCGCCACACGATTCAGCCATGAAGCAGGCGCGGTGAACCGCATGGCGGGTCTTACACTCTGTCTGTCCGATCCATTGCGATGCGGTTATCCTGCGTATCAGCCACTTAAGCAGAATCCACCTATGAGCGCCGATAGCGCATCGTCAGCCAGGTCAATAAGACAATTAAAGTTGACCCGAGACCTGCGCATGACAGCGCTCGGTCTGTTGTTCCTGGTGTCTTTCTTCAATTATATGGATCGCTACATGCTGGCGGTACTATTGCCTTCTATCAAGGCGGACCTGGCGCTTAGTGACACCCAGATTGGGCTAATTACCGGCCTGGCCTTTACGCTGTTCTACGCCACCCTGGGAATTCCCATCGCCAGGCTCGCTGATCGATATAGTCGCCGAAAAATTATTGCTATCGCGCTGGCCTTCTGGAGTGTCATGACCGCCGTGTGCGGTTTCACCCAGAGCTTTTTGCAATTGCTGCTGGCGCGGGTTTTCGTGGGTGCGGGCGAAGCCGGCGCCAGTCCGCCGTCGCATTCGCTGATTGCTGACTTGTTTCCGGCCGGCGAACGCGCACGGGCTTTGTCGGTGTTTTCACTCGGCGCGCCGGTGGGCATCCTGGTGGGCTTTGCCCTGGGTGGCTGGCTGGTTGAGCGCTATAGCTGGCGCATGGCGCTGTTTATGGTCGCCGTGCCGGGACTGCTATTGTCGGTGGCGGCCTGGCGGCGTCTCCCGGATCCACCGCGTGGCGGCACGGATGGACTCACCGCGGCGCCTGCGGTGCCGCCGCTATGGCTGACTTTCCGCACCCTGATGGGTACGCCGAGTTTTCGCCAGGCCTCCATTGCGACAGGTTTGTACACAGTGCTGTGGCTCGGGGTAGTGCAATGGCTGCCGTCGTTTTTCACCCGCTCCTTCGATCTCGGCATGGGCCAGGTGTCCCTGGTGCTGGCGCTGGTGCTAAGCAGCTCGCAGATTATCGGCATGCTGATGGGCGGCGCGCTGGCAGATCGCCTGGGCCGCCGGGATCTGCGCTGGTACCTGTGGTTGCCGGCCATCGCAATCCTGATCTCGACGCCCGCGTTCGCGGTGACTTTTACCACCGCCTCGGCGAACCTGGCCTACGCATCGCTGTTTCTGCCCTTCATGATCGGCATCGTCCAGGGCCCTGCTACCTTCGCCGTTGTCCAGGGCGTTGCCGATGTCAGCATGCGCGCCACCGCGGCTGCCTTGTTGCTGTTGATTACCAACCTGATTGGCGGTGGCATTGGTCCCTACGTGGTAGGCGCGCTGAGTGACCTGTTGCTGGATCGATTCGGCGTCGATTCGCTGCGTTATTCTTTGCTGGTTGTGGCACTGTTTTTCGGTACCTGGTCTTCGCTGCACTATTTCCTGGGGGCGCGTAGCTTGCGGGCTGATTTTAAATCGCAGATGTGATGCTGAATTCGAATTTGCGGTCAGGGTTTGCCTGGCTGCCTGGCTAATGATGAGAAAAATTATGCTTAGATCGATACTGATTTTTACTGTGGCTGTCAGCCTGCTGGCCGCATGTACGCGTCCCGAGGCCAGCCTTGATCAGCAACTTGACGAGTTGCTGCGCGTGTTGCCGGGTAATTACGCCGGTGAGGCGCCGATTGAAATCTCGCCCACCGGTGAGATGCAGGATATTTTTCACAAGCTCGCGCCCATTGATGCACCGCAGTTTGGTGAGCGGGTTTTCTACTATCAACTCAGCAGCGGCAGTGCCGACGGACCGGCTTTGCAGATGAAAATCTTTGTCTTCGATCTTGACCCCGAACGGTTGGCCAATCGCATGCGGGCTTATGTGTTTGCCCCCGGTCAGGCGGCCGGCAACCTGGATCAGGATCCTGATCGCTGGGCCGCGCTCGATCCTGCGGCCCTGATGTCTTTTCCGGCCGAGTGCGCGTTTACCTGGTCGCCGGTCAGCGGTGGCTTTGCCGGCGTGGTTCACGCGTCGGATTGCGCCTTTACCAGCCGGGCCTTCAGACAGACTATTCGACCGGAAATGAGTTACCGAATCCTCGGTGATCGCTTTGAATGGGACGAGATCCTGTATAGCGACGATCTACGCATCATCGTGACGACCAATGGGGCGCTGCCGGCATTTCGTGAATGAATCGCGGGCGCAAGACTATCCGGGCAATTGCAGCGAGCGACTTAGCGGTAGTTCGTATATGGGTGGTGCACCGGCAGCACGCAGCGCATTGACCAGCGCCGGCGCCACACCCGGTACCGCCGGTTCGCCGACACCGCCGGGGCGCCCGCCACTTTCCAGCAACTCGATATCCAGGCGCGGCACTTCGGCCAGGCGCAGCAGCCGGTAGCGATCGAAATTGCCTTGCTCGACGACGCCGTCGCGCAGACGAATCTCACCATAGAGCGCAGCGGACAGTCCATCCAGCAGCGCGCCTTCTACCTGGCTGCGTACAATATCCGGATGCACCATGCGCCGGCAGTCGAGCACGCAGACGATGCGCTCGACGGAGAAACTATTTCCGCTCAGGCGAACTTCGATCACCTGGGCGCAAATCGAACCGTGGCTTGCGGTTAATGCGATGCCGCGCCCCTGGCCGGGTTCCAGCGGGCGACCCCAGTCGGCCCGGGCGGCCACCCGTTCCAGTGCCTGGCGCGGCAGGCTGTTTGCGGGCAGATGTTGCAGGCGAAACGCCAGCGGATCGCGTGCCCGCGGTTGCGGCCAGTTCATCCATGAAGGCTTCGACAATAAAGCCATTGCAGGATGTGCCGGTGCTGCGCCAATAGCCCACCGGCACACCGGGGTCTACCGGGATGGCGCTGACGCGCAGCCTGGGTACGGCGTAGATCAGATTGCTGGCGCCACTCACGCTGCTGCCGTCGCCCTCGGCGTCACCGCCGCGTGGGGTGGGAGTACGCTGGAAGTAGCTGGCGACGACGGATTGACTGACCAGTCGGTAGTCGAGTGCGTCAATCTGGCCACCGGCCGTTAGCCGGGCGCGCAGGCGCGCCAGTGCGGCGGGCCGATACATGTCGTGGCGCACATCTTCCTCGCGCGACCAGCTGGCCTGCACCGGTGTGCCCGGCATGGACATCGCCGCCGCAACGGCCTGCTCGACGAAGTCCATTTCAGCACGCCGTCCAAAGCCGCCGCCCATCAGGGTGGTATGCACCGTGACCTGCTCCGGGCTGACGCCGGCGGTGGCAGCGGCCACATCCCGGGCGATGGAATTTGCCTGGGTGGGCGCCCACACCACTACGCGATCCTCTGTCACCAGGGCCGTGCAGTTCATCGGTTCCATGCACATATGGGCGAGATAGGGCAGGCGGTATTCGGCTTCGATGACGTCGTCACTGGTCAGGGCCGCCAGCGCGTCTCCGTCTTCGCGAAACACCGGGGCTTCGGCCCGATCCAGCTCGGCACGGTATTCACTATAGAGGGTTGCGGAATTCGTGTTGTCGGCACCACTACCCGCTGCAGTTTCCAGCACAATTTTTCGGGCGGCCTCGCGGGCCTGCCAGCTGTTGCCGGCGATCACAGCGACGGCCTGTTTTCCGGCGGCGACTACTTTTTCCACCCCGGGCATTTTTTCTGCCGCTGCTGTCTCGAAGCGGCTGATTACGCCACCCGCTATGGGGCTATGCACGATGGCCGCGTAGCGCAGTCCCGGCAAGCGGGTGTCCAGCGCAAATGTCGCTGTGCCACTGACCTTGTCGGCAATATCCAGGCGCGGCAGCGAGCGGCCGGCCAGTTGCCAGTCGGCCGGGTCTTTTAGCGCCGGTTCGCGCGGCGCTGATAATTTCGCCGCGGCTTCTGCCAGTTCGCCGTAACCGAGACTGTCGCCGGTTGCCGGGTTCAGTACCTGTCCCGAGCGTGTGCTTAGCTGATCAACGGGCACACCCCAGCGTTGCGCCGCTGCCTGCATCAGCATGACGCGCGCAGCAGCGCCGGCGGGTCGCAGGCTGTCCCAGGCGTCGATGACGCTGGCACTGCTGATGGTCATGGACATGCCGATGGCGTGGAACAAGCGTCGGAACAAGGCCGTGCCGATGGCCGCGCCGGTGCTGTCCTCAATCGGTCCGAGCGGCCGGCCGCGTTCCATGATGCCGAAGTTAAAGTAATCGCGGTCTACCGGCGCAAATTCATAGCTGACCAGCGACCAGTCTGCGTCGAGTTCCTCGGCGATCAGCATCGGCAGCGCGGTAGTAACGCCCTGGCCCATCTCGGCCCGATGCACGGCGCAGATTACCTGTCCGTCCGGGGCGATCTTGATAAAGGCGTTGAGTCCGGTGCGTTCAGGCGTGGCGGCGGCAAATTTGGCCGTCGCGTCGCCATCATCCAGTTGCCGAGAGGCATACCAGAGCCCGAGTCCACCGCCCGTGGCGATACCGGTGACAAGCAATCCGCGGCGGCTGATTTTCATTCTGATGTGATTTGTTGCTTGGCGACAGGCTGGATCCTGATTATGCCTGCCCGCGGCGCGGTCACGTTCAGTATCCTGATTTGGGTGCTTCAGGCCGTTGCATGGCAGGATGTCGACTTGGCGTCGATATTTTTCTGTATGACATGAGGAACTCATCATGACCAGCAACCACTATGCCTGGGCCGTATCGCTGCTATTTTTGTTTGCAGCTCCGCTGGTGCATGCGGGTGCGCATTCCGGCGGTGAGGCTGCTATGGACCACCAGCATCACCAGATGACGCCAGAGCAGCTCGCCGAGTTGCGGGCCAAGATCCCCCTGTACGATGAATACTCCGACGAGGTGATCGTCGCCAGCATGGCGCGAATGAAAAACAGCTGGGGCTGGATCGAGGAAACTCCGGCCGGCGCAAAGGTCGGCGTTCTGGCGCTGGCGCATGGCTTTAAAGAGGTGGGTAATAAGCAGTTCACTAATGCCTATACGGCGGCGGCCAACGATTACCCGCGTACCTATGCCTTTGGCATGGCGATGATGACCTCTGATCATATCCAGTCAGCCCTGACGGCCCTGGAAGATCAGGGCGCGGATACCATCATCGTGATTCCCACGACAACGGCCGACAACACGACGCTGGTGCGCCAATGGCATTACATTTTCGGGCAGCGCGAAGACTCTGCTTATCTCGATGTGCCGCGGGTGCAAACCAAGGCCAGGTTAATCTGGACGGCGACCCCCACCGCACATCCGCTAATGGCTGAAATCATGCTGGATTACGCCCGCGAACTGAGTCGCGATCCGGCCAGTGAAATGGTCATTATTATCGGCCACGGTCCCCAGGACAGCGCAGATAATGATAAGGAAATTGCCATGCTTAACCAGCACGCTGAATTTATCCGCGAGCAGGGTGGGTTCAGCGAGGTGCGCGCTGCCAACGTGCAGGACGATGCGCCCACGGAGGTACGCGCGGCCAATGTGGCCATGCTGCGGGGCTGGGCCGAAGCAGCTGCGGCCGACGGGCGCCGGGTAATCGCGGTGCATACCGCGCTGACGCAGAGTGGCGTGGTCGGTCGCATGGCGCGTGACGTAAAGGGCGTGGCGGAATTTAATCCCAAGGGCCTGATGGAGCATCCGCTATTCGGCCAGTGGATCGATGCTGTGATCGCTACCAGCCTGGCGTCGGCAGAATAGGGCTTTAGAACGGGGGGGTAGCTATGGTGTCCGGGGTTCGCGCCGCTATTGCAGCTGGCTTACTGATGATCGCGACAGCGTTGCCGGCGAGCGACGCGATAACTATTGCGTCGCTGCGCGATGCTGACTACATGAAGGGCAAACGCGCTTTCCAGGGTCGTTGCAGTGCCTGCCACACCCTGGCAGCCGACAGCGGCGATATCGCCGGGCCCAACCTGTGGAAGGTTTTCGACCGCGTGGCGGGTAGCAAGGCTGAATTTACCTATTCCGATACGCTTAAGGCCGCTGAATTCGCCTGGACGCCGGAGCGACTGAATGCCTGGTTGTCGGATCCCAAAGATTATTTGCCCGGCAACATTATGGGTATTCCGGAGCCGGTGCCGGAGGCGGACCGCGCCAATATCCTGCACTTTATGCTGATCGAAACCGGCGCCGTAGACTGGCCGCGGCCGGAAGCCGCCTTCGCGGAAGAACAGACAGATCGTTCCCTGCCCCCGGCGGAACGGTTTCCCAGTTTCTGGAATCATCTGATGTTCAACACCGCGCGCTTTCGCTGGGAAGCAGCCGAGAGCGGCGAGAATTTTCGCTTCGATGTGTATTACATGCCCGACGGTTCGGTGATTAGCGATCAGAAACGCCTGCGCGGTTTCTGGCACATCACTGACAAGGATTTTTTCTGCTATGCCCTATACGGTATGCCCGTAGGTGTGGGTAGCATGGTCGAGTGTTTTCCGGTGGCGGCCATGGCGATTCCGCGGTTCTCGGAAGAACTATGGACTTCCCGGCCGATGAAAGGCGTCCAGTTGCATGGCGGTATTCAACCCGGTCGCCCGGACTGGGTGGAAGCGGGCGCCACGCAACCCTGAACCAGTATCTGAATCGGGCAAAGGATAGTCATGCTGTCATTCTTGTTTTTATTGTTCGCGTTGGTTCATCTGTCGCTATGGCTGTGGGGCTGGCGGGCCTGGTCGCGGGCCGGTAAACCCGTCGCGTTGTTCCTGGTGCTTTTTTCCAGCACGCTGCTCTGGTGGGACAACTTTCGTATCGGCGCCGGTCGTTTTATCGGCGAAGGTGAATTGCTCAAGGCCATGACGGTGCCGGCATTTGCCTGGCACTGGAGCCTGCTGCCGCTGCTGATCATCGCCGCGGGTTCCATTGCGCGACTGGCAGGCCTGGGCTGGGCGCAGAAACGCTGGGTAATGGGCGGCTTTTGTGTGGTTGCCGTGGCTTTGAGTGCGCTGGATATTCCGAAAATTTTTACGCTGGAGCTGCACCTGGCCTGCGTTGCCGACACACTGCGTTATAGCGGCAGTGTCCCTGCGCAACATTTGTGCTCGCCGGCTGCTGAAGTGGTGCGGGGTGAAGGTGCTGCCCTGGTGGCAATTCTGTCGAACCTCGTTGTGCTGGCTCGTTGGCATTGCCATCTGGATAAAGCGCGGCTGGCCGTGGCTCGCGTTGGGCTCTGGCGCCATGTTCATTTGCGCGGGTGCCTTTGCCACCAACTACTATGCATTGCCCATCGCCAACTTCGGTGAAATCCTGATTACCGGTGGACTCATTTCTACCGCACTGCATTTCGCACGGCATCCAGTGAAACCATTGCAGCCTGCCTTAGCCTGATACAGGCCGGCGCCGAAAAACCAGAGGAACTGCTATGGCTGAAAAACTGACTAGGCTTGTCCTGCTCGCCGGCGTCTGTTTGACGGGTTTCATCACTGTGGCCCAGGCGGCCGGTGATCCGGTCCGGGGCCGGCAGCTGGCGACGGAGTGTTTTGCCTGTCACGGCCCCGATGGCAACAGTCCTTCACCGGTTAATCCGCGTATAGGCGGTCAGCATGAGCAGTACTTGTGGCTGGCACTGCAGGCTTACCTGGATGGCACACGCTCCAACTCGCTGATGCGCGGCGCGATTCTTAATAAGAGCGAGCAGGATCTGCGCGATATCGCGGCCTACTACGCCAGCCAGAAAAGCAGCCTGGCCAAGCCTGCCGCGGCACCCGGATCACCGCCTGGCGCGCCGCCGGGTGCGCGCCGGGTGGTCCGCGCGGCGCTCCGGGCGGCGTGATGAAGTTTGATCATGGTGAACGTACCGCCGCGTTTACCGCCTTGCTGGCGCGTGCGCAGGCGCTGTCCGCTGCCTCCCAGCCGGTTTCGGCCGCCGCGGCCTGCGCCGCAATGGCGGGCTCTCGCACGGCTGACGGCGACGGCGACGGGCTGGCCGATGCTTTTGATGCCGCGCCGGCCAACGCGGATGAATTTGTTGCTGACAGCAATACCGATGGCCTGTTCGAAATCTGCAACGCTGAGCAGTTGCAAGCCATCGTTACACTCGGCAGTGCGCCGGGGACCAGCACATCACTGGGGATTGCCGCTCGCCGCGCACGCTCGTATCAATTGGTGCGTGATCTGGACCTGTCGGGTATCGCTAACTTTCAGCCCATCGGCGATTGCGGTCCCACCGGCAACTGTATGCGCGCGCTGGGTGAGTTTGGTTTTTCCGGCGTGTTCGATGGCCAGGGGCATGTGATCTCCGGCTTGCAGGTCGCGCTGCCTGAACGCGGCGGCGTTGGTCTGTTCGGCGTGCTCGGGGAGTCAGGCGTGATCCTCAAGCTGAACACTTAAAGGCGCCAGGGTGACTGGCCGGGCCGGTGTCGGTGCACTGGTGGGGTCGAACTTCGGGGTGGTTTACGACTGCGAGGCCAGCGGCGAAATTCGCGCCGGCATGGCCCTGGGTGGTCTGGTCGGCGGAAGTGGCGGACTGGTCTTCGCCAGCCGTTCCGCCGGTGCCGTGATTGGCCAGCAGGCTGTGGGCGGACTGGTCGGTGACATGACAGGTGCTGTGTATGCCAGCGCCAGCAGTGCCAGCGTCAGCGGTGAGCGCGGCATTGGCGGCCTGGTCGGCCTGAATACTTTCGGTGCAATTCTCGACAGCTCTGCCAGCGGCACTGTCAGTGGCAAGAATGATATTGGTGGCCTGGTGGGCGTTAATACCGATGCCAAAGTCCGCGGCAGCGCAGCTACGGGCGATGTGCTTGGTAGCGGCAACAATATTGGTGGTCTGGTGGGCTTCAACTCGCTCAGCAGTGTGCGCAACAGTTTCGCGCTGGGGCCGGTCAGCGGTGAGGATGCCGTGGGCGGCCTGGTGGGTCGCAACAACGGTCAGGTAACGCGCAGTTTTGCTGCCGGCGCAGCCAATGCTGCGGGTAACAGTGGCGGTCTGGTCGGCATCGTGGTTGAGGGCAGCGAGGCCCTGAGTTTTGCCGGCGAGGCGGCGCGCGATTCAGCCCAGACAGCGCCCTGGTCGCCGCCGCAGCTGCCGGCCAAGGATTTGCTCGACTACTTCTGCGACAGCAATAACAACGGTTTCATCGATCCGGACGAGCAACGCGCCGACAACTACGTCTGGCAATTGCGTCCGGGTGCATATCCGGCCTTGAGGTGCATGCCGATGCAGCCTGTGGCTGGCGTGGCTGACTAAGGGCTGCGCGCCCGGCTGGACAGCAGCCGCCGGAGTTTGCAGACTGCAGCGAGCTGCCTGCAGCAGCCTGGGGAGTAACAGGGAGTCACCGTCGCTGCGTGGTAGCTCCCGGGGGTGGTCACATGCAGATAAGAATTTCATGCCGCGTTATTTTTTGGGCTCGCGCTGAACCCGCTGCAGGCCGAGGAGCGGGTCTCCAGCTTTCAGCCCTTCGCCGTTGGCGATGTGTTTGTGGCTGCCACCGTCATGGATGACCCGGATGACGATCATGCCGGCACCGGTCGGCTGTTGCAGTTCGACGCTGATCTGAATCCCAAGGGCGTGCTGTGGATAGAAGAAACCACACACAAGATCGGCGCCCTGACCATTGGGCCGAACGGTGTGTTGTGGGGTTTCTCACCGATCTCCTGGCAGATTATTGAGGTCGGCGTCGATGGAAAATTGCTGCCCCTGCGCAGCTTTGGCAACCGGGCCTTTCATAGTGTGCAGTTTGGTGGCGACGGCAGTCTCTACTTTGGCGAGCACCTGGTCGGCAAGCAAACCAAGACTCCTTTCAATACCACGCAATTCACGCTTCGCCCGGGCAGTGAGGACATCGGCGAAGGCCATGTATTCCATTACTCGGAAGACGGCCGCCTGCTCGAAGAGTTTCCCACCGAAGTGCACGGCGGTATGGCCGGTATTCACGGTGTGTCGAGTATCGTGATTGAGGACAACGGAGTCGGGTGATCTATATCTCCGAGACTGGCAACCGGGTGATGCAATACGACATGGCCAGGCGTGAGCAGTTGCCTGATCTTGCCGTGTTTGACGGCAAGGACGGCGCGCCCGGCATGGCCCTGGTGATGACCCAGATGCCGGATCGCACACTGGTAATCGCCACCGGCGCCAGCCTGGCCTTGCTGGACCCCGACAGCGGTGAATTGCTCGACAATGTTTCCATCGGCAGTTCCGGCTGGGCGGCCGTCACACCATCCATTGACAGCGGCCATGTGTTGCTGGGCAATTTTTTCAGTGGTGAGTTGGTAAAGCTGCGGCTGGAGGACGGGGAGATCGTGGCGCGAGCCAGCATTAACCAGAAAAATTCCTTGTCTGGTATTGCCCAGTACGCTGGTCGGCGCGTGGTCCGCCACGGCCCGGGATTCGGCCAGGGCAACCCCTATGAGCGGGTCATCGAATCATCGGAAAAAGCCTTCATGCTGCGCGACATTGATGGTTCCATCGCGAACCTTGATGATGACTATGTGCTTTACGATGTGACGGAACAGGGCGCCATGCCGCGCATGCAGGGCAAAGAGAACGTGCGTAAGATTCTCGGCAGCTTTTTTGACAACAGCGACGCTTGGCTGGATTCCGACGTGGACAAGTGGGGCCTGATCAGTAACCTGCTGGTGCAGGTTGAATATGACACGTTCAAGACCGATTCAGGGCCGCGCACGGTGCCGACCCTGGTGGTGTTTGAACATCGCGATGGCAAGCGCTGGCGCGAATGGCGATTTCGGCCGCGTGCAGCGGAAGAATTTGCCGCTTCAGCGGAGTAAGCGTCGCAACAATTTTTCGGAGACGACCCAAGATGCTAAAAATAATTTTTAAGGTATTGCTCGGATTGGTGGTGATTCTGGCCGGCCTGGTGGGCTACCTGTATATGGATCTGCGTGCCAATCTGCCGGAATCTACCTACAATTTGCCGCCACCACTGGCGGTGAGCCAGGATCAGCGCCCGGTGCTGATTTTCGGTGCGACGCGCAATACCGGCCTTGAGCTGGCCCGTTTGTTGCGAGCGCGCGGTGACAGCGTTACCGCCGCGGTACGTGCGAGTTCCGACCGCAGCGCACTGGAATCCCTGGGTGTGACTTTTGTCGTCGCCGATGCGCTGGATGCTGATGCCGTGCGGGCTGCCGTGGCCAGTGACGATTTTCGCGCCGTAGTCAGTTCCATGTCCTGTGCCCAGTGTGATCCGCCGGTGGATGCCGTGGGTAACATCAACGTGACCGAAGGCGCCAAGGCCGCCGGAGTACCGCGGGTAATACTGATTAGCACCATTGGCGCCGGTGATAGCTATGAGTCGGCGAACTTGCTGTCTCGCCAATTTCTGAAAAAGATTCTGCCGCTGAAAACCGAGGCGGAAAATCATCTTAAGGCCAGTGGGCTGGACTACACCATTGTTCGACCGGGTGGGCTGGTGCCGGCGCCGGGTACCGGGCGTGGTTATCTGTCCGAAGACCGCAAAGCTTTCGGTTTCATCAGTCGCGAAGATCTCGCCCGCATGCTGGTGGCAGTACTGGATGATCCGGGCACCATAAACAAGACTTTTGCGGCGGCGGATCCCGAGATCATGACGCCCTTCGACACCGACGAATGAGTACCGCCTATCCCTGGGTGGAGCCGCCCTGGCCGAAAAAGGCTTTGCCGCGCGAAGAGCTGGAAGATCGCGTACAACAATTGCTCGGCACCACCAATATGTGTGTGCTGGCGACCAATCATGCAGACGGCCAGCCCATTGCCAGTCCCATCGAGTACTGGGCCGACGGACTGGATATTTACATGCTGCCGGACCCGGGTACGCCCAAGCTCAAGGCCATGCAGCGTGATCCGCGTGTCTGCGTGGCCGTGCATGGGCATTATCACGGCTGGCATTCGGCGCGCGGCGTACAGATGTTCGGCCGGGCGGAAATCCTCGAGGTCGGCGATCCGGGCTGGGAGCACGGCATGCAGGTATTTCGCTGGATGGAGTGGGCGAAAGACCTGGGTATGGATACCAGCCAGCCGATGCAGCGTCAGGTGGTGAAAATCGTCACCGACAAGATTCTGTTGACAGAGACCTGGCTCTGGAAGCTGGGTTACGCCGCCAAGCAGCGCTGGGAGCGCAACGAAACTTAGGCGCGCGCAGCTTTTCCGAACAACACGACCGCGGCCATGGTCAGCCAGGCTATCTGAAACGACCAGCCGCCAAACATCGCAATGAAAGCAATACTGCGTGGCGCACCGGCGGTGGTGGCATAGATGCTGCCGGAGAAAAAACCGATACCGATAATCACCAGCCAGCCCGCAACCTTGATAGCCCGCGATTCCGGCAGCTTATAGGCCAGCCCGGCAATGGCAATCAGGCCCAGCGCCTGCAGAAACTGAAACAGTACAGCCTGCTCAAATACGGCCAGGCGATCCGGGGTCAGCCGATCGGCGAGGAAATGAGCGCCGGTGGCGCCCAGCATGGTCGCGATGGCTAACAATAGAAAAGCTATGCCAAGAAACAGGCGAGGGGTACGGTCCAGCATGTCGAACTCCGAAGCTGTGGGCTCAGTGGTTCATCATGCCGTCGCCCTGAGCAACAGGAAAGCGTGGATAACCACGATAGGGCACAGGATGGTCGCCGTGCCGGCTGATCAATAATGTGGCGGCCGTTCCTCGGCTTCAGCGCTGGTGCCGTCCTGACTCGCTGAGTCTTCCAGTTTTCTCGCCAGCACGCGGACCATGCTCATGGCCTGGTCCAGGGACTGCTGCTGCTGATAGACCACGTCGCTCAGGGCATCCAGCGATGACTCCAGGTGCGCGCATTTGATTTCCAGGTTTTCCAGCCGGGCTTCGTTCGGCATCTGCGGATAACTCCTTTGTGTGCGCGCATTCTAGCCCGCCTGAACCCGGCCTGGTTGCACTAGCTTTGGGTGAGGATCTTGCGCAGGTCTTCAGCAATCAGCTTGGCGTCATGCGGCGGCGTCAGGGTGCCTCGATAGCGTCCCTGCGGGTCGAGCAGGAACAAGGCGCCGGAATGATCGACGGTATACAGACCGTTTTCCTGCGAGACCAGGTAGGGTGCGCCGAGACCGGCAGCGAGTTTATCCAGTTCGGCCTTGCTGCCCGTGGCGCCCAAAAAATCCGGGTCAAAGCCGGCCAGATACTTGTTGATAATTTCCGGCGTATCGCGATTCGGATCCACGGATACAAACAGCACCTGTGGCCGCTGGTTTAGCTGGCTCACGGCCTGTTGCACGGTAAACAGGGTGGTCGGGCAGATATGCCCGCAATTGGTGAAGCCCATGAACACGACGGTCCAGTTGCCAGACAAGTCGGCCTGGCCCAGGCGGCCGCCGTTGCTAGCCGTGAGACTAAAATTCGGCAACGCTCTGCCCTGGGGCATCAGTGTTGCGACGGCCAGCTGAGGGCGCTGGGTGCCTGGCTGGGCGTCGGTCCAGAATTGACGTCCGGCCAGCAAGCCGAGGGCGAAGACCGCGGTGATGATTAGCGGGGGCAGGATCTTTCTGAACATGTTGAAGGTAGGCAAATACTGAGCTTTGGATATTCTAGCCGCGCGTGATGGCTTGTAGCGAACCGGATCCTGCGGCGGGGTTTCTGGTGTGTCCGGACGGAATGTCGCAAAATCAGGCCATGAAAAAGACCGTTTTTAAGCGTTACTGGCTGGTCGTCGCTGTGCTGAGTCTGCTCAGCTCACTGGTTCTGGCTGCAAACCCACAGGTCATTGAGCGGGGCGCCAGTATTGATCCGCCGTCGCTGGACCCAAACCGCGGTAGCGGCACCCCGGCTTCGCCAGTGTTGTCTGACCTGGTCGAGGGTCTGGTGGTGCGTGGCGCAGCCGGACAACCAGTGCCCGGTTGCGCGGAATCCTGGCGCCTGAGTGATGACCGCCTGACCTACACTTTCACCCTGCGTCCCGGACTGCGCTGGTCCGACGGCGAGGCGCTGACCGCCGATGACTTTGTCTATTCGTTTCGCCGCTTGCTGAATCCGGCCACCGCAGCACGCAGTGCGGGTCTGTTTTTCCTGATTGACGGCGCGGTAGCTGTCGCGCGCGGACAGCAGCCGCCCGAAAGCCTTGGCGTGTCCGCCCCCGATCAGCGCACCGTTGAAATCCGCCTGACCCAGCCGGCACCGTATTTCATTCAGCTATTGGCCAACAGCCAGGGTACCCCGGTGCCGCGGCATGTGATCGAGAAGCATGGCCGCGACTGGACCAAGGCCGGCATCATGGTTTCCAACGGCGCTTACAAGCTGGTTGAACGGATTCCGCAGGTGCGCATGCGGATGGTGAAGAATGAGTTTTTTCACGCCGCCGACTCTGTCAGCATCCCAGAAGTTAACTGGCGCCCTGTTCAGGATCTCGGCAGTGCCTTTCGTCAGTTTCGGGCCGGCGAGCTGGATACTATTCTGCTCGCGCCACCCGACCAGCTCGACTGGATTCGCGCCAACATGCCCGATGCACTGCACGTGAACCCGGTGCAGGCCAATTACCACCTGGTGTTCAACCTGTCGCGCGCGCCGGTGAGTGATCTGCGAGTGCGTCAGGCGCTGACCCTGGCCGTCGACCATGACGCCATCGCCAACCAGGTGCTGCAAGGTACATCTCGTCCGGCCCGATCACTGATTACGCCTGGCACGGGCGGTTACCCGGGCTATACGCCGCTGGCTTTGCAAGCCGACATGGCTACGCGTCAGGCGCAGGCGCGAGAATTGTTGGCGGCGGCTGGTTACGGGCCAGAGCGGCCGCTAAAACTTTCGCTGACGTACGACAGCCAGGAGGAGAACCGCAAAATTATGGTGGCCCTGGCTGCCATGTGGCGGGACATCGGCGTGCAGCTTGAGCTCGAGGATATCGAAGGTCGGGCCTTGTTCGGACGTTTGCGCGGCGGTGATTTCACCATCGCCAGATCCGGGATATTTGCGCTGTTCGATGACGCCTATGCGTTCCTGCAGCGCTACCGTGCCGATAGCACCGATAATCAGCCGGGTTTTCGCAGCCCGGCCTTCGATGCGCTGCTCGACCGGGCCAATGCCGAAACGGACGCGTCGTTGAGAATGGACTTGCTGGTGCAGGCCGAAACCCTGCTGCTGGATGCTCAGCCGATCCTGCCAATCTATTGGTACGTCAGTAAAGTGCTGGTTGCGCCACGCGTGCAGGGCTGGATGGATGCGCCCCTGGGTACGCCGCAAAGCCGCTATCTCAGTCTGAGCGAATAAACAGCCTGTTCGGCTCTCGGGTTAGGCGCAGCTTCCTGATAATATTCCGGCGCATTCCTGCTGCCAGAAGACCAACAAGGATCAGCCATGCCCGTAATGCAGACTTCCGATCTCACACCTCGCCAGTATTGGGCCGAGGTCAAAGCCAATCCCAATCGCGCCAAGTTCGGGTTTGGTACCAAGGCCGCGCTGATTAATATTGATATGCAGCGTGCCTATACCGACATGGATAGCTACAAAACCGCCTACCAGACTAATCCCAGACAGATCGATTACATTAATGAGCTGTCTGCGCTGGCCCGCGCGAAAAACATGCCGGTTATCTGGACCTATGTCGCCTACATGGATAACGCCGATGATGCCGGCGTCTGGGGAACGCGCACCAACACGCCTGATTCTCTGCAAAACATCAAGGTTGGAGATCCGCGTGCTGAACTCGACCCGCGCCTGGATATCGACCATAGCCGTGATGCGGTTCTCAACAAGCGCATGGCCAGCGTGTTCCATGAAACCCTGATCCCGTCCCTGCTCGCGTGGCACCGCGTCGACACGGTGATTCTCACCGGTGGTTCAACCTCCGGTTGTGTGCGTGCCAGTGCGGTGGCGTCGCTTTCCTCCGGTTACCGAACCATCGTTCCGGAAGAATGCGTCGCCGACAAACATGAGATCCCGCATTTCGCCAACCTCTGCGACATCATGCTCAAATACGCCGATGTCGAAGCTGTCGCCGACGTCAAATCCTGGTTCCAGAACCACCCCGGCTGCCCGCCCATCCGCGAAGCCCGTGGCTGCGAGTTCTAGCGGACCCCGTATGACGCGCGTCGCTTTCGCAGAATACTCACAAAGGTTTCGGCTCCTGTCAGCTGCGCTGGCCGAGACCGTCGGCCCGCATGGACGCGCGCCGCGAGCCTACAGGGACGTATTCAAGGCGTGTCTCGGCCAGCCTGGCTGACACGAGCTTGCGCTAAGCCGGAACCGTTAACTCGAAACACCTGAATGTAAACAGCTATGAAAGAAGACCCCGAACTTTTCGACTACTGGCCCTACGAAAACCGCCCGAAAATAACCTGGCCGAACAATGCCCGCGTTGCCTTCTGGGTCGCGCCGAACATCGAATACTACGAACTCGATCCGGCCGTTAACCCGCATCGCAAGGCCTGGCCGCGGCCGGTTCCTGATGTGAACGGCTACGCCACGCGTGACTATGGCAACCGCGTGGGCCACATGCGCATGATGCGCGTGCTGGACAAGTATGGCGTGCGTGGCTCAATTTCGCTCTCCACTGCCCTGTGCGAGCACCATCCGGAAATCATCGAGTTGTGCAAGGAGCGCAATTGGGAGTTCTTCAGTCACGGCATTTACAACACCCGCTACACCTATGGTCTTAGTGAAGATCAGGAGCGGGCGATGATCGAAGACGCCATGGAAACAATCCACAAGCATACCGGGCAGGATTGTTCAGGCTACCTGGCGCCGGCGCTCACGCATACTGAGATCACCATGGATCTGTTTGCCGAAGCCGGCGGAATTTATACCTGTGATTTGTTCCACGATGATCAGCCCACACCGGTCAAGGTTCGCTCCGGAAAGAAATTCATCTCGGTGCCGTACTCGCTGGAAATGAATGACACCATTGTCTACGTCGTTAATAAAATCGAACCGCGTCGCTATGGCGAAATGATCAAGGCGAACTTCGACCGCCTGTATGCCGAAGGGGCGGAAAATGGCGTGGTTATGTGTGTACCTCTGCATGCCTACCAGGTCAGTCATCCGCATCGGCTAAAAGCCTTCGAGGAGGCGCTTGAGTACATCACCGGCCATAGCGATGTCTGGGTCACTACCGGTCGCGAGATCGCTGAGTACTACATCGAAAACTGTTATGACGATGCGGTGGCCGATATCGCCGCCAAAGGAGCGGTGCAATGAGTCTGGACCCCAGCTACCTGAAATACCCGCACCGCAGCTACGGGATGGATCACGATCGCTATGACTGGTCCATGCTGACGGATCGACCCGTGGTGCAATGGCCCAACGGCAAGCGCCTGGCGCTTTGGGTCAACGTGGCACTGCAGTACTTTCCGCTCAACCAGCAGGGCAAGCCATTTGCGCCCGTCAGCGGCATGACTACCAGCTACCCGGATTTTCGTCACTACACGCTGCGTGAATATGGCAACCGCGTAGGTATTTATCGTTTTCTCAAGGCCTTTGACCGATTCAATATCAAGCCGACCTTTGCGGTGTCAGCGCGCCTGGCAGAGCGCTATCCCTATTTGCTGCGGCGCCTGGTTGAACGCGGCGACGAAATCATCAGTCACGGCTGGCATATGGACGCGCCACATTTTGGTGGTCAGGATCTTCAGGAAGAACAGAACCTGGTCAGCCGCTCCCTGGATACTTTGCGTGCGGCTACGGGTCAGCCCGTTGAAGGCTGGTTAAGCCCGTCGAAAAGCCAGAGCATGAATACGCCGGACCTGCTTGCTGCTGCGGGTGTGCGCTATATGTGTGACTGGATCAATGACGACATGCCGTTTAAGTTCCGGACCAGCTCCGGCGATCTGATTGCCATGCCGCTGTCCACGGAACTGGAAGATCGCTTTGTCCTGCAGAACAATCTGCACTCCGAAGCGGAATATGCCGATCAGATTCGCGATGCCTTCGATTATCTGTATGCGGAATCTGCCGAGCAAGGCGGGCGCATGCTGGCGCTGTCGATTCATCCGTGGATGCTGGGCCAACCGCATCGCATCGGATACCTGGAGTCAGTGCTCGAGTATATTTCCGGGCACGACGGCGTCTGGTCGGCTCCAGCAGGCGAAATCAGCACTGCCTGGCAGGCGGCGAACCCGGGCTAAGCCATGGCCGCTCGCCTTAACTAGCTTAGCAAGTCACCGTTCAGTAGCCGCAGGGCATCCATACCGGTTGAGTAGCTGGCGACAATGATCAGCAGCTTGAGCATGCGGCGCTGATTCTTGTCCATCTGCTCCAGGCGATGGTTCATTGCCTTGAGCTCTTCACGGACTCGTGCGGCGCCTTCGCCAATGGCGTCCTGGGTGCGTGTGCTGGCAGCCACGGCTATGCCGGTGGCGGCAGTGCCTGCTACGGTAAAACGACTCAAGAATTCTCTGCGTTTCATGGTCTCGGCCTCCTTGCTGAAACGCGACCAACGGCCGCGAAGCAAAACTGCGCATGCAAGGCTAAACAAAAAATACGATGCGCTGCATGCACTAAATCTGAGTTAAGACGCAATTATATTGCGTGTTCGTGCTTGGCGGGCAAAAAAAAGCCCCGCTGAGGCGGGGCTTTTTCTGGTTTTCAGGTTCGCTTACCAGCGACCGCCGCCACCACCGCGATTTTCGCGGGGCTCACGGGGTTTGGCTTCGTTAACCTTAATGCGACGACCGCCGAGGTCCTGGCCATCCATCGCTTCGATGGCTGCCTGTGCTTCGGCATCGGTGCCCATTTCCACGAAACCAAAGCCTTTGCTCCGACCCGTGTCACGGTCCATGATGATGGTTACCGAGTCCACGGCTCCGCTTTGGCCAAAAGCCTCACGCAGCGATTCTTCGGTGGATGAATACGGCAAATTGCCGACGTATAGTTTCCTACCCATTAGTCTTTCTCATGTTTCCTCTTAAACGTTCTAGTTACCGCTCAGGAGGATGTAGACCCAGGGTCCGCAGTCTCGAAGCAAGCGATATAGAAGCACTTAAAGTATAGCCGAACCCGCCAGTGTTTCCAGCGTAAGGGCCGATGGCAGCAGCAGGAGCCGTGCGAGGCCCGTCATAAAACCGTCACAGGGCCCCTGGCTGGCTGGCAAGCCAGCGCCGAAGCTAGATTTTGCGCAGCTCCGGTACCACCTGCTCACCGATGATTTTCAGCGCCTCCATGGGCTCTGCGTGCAGTCGCAGCGCAATTTCCGTCAGCCCGGCGTGGCCAAATTTCTTGAAGCGTTCGAGCTCGCGGTCCAGGTCTTCCAGTCCGCCCGTGGAGGTCAGGCCCTGGGCCAGCTTGTTGGAGATCTCTTTGGGCACGCCTTTCACATCGTCTGAATGGGCAAAATACGCATCCACATAATTCTGGAAATTGTCGGTGACGATTTTCACTTCGTCTTCGTCAAGGTAGAGGCTGGTTAATTCCGGATCCAGCTTGCGTGCGCGCCAGGGTAACTCGCGCCGCGATTCGCGGAAGGCCGCTTCGCGGTCCGCCTTGATATGCCAGCCCCAGAAGGTGTTGACGCGAAAATCTTCTGCCGGCGTTTCACGCCGCTCGACGCCCGTGCGCACGTTTTCCATGGCAGGCTCAACAATCTCCGGCGGTGTGCAGCCGACAAATACGCCGTCAGCGATACGCCCTTCCATGCGCATCATCATGAACCGGTAGGCGGTGCCGTAGACCATCGGCGGCGGCGCTTTCAACCAGTCATAAGCGCAGGGCAGGTTGACGTTATAAATCTCGCCTTTGTAACCCTGCTTGAGTCCGCCGCGCCCGGCGAGACGCACGATTTCGATGGCTTCACGAATAGCCAGTACCACTTTCTGCGGTTTCTTCAGATCCATGGCATCCAGATTGCCTTCGCCGGCACCAACGGCGACCTGCGCCCGACCGTTGCTAATTTCGTTAAGCGTCAACAGCGCGTTAGCGATTTTCAGCGGATGCATTTCGAAGGGGCTGACAGCGAGCGCGCCCATGCGAATTCTTGAGGTGGATTCGGCCAGCTTTGCCAGGCTGATGAACGGATCCCAGTGAGCAAAATAGTTTGAGGTCCAGACGGCGCGAATACCGTACTTTTCAGCGGCCAGGCCCAGCTCGGTTATCTGCGCCGGGTTCAGATCAGGTTCCAGGATGATGTCTACGTCCACGCTTTGTCCTTGGCAGCGACCGCCAGCGGCGGTAGTGAGTTGATTCAGGGCGGGAAAGATAGGCGCTCAGCGCCCGGAATGCCAGAATTTGGCAGGCTCGCAGCCTCTGGCTGGCCTACAATCGCGGGCCCGATAGTCCACCGTACATCAGCGTGAGCGCCTGGCCTTCGTGAATAAAACAGACGAAAACAGCGACCAGCACTTGTTGCCGTCGGCCATGCAGGCCCATCGCGACGGTGAGCTGGACGTGGCTGCTGACTTATACGATGAGTTCCTCCAGCATGACCCCGGGCATGCGCAGGCATTGCGCCTGCGCGGCAGCCTGGCTCGCGATCTTGGCCAGCTGGAGGCCTCCCTGGGCTGGCTGGAATCGGCATGCGCTGCGGCACCTGAGCAAGCGGAACCCTGTAATGAACTCGCTCTGACCCAGTTGGCGCTGGGCCACCTGCCGGAGGCTGAAGCAAGCCTGCGCGCAGCCCTGAAGCTGGATCCCGAATCACGTCGCGCCCTGGCCAACCTTGGTGCCCTGGCCCAGTACCGCGGTCGCCTGCCTGAGGCCATTGATTGCGCCCGGCGCTATCTGACCCTGGAACCTGCGGACCTCGAAGTGCGCTGCAACCTGGCCACCGCCCTGGCGGACGCCGGGCGCGGCGAGGAAGCGCTGCAGGCCTGCGAGCTGGCGCTGGAGCAGGCGGCCGGACACCCGTTTGTGCTGGCTACCCAGGGCTCCGTGCTGGTGGCTTTGCAGGACTTTGCCGCGGCCGTGCCGGTGCTGGAACTGGCCACCGGCCGTAATCCCGAGGATGACCTGGCCCTGACCAACCTGGCCCAGGCGTATTTTTCCCTGCAACGTGACGCTGAGGCCCGCCATGTGCTGCAACGCGCGCTGCGGATTAATCCCCACAATGCACGCGCAGCCAGCGACCTGGCGCTGATGCTGGCGGCCGCGGACGATACTGCCAGTGCCGAGGAGGTCTGCGGCGAGTTTCTGCAGCGTCACCCGGGCGAGCGACTGGTTCTGGCGGCACAGATCAATGTGTTGCAGCGAGCCGGGCGTTGGGATGAGGCAACGGAGTTGCTGGATCTGGATGGCTTGATTGAAGTCGCACAGATCACTGCGCCGCCAGGCTTCGCTGACCTGACTGCATTTAATACCGCCCTGATCGCAAGCCTGAAACAAAACGCTTCGCTGTTGGCGGAGCCCGCCAGCAAGTCCACCCGCGGCGGCCGGCAAACGGGTGAGCTGGACCTCGACGCAGACCCTGTGCTGCTGGCGCTGAAGGAAACGTTGTCCCAGGCCGTTGCCGCTTACGCAGCCGCGCGCGAATACGGCGGTCAGGCCGATCATCCCGTGATGGCCTATGCCAGTGCCGACCCCGCACTGCGGGTCTGGGGAACCGTGCTGACAGCCGGCGGTCACCAGGCCTCGCATTTGCACCCGCTGGGCTTTGTCAGCGGGGTGTATTACCTGCAGATTCCTGAGGACATGAGCGCTGTGGATCCGCAGGCCGGTTGGCTGGAGTTTGGCTCACCGCCGGCCCGCCTGATTGCGGATGCAGCTGGAGAGCGCCGCCGGCTGGAGCCCGTGGTCGGGCAGCTGGTGTTGTTTCCGTCCTACTTTCGGCATGCCACGCTACCCTTCAGCGCGGCTGGAGAGCGCATCAGCATTGCTTTTGACGCAGTGCCGCAGAATACACCCGGCTAGGCCGGGCGCGCCGTCCACATTGCAAGGTTTAGGGGCCGATGCTAGGGTTGCCGACTATTTTCTGCGCATTAATGACTTATATTCTTCTTCCGACCCGAGTGAAGTGAGTGGTCACCCCGTTGTGACGCATTGCATCAATCTGGCCGCCGGGGCTTCCCCGGCCGCCGCCTTAGGTTCCGCAGCGCCCGGCGCAGCGTCATTTTTCGGGTCTTAAAACATGGAGCAGCAATGATGAAATCCCTGGCCATGTCGGCCTTGTTGACGGGCCTTGTTCTGACCGTGCCCGCCGTCGCCGTTGGCGCGGCGATCGAAGACGGCAGTACTGTGGAGCTCGAGTACACCCTGACGCTGGCTGAGAACGGTGAAACCGTACAAAGCAATGTCGGCAATCCGCCGCTGAGCTATGTGCACGGCAAGGGAATGTTGCTGCCTGTGCTGGAGGCTGAACTGGCCGGCCGCGAACCCGCTGAAGAATTTGAACTGAGTGTGGCTGCCGCCGACGCTTATGGTCCTATCAATCCGGACATGTTCCGCGAAGTTGAGCTGGAGAAGATCCCGGAAGAAGCCCGCGAGGTCGGCGTGTTGCTGAGTTCGCCAGAATACCAGGGCACGATTCGTGTCAGCGAAGTTCGTGACGATGTAGTAGTGCTGGACTTTAATCATCCGCTGGCGGGTGAAAATCTGCGTTTCAAGGTTCGCGTGGTCTCAGTGCTTGATTCAGTACCGGTTACGTCTGAGAGCAGTGCACAGTGAACGCGTCATCCGTGGATAGCATTGCGGCGGGCAGCGCCGTTGGTTTGCGCTTCAAGCTCACCCTGCAGGGCGAGGGTGAGGTTCTGCAAACCAATGAAGAGCATGCCCCGCTGACTTACGTGCACGGGGACGGCAGCTTGCTGCCGGCGCTGGAAGAGGCTTTACTGGGTCGCCAGGTCGACGATCGATTCGAGGTCGAACTGGAAGCCGAGCGTGCCTATGGCGCCGTCAACGAAGAACTGTTTCGCGAGGTACCTGCCGACCAGGTTCCAGAAGATGCGCGGGAAGTGGGCAGTATTCTGTCGGCGCCTGACTACGACGGCCCGATTCGGGTGCGTGAAGTGCGCGACGATATCGTCGTGCTGGACTTTAATCATCCGCTGGCCGGCGAAGATCTTGCCTTTGAGATCACAGTTGTATCTGTCAGCGCGAAGTCACCGGAGAGTGACGCGGAGTAACTAATGCCGACCAAGAAGAAAACCGAAACCATTGACGACTCTCTGAAAGGTGAGCCGTTTGCGCTAGGCGCTGTTGATAAAACGACCCCGCCCGTGGAGGGTGAGACGGGTACCTGGCATCGCTACACCATTAACCAGGGTCCTAACACCATTACTGGCTATCGTAAGGGCTCGCGCACTGCTGTTACACGTGCAGTGAAACTAATCGTGGCCGAATTGAACGAGCGCCGCTTCGGCCGGCGCGGCCGCGTGCACCTGACCAGCCCCAGCCGCAAATAGCGTTTCAGGCCACGCCTTGTAGTGAGGCGTCACTGCGGGTGGCAGCCGGATCGCCGGCGACCATGGGCACGGCATCGAAAACCCAGCTGTCGGGCGCCTGGCGGCGACCCGGCGAGGGAATTACCCGGTATTCGCCATTGCGCTCCATTTCGTCCAGGCGCAGACGATCAATCTGAGTGCCCGACGCGCGCAATTCGCGCATCATTCTCCAGTACGCCGTCATCACCTTGTCTTCCCGTTCGGCGCGCAGTGGCGGCCAGTCTTCGACATCGGGTGCACGCTTGGGCAGGAATGACTCGCCGTTAGCCTTGTCCTGGAAAATATTGCGCAGGTTTCGCTTGAGATGCTCCTTGTCGTTTTCCGGCTCAAGCATAAAGCTGCGAAAGAATAGCCAGCGCATCTGCGTGGTTTCTTCGTCGATGGGCGTTGAAATCTCGTAGAAACAGTTCTGCCAGCCGGAGCCGGCGCCACCGATATCAACCTTACCGTTCAGCGTGAAGCCGGGCAGCATAAATGCCAGCCTAGAAACCACCTCGCTGCGCTCGCTGCGCATTTCTTTCCATTTGCCCTTGGTCACGGTAGGCCGCGAGACAATGCGAGTGCGAAAGCCGTAAGGCGTTTGTTCAATCTGATGATCCGGCGGTCGGATGGGGTTTTCTCCGCCAAACTCGATGCCGTGCACGATGGGTAAATGCACATGATCGAGATCTGTCATCTTGGCCCAATGCAGGTTGCATGCCCAGACATCTTCGAAAGTTACCATGCGCCATGCCGGATTGTCGTATTCCGGCATCTCGTAGATCGGTATGGCTTTGTCGACGTCGTCGCCCAAAAATACCCAGACCAGGCCGTATTTTTCCTGGGTGGGATAACTGTCAACCTTGGCGCCAGCGGGAATGTCGCCGGCAGGGTTCGCCTGCGAGGGGATGCGGGTGCATTGTCCGCTGGCGTCGAAATGCCAGCCATGAAAAGGACAGGAAATACTGCCGTCCTCGTGGCATTTACCGCGCCCGAGTCTGGCGCCGCGATGCGGGCACACGTCGCTTAAACAGGCCGCCTTGCCGTCCGCGTCGCGGAACAGCACGAAATCGCGGCCCAGCATGCGCATCTGGCGGGGCTTGTCCGTGAGATTGGCGCTGAATTCCGCCACGTACCAGACGTTGGTAAACATCATGCCGTTAATCCTCCTGCCGGTCTCGGCCGGCTGACCCGATTACCCGGACTATAGCGAATCTTCCCGGTCTGCGGTCGTCGAGTCGCCGGCAGCGAGGCGAATCCGCCGCTTTCATGGCATAGTTGCCGGCCGCGCGCCATCCGGCGCCTGCGGCCCATGAAAAATAGACAGCCCAGGAGTGCGAGCCTCATGACCAGTCAACAGTGGGATAGCCCACCCGAAATGCAAATTGAAACCGACCGCAGCTATCGCTGCACCCTGAGCACTGACCGCGGCGATATCGAATTGGAACTGTATCCAGAGCATGCGCCGATGACGGTCAACAATTTCGTGTTCCTGGCCAGCCAGGGCTTTTACGACGGCACCGGATTTCATCGCGTTATCGAGAATTTCATGATTCAGGGCGGTGATCCCACAGGCAGCGGCCGTGGCGGACCGGGTTATCGTTTCGGCGACGAGTTTGATGGCAATCCGCTGCGTCACGAGCGCTGCGTGATTTCCATGGCCAATGCCGGCCCTGGTACTAATGGCAGCCAGTTCTTTATTACCCATGCGCCTCAGCCGCATCTGGATGGCCGGCATACCGTTTTTGGCAAAGTCGTCAGCGGGGAAGATATCGTCGATAGCGTTCAGCAGGGCGACCAGATTACCAAGATCACGATTTCCGACTAATTAACTCCGTGTCAACGGGAGCATAAGAATGAAAAGAATATTTTTTACAGGTCTATTCCTGTGCCTGGCATCAGCTGCAGCTGTCGCCGGTACGCTGGACAGAATTGCCGATCGTGGCGAGATCCGTATCGGCTATCGTGAAGGCACCGAGCCTTTTTCCTTTTTGAATGCGCAAGGCCAGCCCGCGGGCTACTCCATCGAGTTGTGCCAGCGTGTGGCGGGTGCGGTGAAAGAGAATCTGAAACTGTCTAGTCTGAAAGTCACCTACGTTTCGGTGGCGGTTAAAGACCGATTCTCGGCGGTGGCGAAGGGCGATGTAGATATTCTCTGTGCCGCGACGACGATCACGCTGTCACGCATGAAGGAAGTCGATTTTTCCCTGATGACCTTCACCACCGGTGGCGGCGTAATGTCGCGTGCCGCGGCGCCGCTGCCGACGGTAGGCGATTTGACCGGGAAAAAGGTTGCAGTGGTCACCGATACCACCGGCGAGGTGGCGCTTAAGGCTTATCTCGCGGATTCGTTCATCGATGCGCAAGTGATCTCCGCCAAGAGCAGCGAGGAAGCCCGGCAAATGCTGGATCGGGGAGAAGTGGATGCCTGGGCCGGCGATCAGATTGTCCTGATCGGCCAGCTGATGCGTGAGGGTAATCCTCGCGATTACACTATTTCCCAGGACTTGTTTTCCTATGAGCCCTACGGTCTGGCCGTCGCCCGCGGCGATGCAGATTTTCGCCTGGTTGTAGATAGCACCATTGCACGTTTGTATCGAACCGGCCAGTTCAAAGCCCTGTTCGAGAAATGGTTTGCGCGCTCAGGAATACGGCCTTCACCGATTCTGCAAGCCATGTACACCCTGCAGGCTCTGCCAGACTAGGCTGATCCAGGTTTCAGGACTTAAGGGCGGCCCCGCGGGTCGCCCTTTTTTAGTTGCGTAACAAGGCGGCAGCGTCACCGCGAAAATAGCGTTCCAGTATCCGGCCCAGCTCTCGTCGCGCATCGCTGCCGTCGCGGCCGCCAAACTGGTCATACAGCGCCTTCGAGATAGCGGTGAATTTGTCCAGTAGTTGCGGGTCGAAATGTCGGTCACGACCTTCATGAAGAATAGCCATGGTTTCGCGGTACGACATGGGTTCCTTGTAAGGTCGTTTGGAAGTTAGTGCGTCAAACACATCGACAATCGCAAAGATCCGCGCGCTGACCGGGATATCTTCGCCGGCAAGGCCGGCCGGGTAACCTCCGCCGGAGAATTTCTCATGATGCGCGCCGACTACATCGCGCGCTTCGCGCAACCACTCAGCCCGCTCGGTAATATCCAGGCCGTGTTCAACATGCGTGCGCATGACGCCGAATTCCTGCTCGTCCAGGCGTCCTGGTTTCAGTAGTACATTGTCGCGTATGCCCAGCTTGCCGACATCGTGTAACAGGGCGCCTTTGACCAAGCCCTGAATCTGGGCGTTGTCCAATCCAGCCTGCTCGGCCAGGCGGACCGAGTACACAGTGACCCGATAGTTGTGAGCGTCGGTGTCGCTGTCGCGCTTGGCGATGGCGCTGCCGAGGACCTGCAGGGTTTCCAGATTGGCGTCCAGCAGTCGATCGGCCAGGCGAGCCAGTTGGTTTAACAGGCCGGTAATGATCGGATAGGTAACAAGTGCGGTGATCAGCACGATAGCCAGGACGTAAAATACGGTGCGCAGCACGTCTGCGCGGCCGCGTTGGAGCTGCTCTGCGGACGGTGAAAAAATGCCGGCCAGCCACGCGCGTGTTTCGCCGCGACTATCAGTTAGTGCCACCGCTACGCCAACGTGGGCTTCACCATTCAACTGGGTGCTAAGGACCATCGAATCCCCGGCGGGTGGTTCGAAGCGGTGCGTATCAATGGCGGCCCGCAGGCGCTGGTCTGTTGCGCTATCGCCATCCTGCAGTCCGGCCAGACGCGCGCCCTGGTTATCGTAAACACGCACCAGCACAAATTGGCCGCTGTCGAGATAACGATCGCCGCGTGCTGCGGCAAATTTATCCAGCGATGCCTGTAATCGCGCAACATCCATGGGTCCGTCGAGATCGGCTTGGACTGCCGTATTCCAGCGTCCGGCCGCAGCCTTGGCCAGGGCCACAACCTGTGACTCCATCCGCTCCTGTTCAGCGAGTACCGCAATGCCGGCGAATACGCCGCCCAGGATCAGGGCGGCCGCCCCGATGCGCAGAGCCAAACGCCGATGGATGGTCGCGCGGAAGCTTGTGGCACTCATGAAGTGATCTCGGGTCCGCTGCTTTCCTGGTGGGCGCTCAATGGAGTAAGTGCATGATTAATATATTTATATTTAGTCGGTAGGTACATTTCCGAATGGCTTCGCATGAGTTCAAAGTTTTTCATGTCGCGACAATTTCGGGAGGAAAACACAATGTATATCAATTTCTGGTATCCGATGGTCCGCAGCGAGGACCTGTCGATGGAGCAGCCGGAGAAAGTCAAATGTCTCGGCCTGAACTTTGTGGCTTTTCGAGATGAAGAGGGTGAGGCGCATGTGCTTAGCGATACCTGCGTGCACCGCGGCGGTTCCCTGGGTGGCGCCTGGTCGGGTCCGGAGACCGCGCCGCGCATTGTCAATGGTTGCATCGTCTGTCCGTATCACGGTTGGGAGTTCGGTGGCGACGGTCAGTGCAAAAACATTCCTTCCATAGGCTATGGCACCAAACCGCCGGCCAGGGCCAAGATTGATTCCTATCCGGTGCAGGAGAAGTACGGCATCGTGTTTGCGTTCCTTGGCGATCTGCCCGAAGAGGAGCGTCCGCCGCTGCTGGAGATTGAAGAATACGGGCAGGAAGGTTGGCGGGCCAATTCAGTGCTGATCCTGGAAGTGGACTATTACTACGAACGCTCCATAGAGAATGGCCTGGATCCGGCGCACAACGAGTTCGTCCATCCGACCCATGGCTTTTCCGGTATGAACCGGGATAGCTACAAGGTCAATGAAATGGAGATTGAGGACAATCGCAACGGCTGGGGTTTCTGGTTCTGGCATCCTTTCGATGCGCCGCCGCTGCCTGACGAGAAGCATGAGACAGCGGCCGGCTCCGGTGGCGATACGCCCTGGGGCAAGGTGAAAGCGGACCGCAGCACGGTGAAAGCCGGTGGTGGCACCTATGGTCCGAATGTCATGCCGACGTATATCAACATTGATCCGCCGCGTGGCTTCCGCCAGTATTTTTTCGAGCAGCCTGTCGATATAGATAAGACACGTATCTTTTTCCTGAATATGCGCAACTTCATGCTCGAGCCTGAAAAGGACGGCCCCATCCATGCGCGTAACAAAGTCGTTGCAGCTCAGGATATCGCCATCCTTAATGAGCTGTATCCGCGCATGACACCAATCTCGAATACCAAAGAAGTGTTGATGCCGGCCGATGGGCCCATTGCTGCTTATCGAGAGTGGCTGGCTAAGTTCGACGATATGGGCTGGCGCATCGACTGGGATACCTTTCAGCAGCGTAACGGCAAGAGCACGGCCTTTGCGATTCCGAGCCCGGGACGGCGCGATGCCGGCAACTGGGTGCTGGAGCCCGTGCCATTGTTGCCGGGACGCGCAGCGCGCAAAGCACGCAAGGATGCGGCTGCCTGATTCGGCACCTCGCCGCAGTGAGATTAAAGGGGCAGCCTGGGGCTGCCCCTTTTTTTGTAGTGCGAGAAATGCGCGACCATGCCGACGCGGGTCGCTAAGTATCTGTTTTTAAACACCAATAGGTAGTTCTCCCTATTGCTGACAGGCCATGGCTAGCGGTAGAAATCGCTTCTGTATCTGAGGGAGGAGGAACCCATGTACATCAATTTTTGGTACCCGATCGTGCGTAGCGAAGACCTGGCCATGGACACACCCGAGAAGGTTAAGTTCTGGGCGTGAACCTGGTCGCGTTTCGCGATGATGACGGCGAGGCGCATGTGCTCAGCGACACTTGCGTTCATCGTGGCGGATCACTGGGCGGCGCCTGGTCTGGCCCCGAACGTGCCCGCGCATAATAAACGGTTGCATAGTCTGCCCGTATCACGGCTGGGAGTTCGGTGGCGACGGCCAATGTAAAAATATCCCCTCTATCGGCTACGGCAAGAAACCACCGGCGCGCGCCAAGATCGATGCGTATCCGGTGCAGGAAAAGTACGGCATCATTTTCGCTTTCCTCGGCGATCTGCCCGAAGAAGAGCGTCCGCCGTTACTGGACGTGGAAGAGTATGGCAAGGAAGGCTGGCGGGCCAATTCAATCCTGGTCCTGGATGTGAACTACTACTACGAGCGGTCCATTGAGAACGCGCTGGATCCGGCACATAACGAGTTCGTGCATCCGACGCATGGCTTCACTGCCATGAATCGCGACACCTATAAGGTCATGAGTACGAAACGGAAGATCATGAGCAGGGCTGGGGCATGTGGTTTATGCACAAGTTCAATGCGCCACCGCTTAAAGAGTAAAACCTGGGGCAATGCGCGCGAACGAGCAGGGCGATCTGTAGGCAGGTGGTGGCACATACGGACCCAACGTCGTTATCACGCATATCAATACTCAGCCGGGCATGGGCTTCCGTCAGTACTTTTTCGAGCAACCGGTTGAGTGATCACGTACCCGGATATTCTTCCTGAACATGCGTAACTTCATGCTGGACCCGAAACATGACGGTCCTATCCATGCGCGCAACAAGGCGATGGCCAAGCAGGACATCGACGTGTTGCTGGACTTGTATCCGACGCAGACGCCTATCAGCAACACCAAGGAAGTCTTGATGCCGGCGGACAAAGCCAGTTGTTGGCTATCGAGACTGGCTGGCGAAGTTTGATGAAACAGGCTGGCGTATCGACTGGAGCCGATTTCCAGCGACGCAATGGCGGCAATACGGCTTTTGCCATTCCGAGCCCCGGGCGCCGCAAATCCGGTAACTGGGTGGTGGAGTCTGTGCCCCTGTTGCCGAGCCGTCAGGCGCGCAAACAAAGCAAGGATGAAGCAGCCTGAGTAGCTGACGCTAATCGCAGGCTTAAAGGGCGGCCCACAGGCCGCCCTTTTTTATTCCATTTGCTGGCGACTCCGCGTGCGCGCAATGCGACCTTTCTATTGCCAATGATCCGCGGTAACCGCCCGGTGTCTGGCCTGTGAAATTGTCGGCGCCGCAAGCTGGGGGCCGGCAGGCCGTTCAGCTGCGCGTCTGGTAGCGCAATTGCTGTTCCTCCAGGGCGGCCCAGCGTTCCACCGTGCTTTCCAGTTCGCCGGGGAGCTTGTCGAGCCTGGCCAGGCTGGCCTGCACCTCGTCTGCGGGCCCTGAATAAAAGTCCGCACTCGCTATGCGAAGCTGTAAGGCGTCGAGCTCCGCTTCCAGCGCCTCGATGCGCGCCGGCAGCTCGTTGAGTTCCCGCTGTTCGTTATAGCTGAGTTTGGTTGGGCGCTTTGCCGTTGCGGAATCTGTGCTCTTGTCTGCCCGCCGACGCGTTGCCGGGCTGTCCATTTCAGCCAGGGCGCGGCCTTGTCGCGACCAGTCGCTATAGCCGCCGAGATAGGGTCGTATCTTGCCGTCGGCCTCAAAGGCCAGGATGCTGGTGACGACGTTGTCGAGGAATTCCCGGTCATGACTGGCTACGATCAGCGTGCCCTGGTATTCGCGCAGCCGCGTTTCGAGTGCTTCCAGTGTCTCGACGTCCAGGTCATTGGTGGGCTCGTCCAAAACCAGCAGGTTGCTGGGCCGGGTAAACAGCTTGGCCAGCAGCACGCGGTTGCGCTCGCCGCCAGATAGGGCCTTGACGGGCGTCATAGCGCGTTTCGGCTCAAACAGGAAACCGCGCAGATAACCGACGACATGGATGTCCTTGCCGTTCAGCTGCACAAAGTCACGACCTTCGCCGACGTTTTCCGCCACGCTGCGTTCCGGGTCGAGGTCACCGCGCAGCGGGTCGTAATAACCGACCTCCAGCTGCGTGCCCAGCTTTATGGTGCCGGTCTGGGGCTCCAGTTCGCCCAGCAGCAGTCGCAACAAGGTGCTTTTGCCCACGCCGTTGTTACCGACCAGGCCAATCCGGTCACCGCGCATGATTTGCAGAGTCAGGTCATTGATCAGCCGCTTGTCATCGTAGCCGTAACTGACATTGCGCAAGCGAATGACTTTACGCCCTGATGGATTGGCCTCGTCGATATTGATTCGCGCATCGCGCGGCCGATCCATGCGTGCCTCGCGCTCCTCGCGCATGGCTTCCAGGCTACGCACGCGTCCCTCATTGCGAGTACGGCGTGCCTTGATGCCCTGGCGAATCCAGACTTCCTCGACGGCCAGTTTCTTGTCGAACTCGCGCTCAGCGCGTTGCTCGGTAGACAGTGCTTCGGCTTTGCGGCGCAGATAGTTGCGGTAGCTGCCGGGCCAGCTGACCAGCTGACCCCGGTCAAGTTCCAGGATGCGGGTTGCGAGGCTCTGCAGGAACACACGATCATGGGTAACGAATACGACGCTGCCGGGATAGGCACGCACCCGACTTTCCAGCCAGTCGATGGCCGCCAGGTCCAGGTGATTGGTGGGTTCGTCAAGCAGCAGCAGCTCGGGGTCGCTGACCAGCGCGCGTGCCAGCCCGACTCGTCTTCGCCAACCACCGGATAGCTCACCGAGCAGGCGCTGGTGCGGAAGCTCCAGTTCGCTGCAGATAGTTTCAACCCGCTGGTCGATGCGCCAGCCGTCGAGGGCGTCGATACGCAGCTGCAGCCGCTCCAGCTCGCGGAGTTCACGACCCTGGGGGTTACGGTCGGCCAGGGCCTGGTAGCTGGTGACGAGCGCTTCCAGGCTGGCCAGTCCGCCGCTGACAAATTCGCGCACACTCAGGTCCAGTTGCGTCGGCAGCGCCTGCTGCAGCTGGCTAACGCGCAGTTCGGCACGAAACTCAATGTCACCCAGGTCGGCCTGCTGTTCGCCGGTGATCAGCCGCAGCAGCGTGGTCTTGCCGGTGCCGTTGCGGCCCACCACGCAAACACGCTCACCGGCCTCGATGGCGAAACTGGCCTCGCGCAGGATTCTACGGTCGCCGAAGTCCAGGGATACATTGTCAAAGCGCAGTAAGGTCATGCGCCTATTCTAGTCAGCTTGCGATGCTCGCGGGCAGCGACTGTCCTCGCAGCGCCCCGCCACCTGTTGAACAGGCGACAGTCGGCCGGGAATCCGTCTACAGTCTCCGGGTCGACACGCTACACTGTGCCGCTGAATTCTGGAGAAGCACTATGACCGATGCCATCAATCGACGCCGCTTTCTGTTGGGCGCTTCTTCGGTAGCTGCCGCTGCCAGTCTTCCCGGCTGCGCGGAGCCCGGCTCGGATCAGTTTGTAGCGCCACCTGGCGTTGAACTGGGTCCGTTTGGGGCTAAATCCACGGCTGAGGAAGTTACCGCCGGCCTGGACCTCAGTGGCATGACTGCATTAGTTACTGGCGCCAATTCGGGTCTGGGCTACGAAACCATGCGCGTTTTGGCGGCGCGCGGTGCGCATGTGATTGGCACCGGCCGAACTATCGAAAAGGCCGAAAATGCCTGTGCCAGTATTGATGGCAAGACGACGCCCGCGGTGCTGGAACTGGCCGATCTGGATTCCGTGGGTAGCTGCGCCTGAGCAGGTGTTGTCCATGGATATGCCCATCGACATGCTGGTGCTGAATGCCGGCATCATGGCCTTGCCCGAACTGGAGCAGGTCAACGGTATCGAACGACAGTTCTTCGTTAATCACCTGGGCCATTTTGCCCTGGGCGTGAATCTGCTGGACCGGGTCAAGGCCGCGCCGGCCGGCCGAATCGTCGTGCTGAGCAGCAGCGGCCACATGTGGGCCCCCGGTGACGGCGTTGAATTCGATAACCTGAGCGGCGAGCGCGATTACGAACCGATGAAAATGTACGGTCAGTCCAAGCTTTCCAATGGCCTGTTTGCCTTTGAACTGTCGCGGCGCCTGGCAGATACAAACGCCACCGCCAACGCGGTGCATCCCGGAATAATTAACACCAACCTTGGCCGCCACTTTCCCAAATGGCAGCTGGCCTTCGCAAAAATGTTCGGCTGGGTGTTCATGAAGAATACCGAAGAGGGTGCGGCGACCCAGACCTATGTCGCCGCCAATCCCCGCCTGGCCGGCATGAGCGGTTACTACTTTGCCGACTGCAATCCCGTAATGCCTGACCCGCGTATGCAGGATGCTGAGCTGGCAGCGAAGCTCTGGGAAGTTTCGGAAGAGCTCTGCGCTGACGGCCTGGTTTGAGCCGGCCGGATGAGTAGACAGCTGAGCGGCATGCGCATTGGCCTGGCCACCTTTGCGGGTTTTTTTATTGCCAGCAATCTGAACTGGGGGGTTGCCGAGTTCATCCTGAATCCCTGGGCCATGCCGCTGTTTGACGGTTTCATGCGCAGTGGTGAGGACGGCGCTTCAGGGCTGAACATTGCCAAAATGACCCTCGGTTTCCTGCCGGCTCTATTGGTCTCTGTGTCCTTGCTGATTGTGCTCCGGCGTCCGCAGGGCTGGGTTGCGCGGTCTGTCGTGGCAAGTTTGCTGGTCTGCTTCCCGGCTTTCTTCGGAACCTATACTTTCCTGTCTGGCTGGGGCGACGTGAACTGGCAGCCGCTCATGGGTGCGGCCGTAGCTGATACCCTGTGCATCGCCATCGGCACGCTGGTTAGTGGTTTCATGCTTCGCGCCGGCCTGTCTGTGGATAGCCGTTAGCGAGTTTCCCGGGCGGTGCTGAACACGACCTGGCGATCAGGGTTTGGTCTGCAAAGAACAGGATGGCTTGAGGGGGCGAATGGGTTTACGCCAGCTTCTACTCCTGATCCCGGCTTCACCCGGTCGGCAGTGACGGGCGCGCTAGGGCAGGCTTGAAATGCTGGCCTGGGCCACGCCGGCGCAATAATTCACCCCACCGGCCTGCTGTTCTCCCTCGCGCACAAAAACCCGGTAGGGCTCATAGTCGGAAAGAATGCCGTATTCACCGGTGTACTGATAACAATAGAAGTTTTCGAACAGGAAAATTTTCGGTGGCAGGAAGGTGAAGGTCGAGAACATCGCCAGCAGGGCAATGTAGGTGGGCAATGCATAGCGACGCAGACTCTCGCCCAGCGGCGGAGCAGTAAGAATTCGGTAGCTCAGATACTGGCCGAATGAGATACCGAACACCATGATCATTAGCATGGTAGGTAACGAGGCTTTGGCATCGACGGCCGAGATATAGCCCATATAGCTATAGTAAGTAATGAATATGGTTATCGGTGTAATCGCCAGCGCAGCGGCTTTGCCCAGCCAGTAGTTGTTAGCGATGTCGCGCGTGTAGGTGTATTGCACCAGGGCGTAGACCAGGCCCGGCCAGAAATACATTTTGGTGTGTTCCCAGGCACTTTCGTTGACGGCCGCCATCAGTGCCAGCGGGGTCCAGTAGTCGGAGAGTTCGAAGGCAAAATGCAGCAGGGAGCCGGCGACGCAGACCCAGATGACACAGCCGGCCTCCCAGAGTCCCAGTTTTAGTTTGCGATTCATCGTTTTCTACCTCGCGCCGCTTAGCCCGCGCCAACCAGAAAGGTCGCTCCGGCTGCCGCTATACACGCACCTACCACGCGCAGTATCACCTTACCGGCTTTGTAATGTTGCGAAATATCGCCGATCAGCACGCCGGCGATGTGCAGAATAGCGGTGCCGGTCAGGAACCCGGCGGCATAGGTTGAGGCCCTCGCGACGGTTGGCATTTCGGCGCCGTGCGCATAACCGTGGAAGATGGCGAAAAAACCCACCGCGCTCATGGTTAGAGAAATTGGCAGGCGCTTATCGAAAGCAATGGCCAGGCCCAGGCCCAGCACTGACAGGGCAATGCCCATTTCGATGGCAGTCAAACCAACATCCAGCCAGCCCAGTATCCCGCCGACGGCCATCACGGCGACAAAGGTTGCCGGTACGCTCCAGATTGCGCGGCCGCCAATCTGCGCGCTGACAATGCCAACGCTGACCATGGCCAGGAAATGGTCCAGACCAAGCACCGGGTGGGTGAGTCCCGCCAGAAAGGATCCATAGGGCAGGCTGCTGCCCTCGTGGGCGAGCGCCACGCCTGGTGTGATTAAAAAAACCGCCAGTACTAGTTGCCCGACACTGCTAAAACGTTGCATCAAAATAATAGTTCTCGTTCAGGCTGACTTCAGGGTTTGCGGAGGTAATTCACAATGACCTCATTAACCTCGTCAGGACGGTCATAGATGGCTGCGTGTCCGGCGCCTTCGATGACGTCCGTTTCAAGGTCTGGAATGATTTTCTTGGCCCGCTTTGAGATTTTATAAGGATCATAGAGCACTTCGTGCTGCCCGAAGACAAGCAGTCCGGGTACCTTGAACTGGCGGAGTACGCTTTTGGGTTCGGACAGGAAAAACTTGCGCAGTACGCGCAGGCCTTTCCGCATATCGACTTTCTGGGTAGCTTCGTTGTAGACACCGACTGAGCGATCGACTCGGTAATGGCGGGTGCATAACGCCATCAGGCGTGCCAACTGCCGGTCAAAGGTGCCAAAGGAGCCGCCGGGGCTTTTCGAAGCAACAGATTTGGCAGTCAGGTCATTTTCAAGCTCATTGGTGCCTTTTTGCTTGTTGAGGACTTTGGTGAGCCAGATTTTTACCGGCAGCCTGGCTCGGGAAACCCCGGTGGGGCTGAGCATGACAATCTTTCGTACGCGCTCTGGCTTGTCGATGCCCATTTTCAGGACAACCCAGCCGCCCACGCTGGTCCCGGCAAAATGCGCCTTGTCGATATGCAATCCATCCAGCACATCGCAGAGCCATAGGCTGTAATCGTCATTAAGGAAGGATGGCGGGTTGGGATCACTGCGCCCCGGCTGGCCAACGATATCCAGTGCGTAAACGCGGAAATGCTTGGCAAAGGCCGGCAACTGACGTCGCCAAAGGGGCGCGCAGCCGGCAACGCCGGGGATCAGGATCAGGGGTTCCGCGTCTTTGGGTCCAGCCACCAGCATGTGTGTGTGGCCAAAGCGCGTTTTTACAAACTGTGATTCGAATTCGCATTCAATCAGCGTCAACACGTCGTCATACCAGGCCATGATGGCCTGGTAGCCTTCCGTGCTTTTGTACAACGCGAAACGCTGGTCTTCGATGGGCGGCATCTCCAGCGGTGTCGCTCGCTTGCGCCCGCTATCGATGGCCCTCTGGCCGGCAGCTTCCTTGAATGGGTCCATCAATTATCCCCTGATTACCTCGCAGCCGGCGGTGGCGAGTTTGCTCGCTCTTCTTACTCTAACGCCGAGTCTAAAGGAGTCTTCGCAATACGGTGCCGGATGGTTTCACCCCGGCCATCTGCCTCTGGCAGGGACGTTCACTAAGTGGTCGGCAGCGGCCGCAAGAAGCGCAGCTTTGAATATCAGGCTGGAAGGACAGGGTGAGGCTGATCGATGCATAAGGCCTGTAGCGCCACTATATTGCGGTGCAGCAAAAACAAGTCGTATCGGTAGCCCTTTAATTGGTTAAGCGGAGCGAATGAGCCGCAGCAACACGTCATTTCTCAGCGAGTCTGACGATGGTAAACGCTGCGGGGCAGCCCGTAGACCAGACCGTAGCGAATGTCCTGGCCTAGGCGGATTCCGTGCCTGGAACCCAGTCGCTGTGCAAAGCCAGGCGAAGCATCCAGCGGGGCTCTTCATAGTCCACGTTGGGGCTGTGTTGCACGCAGCGGTTGTCCCACAGCAGCAGGCTCTTGTTGTGCCAGCGCACCCGGCACTGGAAGCGATCCTGTAGCGAATGCTCTTTGAGCATTTCCAGGATGGCTTTGCTCTCGCGCGGATGCAGGCCCTTGATGGCGGTGGCCCAGGCCTTGTTGATAAAAAGCATTTTGCGGCCCGTTTCCGGGTGTGCGCAGACCAGGGGGTGCTCAACCTGCGGGAACTTGCGGCGCATAGCTGCCAGCCGCTCCAGGTCTTCGATTTTGGACACGGCGAAGTGACCGGATTCCATGCCGTAGTGCAGTACGTCATGGATTGCGATTTTGTCAGCAAGAAATTCCTTCATCGGCTCTGACAGGTAGTCGTAGGACAGGTAATGGCTGGCGAACAGGGTATCGCCGCCGGCCTTGGGAACGTTCACGGCGTAAAGCATGGCGCCCAGGCTGGGATTTTGCTGATAGCTGTGATCCATGTGCCAGCCGAGATTCTGCGTAGACAGTTTTTTCTGGCCGCCGGCGCCACGGAAATAGTAAATACCCGGCGTTTCGGTGCGGTTGGGCAGAAACGGTTCGTCTTCCAGTTTGCCGAAGCGTTTGCCGAAGGCGGCAAAACTCTCTTCATCGAGTTCCTGATCGCGGAATACGACCACCGAATAGTCGAGGAAGGCCTGGTGAATGGCCGCGTAAGTGGGGTCGTCCACATTGGCCAGATCAACGCCCAGGATCTCGCAGCCCAGCGCACCGGTGAGGGGCCGGATGTCGAGTTCGGGCAGGTCTTTCAGGGGTTCTGGGCTGGCCATATTCGGTTTCCTCGGGTTCAGCTGGGCTTATCTATGCTCGAAAGGTCATAAGAGTATGACAATAGGACGACTTAGGCAATGGCGGATTTTACTTAGGGGTTGATTCGGCTGTAGCGCCGACCCGGATTTGCTGGCTCACTGAGCCTGGCGTTTGGGATGAGGCTTTTCAGGCTGGGTCACGTAGTGAGCCCCGGACTGTATAGGCTCTATCCCCAGTCCCCCCACGGACTCTTGCCAACAAGAAAAACACCCGGAACATTTGGCCCGCTTTGCGGGCTTTTTTTTGCCGGTGAATAGCAGCCGCCCGCCGAACTAACGGCGGGCGGCTGCATAGCCTCAGTTCATCATGGATTTGGCGTCTTTCTTTGCCTTGTCCATCGCGTCTCCGGCAGCCTTTTCTGCGTCGTCCATGGTTTCGCTGGCGGAATCGGCAGCGTCATCCATGGTTTCCTCTGCAGCGTCCATGGCATCGGCGCCCGCTTTTTTGGCGTCGTCCATCGCATCACTGGCGGCATCGGCAGCGTCGTCCATCGCATCACCGGCCGCGTCTACGGCATCGTCCATCGCATCACCGGCCGCGTCTACGGCATCACCGGCTGCGTCGGCAGCGTCGTCCATGGCGTCACCCACGGCATCGGCTGCATCATCCATGCTCGGTGCGCCTGAATCGCCACCGCAGCCGACCAGCAGCAGTGTTGTAGCAAGCGCAATTATCCAAAGTCGAAAATTCGTAGTCATTGTCGTGTTCTCTCCCACGGAACCTGTTCAGGGAGAACTATAGGCTGAATTGCGGGCTTCATCCAAGCTGTGTGGCGGCCTGAGCGGCCAGCGCGACACTGTCGCAACGCAAACGAGTCTTGATTAACGGTAAATATAGCGGCCTGAAAGGGTTTAGCGACAGATGATTCATGGTTCTGGCGTCAGCTGCGGCCAGCGCAGTTCGGCCGCGGTGACCGGACCAATCCGCACCTGGCGCAAGGATTTCGGGATTTCTGACTGTTGCTCATCCAGGGGCAGGCGTCCGGCCATGAGTTCCGCAAACCTTTGCGGTAGCGGCGGGCTACGCAGCGGCTCCGCGTAGCCGTCCGGGAACAGCGGCATATTCGTGGCCGGGTCGTATTTGTCGGTGGTGCCCAGGGTGTGCAGCATTTCGTGCGCAATAACAACGTTATTGCTGCCCTCCATTCGCGCTGCTGCGAACACGTGCGCTACCCCAATGCGACCTTCCTTGAGTCCCAGTGAATGTGGCAGGGCGCCCTCGGTTTCCGGATCGTGATAAACAATGAATAGCCGAATATCGGGATCGGGGCCGTTTTGCGCGGCCATGGCGCGCCAGGCCCACCAGCGCAGCTGCAGGCTCCAGGCGATTACACTCAGCGGATTGGGTTGCGCAGGCGGAACGGGCGGCAGGCTCGCAACGGGACTGCCGAGGTCGATGCGAAACGGGCGTTCTAATCCGAGTTGGTAACGTTTGGCCTCCGCTTCGACAAACTCGGTGATATCTTCAAATACCCTGTCATCCAGGTTTTCTAAATAGATAGCGGTGGCGTCGGAGCCATCAAAGGCGATGGGATAAATGCCGACCCAGAGAGTTTCTTCCCAGCTGGTTACCCTGGCCCGGCCCATCAGGGTGCCGGCCACCAGCATGATCGCGACCACCAGCAGCGTTAGCTGGCGCGTAATGCGTAATGCGTTGCCTCGTTTAGCCATAGGTCGCAGCCTAAACCATGCGCTGGTCGCGGCCTGTGATGCGCGTGCAGTCTAGGCCCACGGAGGCGACGGCCTGGCCGCAGGGCGCCTCGGCACTGGCTGCCGCTGCGGCCATTGCAGCCGGTGAAACCAGCAGCCTGCAACTGGTGCGCACCGCGCTGCTGCGCCTGGATACGCATAGCAGCCAACTGCCAGTGATGACGGAATTGCATGCGCAGCGTGCACTGGATCAGGCCATGTGTCGCGATGCCGAGACGCCGCGCAGTCTTTTGCACGGCCTGCCGGTGGTGCTTAAAGACCTGATTGATGTGGCCGGGATGAGCACGCGCGCGGGCTCGCGGTTGTATCAGCTGCGACCAAAGACCAGCGCCACGCTGGTCAAGCGACTGGAAGCCGCCGGCCTTGTAGTGCTGGGCAAGACACGCTTGCAGGAGCTGGCGTTTGGCGGCTGGGGCACGCACGCGCATGAAGGCAGCCTGCGCAATCCCTGGGACGCGCTAAATCACCGGGTAGCAGGCGGCTCCAGCAGTGGCAGCGCCGTCGCCGTCGCCGGCCGCCTGGCACCCTTGTCCGTCGGTACCGACACCGGCGGTTCGGTCAGGATCCCGGCTTCGCTGTGCGGCCTCGTTGGCTTCAAACCCGGATACGACCAGGTGCCGATGCAGGGGGTGCTGCCGCTCAGCCCTAGCCTGGATTCCGTGGGTCCGCTGGCGAATAACGTGGCAGACGCAGCGGCCCTCTATAAAATTCTGGCCGGTTTGCCTGTGCAGCTACCGCTTCCTGCTGACTGGCGCGGACGGGTGATCGGCCGTTGGTCGCAGGTCGCCCTTGGCAGTCTGCAGTCAGACCAGGCGGCCGCTTATGAGCAGTCTCTGCAGAGATTGCAGTCAAGGGGCGCGCGCATACGAAGCGTAGATTTTGATCTTGACGCAGCCGAGATGGCGCGGCGCGTTGCGGTCATTATTGGTTACGAGGGCTGGCAGCAGCACGGCACAAAAATTGCCGCTGCGCCCGGGTGTATGGATCCGGCAGTGCGCGAGCGTTTTCTGGCCGGTGCACAAATTGATGATGCAGCGTATCGCGCGGCGCTTGCGCAGCGGCGTGAAGATCAACGTCGATTTCAGTCGTTGATAGCCGGGGTCGATGCCTTGCTGTTGCCGACGACGCCGATAACTGCGTTGCGCCTGACCGAGGTTGACGAAAGCCGTGCCCGGCTCGCTCGCTATACTCGCCTGGTGAATTATCTCGGCCTTTGCGCCATCGCGGTGCCGGCCGGCCTCAGCGCCGAGGGCTTACCCTTCTCTTTGCAGTTTGTGCTGCCGGCTGGTGCCGAGATGCACGCATTTGAGCTGGCGGCGGCCTGGGAGGCAATTTCGCCAGCGTTGCCGCTGCCGCCCATGGCAGCCAGGGAGCTGGTTGCTTGAGCGCAGGCATCGACAACATTGACCGTTTGCCCTGTCTGGCTGGGCGCGATGCCGCTGCAAGGTTCGCGGAGCGCCTGGCGCTGGTCGACGGCGCGCGGCGCTGGACACACGCCGAACTCTGGCACCAGGCCGAAGCCCTGGCCAGCGGACTGCAGCGCGCCGGTCATCCACCGGGCGCGCGTGTCGCCGTGTGGATGAGCAATTGCGCCGAGTTCATCCTGATCAGTCTGGCCATTGAGATAGCGGGCCTGGTGCGGGTGCCACTAAATGCGCGTTATACGCGCCATGAAGTCGGAGAAATTCTCAAAGATTGTGAGCCAGTGCTGATCGCCGCAGATCCGCCGCGTGCCCGTCGCCTGCCGGCGCAAGCACCCGCCGTGATTTCGGGCTCTGCACAATGGCGCGAGCTCGAGCGTTCGCATTCACCGACCGATTTGTATGCCGCGTCGGCCGGCGATCTTTGTTCGCTGAACTACACTTCAGGTAGCACCGGGAAGCCGAAGGGCGTGATGCTGACGCATCGCAACTGGATGGCCGTCTATCGAAATCTGCTTACCGATCGCGACATTCGTCAGGATGATCGGCTATTGCATGTCGGCGCGCTGTCGCACGCCAGTGGCGCCTACTTCATGCCGTTCTTTTTGCGCGGCGCCGCCAGTGTAATCAGCGAGCCGCGCATCGGTGGTTTGTTGCGCAGCCTGGAGCGTGAGCAGGCGACGGTATTCACCTGTGTGCCAAGTCTGCTGACTCGATTGCTGGCCGATCGACGCCTGGACGAGACACCGACAGGCAGTTTGCGCCAGATCGGCTATGGCGGTGAGCCGATGCCTGCCAATACGCTAAAAGCAGCGCTGGAAAAATTTGGCCCGATGCTGGTGCCGAACTACGGCCTTACCGAGGCCATGATGACTATCTGTACGCTGCCGGCGGAAGAAATGCTCAGCGGCGATACTCCGCGCCAGTCCGCGCTTGGGCGCGCCTATACTCATGTGGATATTGAGTTGCGTGACCAGCAGGGGCGCGCGGTAGCCGACGGCGAAGTGGGCGAGTTGTACGTTCGGGGAGAACAGGTCATGCAGGGTTATTGGCGAGCGCCTGAAAGAACGGCTGAGGTGCTTTGTGAGGACTGGTTACGAACCGGCGACCTGGCGCGCCGCAGTGCTGATGGCATATTTACCCTGGCCGGGCGCAGCAAGGATATGCTCATTTGCGGCGGCTTCAATATCTACCCGCAAGAGGTGGCAGCAGTAATCGCCAGCTGCCCGGGCGTGGCGGAGGTCGCCGTTGTTGGATTGCCGGACCCTAACTGGGGCGAAATTCCCGTCGCCTTCGTCACCGGTACGCAACTTCAGCAACAGACGCTGCTGGCCTATAGTCGACCGCTGCTGGGTATTCGCACGCCCAAGCGCTGGGAAATTCGCGAGCAACTGCCGCGTACGCTGGCAGGCAAAATAGACTTGACGGCTTTGCGCACAGAATTGCAAAAACAATCGCGCAGGCCGCGTCGATGAAGCGCGCGGAAGTCTGGCTGGTGGGCGCGGCGCGTTCGCCGTTCGGGAAGTTCTTTGGCGCACTGCGCGAATACAGCGCGGTACAACTGGGCGCTAATTGCATTGATCAATTGCTCGCACGAACAGGTATCGAGCCTGCCTCTGTCGACGCGTTATTCGCCGGCGTTGGCATGGCGGCGGCTGGCAGCTTTACGCCGGCCCGCCAGGCAGTCCTCAGCAGCGCTTTGCCCGACAGCACCGCCTCGCTGGCCGTGGACCGTGCCTGCTGTTCCGGAATGACGGCCATTGGCCTGGCTTACCGCGAGATTCTTGCCGGCGATGCACAGCTGGCCATCTGCGGTGGCTTCGAGAGTTTGTCGCGAACACCATTTCTGGCGCCTCGTCAGCGTCGCAGCAGGCCCGGTGATTCTTCTGGCTGGGACCCTTCAGCCGGTGTCGAGGATCCCTTGTTGCTAAAGAGTCCGGACGGTGATCAGGCGATTGCGAAATACACCGGCGAAGAAGCCCTGGCCCGCGGCGTTAGTCGCGCGCAGCAGGATAGCTGGGCTCTGCAGAGTCATGAGCGTTATTTCTCCGCGGAAACGGCGGGTTTGTTCGCCGCCGAACGCTTTGCTCTGCCAGAGCTGGGTGTTGATGAAGGTCCCCGGGCCAACAGCAGCCTGGCGTCACTGGAGCGCTTGAGTACCATTTACGACAGCCCCAGCATCACGGCAGGCAATGCGCCGGGATTATCCGATGGCGCCGCTTTCGTTGCCCTGGCGACGCCGGACCGCGCACAGCAACTGGGCCTTAAACCACTCGCGCGTTTGCTTGATCATGTGTCGGTGGCAGACGGCCCGACCGCTGGTTCCTATACCCCGGCGCTGGCTATTCAGCGCCTGCTGTCACGAACCCGGATGCAGCTGGATGATCTGGCCCTGTTGGAAATCAATGAAGCCTATGCGGCTACGCCGCTGGTTAGCACACTGGAGTTAGCCGGCGGCGATGCGAGGCGGGCGGAGCAGTTGCGCCAGCGCTGCAATATTCGCGGCGGCGCGGTGGCCATCGGTCATCCCCTTGGCGCCAGCGGTGCGCGTATCACCATGTCGCTGGCGCACTCGTTGCTGGCCCGCGGCGGAGGTCGCGGGGCCGCGGCAATTTGTGGTGGTTTTGGCCAGGGTGACGGCCTGTTGCTGGAATCAGTTGACTAGAACCAGTTGATTACCAGTCTTCCGCCGTCGGCATGGATGCCCAGGGTTCTTCCGGCGGCCGCGCACCGCCTTTCTGCAGCAGTTCAAATTCGGTGCCGTCGGGTGCGCGTATAAAGGCCAGAAAGCCGTCGCTGGGCGGAACCGGTAACTGCGCGCCGCGCCCCATCAGTTCGCTACAGGTCGCATAGATATCTTCCACTTCGTAGGCCACATGACTGAAACCGGCGGTGCGCTCGCGCAATTCGGGGTCGTCGTAATGCACCACTTCGATTTGCGCCTCCGGATTTCCCGGTGCGGCCATAAATACGATAGTGCAGGGTCGCCGATGGCCGCGGAAGCGATGCAGTTCCTCCAGGCCAAGCGTCTCCTGGTAAAAGCTCAGGGCGCTGTCGAGATCGCGAACACGGAATGCGGTATGCAGGTATTTCATGGGCCCAGTCTCAGGCCGGCGTCCATGCGGGCGACAACAGGCCTTCGTGATCTTGAATATATGGCAGCCAGCCCAGCGCCAGTAGCCCGACATGAACGTCCGTTGCTCTCGGATTGACGCGCACTTCGGTCAGTTCCTCGGCCTGGGCGTCGTAGGCAGCGTCCAGGGCATCCACGTCCTGTTCAAACTTGGCCTGCAGTTCGGCGAGCTGTTCCTGCACCGCTGCCACGGTCTGGGCGGCACGGCGCACGTCGGCGCTCTCCTGGCCGACCCGCCCTGCCTTGCGCACGGCTGTGCCCACCCGCGAGGCAGAAGTTGTTGATATGCGTTTACGTCCCAACAGCGCGCCCAGGATCGCGGTACCAAAACTCACGGCTGCGTCCAGTTTTTGCCCGCGTGCCTGCTCGGCCTGTTTCTCCATCGTCTGCTCGGCGCGACGCAGCCGATTTTCCAGGGTGTTGACCTTGCTTTCATAACGCTCTCGCAGCTTGGCGACCTTGATGTCTCGCTGTTCATTGCCCAGCTGCTGGAGTCGAATTCGAAAATCCCTTTCTGTCTCACTGGGTGTCGATACAGCCTTGAGCTTGCCGCTCTTGTAGATGATCAGTGGCTTCTCGGTGCGTAAATGCCGGCGCAGACTTTTCTCCCAGGCTTTGTATTGCGCAGCGCGTGCCAGGTCTGCGGGCAGATCTGCAAAGCTCGCATCGGGGTCTGGTCGCGAATCCAGGTCGGCCGTAGCCAGGTCCAGCGGCGTGGCGTTGTGCCAGTCAAGATCAGCGCCCGAGTCCTGCGCTTCAAGGCTGAACAGAAAATCCTCCCGTTGGCTGATTTTCAGGCGTGCGTTGTTGTAGGCCAGCTTGCCGGCGGCCAGCAGGGTGGGGTAGTAGACCAGCTGTTCGTGCTCGGCCGGCGCTCGTTCTGTCGGCGCGAAGCTCTGACGGATTCCCGGTGGCAGTACCGGCCGTGGCCCGCCACTGCCAGATACCGCAGGCGCAGCCGCGGACTCTGTGGCTGCGGCTGATAGCGGCTGATGTTTGCTCAATTGAGCAATCTGATCGCGCGTCAGCGGTCCGGCGAGATAGGACATGACCCAGCGTGTTTCGAACAGAACCGGCTCGCGTTCATGCACGTTGTGCAGCAAAAAGCGGCGCTTGCCGAGTCCCGACAAAGTTTTGTCCAGCTGGCCCGGATCCAGCTGGTCGCTGCCAGCGGCGCCGAGCAGGCCATCGCGCACGCGCGCTTTGTCGCGCTCGGTTTGCAGCCGGCCGATAAACCAGGTGCCGGTATTCGACAGGCCCTTATAGTCGAGATCCACAGGATTTTGTGTTGCCAGCACCAGGCCGAGGCCGTAGGCACGGGCCTGCTTCAACAGGGTCAGGAACAACTTTTTGGCAGGCGGATTCGCAACCGGCGGCATGTAGCCGAAGACTTCATCCATATACAGGATGGCGCGCAGGGAACCGGTACCGGGTTGTTGGCGCATCCAGGCAATCAGTTCTGTCAGCAACAAGGTGACAAAAAACATCCGCTCGGCATCGCTCAGGTGCGCGATGGACATGACGGATACCCGCGGCTTGCCACCCGGGCCGAACATCAGGCTGTCCATGTTCAATGCTTCGCCCTGCATCCAGGCGTCAAACCCCGGCGCGGCCAGCAGGTTGTTGAGTTTTAGTGCGAACGCAAAGCGCTCCTTGGGCGGGAAGAAACTGTCCAGTTCCATGACGCCGATGCGCTCGATGCCGGGGTTCTGGACTGCGCCAATCAGGCCCGCAAGGTCCATCGATCGGCCAGCCTGCCAGGCCTGATCGAGGATATGTGCGAGCAAAATATGTTCGGGGCTGCTGACCGGGTCTGCATCTATGCCGAGCAGCGTCAGCAGGCTTGTTGAAGTGCCCTGCAGGCGGTCGCTATACAAATCGCCGTCTTCCATTAATTCTGCCGGCGGCGGATTGAATTCGCGCAGCACGGACACCGGCACGCCGGCAGAACTGCCGGGCGTATAAATAGCCATATCCACCGCATCACGCAGGGCCTTGATTCGCGCCGGTGTCTGACCCCATGACTTCAGGCCGTCGCGCCACAACTTCGCGGTTGACTGAGCAAACTCCTCGCGAGTCTGGCCTTTTTCCGCGGCCGCGCGTGGATCCACCCAGGGTGCGAAATCTGCGCCGCGCAGTTTCGGAAAGCTGAGCAGGAGATTGCCGAGATCGCCTTTCGGATCGATGGCGATGACCGGGATACGATCCATGGCAGCTTCTTCAATGATGCCGACACCAAGGCCGGTCTTGCCGCTGCCGGTCATGCCGATGATCACGGCATGCGTGGTCAGGTCTTTGGAATCATAAAGAATCAGTTCAGGCTCTTCGCCTGCTGCCTGCTCGCGGCGCCCCAGGTAAAAGGCACCAAGCTTTTCGAAATCCTGCATGAGGTCTCCCGCGCTATTCCGTGCCGGCCGATTGTAACTGGCCGAGATCGATGCTCATGCCCGGCTCGCTCTGACGAGTCCAGGCGGCGCCTTCCTGCTGCAGCCGCTTGCGAAATTCGCCGGCGGCGTCGGGCTCGCCATGCACCACGCAAACGGGTGGCCGGTTGGCGAAACCGCGATACCAGCGCGCAAGGTCATCCTGATCGGCATGCGCAGATAATCCGCCGACGGTATTGATTTTGGCGCGCACGCTGATGCTTTGATGATGTATGCGCACATGATCATGGCCATCCACCAGACGTCGGCCCAGGGAACCGTATGCCTGGTAGCCGACAATGATTACCTGACACTCAGGTCGCCAGAGATTGTGTTTGAAATGGTGAAGAATGCGACCGCCGGTGCACATGCCGCTGCCGGCGATAACAATTGCGCCGCTGTTCATCGCATTGATCTTGCGTGAGTCATCGGCGCTGCTGGACATTTCCAGGTTCGGTAGCAGCGGCATTTCGTCGTGCTCGCGACGCAGTCGCGTGGCATCTTCGTCATACAGATGCGGATAGCGCCAATAGACATCCGTAGCCTGAATCGCCATCGGGCTGTCGAGAAAGATTCGCCAGCGTCCGAGGTTCCATTCGTCGTAATGCCGGCCTAGCTGATACAGCAGTTCCTGGCTGCGGCCGACGGCAAAAGCCGGGATCAGGATATTGCCGTGCTGATGATCAGCGGTGGCGATAATCTCGGCGATCTCTTTGATAGTTTCTTCACGGTCGCGATGGAAACGGCCGCCGTAGGTGCTTTCCATCAGCACTAAATCGGCCTCATCAGGGCTCTCGGGGTCGCGCAGAATTGGTGTGTCGTATTGCCCCAGGTCACCGCTGAAGACGAGCTTTCTGTGCAGGTCGCCTTCCTGGAGTTCCAGCGCCACCACGGCCGAGCCCATGATGTGTCCGGCATCATGAAAGCACAGGCGTACGCCATCGCTGACAATCACCGATTCACCATAGCGAAGCCCGCGCATTTGTTTACAGGCCTGCTCGGCATCCGCGCCTGTATACAAGGGTTCCAGTAGTGGTTTGCCCTGACGACGGCGTTTGCGATTTTCCCTTTCGGTATCACGCTCGCCCAGATCGGCGGAGTCCGCCAGCATGATCCAGGCGAAATCCTTGCTGGCACGATGCGTATAGATGGGTCCGCTGAAGCCGCGTTTGACCAACAGCGGCAGTCGGCCGGAATGATCGATATGCGCATGGCTTAGAATGACGGCATCCACCGAGGCGGGCTCGAAGGGGAACTCGTCGCGATTGCGCAATTCCGCCTTGCGGCCGCCCTGGATCATGCCGCAATCGAGCAATATTCGTCGTCCGCCGATGTGCAGAATGTGGCAGGAGCCTGTCACTTCGCCGGCTGCGCCAAAAAACTCTATTCTCACGCTGGTGTCTCTTTTGTATGGATTGTTCGGTTCATTCTAGATCAGGCCAGACCCTGCAGGACGCTTTCACCATGCGCGCCTGGGCCTTTTTCCCGGCAGCCTGTCTGCTACACTTGTTAACAGAAACGGGAGTCCGCGTCAGCAAAGCAAGTTTTCGGGCGCGCCGGACACCGGCTGAAAAAGCGGTTGCCAGCGGATACTCCATACTAAGCACAGGCGCATCTGGCGTCTCCAGAACCAATGAAAAAAGGGGTAATAGATATGAGTGTTGCACGAACAACTGAGATTGTGGCGGGTTCAAGCAAGAGTTTCGACGCGGCCATTGAACTTGGCATCAAGCGCGCCTGCAAAACCTTGCAAAATGTCACCAGTGCCTGGGTTCAGGATCAGACTGCGGTTATCAAGGACGGCAAGATCAAGGAATACCGCGTTCGCATGAAAGTGACCTTTGTTCTTAAGAGCTAAAGACCAGCTCAGACCTGGGATTTTCGGGAAGTGAGTTAGCTTTATTTTCCAACTGATTTGGTCGGGAGACTAAACGATGCTAGAAGAATTCAAAAAATTTGCCATGCGAGGCAATGTCGTCGATATGGCGGTGGGTATCGTCATTGGCGCTGCCTTTGGCAAAATCGTATCGTCTTTCGTGAATGATGTGATCATGCCTCCCATCGGTTTGCTGATGGGTAACGTTGATTTTTCCAACTTGTTTATCAATCTTGGCGACGGCGACTACGCAACCATGGCCGCGGCTACGGAGGCTGGTGCGCCGATAATCAAGTACGGCATGTTTATTAACTCAATCCTGGATTTTGTGATTGTGGCCTTTGCCATTTTTATGGTGGTAAAAGGAATGAACAAAATGAAAAAAGCAGAAGAGGAAGCGCCGCCTGCTGCTCCACCCGAGCCATCTGATGAAGTTAAGTTGCTGACCGAGATTCGCGATTCATTGAAATCTCAGTAGGGCTAACAGGCTTGCGTACGACATTTAGACAAACGAATAGATCGGAGGATAATACCAGTGGCTAAACTAGAGACCATTGAGGGCGTTGGCCCCACCATAAGCGCCAAGCTGGAGTCGGCTGGCATCGGTAGTTGCGAGGCATTGCTCAAGGCTGGTGGCAGCAAGAGCGGGCGCGCTGAAATTGCCGAAAAATCCGGCGTGTCCGAAGGCCAGGTGCTCAAGTTCGTAAACCATGCCGACTTGATGCGCGTGAAGGGCATCGGTGGAGAGTACGCTGAACTTCTGGAATGCTCGGGCGTCGACACGGTGCCAGAACTGGCCCAGCGTAATGCCGCGAACCTCACTACCAAGATGGCAGAGGTCAATGGCGAGAAAAGCCTGGTCCGCGCATTGCCTTCAGAGTCTCAGGTTGAAGACTGGGTGGCGCAGGCCAAGTCGCTGCCGCGTGCTGTCAGCCACTGAGGCTTAGCCTTGCGAAAAAAAGCCCGCGGTTTTCCGGCCGCGGGCTTTTTTTTTGGCCAAATAAAGAAAGGGATCTCTAACGACGGCTGTGCTCCTGCAATGCTGCCAGGCTGGTGGCGAGTATCTGCTGTTGCTGCGCCTGCCTGCTAATGCTGGCGTTTACCGGCGCACTGGCAAAATTTCCGAACTGGTAGTGGTCCGCGCCTTCTATTAAAACGTACTTCGTGGCCGGTGGCAGGCTGGTCTTGCCGACCTCAATCTCCTCTACCGACGCGAAGTTGTCGGCCGAGCCATATATCGAGGTTGCCGGCAGATCACTTTCTGAGAGCGCAGGGTCGTCCATGGGATAGGCGGCCCAGAGCAATAGGCCGGCGATCCTGTCTGGGTATTTGCCCGCGAACCTGGCAGCCATCGTGCCGCCCAGGGAGTGGCCTGCGATGGTCCAGCTGCGAATTTCCGGAAAGGCTGCCATCACCGCCAGGCCCTTATCCGGCGCCAGTAACGCCAGGTCGAAGGGTGCGGGTGTATTTACTACCAGGTAGCCAGCTTTTGATAGCTCACGCAGCAAGGGCGCATAAGCGATGGGGTCGGCGAAGCCGCCAGGATAGAAAATCAGGCCGTGTCGCGGCAGCGCCTGGTTCGCCGGTCGAAAGACGTGCCAGCCGTCACTGCTGACACTGACCTCGGCGTCAGACAGCAAAGCAGCACTTGCTGAAATTTCGGCTTCTTCGGTGTCGGGTGTGAATACATAGAACGCCAGCGCGAGCAGACCCAGCAATACTGCCGATAGCATGGCAACGCGCCTGAGCCATCTTGTTAGCTTCATCGCAGCGTTGCGTCCCGGGCTTGTCGACGGTATCGGCTGCGACCGACCAGTTGCAAACTCGCCAGGCCCAGCCCGGCCAAGACCAGCAAAGCAATCAATGCCGTCGAGCGATGTTCAAGTAGTTGAAATAACAGACCGTGAGAAATGGTTAATGCAAATCCCAGGTAGCTTAGTCGCTGCCATCGCTTCCAGCGAATCGGTCCGAGTCGAGCCAATGCGCGATTGTTGGAAATAAGCAGCAATACGATAAATATTGCCGCCAGGAGCGTGCCCAGTACCGCTCCCCAGTTAAACATCTGCAGGCGCCAGTCAACGCCGCCGGCGACCTCAGCAACGTAGCTGCTGTTCATGGCTTCTATATTGCCGAGGCTGAAGTGCAACAGCCCGGCTAGCGCAACCCAGATGCCCAGATCACGGCGCATTAAAATATTGCTCGGCGGCAGCCTGCCCCCGAGCAATAGCAGCGGACCGACACTCAGGGCAGCAATGAATAGTGCGGTACTAAACCAGGCCGTCGCCAGACTGGCGCGGTCCACTGCCCCGCCTGCCGGTCCCAGCCACCAGGCACCCGCGGTGAGGAGCATACAGGCCATGGCCAGCAGCCCATGTCGCTGCTTGCGGGTCATCTACCAGGGGATAACGCGGCCATCCTCGAAGTTCAGGAACTGGCCGTTATTGTCCATGCCGGTTCCGTCGATGACCGCGAGCATTTTACTGACGCTCTCCTGTGGAGAAATCGCCCCCGGCATCTTCATGCCCGGCGTCGTATTGACGGTTCCGGGTGACATCAGGATCGTGGTGACTTCCTTTTTGGCGCTCTCAAAAGACAAGGTGTAGATCAGCATGTTCAAGGCTGCCTTGCTGGCCCGGTAGCTGTACATCATGGGCATCTTGGGGCTCTCTTCGAAGGAGCCTGCCTTGCTGGAAAGCACGACAATCTTTTTCAACTTGGATTGGGCGACCAAAGGCATGAAGGTCGAGCCGAGTTTCAGCGGTGCCAGCGCATTAACCTCGAAGCTTTGGCGCGCCATGTCGTAGTCAACTTTTTCCGCGCGCCCGAAAGCTGTTTTGTAACGCGGCGTAATGGCTGCATTGCTGAGCAGCAGGTCGATGGGCTGCTCAGCATACCGTGAAGCCAGCGCCTCGATTCCTGCGTGGTCAGTCACATCCAATTGTTCGATCACCAACTGCGCGTAATTGGCGGCAATGGCATTCAGGTCTTCCGCTTCAGCCGGTTTGCGCGCCGTGGCAATAATGTTCCAGTTTCGCGCGCTGAACTGACGGACAAATTCCAGGCCGATGCCGCGATTGGCCCCGGTAATAAGCACGGTGGGCTGCTCGGCATCAAAACCGGCCATGGCGGCGGTAGCAAAAAAGCTCAGCAGCGCGGCCATCAGGGCCGTTAGTTTTCTGGTCATGACTGATTCCTCTGCGACCTGGATTTTCGAGTAGTGGGTTTGTGCCACAAGCATCTGTTTGCTGTGGTCTCCATCATAGGGCTGACCGGATTGTGGTCAGACGGGGACTGTTCAAAGGCGTATTCTCGGCTGCGGACCACTGGGAGTAAACCATGACAATGACGGTGCTGATTTTTGGTGCGACGCGTGGCACCGGACTGGCGGCGGCGCAGCAATTGCGTGCGCGTGGTGATTCGGTATTTGCCCTGGTCCGCGCCGGTTCCGATGCCAGCGCGCTGGAGTCCATTGGCGTAGAGGTGATTCGCGGTAACGCTTTGAGCCCGGATGACGTGGCGAAGGCCTTCGCCACGGCGACACCGGCAGCCTCGCTGGTGAGCCTGGGCGGCAAACGCGGGGAGCAGGGGCCGCGACCGGACCTCGACGGGGTGAAAGTGATTAGCGCTGCTGCGCTGCAAGCGGGTACACCGCGAGTAGTCATGATTACGGCCATTGGGGCCGGAGACAGTCGCGCGGCGGTGGCGCCCAGGGTGATCGAAGTGCTCGGCGAGATCCTCGCATTGAAGACTGAGGCGGAGGCAATTTTGCAGGCCAGCGGGCTGGAGTGGACGATCCTGCGTCCGGGCGGTATGACCAGCGATCCGGCTTCGGGCACTGCCATAATGACCGAGGACCATATGGTGATGGGGGTAATAAATCGCGCTGATCTGGCCAGCCTGGCGATTCGCTGCATGGATGATGCAGCGACCAGCGGGAAGATCCTGCACACTGTAGATCCTGCCATTACCTGGGAGGCACCGCTGCAACGAGGGGGCGATCTGGGCGAAAACAAGCCCTAAGTATCTGAATCCGCTACAAACGTATTATCGAAATGAGTACATAGGCAGGCGGCGGACTTCCGCACAGCCGGTCTGCTGGATAGACTCGTTGAACCGAACGGAGAAGTGACCCGATGAGCACAGGCGATCAGGCAGGCCAGATTGGCGATTCAGGCAACGCATTTGCGGGTGAAATGCTCGAACGCGGTGCATCGGGTTACGCTGGTTTCGCGGCCAGCGTTTTGCTGGAGAAGTCACCGGGGATAAAGCAACGCTATCAGCCTGATCCCTTCGGTAACTGGAAGACCCATCTCACCCAGCGAATTCTTGAACTGGCCGCGGCGGTTAGCACGGGTGAATCTCTCATGTTTACTTCGCGGGTGATGTGGTCGCGCAAGGCCTTCCTGGCCCGCAACCAGGACGAAACCGACCTGGTAATCAGTCTTAGCGCCTTGCGCGATGTTCTGGCCGAGAATTTACCGGCTGCTGCCAACAAAGACGCCCTGGCCTACGTGGGCGAGGCCATCGACATGCTGTCGGGCGCGCGTCCAGCGCTGGAAGCGTCCGAGCTTGATCCCAGCCGCAGCAATGACCGGCTGGCGCTTCGTTATCTGCAGGGCGTGCTGGAAGGTAACGTTGCCCAGGCGATTAACGAGCTGGTGGAGTCTACCCGCGAAGGTATGTCGGCTACGGATGTGTACCTGCAGGTATTGTTACCGGCACAGCGCGAGATAGGTCGGCTATGGCATCTCGGCGACGTCAATGTCGCCGAAGAGCACCTGGTCACGTTTGCTACCCAGCGTGCCATGGCGGTGGTGGTGCAATCGGTGCCCCACGAATCAGCCAACGGCAAAACCCTGGTTGCTGCTGCCGTGGCCGGCAACGTTCACGATATCGGCCTGCGTGCGGTAAGCGATGTCTACCAGATGGCTGGCTGGCGCACGATTTTCCTGGGCTGCGATATGCCTATGCAGGACTTGCCGGCGACGGTGACCTTTTTCGAAGCAGACTTGCTGATGCTCACAGCGACTTTGAGTACCCAGCTGCCGCGTACGCGACAGACTATTCGCACCGTGCGTGAGCGCTGCGGTAACGACATCAAGATTCTCGTGGGCGGCGCTGCTTTTGATGAGGCGCAGGAGGTCTGGCGCAAGGTTGGCGCAGATGGTTACGGCCCGACCATCGACGAGGCGCTCAGCGTTGGCGCCAGGCTGGTAGGCCTGGAAGGCTAGCTTTATGTGGGCTCATCGCGGGCAGTCGCGGCCCGCGTTCGCTGACATTCCAGGCCCCGATCAGGAATCTGTCTGGGATTATCCCCGACCGCCGGCGATGCAACCCGATGGGCGACGCGTGCAGGTAAAGGCCGGCGATGTGTTGCTTGCCGACACGACTAACGCGATTCGAATTCTCGAAACGGCTTCGCCGCCCGGTTACTACATTCCCCCCGAGGACGTTCACCAGGAACTTCTGCGCCCGGAAAAAGGCCAGAGCTTTTGCGAGTGGAAGGGTGTCGCTGCCTACTGGAGCGTTACCGCTGAACCCGAGCGCGGACCTGTCGCCTGGTCTTATCCGGCACCCAATTCAGATTTTGCCGATATCGAACGGTATTTTGGTTTCTATCCGGGCCGGGTTGAATGTTTCGTGGCCGGCGAGCGGGTCAGGCCTCAGCCCGGGGGTTTCTATGCCGGCTGGATCACGGATGAGATCAGTGGGCCCTGGAAAGGCGAGCCCGGCACCGGCGGCTGGTAAGCAGGCCATCTGCCACCGATAAGTCGCCACAACGGGCCAGGTCGCGTCTACCAACGCTCAGCTTGCCTGGGTACTCTGCCAGTCAGCCACCGAAATATGACAGTTTTGACTTGAAAACGTCATCACGACGCAACCCTGCTGCGCAAAACTCGCCGCTCTTTAGTTTGCCCTTCCAAGGAGCCTCGAATGCCATTCCGCAGTTTGTTAGTCATTGCCCTTGCCGCGCAGCTTGCCGCGCCTGCCCACGCGGGAATCAACAGTCTGAGCCTCACAGTGCTGGATACTTATGAGTCGGGTGTCTTCGACGAATCCGCCGCCGAAATCGTCGCCCACGATCCCGCTACGCAACGCGTATTCGTGGTTAACGCCAACGACGCCAGCGTCGATGTTTTGTCCCTGGACGCCAGCGGCGCGTTGACCAAGATAGATGCCATTGATGTCAGGCAGGCCGGCGCGAATCTGGGCGCCGCTAACAGCGTCGCCGTTAGAGATGGCCTGGTTGCAGTGGCCATCGAGGCCGCTGTGAAACAGGATCCGGGCATGGTGGCTTTCTATGCGGCCGATACACTGGCGCCCTTGGGTACCGTGGGCGTTGGCGCACTGCCCGACATGCTGGTGTTTACACCCGATGGCCGACGCTTGCTGGTGGCCAACGAAGGTGAGCCCAGTGATGACTACCTTAACGATCCGGAAGGTTCCATCAGCATCATCGACCTGCGCCGCGGGATTAACAAAGCACGCGTAAAAACAGCGAATTTCCGCTGGTTTAATAACCGCTTTATTCGCAAGCTGCTGGTCCGCTCCGGCGTGCGTATTTTCGGGCCCGGCGCCAGCGTCTCTCAGGATTTGGAGCCGGAATACATAGCGGTCGATCCGAGCGGTCGTATCGCCTGGGCCGTGTTGCAGGAAAACAATGCCATTGCGCGTATCAATCTGCGCTTTGGCGTTGTCACCGGAATCTTCCCGCTTGGCTATAAGAATCATCAGCTGCCCATCAATGCCTTTGATCCCAGTGATAAAGATGACGGTATCAATATTGCTAACTGGCCGGTACTGGGTATGTATCAGCCGGATGCCATTGCGGCCTATCGCGCCGCCAATGGCCGTACCTATCTGGTCACGGCCAATGAAGGTGACGGCCGCGACTATGCTGGCTTCAGCGAGGAAACCAGCGTTGATGACGGTGCCCTGCTGGATCCCACGATATTCAGCAACGGTGAGGAGGCCAGGGAGGCCCTGGGCCGCCTGACCACGACCACCACCGGCGATACCAATGGCGATGGGCTTATTGATGTGTTCTACGCTTTCGGCGGGCGTTCGTTTTCCATCTGGGATGGTTTCGGCCGCCAGGTATACGATAGCGGCTCCGAAATAGAGGACATTACGGCGAATTTGTTGCCGGACTTCTTTAACGCCAGCAATAGCAACAACAATTTTGAAAACCGAAGCGACAATAAGGGCCCGGAACCCGAGGCCGTTGCCATTGGTGAGTTCGGGGGTAACCCGGTGGCATTTATCGGCCTGGAGCGAATAGGCGGGGTTATGGCCTATGACATTAGCAATCCTGAGGCGCCGGAGTTCCTCACCTACATCAACAATCGCGATTTTACTGCCGATGTAGAAGAGGCCGCCGCGGGGGACCTCGGTCCGGAAGGCATAGCTTTCGTAACGCCGGCGGATAGTCCTACGGGCCAGGCGCTGTTACTGGTTGGCAATGAAGTCAGCGGCACCACCACGGTCTATTCCATAGACGTGACGTTAGCTCCCTGAGGAATTTTACTGGACAGGGCCCGGGGGGCGCAGCCTCCGGGCCCATTTTCGCTAATGCTCGAAACTACGGCTGTCGTGATCGGGCTTTGGCCTGCATGGCGGCAACATTTTCAGCAATCAATTCCAGACCGCTGGCCGTGCTCGGCGGAAGCGCTGCGTCTGACTCGGCCAGGGCCGTGGCCCGTGCGCCCCAGCGCATCACCGCGGCGCCGCGGCTTAAGCCGGCGCCAAAAGCCGTGAATAGCACAGCGTCACCCGGCTGGATCCGTTGTGCCTGCATCGCTTCAGACAGGGCTATGGGAATTGACGCCGCTGACGTGTTGCCGAAGCGATCGACATTCACAATCACTTTTTTCGGTTCAATATGCAGTTTATGACCAACGGCATCGATGATGCGTGCATTCGCCTGGTGGGGGATCATTACAGCAATTTCGTTGAGGTTGATGCCCGCCTTTTCCAGCACCGTGTGTGCCGATCTGCACATGCCCTTGACCGCGCGCCGAAAAATTTCACGGCCATCGAAGGAAATGGTCAGATCGAGCATGTCGTGCTTGAGACGGTCCATGGCGGTACCGAAGTTCGGCACCATCAGCGCTTCGGCGGCGGCGGCATCGTTGCCAAGATTGGCGCTTAGCAGGCCTTCCTCCGGCCCGCCGGCTTCCATCACTATCGCGCCGGCGCCGTCGCCAAACAATACGGCGGTATCCCGTAGGGTCCAGTCCAGATACCAGGTCAGTCGTTCCGAGGCGATCAGTAAAACCCGTTGATTGACGCCTGAAGTGATCAGGCCGTTCGCGACGGCCAGTCCGTAGATAAATCCGCTGCAGCCGACATTAAGATCCATGGCTGCGCAGTCGGCAATGCCCAGGCGCTGTTGTACCAGTGAGGCCGTGCTGGGGATCAGTAGTTCCGGGCTGACACTGGCGAATATAATCGCGTCGATGTCAGCGGCTTCCAGTCCGGCTGCGGCAATAGCGCGCGCTGCAGCCACGCGCCCGAGTTCGCCCGAGCCCACATGCGAGACGTGTCGCTGGCGTATGCCGGTACGTTCGACAATCCAGTCATCATTGGTGTCCATGAACGTGGCAAGGTCCGCGTTGCTGAGGATCGCCGGCGGCGCGCAATGACCCCAGCCAGTGATGATCGCAGGCATAGATCAACTCCTGATGCTGCCCTGAGCTTAGCACCGCGGGCGCTCCGTCGGGAGAGCGCCAGCTTTCTGCTGCCGCAATATGGCGCTTTAGTTGAGCGCCTATAAACGCTAGCCTGCAACTGACAAGAGGGGTGCTAATGAAAATACTCAAGGCTGCGGCAGCCGCCATGCTGATCTACATTATTCTCGATGCGGCTGCCGATTTTCTGCTCGAGCCCATTGGCCTGGGCTACCTGCATGCGTTTATCGCCATGTTTGGCGGCATGTTTGTCGGTGGCTGGCTGGCGCGGCGCGGTTTCATCCCCGTCGCCCTGGGCCTTGGCTTGTTCTTCTCCATGCTGAGCTACATTTTGGTAGCGCAGATGCGCGATCAGTCGGTTTTGGCGCTGATTGCTGAGCAGCACCCGATGGTTTCCATTGGGTCGCTGGTGGGTGCATTGCTCGGCGCCTGGTCGGGCCAGGATCTCGTCCGGCGTCGCCTGGAGGCGCCGGACAAGCAATAGCTTGACCGTTGCGATTAATCATTGCTTGTCCGTCGAGCTGATTAGCGACCCTAAATCATTGTTTATAAGAAGGTTGCAACATTCCAGACCGAAATTAGAAGCGCTGGGACCAGCGTTCATCAGGCCCTGCGCCTAGCCTAGTCATGCCATAGCCCTGCCCGTGCCTGGCGCACCGGTGGCGTCTAAAGGAAGCATCATGACTATGCAGAAACCCCTGTCTGCGCTGGCTCGCTGGCGGCGCCTGTTAATCACCGCGGTATCGACGGTGCTGACCAATCCGTTGCTGAGTGCCCCGGCGCTGGCCGAGGGCAGCCTGTCGTTTCAGACGGGCAATGCCTGGACTGCATCCAGCGATGTGCGCCTTACCGGCTTAGACACCGACCTGAATTTTTCCGCGGTGAATTGGGATACCAGGTCGCAGGATATGCCGCCTTATTACAGCCTGCGATATAGCCATTGGTTTGATCGGGCTCCGGTCTGGGGTTGGAGCCTGGATTTGACGCAGGCGGAAATGAGGAGCGATCCGGAGCAGTTATTAACGGTCAGCGGATCACGCGACGGCAAGGCGGTCGATGATATTCAGCTGCTGGCGGACAGTTATGGTCACCTGGAGTTTTCCAAAGGCCATAATCTCGTCACGCTAAATGCCCTGCGTCGCTGGCGGCCGATGGTTGATACCGGTACTGGCAGCTGGCGATCTTCGTCAATATATCTGGGCGCTGGTGCCGGCGTTGCAATCCCGTATCTTGAAGTTGAACTCGACGGTAAGCGTACCGAGGGCTATCAGCTGGCGGGCCCGGCCGCCCAGGTTTTTGTCGGAACCAGCCTGCCGCTTGGCAAGCGCTTCTCGATCTCTGCCGAATATCGCTTCAGCTGGGCGCGACTGGACACTGACTTACCAGGTTTCGGCAGCCTTGGCACCGACGCTGCGACACATCATTTAAATTTTGGCATTGGCTTCAGTTTCAACGCGCCAGGCTAAGCCAGATTGTGGTCCTCGTCTGGTGGGTATTCGTCAAGTTAAGCGCAGAGGCCAGTGCGTGCCCTGTTGGACGAATTATCGGGATCGGCGGTGTCGCTGAGGGGGCTATGGCGCCAGGACAAGGCCTGATCTTAATTGGGAGCGCGTTTTACGCGGGCGCCGGCAGCCGCGCATCAGGCTTATCGAACACCAGCTGTACATCGCTGATGGCGCGTTCAATGAAGCCACCTTCGCAGTAACACAGATAGTAGTGCCACATGCGAATAAATTCCTCGGGGTAGCCGAGTTCCCGCACATCATCCAGACGAGCCAGAAATCGATACCGCCATTCAGCCAGGGTGCGCGCGTAGTCAATACCGATGTCGTGCAGGTGGACCATTTGCAGATCCGTCGCGCCGGCCACCGAATTCATGATTGAGCCGATCGAGGGCAGAGCACCGCCCGGGAAGATATATTTCTTGATGAAGTCCACGGACTTCAAATGCATCGCATAATTTCTGTCCGCAATAGTAATAGCCTGAATCAAGGCTCTGCCGCCTGGCTTTAGTCGCTCACTACAAGTCTGGAAATAGGTATCCATGAACTGCGCGCCAACCGCTTCAATCATTTCCACTGAAACCAGCTTGTCGAACTGTCCCTGCAGGTCGCGATAATCCTGTTTGAGTACCGTAATACGGTCGGCCAGGCCGGCCTTGGCAATACGCGCGGTAGCCATCGCATGCTGATTCTCAGAGATCGTTGTGGTCGTAACTTTGCAGCCATAGTGCTGTGCTGCATGCATGGCCATGCCGCCCCAGCCAGTGCCGATCTCGAGCAGATGATCCTGCTCGCTGAGTTCAAGCTTGCGGCAAATCAAATCAAGTTTTGCAATAGACGCCTGTTCCAGCGTGGTGTTTTCCGATTCAAAGACCGCGGCCGAATACATCATGCTGGGATCCAGGAACAGTTCAAAAAACTCATTGCCGAGATCGTAGTGGGCATGAATGTTGCGGCGACTGCCACTGCGTGAATTTCGCCGCAGCCAGTGACCGAGACGCAGCAAGGGGCGCAAAAAATTGGTCAGGCCACCGTCCACAACCTGGGACATGTGTCGGTTGCCGGCAAAAATCCGTACCACATCGGTCAGGTTGGGGGTTGTCCACTTGCCCTCCATGAACGCTTCCGAGGCGCCCAGCGGCCCGCCCAAGGCTATATCCAGGTAGGTCGACTGGTCATTTACAGTGACCTGGGCTTGCAAGGCATCATCGCGACCACATTGATTGCGACCGTCGGCGTCAATAACGGTGATCTGACCACGCGTAATAGTGGCGAGCTGCTTGAGGAAGGCCTGGCGCGCGATGCGCGTCATGCCGCTGGAAGTTTCGCCTCGCGTACGACCGCGCTCTCCGGCGCCTGTGCTAATGGTGTCGTTGTCGCTCATTCCGCTATACCTGGCTGGTGTCACGTCGCGCCCGCTTGGTCGGATGCGGATACAGCGGCGTTCGCTTGCTCCAGAGTTTTATTGCTTGCCAGTGTATCAGGGAAGATACCCTCAGGGTCATCAGGGGGTCACTGAGCAGGCAGCGTCGCAGGCTCGCGGCGTCAATTGGTTCGCGCTGCAAATTCAAATGTGCATCAAATAACTTCCGCCCTTCGCGCCAGTTTTGCAGGGCGAAATTCAGCCGTTCGCCCGGCGGTCGCAACAGGCAGCGATATTGCATATCCAGGCCCATGAACGGCGAAACATGGAAGGCTTTGGCGAAATCATGGCGCTGAATCGGTTGCTTGCCGTCGGCGCAGAGTACGTAGCAGTGGCGTTCTTTCCAGGGTGTGTTGCTAACCTCGAGGACTGTATTGATCAATTCGCCGCGTCTGTCGTAGCAGTAATAGATACTGATGGGATTAAAGCAGTAGCCGAAGTAACGCAGGTGAGTGAGCAGGCGAATCGGGCCATCGGGGCGCCGACCGGTTTCTCGTTCTACCCTTTCGCGAATCGTCTCGTCCAGGCTGATGGCTATATCGCCGACATGGTCGGCACGCCGAAAACTCGCAACGGCAGCCCCGCGCGCGGACCACAGGGCGTGGCCATCAAACAGTTCGGGTAATTCCGCCAGGTCCAGGTAAAACATGTGCAGGCGGTAGCTGAACCGATTACGGTTCGGCGTAAAGCGGCGATGATTGATCTCGCCTTTATAAATGCAGCTATGCACGTTCGTTGATATGTCTTGCGCTGGGTCAGCAACCAGCAGACATTATGGCCGGAAACTAGCCGCCCAGGGCAGCGCAGACCGGCATTGCGCTGGCGACACCGTCTTCATGGAAGCCGTAACCCCAGTAAGCGCCGCAATACCAGGTCCGGCGCTCGCCACTAATTTCATCACGACGCTGCTGGGCGGCCATGCTCGCCCTGTCGAACAGCGGATGGTCGTAGACCGTGCGCATCAGGATCTTGGCCGGATCAATGGCTTCGTTGGCATTAAGGGTCACCAGGTACTGCTTTTGCGTGGGCAGATTTTGCAGCGTGGTGAGGTTGTAGGAAACAGAAACCCTGCCTTCGGGTGGTTTATTCAGGCGATGATAGTTCCAGGCTGCCCAGGCGCGCCGGCGCTGCGGCAGCAGGCGCTCATCGGTATGCAAGACCACATCATTGGGCTGGTAGCGCATGGCGCCGAGGATATCGCGTTCGGCATCACTGGGATCTTTCAGCAGGCGCAGGGCCTGGTCGCTATGGCAGGCCAGCACTACACCGTCAAATTCTTCCGGTGGTGTGCCGCGTGCCTTGATCAGTACCTTGTCGCCGAGACGCTGAATCCATTCCACCGGCGTATCGACGCGCACCCGATCGCCCAGACCGGCGACAATCTTGCGCACGTACTCGCGAGAACCGCCGCTCACCGTGCGCCACTCGACCCGGTTGCGAACCTGGAGCAGACCGTGATTGACGAAGAAGCTGCCGAAGCGGCTGGCCGGAAACTCCAGAATCGTGCGCGGCTCTGCTGACCAGATGGCTGCCGCCATGGGCAGCAGGTAATGTTCCACCAGTGGCCCACGAAACGCATTGCGATCCAGGAAGTCGCCCAGGCTCATGCTCGCCGGGCAGGCCACCAGTTCATCGGCGAAACTGTTAAAACGCGCAATCTCACGAATCATGCGCAGAAAAGACGGGCTCAACAGATTGCGGCGCTGTGCAAACAGCCCCTTCAGGCGGCGGCCACCGCGATATTCCAGGCCCGTTTGCCGGCAACTGAAGCTGAAGCTCATGTCGCTGGGCTGATGGTCTACGCCGAGCTCGGCGAGCATCTTGATGAAATTCGGGTAGTTGCGCTCGTTGAACACGATGAAACCCGTATCAACGGGCAGTACTTGGGCGTCTTCCTCTACGTCCACAGTGTGCGTATGGCCGCCGACATATTTTTTCGACTCGAACAGGGTCAGATCGTGCTCGCTGCCGAGGCGCCAGGCGGTATACAGCCCGGAAATACCCGTTCCTACAATGGCGAGTCTCACCCAGAATCCCCGCAGCCGATAATGGCTGATCTACAGTTAGAAATGAGGTTTTCGCGCCGGCGGGCTCAGCGGATGCCGTTCGTTCAGGCGCCGGTTACGTCCCGGCGCTCTAATCGCGGTAAATCCATGGCCAGCCCGGGGCCGAAAACGCTACAGTGAGTCTAGACATGAAGCCTGATATTCGCCAATTCCTCGTTTCAACAGTCCTCATGGCGGTAACGCTGGCGGCCGGCTGTGGCGGCCAGCCCGTGCCGGGTCCCACCGCCCTGAATGACTCCTATGAGATTGCGCTGGAGCTGACACGTGAGCAAGCCGGTCGCTTCGGTTCCGGCTCAGTACGTGAGCGCGAGATGCTGGATCGGCTGTCAGCCTATTTCGCCGATATGACCGCGGAATCTGTAACCGCGAAGACTCGCCTGGTCTATGCCGACAACGCCTATCTCAACGACAACATCACTTTCGTTGAGGGAGCTGAAGCGATAGAGGCCTACTTCGGCACGGCGGCGGGCCAGGTCAGCGCGCTGACGGTGGAATTTATCGATGTCGCGCGGGCTGGCAGCGACTACTACATTCGCTGGCGCATGCGCATCACCAGTGATCGGCTTAACGACGGAGAAGCCATGGAGTCATTCGGCGTTACGCATTTTCGATTCGACCGTGAGGGCCGGGTTCTGGTGCATAAAGATTTTTGGGATGCCGGCACCGGTCTGTATGAGTATCTGCCGGGCGTCGGCGGACTAATCGGCGCCTTGCGCGCCAGTCTTGCACATTAAGGATTAATTATGTCTCTGGCTATTGAGCTGTGCGAGCGAGGCTGGCTGCCCGACCCGATAATGCGCTTTGGTATCCGTCGTCTGCTGGCTACCCGTCTGCGCAATGAAACCGTGGGCGAAACCGAGCAGCAGTTCGAGCGTTATCACCGACGCCTGGACGAATTGCGACATAGTCGGATTGCCCTGGATACAGACAAGGCGAATGAGCAGCACTACGAGGTGCCTGCGGAATTTTTCCGCCTCGTATTGGGTCGTCATCTAAAGTACAGCTGCAGCTATTTCGGGCCGGGTGTGAACCAGCTCGATGAGGCCGAAGAAAAAATGCTGGCCCTGACCTGTGAGCGGGCCGAACTGGTGGATGGTCAGCAGGTTCTGGAGCTGGGTTGCGGATGGGGTTCGCTGACCTTGTGGATGGCCCGGCGTTTCCCCGATAGCCGCATAACCGCGGTGTCCAACTCCGCGTCTCAACGCGAGTACATCCTGGCCCAGGCAGCGGCTACTGGATTGACCAATGTCAATGTGATTACCGCGGATGCCAACGAGTTCGAAGCTGAAGGCAGTTTTGACCGGGTAGTGTCGGTCGAAATGTTCGAGCACATGCGAAATTACCAGGCCTTGCTGGCGAAGATTGCCGGTTGGCTAAATCCGGGTGGTAAATTATTCGTGCATATATTTTGTCACCGGCAAGTCATGTATCCCTTTAATGTTGAAGGCAGCTACGACTGGATGGCTGAATACTTCTTTACCGGTGGGCTAATGCCCTCGGAGCACACCTTGCTGTATTTTCAGGATGACCTTCGGCTTGAGCGACAGTGGCGGGTGCCTGGTCATCACTATGAGAAAACCAGTAACGCCTGGCTGGAGAAGCTTGATCAGCATCGCGAGCAGACGCTGGAGATATTTGAGCCTGTTTATGGCAAGGCGGAGGCCGCGCGCTGGATCAATCGCTGGCGCATGTTTTTTATGGCCTGCGCGGAGCTGTTTGGTTACGAACAGGGAACGGAGTGGCTGGTTGCTCACTATCGCTTTGTTAAGCCTCCCGAGAATGATTGAACGTGATGACTAGTCTGCATCCATTGGCCTGGGGATTGCTGGCCACGCTGGCCACTATGTTGCTGGCCTGGGCTGTAAGCGTGCCGCGTCGCGATGTCAGCATTGTCGATATTTTCTGGAGTGCCAACCTGCTGGCCGCAGCCATTGCTTACGCGCTGGCTTTGCCGGTCGCCGGCCCGCGCGAATGGCTGGTGATTTGTATGGTTGCGGCCTGGGCCTTGCGGCTGTCGGGCTTTATTGCCGCGCGCAATCACGGCAAGCCTGAAGATCGCCGCTACCGGGCCATGCGTGAAAAGCGTGGCCAGGCGTTCTGGTGGAAGAGCTTTTACGTCGTATTCCTGACCCAGGCGGTTATCGCCTGGATTCTGTCCTGGCAGCTATATGGCGCCATGGTCGGCAATGCGCCCCTCACCTGGCTGGACGGCCTCGGCGTGGCGTTGTGGCTGTTTGGCTTTGTCTTTGAAACCGTCGCCGACCGGCAGCTGGCGGAATTCCTGGCACGGCCCGATCGCGGCGATGCGGTGATGGACCAGGGCCTTTGGCGTTACTCTCGACACCCCAACTACTTTGGCGAATTCTGCGTTTGGTGGGGGCTATTCCTGCTGGCGGCGAGTGCCGGCGCCTGGTGGACCATCGTGGCGCCCCTGATGTTGAGTTTTCTGCTGCTTAAAGTGTCTGGTGTTGCCCTCACGGAGAAAAGCATCGCCGGTCGCCGGCCTGGCTATCAACAGTACATGCGGCGAACCAGCGCCTTCCTGCCTATGCCACCGAAGTCCTGACTCTGGCTGGCGCGCTTTGTTCGATCTGGTCCGCGGCTGCTGTTCAGTCTTCGGCAGCCGTCACGGTACTGCTGACCTGTTCGATTCTTAACATGCTGGCTGGCAGGGCAAGACTGGTGCCTGCTGCGCTAACAATATCCAGTAGCCGCAGGTTCATGTCTTCGGCAAGCTCCAGATACTCTGCCCAGTCCTGAGTATTGAAATAAGCAAAAATTTCCAGTTTCAGCGCGTCGTCGCCGATCTCGTTGAAACGTACGCGGTGACCGTCGAGAGTCTTCTCATCTTTCTCAAGCAGCTCCCGAATACCGTCGAGAACTGCGCGAATTTGCTGCGGACTGGAATCGTAGCGCAGGCGCAAACTCGGCCGGTAGAGAATTTTTTGCCGGGCAGAAATATTGTCGATGGCCTGACCGGCCAGGCGCGCGTTGGGTATCGCGATGCGCGTATTGGCCAGCGTGCGCAGGTAAGTTGTGCGCAAGCCGATCTCTTCAATCGTGCCCGTCGTATCGCCGAAGCGGCAGAAGTCACCGACTCGGACCGGTTGCTGCGTATAAAGGGTGATCGCACCGAATACGTCTTCCATAGGCTTTTGCAAGGCCAGGGCTACGGCAACACCGCCGATGCCCAGGCCGGCGAGCACCGAGGTGATATTGATGCCTATCCGATCCAGGTAAACCAGGATCGCTAACAGGAAAATCAGTAGCCTGATGGCATTGCTCAAGGGGCGAACAAGCATCAGCCCGCCGAGTCTGCCGTCCCTCCGCAGCACGTTGCTGTAGAGCGTGCTGATCAGGCTGATGCCGGCGAATAACATCCAGACCGTCAGCAGGATGGGGAGCGGTGAGTATTGTTGCAGGGCTTCCGCGGTAACGCTGCGGCCCAGAGTCGTGCCGACGGAATTCATGGCGATCAGCACTGCCCATAGGCCGAAGGGCATAATCAGGAAGTGGAAGACTTGTCGGTGCATCGGCTCATCTGGCTCACCTAGCAGGCGACGAATAAAAAAGGCCATCAGAAGAACGAGCAGGTATACAGCAACAGCCGTTGCTGCCACGATGACCCACTTGAACAGTTCTAAACCTAGAAAAGACCCTTCCGGCAGGCTACGACGCAGCTTTTCGATGGCTGGCGGATACCCATAGATTTCATACAACTCGGGTATTAGCGAAACCGTAGCGTTCGAGAGCTTCCAGATCAGTTGGCCGTCGCCGCGCGGTACCCGCTGCATCAGTAACTGAACTTCCTTGTCCTTGTTACGTACCCTACCGATGGAGTCCCGATAGTCCGGCAATCCGTCGCCTTTGCGACCCTCGGGTTCATCCACCAGTTCGTCCACATCGAGCCAGGTGGCGCGCTTGACAATGACAAACAGGCGGCGAGCCAGCTGCGGGCCGGTTAATTCCGTCGCCGCGCCACGCAGATTGCGCAGATCCAGGTACTCGGCTGCGGCCTCGTAGTCGCCAATGTCCACGGCAGCAAAAAATCCCTGCGCTGTGCTGCTAGGCGTACCACGGTTAAACTTATCTGCCACGATTTCCGGTGCTTCCGGCTCACTATTTTCTTGCCCCATGGCGGGCAAACAGACTGCGACAAGCGCCAATAGCAAAAAGCGGCAAACAATCTCTGGCAGATTATTGAGCATGGCTAAAACCTGGGATTGGTATTCAGGGCGCCATGTTAAACCCCACGCCTGAGCAGCGCATTATGCTTCGCTCAGGCGAAAACCGCGCTTCGGTACCGGTTTCCCCAAGAGAATCGGCTGTGGAAACCTTGCGAGCGGCCGTGCAAAATTAATTCTCACGAATAGTCTGAAATTTTCTAAATCACGCTCAGGCTAATCCTCGATCAACGTAATTTCTCATCTATTTCAGGAACTAGCCATGCTCACCCGTCGTATTCGTTTTGTCGCTGCGCCTGGTTTTGTTAGCTTTTTTTCTGGGTCTGGGCGATCCCGGCCCAGGCCGGTCTGCTGGTTTTGACCAACGGTGATCGAATCACCGGCGATATCAAGAAGGTCTGGGATGGTGAGATTTACATTGAGCCCAGCTATGCGGACGAGTTCACCGTCGATGTCGAGGCAGTGAAATATATGGAGTCTGAGCGTGAATTCGATATTGAACTGATCGAAGGCAAGACCCAGACGGCCAGGTTGATGGGTGTGGACGATGACGGTCTGCAGGTGCTCGAGGTCGACGGGGCGCTGATGTCCGTGCCCGTTGGCAAAGTGTTGGAGCTGGAAGAGGAAGAAGAATATTTTGACTGGGGCGTAAACATTGATACCAGCGCTGGTGTTAACAAAGGTAATACGAATAGTGAGAACGGCCGGCTGAAGAGCGGCCGCTAATCTGAAAGTTGGTGACCATCGCCAGTTGCTGGATATTACTTTCAATCGCGAATCGCAGGACTCAGTGTCAATCAAGGAGCAGGATCTTTTTCAATACAACTACAACTGGTTGTTCAGTGATCCCTGGTTTGCTGGTTTTACCAGTAGTTATGAGCGCGATCCCATCAGGGACCTCGGGGGACGCCTGATCGCGGCGGGATTGGTGGGCCGCGATTTCTGGAATTCAGCGCGGCGTTTCATGAACGCCCAGGTTGGTCTCGGTTATCAGTCTGAAAACATTCAAGACCAGACCAACAAGAGTACCGTCGCGATCTGGGCATTCCGCTTCCGCTACGATCTTTTAAAGGGCGACCTGGGTTTCTTTCACAACAATAGTGTGACCTACAACATCAGCGGCCGTGACAACACCGTGCTGAAAACCTCAACTGGTGCGCAATACGAGATCACCGATCTGTTGTACGCGACGGTATCAGTCGACTACGACTATGAAAGTCAGCCATCGGATCTGGCCACTAACTCGGACTTGGCCTTGTTGTTTGGCCTGGGACTGGAGTTCGATTAGCTCGCATTCTTGCTGGCTGCAGGCGGCGTGCACGCCGGCTGATCTGGCAAGAATCTTATTCAGAGTAGACCTGGTGTCCGGCACGATCAGAGTTCGTCGGCGCGCAGGCAGTCCTCCCAGTAAGGTCGTTCGCCGAAACGCGCCGCCAAGAAATCAATAAAATGGCGAACGCGCGCAGGCAGGTTTCGGTTGGCCGGATATAGCGCAAAAGCGGATAATTCTCGCCAGCGATAGTCGGTCAGTACCGGTTCCAGCTCACCCGACTCGATGGCCTGGTGAGCGATAAATAATGGCTGGTGAAGCACTCCCAGGCCGCTGCAGTCCCGGCCTTGCATAGCAAGTCACCGTTATTGGCCGTTAGCCTGGTTTCCAGGCGCAACTCGCCGCGGCTGCCGTCCGGGGCCACGTAGGGCCAGCCGAGCCGCGGTGCATTGGAATAGCGAAGGGCCTGCTGGCCAGCCAGGTCCGCGGGGGTTTCCGGTCGGCCATGTCGCTGCCAGTAGTCCGGGCTTGCACACAGCACATGCTTGATCGGGCACAGCCGCCTGGCAACCAGGCTGGAGTCTTCAAGTTCTGTGATACGCAGCGCCAGGTCGAAGCCCTCGCCGACCAGGTCAACGGCACGATCATTGAGATCGACATCAATTTCCACTTGCGGATAGCTTTCCGCGAAATCGGTGATCGCCGCCGCGAGGTGCATCAGGCCGAAGGTCAGTGGGGCGGCCAGGCGCAGTCGGCCCTGCAATTCCCGGGTGTCGCCGCCGGCTTCAGCATCGGCATCAGCCAGTTCGGCAAGAATTCTTCGGCTACGCTGGTAATAGCTGCTGCCGGCATCCGTCAGGCTCATGCGCCGGGTAGTTCGGGTGAGCAGTTGCGTGCCCAGTCGCGCTTCCAGCTCCGACAAGCGGCGGCTAATCGCCGATTTGGCTACGCCCAGCTGGTCGGCGGCCGCGGTAATGCTGCCGGCATCGACTACCCGAACAAAGGCCTGGAGTTCCTCGAACTGACTCATTGTTCTGATTATAAGAACAATGATTTCGATTTACACTGGTTTTTCTCAGCAGCCGCAACGAGGAAACTACCTTCAACGAGTTATCTGGCCTCGCTTTATCGTCAGAAGGTGTTTAGGAGAATCGTATGCAGACGTTTGCCCCCCTGGCCAGCCTGAGCGGCCGTGTGCTGATGGCGGCAATTTTTGTCGCCTCCGGCCTGACCAAGATCACCGCCTATGCCGGCACCCAGTCTTACATGGAGGCGCTGGGCGTCCCGGGTAGTTTGCTGCCGCTGGTTATCGCCACGGAATTGTTCGCTGGTCTGGCCATTATTGCTGGCTGGCAGACCCGGCTGGCGGCGCTCGCGCTGGCTGGTTTCTGCGTTGTCAGTGCGCTGCTGTTTCATGCAGATCTGGCCGACCAGGCACAGTTCATCCTGTTTATGAAAAACCTGGCCATGGCGGGCGGTTTCTTATTCCTGGTGGCCAATGGCGCAGGCGACTGGTCGCTGGACGCGCGCCGTGACCGCGCCGGAGTACTGGCATGACAGCCATTGCAAAAAATACCGGGGGCCGGCGTCGCGACGTCGAGCAAATTATTCGCGGCCGCCCGGCAATGGACGGAGCCGGCGTGCGCTTGACCCGCGTAATTGGCTCATCGCAGCTCGATCATCTGGATCCGTTCCTGTTGTTCGATGTCTTTGAATCAGACGATCCCAACGATTACATCGCCGGATTCCCGCCGCACCCGCATCGCGGTTTCGAAACAGTCACCTATATGCTGGCCGGGAAGATGGAGCACCGTGACAGTGTCGGTAATCGCGGTGTGATTGAAACTGGTGGAGTGCAGTGGATGACAGCGGCCAAGGGCATCATTCATTCTGAAATGCCGCGCCAGCAGGATGGTTTGCTGCGTGGCGTGCAGATCTGGGTGAACCTGCCGGCCGAACTAAAGCTTTCCGAGCCGAGCTATCGCGAATTCGCTGCTGCAGAAATTCCGCAGCGGAAAGTGGGCGACGCGCAGGCGCGAATTATCGCGGGTGAGCTGTCCGGCGAACAGGGGCCGGTACGTGACGTCATCACGCAGCCGCTGTTTGTCGACCTGAGCTTTGCCCAGGCTGGCGTTTTCAGCGAGGTTGTACCGGGCGGGCATAGTGCCATCGTATTCGTGGTCGAAGGCGCGATCGCTGTGCAGGGTGATGACGGTCCCACCGAGGTTACCGCTCGTCACCTGGCCGTGCTGGGCGAGGGCGATCGGCTGGAGCTTAAGGGCCTGGTTGACGACACCCGTGTGCTGTTGATTGCCGCTGCGCGAATCGGCGAACCCGTCGCCCGCAGCGGACCCTTTGTGATGAATACCCCGGAAGAAATCGTCCAGGCCTTTCGTGACTTCCAGTCCGGCCGCCTGGCGCAAAACTTTGAACTCAAGGAGGCATAGAAAATGGGACTGTTAGTTGACGGCCAATGGCATGATCAGTGGTATGACACCGACGCCAGCGACGGCAAATTCATCCGTTCTGAATCCCAGTTTCGCCATTGGGTGACCGCGGACGGATCGCCCGGTCCCAGTGGCAACGGCGGCTTCAAGGCAGAAGCCGGCCGCTATCATCTTTACGTATCCCTGGCGTGTCCCTGGGCACATCGGACCATCATCTATCGCAAGCTGAAAGGTCTGGAAGACATTATTTCCATGTCGGTGGTCAACGCCTACATGGGCCCCGAAGGCTGGACATTTTTGCCCGGCCCGGGCGTTGTTCCCGATACTCTCAACGGCAAGACTCGCCTGCATGAAATCTATACCCAGGTAGATCCGAGCTATTCCGGGCGGGTCACGGTGCCGGTGCTGTGGGACAAGCAGCAGAACACTATTGTTTCTAACGAATCCTCGGAAATAATCCGCATGCTCAACAGCGCCTTTGATGATGTCGACGGCAATGATCTGGATTTCTATCCCGAGGATAGTCGTGCTGAAATCGACGCAGTAAATGCCTTCGTCTATCCGAAAATCAACAATGGTGTTTATCGCTCGGGTTTTGCCACCAGCCAGTCAGCTTACGACGAGGCCGTGAGCGAACTTTTTAAAGCGCTCGATCAGCTGGAGAAACGGCTGAGCACGCGCCGCTATCTGATTGGAGAGGAAATTAGCGAAGCGGACTGGCGCCTGTTCACAACCCTGGTGCGTTTTGACGCGGTCTACTACAGCCACTTCAAATGCAACCAGCGCCAGCTGCGCGACTTTCCAAACCTCTGGGGCTACCTGCGCGACCTCTACCAGCAGCCCGGCATCGCCGAAACCGTGGACGTTGACTACACCAAGGAGCACTACTATCGCAGCCAGATCGCGGTGAATCCAACCGGCATTGTCCCCGTTGGCCCGAACCCGGAATTTGACCTGCCGCATGACCGCGCCCGCCTATCCGCTGCGTCGGCGCGCCGGGCCAGCTGAGCTTCCCTTTTGGTAGTCGGCGGCAAGTCTGCCAATAGTCCGCTGCCATGGGCTCAAAACAACGCTATACCTGCCAGGCGTCTGGCGGTGCTTGAGGCGGCTCCAGGGCCGCCATATTTTCCTGTCGCCGTGAAAAAACAACACTTAGTCACTGTTTAGTCGGGCAAATCTATGGGTTAATGGCAAGCTGTGGTCAAGCTTCGCCACATTTTGTTGTTTTTTTGCTACAGGAGTATGATGATGCGCAGAATGACTCTGCTAAGCCTCACGGCGCTACTGATGCTGTTGATTGCCAGTCCAGCCATGGCCGTGGATCCCGGATTTTACTTAGGCGGCTCCGTCGGCGGTGCCACCACGGAAGTCAGTGATGGCGGACTCAGCTTTGATGAGAATGATTTTGCCTGGAAAATCTACGGGGGTTACCACTTCCTGCAGTTTTTTGCCGTAGAAGCGGCGTACCGAAACTTCGGTTCACCCTCCGCGGATATTCTCGGCTCAAAACTGGAGATTGAGCCGACGGGTTTCGATGTTTCTGCACTGGTTGGTGTGCCGCTTGGTCCGATCTACCTGTTTGGCAAGCTCAGCGCGATAAGCTGGGATGCCGATGCGAAATTTGAGGGCGATACGGCGTCGGAAGATGGCACTGACTTAGGCGCGGGTATTGGATTGTCGCTGGATGTGGCGCGACTAAGGCTGCGTGGTGAAGTCGAGTACTTTGATATTGAAGATGGCGTGCTGATGTATTCAGTGGGTGGCGCCTGGTTGTTCTAAATCCCCCGCCTTATGAGAAAGTAACAGGGCCGCTGCGGATGCTCGTCCGCAGCGGCCTTTGTCTTTTATACTGATGGTATGGGAGACATGATTCGACTTGCCGCCGCCGATGGGCATGAACTTGATGCTTACCTGGCGCGACCCGCGGAGCCGCCGCGCGGCGGCCTGGTTCTGATCCAGGAAATTTTCGGCATGACGGCGCAAATGAAACGCTGCGCTGATCGCTATGCGCAGGCCGGCTACCTAACAATCCTACCGGCTCTGTTTGATCGTGTGCAGCCAGGCTTGCTGATTGGCTACAGCGATTTCCAGGCCGGTGGCCAGGCGGCCCAGTCGGTTACCGAGGAACAGGTGATGGCCGACTGCGAAGCGGCGCGCGCCGCGGTTGCCGAGGTCGGCAAGATCGCCATCATGGGCTATTGCTGGGGCGGAACAGTGGCTTACCAGGCTGCCAGCCTGCTCCCGTTCGACTGCGCCGTCTCCTACTATGGCGGCGGAATCGCCGGCATGCTCGATCGCCTGCAGCCGCAAATACCAGTGCAATACCACTTCGGCGCCAACGACAGCTTTATTCCCGAACCAGTAATTGAACGCATTCGCAGCGCCGATCCTGACGGCGAGTTTTACATCTACGAGGACGCCGACCACGGTTTCAATTGCGACGACCGCGATAGCTACAACGAAACGGCATCGCTGCAGTCCGAACAGCTGGCCCTGGCATTCCTGGAAAGCCACCTGTCCGCTTAAACCTGCACCTGCGGAATCGCTAAGCGGCGCCCAATTCCTTCGAACCCGCAAAACCTTATTTTCAGGAAAACCTGTCCAAAGGAGTTTCGGCTGGCCAGGCCGGAACCGTCGGCGCCCATGGACGGGCGCCGCCGAGCCTACAGGGACGTATTCACGGCGGGTTCCGGCCTGGCCAGCCGAAATTCCGCCAACGATAAGCTCAAGGGATCTTAATAAGTATCGCGAAACTAAGGCGCAACCGCCGCCTTCTCTTTCATCTGCGCACGCTTCTTCCGGACCACTTCCTTGCGCCGCTCTTTGGCTTCCTCAAAGAACTCGTCCCACACTTCATCGACGTCCTGCTCAAACAAGTCTTCGATATAAACCATTGCGGTCTTGGGCGACTCAGCCCAATGGATGTAGCGCCAGCCTTCGTCGGTGTTGCGCAATACTGCGCTGACGCGCACTGACTCGCCGATGGCTTTCGACATGAAACGCTTCATGTGAAAACGCATTTCCCAGATCGCGATGGCCAGATCGGGGGCGATCTGTTTCACCTGGATTTTGTACATATCTTCGCGAATCGCTTCCATAATCGGGTTGGGTCGCGGCGGATCCAGGTAGTCGTTCAGGCGATCCCAGCCAACGAACCATTGCGGCTGTTCTTCGGCCAGGTAGGTCGGAAAGGCTTCATTCGGGTCCCATAGCCCCAGCACCGTGGCGTAGTCCTGAGAATTCCAGCGCGCAGCGGTATCCAGCACCACGGCTTTTACGCCAGCTTCAACCTCGGGATCAACGTCGATGGGCACCATGGGCTGTATGCGCTTGTGAGCGCCGGCGAATCCCGGGTTGGCCGCTAATAGCGCCACCAGGCACAGTGCGGTCAGCGAAACGACCGCGGTGAATGAGAAACGGGCTTGGGTTGACATGGGCTAGGCTCCGGCAGTCAGTGATCAATGCTGCGAGGTTACTGGCTGCGGGCACTGCCCGGGACCCGGATGGCAAGGCCGTTCGCGCTGCGAATGCGTCCCCCCGCCTTTACTCGAGTTGCATGCGGTCAATGATGCTGTCGAGTTGGCCGGATTTGCGCAGGTCCTCGATTTCTTTGCGCAACGCCGGCGCCGCGGCGGCGCTTTCTGCGCTGACCAGAAAGCGCATGGGTTCATCGCGCAGGCTGGCACTGTCTGCGCGATCCAGCTTGTTTACACGGATGATGCCTTTTAGCGTATCGACGTAAGCCTGACCGCGTTCGGAATAACGAATCAGACCATCGGCCAGCGCTATCGAGTCAAGGGGCTTGCCCGCCGCGCGCCGCTGGGCACGAATCTCGCGCAGCGGTTCATAGGCCGGGTGAGCGCTTATATTAATGTAGTAGCCGCGCACGCTATCGAAGGGCCAGTCATAAGCAGCAATCCGGTGGTCGCCGAGGTTTGTGCGCTGTTTCTGCGGCTTCATTCCTTCGCCACCGTAAGTCCACTGGCCGAACAATGCGTTGCCCTTTACGGCAAACCGCGAAGTGCCATAGCCACTCTCGTACGCGGCCTGACCAAGAACCAGCCCGGGCGGCAATACATCCAGCTTATAGAGTGCCGCTTCGATCAGGGGTTGCAGATCAGCCGCATTATTCGTCAAATTCTGATCTGCTGGCGCTATACGCAGTACGTCAGCAACGGCGCGCAGCCAGGCATAGTCAGCTTCGATTAGCGGATTACCGCTGCTCAGCTGTGTTTGCAGTCCCTGCAGTCGCTCGCGTCTTTGCAGCACCATCTTATTCGCGTGCAAAACCAGCGGCAGCATAAAGCGGTAGAACACTTCTTTTTTCGCCGGCACAGTAATTTCCTGGGCCGCGGTCTGCCAGCGAGGTGAGATGCCCGTCATGATGGCGTAGGGCGCCTCCAGTTGTTCTCCGCGTTTTTCTTCGCCCCACCAGTTTTCTGCTTTTAGCCAGTCCATGGCATCGTCGGGCGTGCCAAACACGACGACTTCGGCGTCGCTGATCTTTGCGGAATTCTCCGCAATTGCCGCTGCCGCGACGTCTGCTGCCGCCGTCGATTGTGTTTGTTCGGCTTCCGGTTCCGCCGAGCAGGCAACGATCAGGGCCAGAATTCCAGCTGTCGCTAGCAACTGTCGATTGAGTATGGACATCGGGTATCTCCTGCGTTGTCGTCTTGCCGCTGTAATCGCGTCTGTCATGTCAGTTGCTGCCGCGAACAATCCAGGGGTGACTGAACCAGAAGTAACGTCCGTCCGGCCCTGGTGCTGTGCAGTTTACTCGCTGGCGGCCCTTGGCCAAGGGCGTTTTCGGGCCGACACTAAAACCTTGCCCGTCAGCCAGCCAATGCACCGGAACGGTGCCCTGGCCGCTGACGAAACAGGCCAGTTCAGCCCAGCGTGGCGGTTTGCTCGACAGCAGTATTTTAATCGTTGGCTGCCGGTTGGCGGTAACCGGCTCCCAGGGCGTAACGGACGCTACAGGCAAGGGCAGACTGGCGACCTTGGTGCGAAAACCGTCCAGGTCAGCAAAGTTTTCGGCCATGGGAAAGCGTGGCAGCGCGCGATTATCCGATTGAAAACCCACCGCTCCAGACTGTTGCCCGAAGGCGACGTAGCCGGCCCGGGCCACCAGCGCTGCGCTTTTGGTGTCGTATTCGCCGTAGGGATAGGCAAACAGACCGGGCAGCGGCTCAAGCTCTTCACTCAGTCGTTGCCAGCCCCGGTCCAGATCCGCCTGGATAGCCGCCAGCCAATCCGTCTCGCTGCTAACGGCCTCTCGTTCCAGCAGTGATCGATGCGCAGCCCCATGGTTGGCGTAGCTGGCGCCGCCTTCGGCCATGCTGCGCATTTGCTGCCAGCTCATGTAGGCGGGCAGGTTTTCATCCACCGGATCCGTGGCAACAAAAACCGTAAACGGATAGCCGGCTGCGCGCAGGCGAGGATAGGCGACTTCGAATACGGAGAGATAAGCGTCGTCGATGGTGATGACCACGGCTTTATCCGGCAATTGCGCTTGACCGTTGCGGGCTGCCATCAACTGCGTTAGCGGGATAACCTGGTAGCCTGACTGTGCCAGATAGTCGAGTTGCGCTTCGAATTGATCAGTGCGAATACTGGTCGATGGAAATTTGTCTTCGCCAAACCGGTGGTACATCAGCACCACCGCACTCTCTTGTGCCCGCGCGGGCGTTACCAGCGCCGTCAGCGCCAATACGCATAAGCCTGGCAACAGATTCTTTCTTGGCATGATGCCAAGTTAACCACAAAGGCTTAGAACCAGGCGCGCAAGCCGAGAATTAATCCCCAGCCGCTCGGGCTGAAACCTTCCTCGCGCTCGGCGTCAGCGCTGGCTCCGTAAACGCGGCTGTACTCGACGCCCATGTATGGTGCGAACTCGGGTCGAAACGAGTACCGTAGGCGCAGGCCGGCTTCCAGGGCGGTGATGCCTGAGCTGATCTCAAGCTCTGGCACATCGCTGAAAGCAGCATTGAGCTCGATACGTGGCTGCAGTATCCAGCGCTGCGTAATCCGCAAGTCGTATTCGAATTCAGCGCGCGCCGACAGGTCACCGTCTTCGCTGATAAAGCCGGCCAGGTCCACTTCGAACAGGTAGGGGGCCAGCCCCTGTATACCGAAGGCCAGGTAGCTGGTCTTTCGGGTCTGGCTCAAAGTCGTGGCGCACGCCGGCCTGAAGATCCCAATAAGTGGCGATGGCGCGGCTGAACAGCAGCTGCAATTCAGCCGACTCGAGGCCGATGCCGTCGCGCCATTCGCCCTCGGTTTTTAGCCAGGCTTTGTTGTAGTCGCCACCCCACCAGCCCTGCAGATCCCAGACGGCTGTATTCGCCTCATCCCGCCACTGGTATTCCAGTCGATCACCGCCGATAAACAACTGCAGCGGTTGCATGCTCATACCGTCTATTTCATTGCCCATGGCCGGCGGTAATAACAGCAGCAAGCAGAGGCTGCCGGCTGTAACGCCAGGCAAGTTTCTAAACATTATCGCCAGCCTTGCTGGCCGGTCGTACCCGCACGGTGCGCATCATGCCGGCTTTCATGTGTAGCAGGAGATGGCAGTGAAACGCCCAGTCACCGACAGCATCAGCCGTTACCAGTACCGATAAGCGTTCCGCCGGCTTGACGCTGATGGTGTGTTTGCGCGGCATGGGTGTCTGGCCGTTTTCGAGCTCCATCCACATGCCGTGCAGGTGAATCGGGTGTTCCATCATGGTGTGATTGATGAATACCAGGCGCACCCGTTCGCCCTCAATCAGTTCGATGGGTTCGCGGGCCTCGCTGTAACGAAGGCCGTCGAACGACCACATGTAGCGTTCCATGTTGCCGGTCAGATTCAGGGTGATTTCGCGGCTCGGCGGCCGCTGATCGTAAAAGGCTTCCTGCGCGCTAAGGTCGCGTAGTTAAGTACGCGGTGATCCAGCCCGGCCAGGCCGGTGCCCGGTTCGCTTAGCCGGCTGATGGGCTGGTCGACCACATTGGCGACGCCGGGCCCCGTTTTCGGCTGCCAGGCCGGCTCCTTGATCAGGGCTGCGTTGCCATGGTTCATGCTGCTGTGATCCATATCGCTATGGTTCATGTCGCCATGGTCCATGCCCTGCGGTGCTTCGGCAGCGTGATTCATATCGGCATGGTCCATAGTGGCCATCGGTCTGTCGCTATGCCCGCTATGTCCATGCCCCATGTCCGCCATCGCGCGCCGTGGTCGCGGCCGCAATTTGGCGGGCTGCGCCGGTAGTTCTGCGTCGGTGGTGAGGGAGCCGAACGCGAAGCCCGAGCGGTCCATGGCTTCGGCCATGATCGGCCAGGCACCGTCGCCTGGGCTGACAATCACGTCGACGGTTTCTGCGACGGCAATTTGTAACTCGTCGACGGTGACCGGTCTGAGATTCTGGCCGTCGGCCTGGATGACTGTCATCGGCAGGCCGGGAATCCGCACATTGAAGTAAGTCATCGCTGACGCATTGATCAGGCGCAGGCGAACGCGTTCGCCTGGCTGATACATAGCCCGCCCAGCCGTCCGTTAGCTGCGTAGCCGTTGAGCAGATAGCTGTAGGTGTAAGCGCTGACGTCGGCGATATCCGTGGGCGACATGCGCATACGATCCCAGGCCAGTTGCTCCGAAAACACGCCGGATTTTTCGCGCGAGGCGCGCAGCAGCTTCATCAGGGTGGGCAGATTTCGGTTGTAGTACTCGCCGTTTTTCTTAAGCTTTGAGTACACCCGTTCCGGTTTTTCAAAGGTCCAGTCGGACAACACCAGCACCAGCTCGCGTTCGTACTCGGCCGGTTCAGCGCCGGCCGGATCGACGATCAACGGCGCATAGACACCGGCTTGTTCCTGCAGGCCGGAATGACTGTGATACCAGTAGGTACCGGATTGCTGCAGGCGATAGCGGTACTCGAAGGTCTCGCCTGGCGGGATGCCGGAAAAACTGATGCCGGGTACGCCATCCATCTCCGGGGGCAGCAGGATGCCGTGCCAGTGCAGCGAGCTGTCTACAGCTAACTCGTTATGCACGCGCAAGGTCACCGTCTCGCCCTCGCGCATGCGCAGCAGCGTGCCGGGCAAACTGCCATCAACGGTGGTGGCATTTGCCTTGCGGCCATCAATCGACAGCTGCTGCTGGCGGATGCTCAGGTCAAACTCGTTGCGTGCCTGGCCGGTCTCGCCGCTGCGTGCCCAGGCGGGCAGATTACCGCCCAGCAGGCCTGCGGCCGCCGAGGCGGCGCCAATAAATCGTCTACGTGAATACATGTTTCCGTCCCTTGGAATACATACGGAAGGCTGCCCGGCGGGCAGCCGTCGGTGGGCTCGAAAGAGCCGCAGGGACGGTGCGCTAGTTCAGGAGTCGATCAGCGCGGGTAACGGGAGTGTCGGTCGCAAAGGGTGGCGGCGCCCGGGCGATCTGCGGGTAATGCGGATCTGCTGTCGGCGCTATCGGCGCGAGGAATGCGGGCGGCGCCAGCATGTCACTGAGATCTTTAACTACCGGGCGGCTGGCGGGCGGCGCCCAATCCGGACCCAGCTGATTATCTGTCGGCGCACTGTCGCAGCCGAGGCTGCAATCGGTCTGGTGGCCGGCCACCTCAGGCATATCACCGTCGCAAGGCATCTGCATGGCGGCACTGCTGTCTGTTGCGACAGCAGCGGGTGCTGCCGGCAGGCCCATCAGGGCCAGGCTGGCTGCAATGCAACATACAAACCGCAGGTGGCTGCTCATCGTCGATTCTTGCCCGCCGGCAAGGGCAGCGCAAGTGCGAGTTGCCGGTTTTGACAGCCTTGCCGGCCTTGACCGCGCGAAGGCGCCGGAGGCTAAACTGTGTGGGAGTTCCAGATGGATTTACCCAAACAATGCCTCATCGACTAATAGCGCTATTGCTGGCCTGCTTGTGCGCAGGCGGATACAGCCAGGTTTCGGCGCAGGCGCTGAACCTGGCTGCCAACGAATGGCCGCCCTACGTGTTCGCAGCCGAGTACCGCGAGGGCGTCGCAACGGCGCTGGCTACGGCAGGGCTTAAACGTGCCGGCTACGAACTGAATATCACAATCATGGCCTGGCCTGAAGTGTTGGCTGCAACCCAGTCCGGCGACAACGACGTTGTTATTGCGGCCTGGTACACGCCGGAGCGCGCCAGGCACATGCTCTTCAGCGAGCCTTATATGCAGAACGAGTTGAAGCTTCTGACTCGCAGCGACGTCACGCTAGCCGGCATATCGCGCGAGGATCTGGCCGGCCTGCGCATCGGCGTAGTCAAAGACTTTGCTTATGGTCAGGAACCCTATGACACCAACGGGCTGGAGATCGTAGTCGGGGGCAGCGTGCGCGATAACGTGCGCGCCTTGTTTGCCCGCGAACTGGACCTGGTGCTGGGTGACGAACGCGTATTGCGTCACGAAGTTGACCTGGTCAGCGGCGCCAAATTCGTGCGCGTCATTCCCGATGCATTGCAGACACGAGGATTGCGCATCGCGGTTTCAAAGCAGCGCACCGATCATGCCGAGATTGTTGACCGCATTCAATGAGGCTATTGCCGCCATGCGAGCGGACGGCACCTACAACAGCACGCTGGCCAATTACCGGATCAGCGATTAGCGCGATCGACGACTCGCCGGAAATTTGCGCTGCTTTGTCACCGGCACTTGTTGGTCTTGTCCGTGAGTAGTGCGAGTCTTGATATAGACGACTATCGTCAACGCTTGCTCGCCCTGCGTGAGTCATTGCAGCAGATGGCCGCGCAGGACAATGACATGACCGCCACCGTGGAACTCGATCAGGCGCGGGTGGGGCGACTCTCACGGATGGATGCCCTGCAGGCCCAGGCCATGTCGCAGGAAGTAAGGCGACGGCGTGAACGCGAATTGCTGGCTGTGGCCGCGGCGCTGACGCGGCTGGAGCGCGGTGAATTCGGCCACTGCCTGGAATGTGATGAGATCATTGGTGACGGTCGCCTGCGTCACAACCCTGCCGTGAGCTTGTGTATCCGCTGCGCCAGCGCGGCTGAGTAGGGCGCCGGACAGCGAATTCAAAATTTCGGTCACGCGGAAGGGGTCCGGAATCCTCTCCGGCCGGTGGCATTGCTGATACGGATGCCTTTGCAGAATCGAAGTGACGGCAGAATTTTTGCAAAAACAAGCCACCATGGGCGACAGCAAGTTTTATTGGATGTTTTCGGCGCTGGCCGCTTTGAGTAATCTATGCTTTCCGCTCAGCTGTTCCTGAGTGTCGCTGCATTTTTTTGAACAGAACTAAGGCTGCAAAAATATCATGACGAAATCGCGCAAAGGTAACTGCCTGGCTCGTACCATAGGCATCGGTGTTAGTTTGCTGGCCTGGTCGGGCAGTGTGCTGGCGCTGGACTGGCCGCAGGAGATCAGCGGCGAGGAAGGCACCATTGTGGTTTACCAACCGCAACCCGAAAGCCTGAGCGGCAACGTACTAACGGGGCGTGCGGCGATATCACTGGAACTGGCCGATGGCTCAGCGCCAATCTTCGGCGCCATGTGGTTTACCGCAAAACTGGATACGGATTCGGATACCGATGTCGCCACGGTTCGCGATATTCGGGTTTCCAGGGTTAGCTGGCCGGACTCTAAAGACGCGGGTGAACAACGTTTCACCCAGGTGGTTGAATCGGCGGTTCCCGGCAGTGGTTTCGAGATTTCCCTCGAGCGTCTGAGCGCGAGCCTTGAAACCGCCGGGCTTGAACAGAAAAGCCTGGCTGAACTGAAGACAGACCCGCCGAAAATCATCTTTAGCCAGAGCCTGGCTGTGTTGCTGATGTATGACGGTGAACCGCGCTTCGAAGACGTCGAAAAAAGTCCTTACGAACGCGCCCTGAATACGCCGCTGGCCGTTGCGCGCGACAAAAAAAGCGGGGTCAGTTATTTGAGCAGCGGAACGCTTTGGTATTCCGCGAAAAATCCGCTGGGGCCCTGGACTCTAACCCGATCACCGCCGGCCGATCTGGTCAGCATGCTGCCGCCGCCGGAGGGCGATGCAGTAGCCCCGACTACCGCGCCGCAGATTGTGGTTGCGACAGAGCCCACCGAGCTGATTTCGACGGACGGCAAGCCGAGCTGGAAGTCGCTGACCGGTGGTGAAATTTTGTACGTCGAGAATACCGAAACTGCCTGGCTGCGCGAACTGTCTACCAACAACATGTATGTCCTGTTGGCTGGCCGCTGGTACCGCGCAAAGACTGAGTCAGGGCCCTGGACCTTTGTGCGCGCCGATGAACTACCACCGAGCTTTGAGAAAATCCCGCCGGCGTCCGATATCGGTGGTCTGCGGGTTTCGGTGGCGAATACTGAAGAGGCTGAGCAGGCCGTGCTGGATGCGGCGATTCCGCAGACCGCCGCGATCAAACGCAGCGAGGCTAAGCTGGAAATCGAATACGACGGCAAGCCCAAGTTCGAAAAGATTCCCGAAACCTCCGTCGAATATGCCGTCAATACAGCCAGCCAGGTCTTGGCGATCAATGGTCGCTACTACGCGGTGGACAACGCGGTCTGGTTCACGTCTGCGAAGGCTACCGGGCCCTGGGTTGTAGCGGACGAAATTCCCAACGAAGAGATTCAAAAGATACCGCCCAGTTCGCCGGTCTATAACACGACCTATGTGCAGATTTATGAGGCCACGCCGGAAGTGGTCTATGTCGGTTATACGCCTGGGTACATGTGGTCATATCCCTACTACGGGGCGCCGGTCTACGGCACCGGCTGGTATTACCCGCCTTACTGGGGTCGTTACTATTACCCCCGGCCGCCGACCTGGGGCTTTAATGTCGGTTACAACCCCTGGACCGGCTGGAGCTTTGGCCTGAGCTGGAGCAATGGCTTCTTCAGCATGGGTGTCAGCTGGGGCGGTGGTTACGGTGGCGGTTATCGCCCGGGTGGCTGGTATGGCGGTGGTGGTTACCGCGGGCCAACGATAATCAATACCGGTGACATCAATATCGGCAATAGTGTGAATATTGGTAATCGCCAAAATGTTCGCAATCGCATCGACAGTGACAACAAGCTGGGTCGCGACGGACTAAAGAATCAGAATCTCTATAACCGACCGGAAAACCGCGCGCGCAATGCCGACCGGTCGCTGGTGCAACGCGACCTTGAGCGGGCGCGGCCGGCCGCGGACCGTGCCAACAATGTTTATGCTGACAAGAACGGCGCTGTCGCTCGTCGTACCGGTGACAACTGGGAGTCGCGGGAGAACGGTGACTGGAAACCGGCAACTGATCGCGACAGCCCGGGGTCGCGTGATCGCGTAGCCAGCGAGCGTGACCGCTCTGGCGCTACGCGTGAGGCGGCCAGGGGCATCGACCGAAAATCTCTGGATCGTGATCGCCAGGCGCGCCAGAAAGGAAGCAGTCGTGAGCGGGCGCGCCCGGCCAGACAGGGCGGGGGTGGCGCTGCTCGCGGCGGTGGTGGTCGCGGACGTCGCTAGCTCTGATACCCCTGTTACTGCCTGAGTTTGCTGCTGAACAGCTCAGTATGGGCAGAGCCCTTTTAGACTGATTGGCCCGTCTATTCACCCCGCTGGCCAGCGCCGCCGGCAGGTTGAGGCGATCATGACGATTTAATAAATGGTGTCTAGATCGCTGCGGTTACCGCGTCGTACTCGGCCAGGCCCAGGGACTCTTCGTTACGATGAACCTTAGGACTGTAGCGATCCGGGTCATAGGTCGTCAGTCGTTCGCCGTTTTTGCGTGATTCAAGAAATACGCGTGTTGTGCGCTCGTGGCGGGCGGCTTCGTAGCGTTGCAGTGCGGCCGGAACTGATCCATCTGTGGCGATAGCCCTGGCCAGAACCGCGGCATCTTCGATGGCCATGGCCGCGCCCTGGCCGAGAAACGGCGTCATAGGATGCGCGGCATCGCCCAGCAGTGTCACCCGCCCGCTGCTCCACTGCGCCAGTGGCTCGCGATCAAAAATGCCCCATTTGAACAGCCCGTCCGCTGGGGTGGCCGCGATGATTCGGCGGGCATCCGGGTGAAACTCGCGAAATTCGTCCAGTACTTCGTCTACCGTTGCGGGGATAGACCAGCCCTCGTCGGTCCAACGTTCCGCCCGCGCGATACCCACGTAATTCAGGACCTGGCCGGCACGTATTTTGTAGCGGGTCAGAAAATGCCCCGGACCCTGCCAGACCGCGGACTCTGGCTCGATGTTTTCACCGCTCAGCGCTGCCATCGGGATCAGTCCGCGCCAGGCCACATAGCCGGTAAAATCAGGTTGATCGGCGCCATACAGCTGTGCGCGAACCGTCGAACGAATACCATCACAGCCAATGAGCAGGCTGCCGCGAACTTCGCTGCCGTCACTGAATCGTGCCGTTACGCCGTCAGGATCCTGGGTAAAACTGGTCAGCTGGCGACCCAGTTCCAGGCTGACGCCAGGCATTTCCGCAACGGCGCCAGCCAGCCCGGCCTGCAGATCGGCGCGATGTATCTGGCAGTAGGGCGCGCCGTTGTGGTAAGTCTCGGGCCCGCGCGGAATATCGACCATCAGCTTGCCGCTGCGATAGTGCATGACCGCGCCGCGCTTCGGAACCACGGCGTGTCGCCTTAGCGTCTCGCCCAGGCCGAGGTGTTGCAGCACCGCGCTGGCATTTGCCGCCAGGGTAAGTCCGGCGCCGATCTCGGAAAGTTCCGGGGCGCTTTCGAACACGCGGACGGACCGTCTCGCTTGTGCGAGGCCCAGGGCAGCGCACAGGCCGCCCATGCCGGCGCCAACTATTAAAATTTCTTCGCGATCTGACATATGCAAGCCATTGTGGTCGTTGCCGGATGCCGCTCGCAATGATGCCGTGCCGATCGTTCACCGGGAGGCCGGAAACTCAGGGTGCGAGTCGATCAAACTCCCAGGCCTGGTCCTTCCGTGTGTAACGGAAGCGATCGTGCAAGCGGCTTTCTCGACCCTGCCAGAACTCGATACTTGCCGGGCTGACCCGGTAGCCGCCCCAGAAGGAGGGCAGCGGTACCTCGCCATTGGCGAAGCGCTGCTTCATTTCGGCGTACTTGTTCTCCAGCAATGATCGCGCGCTGACAACGCTGCTCTGGCGGGAAACCCAGGCGCCCAGCTGGCTGTCGCGTGGCCGGCTGAGAAAGTAACGGGTGTCATCCGCCACGCTGGTTCGCTCGGCGCGGCCGAGGATTTTGACTTGCCGATGCAGCTCGGGCCAGTAGAACAACAAGGCGACCTGTGGGTTAGTGGCGATCTCGCTGGCCTTTCTACTGCCAAGGTTGGTGTAAAAAACAAAGCCGGTCTGCCCGTAGTACTTGAGCAACACCATGCGCACCGAGGGCTGTCCCTGGCCATCAACCGTGGATACGCTCATCGCATTCGCATCCATGAGTTCCGTTTGCTCTGCCTGCTGGAACCAGTGATCAAACTGCACCAGCGGATCGGGATTCAGGTCCCGACGGTGCAGGGGCTGTTGGCGGTATTCGCGGCGCAGGTCGCTTAGGTCACGTTCGGTCATGTTGCTGGGTTCTGGTCTGGCTGGCCGATGCATAGTGCCACGTCGACCGCCTGTCTATTTATTGACGACAAAACAATCCTGACCCCGATCCTTTAGCCCTTCGCAGAGATCGCGCGCTTCACTCATCGTTAGCGGTACGCTACGCAGGATAAAACGCGTACCACCCGTCTCCACCGGGGCCATAATACGGATCGGTCCGAGCAACAGTTCGCCGAAAGCGGCGTCCAGTCGACGAACCTCCGTGGCCGAGGCTGCGGCGGTTCGGAATGCGCCGAGTTGCAGACGGAAGTCACCGGCTCGTTCCGGCGGAGGTAATGCCTCGGGCGGCGGCTCTAAAGCGGCCAGGACCGCCATTCGCTCGCGCGCGTCATCGGCTTGCGGAGCGTCGGGGTATACCTCAAGAAAGCTCTCCAGGTTGGCTGCGGAGCCTTCGTCTACGGCAGCTTCCCAGGCCTGGTCTCTGCGCAATTCGTAAATTCGCAGCCCGGCATTCACCGAGAATTCAGTGTCCGGATATTCGTTCAGGAATCGCTCGTAGTTGTCGATACGATCGCGAAATTGGGCGCGCTCCCAGGCGCGCTCCAGCTTGAGGCGTTTCATCCGCTTGCGCGCGCGATCGGCCAGCTCACCGTCCGGGTGTTTGGCCAGGAATTCCAGGTAGCCCTGCTTGGTGTCATCGCGTTCGGCCAGCTCCCAGGCTTTCTCCGGGCTACCGCAGCCCGCCAGCCAGAGGCAGGCGAGCAGGGGCAGCAGATGACGGGTCTTGGCGAGCATGTTTGATAATATTTGGGGCGAATGTTTTGGCGAGATATCTAAGTTTAACCTCACTTGCGTTGCTTGCGGCTTGTGCTGGCGTGTCTCAACCGCCTGAGCCCGTTTCGTCGATCTCCTTAAGCAACGAGCATGAGAGAATATCTACTGATCATCGAACGCGTTTGACGGCCTGCTTCTCCCGCGACGGCCTTCAGGACGGCTAAAATTGTCGCTTCGACGATGTTGTTGCCGGAAAGTCGATGTCGAACACCGGCTGGACCGGTCAGACGAAATCCCCCTTGCAGCTTTGCCGCAGAGAAATTGGAAGACAAAAATTATGGTTGGTATGAAAAACTTTCTTGTGGTGCTTTTTCTCGGGATTTTGCTGGTTGCTGCTGCCCCTGTGTATGCGATTGACGGCGACGGCGCTGATCCGAAATCAGTGGCACCCGCTGACGACGCGGCCGAACAAACGCCGGTCGAAGAGGCAGAAAGTCTATTAGCCGAAATTGACCAGGGCATTGTCGAGATCAATAAGCTCAGACAGGCAATGAACGCCGCGAGCGGTGAGCAGCGCGAGACGCTGTTGCGCCAGTATCAGGACGAGCAACTCCGAATCGGCAATGAGGTTCATGAGGCCGCTGAAATGTCCTCGCCGGGCAAGAAGAGGGGCTCGATCTTGGTGACTCACCCGAGCGAATCGTGGCCTTGCTGAAATCGCTTCCGGAGGCGATCGAGAGAACCCTGGCTGAGCGCACAGAAATATACAACCAGCGACTGGATGCGCGCGAGTCGGCAGAGGCTGACAAGGCTTTGGAGGCTGAGCAGAGCCTGGATTCTGCTGCTGATGCCGTTGATACAGTCCTGGGTTTTTACGTGCGTCAAATCCAGTTATGGAGACGCTTCGACCTGGACACGCAGTCGGCCAAGGCCAGCGCGCTGGAACAGCTCAGTCAACGTGCGGATAACACTGTTACTCGTTTAAAGGTCAACCAGGAGGACGCTGGTCAATCTGCAGGCGACGCTCTCCAGCGACCCGGAGAACGCCGATGCCAAACAGCGCAAGCTGGTCGTCAATGAGCGAATTGAGCGTAATGCAAAACGCCTGCGTACGTTCATCGATGATCTGAAGAAACTGGACGGCGATACCACGGGTTATCAGAAGTTGCTGGTGACGGTGACGGGCGACGTGGGTGCAATTGGTTTCGATATTGCGGTACTGACCAGCCTGTTCGATGACTGGATGGATCAGGGCCGCGACTGGTTGGCCGACAACGCGGTGCGCCTGGTGCTGCGCGCACTAATTATCGTCGCGATCCTGTAGCGGTACCTGGATGCTGGCGGGTGTTGCGCGACGGCTTACCGGTAAGGCGCTGGATGCCAAGACAGTGAGCGTTTCGCAGTTGCTGCGGGCCATGCTGATTGGCCTGGTCGGCAATATCATCAAAATATTTGGCGTATTGGTTGCATTGTCGCAGCTGGGAATTTCGGTGGGCCCAATGCTTGCCGGTCTGGGTATTGCCGGCTTCATTCTCGGTTTCGCGCTTACAGGATACGCTATCGAACTTCGCATCCGGAATCATGATTTTGTTCTATCGGCCTTTCGATGTCGGTGACTTCATCGAGTCCGCCGGCGTATCCGGAAAGGTCAATGCGATGAATCTGGTTTCGACCACCATACTTACCTTCGATAACCAGACCCTGATTGTTCCGAATAACAAGATCTGGGGTGACGTGATTCGTAATGTCACCCGCCAGACCCAGCGACGCGTGGACCTGGTATTTGGTGTTAGCTATACCGATGATATGGATAAGGTCGAGAGTCTGCTGGCCGAGATATTGGAAAAAGATGAGCGTGTTCTATGATCATCCGGAGCCCGTAATAAGGCTGCACGAACTGGCGGATTCATCGGTTAACTATATTGTTCGCCCCTGGGTGAAAACCGATGACTACTGGGCTGTTTACTGGGATCTTACCCGCGAGGTGAAACGTCGCTTCGATGCCGAAGGCATCAGCATTCCGTTCCCGCAACGCGATGTGCACCACTCACTACTCATGAGGGTGCAGCGGGCCGTCTATCGGCAGACGGAAATCTGCCGGCCGGGCCAAAAGGAGCCGTGGAGAAACCCACGGACTGGCAGCGCGGAGCGGATTTACCGCCCGATTCCGAAAGTTCAAGCTGATGTGTGGTGCCCGACGGTCGCGCTGCCAGCTAGTCATCGCGCAGTAACCACGCACGCGCATTCGCCAGTTCTGCATTGGGGTAGACCCGCAGTTCGGCGTCCGCCAATTTTTCCGCGGCGTGAATCGCGACTTTTAGCCAATCCACATCGGTAACTACGGCTACGCGGCGAAAGTCATGCAGATGGTGCAGTCCGAGACGGGCGTCATCCCACAACGCGGTGGTGGTGAAGCGGGTGAAATCCGGGCCAAGGTGATAGAGCAAATCAATGCGCGAGTGCAGTCGCAGCCGCTTATCGACGGCCGGTTCCAGCATGTCGCGATAATCTTCGCCGGTTACCCGGCCTTCTGCGCTTACGCCTAATACGTGATCGGGCAGGTCGGTCAGCAGCTTCAGCATCCTAGAATCCCGCCAAGCGTTGCAGGGTCCAGAAAGCGGCCATGCTGCCTATGCCATAGGCGGGCAGCGATTCCGCCCAGTATGGCCAGTTCAGGTTCAGGCGTTTGAGCGCAGCAATCACCAATAAAGCGCAGCGATAAATAATAACTGGCCGACTTCTACGCCGACGTTGAAACTGAACAGGGCAAGCGGAATGGCCGTTTGCGGCAGTCCGATTTCGCTGAGCGCGCCTGCGAAGCCAAAGCCATGCAACAGCCCGAAACTCATCGCGACGATCCAGGGATACTGTTCCGTTAAACCGCTGCTGCCGCGTTGCTGGCGAACCAGTTCCGACGCAAGGAACAAAATGCTCAGCGCAATTACGGCCTCGACGGGCGCTTGCGGTACGCGCACGAAACCGAGCGCTGCCAGGCCCAGGGTGACACTGTGGGCGAGGGTGAATGCGGTCACCGTTTCGATCAGCAGCCGCAGGCCACGCACAATGAGGAGCAGTCCCAGCACGAACAGCAAGTGATCGATGCCAAGCAGGATATGTTCCACCCCCAGCACCAGGTAGGCTCTGAATACCTGCCAGCCAGATTGCTGGCCGACTACGACGAAGCTGGTGGAAGTCGGTTTGAGCAACACCGTCTGCACAGAGCCGTCTGCCAGGCTGACTCGCGCCAGCACGTCCGTGATGGTGGTGGTCAGGCCATCGATTCGAATCTCGTTGCCTTCAAGCCCAGCCTCGCCACAGGCCACGCGGCGGCGCTGTAGAAATGCGCCGGCGGTGGTTGATTCAAGCATCGGTACCAGATCTTTGCAGGTTTCCGGGAGCACGGCGCGCAGTGGCATGATCATGTCCCCTCGGCGGGGTACTTTCCAATTGACCTGGTACAGGCCATCGGCAGTCTCGTTGATTTCCAGATAGCCGGGACGGCTCTCATGTGCCGTGGAATGGGCGGGCCAAACCAGCCCGATCAAGACTGCCAGTATCAGGCCTGCGCGGGTCATGAGTCCCCCGTAGCTTCGTCCGGGATATCAATCACGATTTCATAGTTGGCTTTCATGCCGCTCCAGTACCGCTTCATTCGCTTCGCGTTTTCGCGCGTATTCGAATTCCGAGCTGACTCGCTCTACCACTTCTTCGAACGCGGGAATTCGCAAGTCCTGTCGTTCGGATACGCGCACCAGGTGTAAGCCAAAGCCCGATTCCACCGGCCCGGTCCAAATACCCGGTTCGATTTCGAATAAGCGCTCGGCAAAGAACTTGCCAAACAATTGTGCGGCGTCTTGCTGGGTAATGAACTCGTAGCTGGACTGCATCAGAAAAGTATCGCCACGCTCGCCCGGATCGGCGACCCTTGCGGCCTGTAATTCGCTGAGAATAAGCTCAGCATCAACGCTGGTGCTGGCGCCGCGCCGATCGGGGTTAATAAATACATGGCTGAATGACAGGCGTGCCGGTTCCGCAAAGGTTTCCCGCTGTTCAGCATAAAAGGCGCGCAGTTCCTGGTCCGTGGGCGCTACCGCGGTGGCCAGATCTTCGGTAAGAAACTCCATTTTTTGCGCCAGGCGCCGGCGAATGATGGTGTCGTCCTGGTCCAGGCCCATTTTTAGCGCCTCGCGATAGAGAATTTCCTCGCGCAGATGCTCGCGAACCAGTCCGGCCAGCTCATTTTCGTCTGGCGGTCTTCGCCACTGCCGCGTCCAGCCTTGTACCAGGCGATCAACAATGGCCGCGTTTATCACTATGCGCTGGTCGTCAGCGGTGGTGTCCGGATTAAGCCAGCTGTATGCGGCGAACATTAATGCACCGACGATCAGGAAATGTATCAGGGGCTCGCGCAATAATCGGGCAAACATTACGTATCAGATCTCGGTTTGTTCAATGGAAAGCCTGCCGGCAGTGGCAGGCGATGCTAGCACGTAGCTGCGCAACGGCTTCAGCGTGGACTGTCCACCAGCAGTTGGTTTAGTTCGACCACATAGCCATTCATGTCCTGCAAAACGCTAACGCGAACGGGGATCGTGCCGCTGCCATCATACGAGGGGTAGCTGGTCTCGGCAGGTTCGCTCAACACTGTAACGCCGGGCACCTGGCTGGCGCGGGCAAAAGTTTCTTCCAGATTCGCCGCGTTGATCACAAATACCATGCTGCCAATTCCGAACGCGACGGTTGGCGTCTCCGGTTCCGGTTTGCGCGGCTTGGTGTACTCGATCAGACCGATAATGCCGACATAATCATCGTTGGCTTGCAGGAACACCAGGCGCAGAGCCCGCTCAGCCTCGGCATCGCTGACTGCAGCGCGTGGCGTACGGACCATGTTGTCGTAGACCACGCGTAAACCAATGGCGTCGCGATACAGGGCCAGTGCTTCGTCCATGTCGCGCACGACCAGGGTCGTACGGCGTACATCCAGCGGAATACGATCAGCCTCTTTGACGGGCGCAGCACTCAGTGGCGTAACCAGGCTGATGGCCAGTAATAACGTCAGTACTAAACCAAATAATTTTTGCATCGTCTCCATCCTACCTTAGCTGGTGCAGCAGTCAGGCCATGCCCACGCGGGGAAAGCTGAGGGTTACGGCCAGACCTGGATGCCGCTGTTCAAATTGCAGCTCAGCGTTATGGCGTTGGGCGATGGCCTTAACCAGGCTAAGTCCCAGTCCGGCGCCAGGCGCGGAGCGACTTTCGTCCAGGCGATAGAAACGCTCGGTTACCTGTTCATAGCTGCCATCAGGGATGCCCGGTCCGGAGTCGCTAACCTTGACTGTCGCGACAGCCGGATCGGCCTGCAAACTGACGTCGACCTGTCCGCCCGAGGGCGTGTACTTGATCGCGTTGTCGAGCAAATTGGTCAGTGCCTGGAACACCAGGTTGCGATCGCCGCGTATCACGCTGCCCGGCCCGGCGTGGCAGTTCAACTGGATCTGTTTATCTTCGGCCAGTGCCTGGTATAGCTCGCAGGCGTCGCTGATTACCGAGCCCAGGTCCATTTCCAGCAGCGCGTTCTCGCTGGCGCCGGACTCAATGCGCGCGATGCTTAGCAGCGACGCGAAGGTCGCCAGCAATTGGTCGGCGTCTTCAAGGCAGGCATCGACTTCCGCGGCATCGGCATCATTACTGCGGGCGCGTAGCGACTCCAGGCGATTGCGTAGCCGCGTAAGCGGGGTTCGCAGGTCGTGCGCGATATTGTCGGATACATGTCGTACGCTGCTCATCAGGCCTTCAATCTGATCGAGCATCGCATTCAGATTGCTCGACAGTTCGTCGAATTCATCACGTCCTGCGCGGTTGGGCATGCGCAGACTCAAGTCACCGGCCATAATTTTGCGGCTGGTGGCATTGATTTCGTTGACCCTTCGCAGCACGTTATTACTCATCAACAAGCCACCCAGCAGGGCCAGGATCAGGGTGGCGCCCAACACCAGCACGAATGCGCGGTCGAGGACCCGGTCCAGGCCGCCCAGATCGCGGGCTTCACGAGCCATTAGCAGCCAGGCGTCGGGGCCCAGAGCGAGCACCCGACCGTGGGCAATGGCTTGCTCTCCATCGCTGCGCTTGAAGGCAAATTGCACCCAACCGTCGGCTTTGGGTGTCAGCTGCGGCCAGGCGGGCAGGCTGCCGATCAGCGGCTCGAAGCGCTCGTTGGCCAGCAGATACAGTGAATCGCTGCCGGCATCGACACCGCGGCGAGCCTGGATGAGCGCGCCAACGGCATTCGGGCCACCTTGGGCATATAGCTGCGCAAAAGTCTGCGCGGCCGCCAGTACCGAATCATCGGCGCGATCTTCGACATACCTGATGACGGCCCAGTTAATAATTGCCATCAGCAAGGTCACTGAAACAAAGAACAGCACCATGTAGCGCAGCGTTACAGCGAAGGTGGTGGTACGGAGCTGAGCGGCGAACCTGCTCATGGCATGGCGATTTTGTAGCCTGCGCCACGCACGGTCTGTATCAGGGCGGGTTCGCGACCCTTATCGATTTTTGCGCGTAGCCGACTGATATGCACGTCAATAACATTAGTCTGCGGATCAAAGTGATAATCCCAGACGTTTTCCAGCAGCATGGTGCGGGTCACCACCTGTTCGGCGTGGCGCATCAGATATTCGAGCAATTTGAAGTCGCGCGGCTGCAGTTCGATGAGTTCGCCGCTGCGCCGCACCTCGCGTTTTAGCAAGTCAATTTCCAGCGGTCCGACTTCTAATGTCGTTTCAGCGCTGGCACTGCCCCGCGAGCGCCGCGCTAAAGCGTCAATGCGCGCTTCCAGTTCGCTGAACGCAAAGGGTTTGGTGAGGTAATCGTCGGCGCCGGCCTGCAAACCTTTTACGCGGTCATCAACCTGGCCCAGGGCGCTGAGTACAATCACCGGTGTGCTGTCGTCGGAAGCGCGCAGGGTGCGAACGATGGACAGTCCGTCTACGCCCGGCAGCATGCGATCGACGACCAGCGCATCGTAGTTCTCGGTGGTTGCCAGGAACAGGCCGTCTTTGCCGTTATCGGCATGATCCACGGCATGACCGGCTTCGCGCAGGCCCTGGCAGGCAAATTCCGCCACGCTTTTGTCATCTTCTATTACCAGTATGCGCATTGCGCCTCCGCTTGCCGGATCAGTTTCCGAGCCCGCATGGCTTTCGGGCCCAGCAGTTTTGCTAGGGGTGTTGCTGGATCTGCGCCCGAAGCCGTCGGCCAGATACCTTATATATTATCAGTAAAAACAGCCAGTTATATTAATCGCGAAAGATTAACTTTTGTTAATGTTGGCGAAAGGCCGGGGATAGGCCGGTGGCCCTAATATCCTCCCATCGAAAGCGGTCATCCACTAAAGACATGCGCTACGGGAGCCCCCCTTCTCCCGCATGCCGATAAGCTGCCCCGGAGAAGTTTCCCCCTTTCTTCTCCCGGGCGATGGCCGCCGACGAAGAGATTGAAAACTCATCCTCCGTGTTGCAAAGCGCGAAAGGCCCGGACTAAACCTCCGGGCCTTTCTTTTTGCGCGTTCTGTTGCTCTAGCCGCGACGCCAGGCCCAGGCGGGAATTTCCTGCCAGCCAGCATTGATACGCTGGTCCAGGCTGCGATGCCCTGGCAACAGGGTCTCGACCAGCGCATGGAAGCGCGGGCCGTGATTCATGTGCCGTGTATGACAGAGTTCGTGTAAGACCACAGCATTGACCAGCTCCGGTGCGAGGAACATCAAATAGTAATTCAGGCTGATGGTGCCGGTGCTGGAGCAACTGCCCCAGCGTGTGCGTTGCCCGCGAATACTGACTTTTTTGAATTCAAAACCATGCATGCCCGCCAGCTGTCTGGTCATGGGTTCAAGGTGCTGGCGTGCCCGGCGTGACAACCAGCGCAGCAGCGCGGCGCGATGTGCTTCGTCATTGGCTGTCGCAGCGACCAGCGAAAGACTGTTAGCTGTCTCACGCAGGCGTACACCGTTTCCGCTGCCGACCAGGTGCTGCACGTTCCACTCACGCCCGAGAGCCGGCAGCCGGATAAGCGCCGGCACCGACTGCTGCATTTCCGGTGCCAAAGCACTTTGCTGCTTTTGCACCTGCGCCAATTGCCGCTGCAGCCAGGGTTGCCATTCAGCCAGCAGGGCTGGCAGGCGTTTCTGGTTAAATCGTTTCGGCACCGTTACGACGATGCCTTCATGCAGGCAGACGGTTACGCTGGGGCGTTTTGCGCGGCCTGATTCACGCACCCGGTAGGCCGGCAGATCCGGATAGTCGAGACTTAGTTGCACGCTATGCTTACTCGAGTGCTGCGCGGGGCCACGAAAATTCAGCGTTTGTTAGGGTAGGTGATGGTTTTCAGCACGCCGTCGTGAAACTCAAGTACGGCAGGCGAGTTTCCGCCGCGAGAATATTCCCAGATTTGTGCAACGAAGCTGCCCAGTATTCGTGACCCTGAACGAATGGGTCGCTCCTCTTCACTCGCATTACTTGGTGCGCCACAGTAGCCGCGCACATCATCGGTGCTCATGCCGGCTTTCACCAGTTTGCTGCCACAGCGTAGAGATTCATTGCGCGATTGCGCCTGAACGGATATGGCGATCAGCAGCGTTAGCAGGATGAGCAATTTTGGCGGCATCGCCGACCTCCGGGGACCGAGAATTTATGGGAAAACACTGAGCAGCCGCACGGCCCGGCTGACAAGCTATAAGCCGGCTAATGCAGGGCAGCATGCTATGCTTTGTCGGCGTTAGCGAAAGCCGCTTTAGCCAGTACAGGCAACGATTTCAGGCCGATTGGGGTACGACGAATGACTAGAACAAGTTTCGCCCTGATTGTTGCGGGCGTGTTGTTAAATGCCATTGCCCAACTGGGTCTAAAGGCGGGTGTGCGGGATCTCGGGCCCATTGCGCTGCAATGGCAGGATTCTTTGCCGGTGGCGCTGCGGGTCGCGGCTTCGCCGGCCATCTGGCTGGGCCTGGGCTGCTATGCCGTAAGCGTGGTGGTCTGGATCCTGGCGCTGTCTCGCGTAGATGTCAGCATTGCTTACCCCATGTTGTCCATCGGTTACGTGGTGAATGCCGTGGCGGCCTGGTGGCTGTTTGGTGAGGCGCTGGGGCCGGCACGCATGCTGGGCATTCTCGTGATTATTTTCGGCGTATTTTTGCTGTATCGGAGTTAAGCGTCTTGCTGCCCATAACTCGTCCAACCCTTGGCCCATTGGAAGCCGAGCGAGTCAGCGAAGTGCTGGCTTCCGGCTGGATCTCCAGTGGCCCGAAGCTGGTCGCGTTTGAGTCTGCGCTGGCTGACTATCTGAACGGCGATGGCAAAGTACTGGCAGTCAGTTCCGGCACGGCGGCCCTGGAAGCGGCTTTGCTGGCGACCGGCATTGGTCCCGGGGACGAGGTAATCGTGCCCAGTATGACCTTCGCCGCGTCGGCGAACGCAGTATTGCGCACCGGCGCCACACCAGTATTCAGCGACGTCAATCTGGCCACCCGCAACCTCACCGCCGCGGGCGTGCAGGCGGCGCTAAGTGACCGTACCCGGGCCATCATGCCGGTGCACTTCGCCGGTCTCGCCGCAGATATGGAGGGCATCTGGGCGCTGGCCAAGCAGCACCAGTTGCGCGTTGTTGAAGATGCAGCGCATGCGATTGGTTCGGGTTACCAGGGCTATCCCATTGGCTCCTGCGGCGACCTGGTGTGCTTCAGTTTTCAGGCCAATAAGAACATCACCACCATCGAAGGTGGTGCGGTGGTGTGTTTCTCGGATCAGGATGCAGCACAAATCGAGAAGCTGCGTTTCCATGGCATCAGCAAAGATGCTGAAGGTAATGTGGATGTCAGCATGTGGGGCGGAAAAATGAATCTGCCCGACGTCAGCGCCGCCATTGGCCTGGTCCAGCTGGCGCAGCTGGATGCCTGGGTTGCACGTCGTCGTGAGCTTGCCGAGCTATACCTGGCCGAGATGCCTGCGCACCCGGCGCTGCACTTGCCGCCGGATGGCCCGGGCCACAGCTGGAACATGTTTAACGTACGCGTCGACTTCACTGCTTTAGGCACAGATCGTTCAGCGTTCCGGGCGCAACTGCGTGAGCAGGGCGTGGATACGGGTTTACATTATCCGCCAGTTCATCTGTTCGAACTGTATCGCGGCCTGGGCGGCAAGCCGGGCGATCATCCCAACGCCGAGAAAATTGGCGCCCAGACGCTGACCTTGCCGATGTATCCAACCCTGAGTGACGCGGAGGCGCGCAGCGTGGTCAAGGCTTTCGATAGCCTTTTATCCGCCGTGGCCGCATGAATATGCCTGACAGGAAACCCCTGGTTAGCTTGTCGATTTGCATTCCCGTTTATAACGAGGAAGCGGTGCTCGACGAATTATTCCGTCGCCTTTATCCGGCTCTTGACGGCCTTGATCGCAGCTACGAAGTGATCTTTATTGATGACGGCAGTCGTGATGGTTCGGCCGCCATGCTCCGTGAGCAGTTCCAGGCTCGCCCGGATACCACCCGGGTGGTCTATCTCAAGGTGAATGCCGGTCAGCACGCTGCGCTGGAGGCCGGCTTTGCGCAGGCTCGCGGTCAGAGCGTGATGACCATCGATGCGGATCTGCAGAATCCGCCGGAAGAAATTCCCAAGCTGCTGGAGAAGATCGACGAGGGTCATGATTATGTCGGTTCAATTCGCGCTATTCGCCACGATAGTCAGTGGCGCAAGGTTGCTTCGCGCTGGATGAATCGTCTGCGCGAGAAAATTACCGGTATCAGCATCACTGATCAGGGCTGCATGATGCGCTGCTACGACCGCTCCATCATTGAGGCGATTTTGCAGTCCCGCGAAGCCACCACCTTTATTCCGGTACTGGCCTATATCTATGCGGCGCGACCCACCGAAGTGGTGGTCGAGCATGAAGATCGTGCCGCCGGTGAATCTAAATACTCACTGTTGTCATTAATCCAGCTCAACTTCGACCTGATGACCAGCTTCTCCATTGTACCGCTGCAGACGTTTTCTATTTTCGGCATGGTGGTGGCATTTATGTCGCTGGTGCTGGTCGTCGTGCTAGCCATTCGGCGCCTGGTGATTGGTCCGGAAGCCGAGGGGCTATTTACCCTGTTTGGCATCGCCTTTTTTCTGATCGGCATCTGCCTGTTTGGCATCGGCCTGCTCGGTGAATATATCGGCCGCCTGCACAAACAAGTTCGCCGTCGCCCGCGGTACATGATTCAAGCCGTGTTATCCGAAGTCGAAGATTCGGAGGCCGACGACTGATCGGCAGCGTCGTCTTTTGACATGAATAATTTGAAACCGTGGCGCGCGCTGGTTTTCGGCTACCACGATATTGGTGTGCTGGGCCTGCAGAAACTGCTTCAACACGGCTATGAGGTGCCGCTGGTTGTAACTCATCAGGATAATCCGGATGAAGAAATCTGGTTTGCCAGCCTGGCGGAGCGGGCCAGGGAGGAAGGTATTCCGGTGCTGACGCCGGATGATACTAATACCGACGCAGTGATTGAGGCCGTGCGTGCCAGCCAGCCAGATTTTCTGTTCTCTTTTTACTATCGCAATATGCTCGGCGCTGAGCTGCTGGCACTGCCGCCACGCGGGGCCTACAACCTGCATGGTTCCTTGTTGCCCAAGTATCGTGGTCGGGTGCCGGTGAATTGGGCGGTGCTGCATGGTGAGCGGAAAACCGGCGTGAGCCTGCACGCAATGACAGTAAAGCCCGATGCCGGCGACCTGGTGGACCAGCAAGCCCTTAGCATCGGCGACAATGACACCGCTGGTGAAGTTTTTCAGCGCATGGTCGGCGCGGCTGGCGAGTTGCTGGACCGCGCGCTGCCGGCGCTGGCTGACGGCAGCGCCAGTCACCGGCCGCTGGATCTCGCCGCCGGGAGCTACTTCGGCGGGCGCAAACCGGAAGACGGCTGCATTGACTGGGAGCAGTCAGCCTGGAACGTACACAACCTGGTACGCGCCGTGGCGCCGCCCTATCCTGGTGCATTTACGGACCAGGCTGACATCCGCCTGCTGCTGCTGGGCAGTCATTTCGCGGCGCAACCGGCCCTTGGCAGCGCGCCTCGTCTGTATTGGCAAGAAGGCCGTTGCTATGCTGATTGCGTGGACGGTCAGCGTTTTGAAATTACCCGGCTGTCCGTCGCAGGTTCCGATCTGGACGAGTCGGCCTTCGCGGCGCTGTTCAAAAGCTTCGAAATAGCCCTTCAATAATGTATGAATTCAGAAAGCTCAGGAACGACGCTATGAAAGTACTCATCCTTGGAGTCAACGGGTTCATCGGCCATCACCTGACTCGCCGCATTCTCGACACGACGGACTGGGAAGTGTTCGGCATGGACATGAACAGCGATCGGGTCGCCGAGTTCAACGGCAACAGCCGTTTCCATTTCTTTGAAGGCGATATCTCGATTAATAAAGAGTGGATCGAATATCACGTGAAAAAATGTGATGTGGTCTTGCCGTTAGTTGCAATAGCCACGCCGGCGACCTACGTGCGTAACCCGCTGGCGGTGTTTGAGCTGGATTTCATGGCCAACCTGCCCATTGTGGAGCAGGCGGTGCGCTATAAGAAGCGCATCGTTTTCCCGTCCACCTCCGAGGTCTACGGCATGTGTGCGGATGATCAGTTTCACCCCTCAGAGTCGAACTTCGTGCTCGGCCCGATTGATATGCAACGCTGGATCTACTCCTGCTCCAAGCAGCTGATGGATCGGGTGATCTATGCCTACGGAGACCGTGATGGTTTCGATTTCACGCTGTTTCGCCCGTTCAACTGGATAGGCCCGGGGCTGGATAGTCTTTACACCGCTAAGGAAGGCAGCTCGCGCGTGGTTACGCAGTTTCTGGGCCATATCGCGCGTGGCGAAAACATCGTGCTGGTGGATGGCGGCGAACAACGCCGTACTTTTACCTTTGTCGATGATGGCATCAACGCATTAATGAAGATTCTGGAAAATCGCAATGGCGTCGCCACCGGCAATATCTACAACATTGGCCATCCCGGCAACGAGGCCTCGGTGCGTGAGCTGGCCGAAGCGATGCTGGATATTGCCGGCGAGTTCCCGGAGTGGTCGCAGCTGCTGGACAAAGTAGAGCTGGTAGAAAGCCGCTCGGCGGACTACTACGGCAAGGGCTACCAGGACATTCAGCGCCGCAAGCCATGGATTGAGAATACGATGCAGGATCTGGACTGGAAGCCGGAGTGGGAGCTGCGCAATGCGCTGACCCAGCTGTTCGAAGCCTACCGGGGTGACGTGGCCATCGCACGTGACTTAGTGGACAGCGACGCTAACGCGTGAGTCGTCATGCGACTGTGTTTGAAAGTTGACGTTGACACCTTGCGGGGCACCCTTGAGGGGGTGCCTGCTCTGCAGCGTTTGTTCGATCGGCGCGGTATTCGCGCCACCTTCCTGTTCAGCCTTGGGCCGGACAACACCGGCCGTGCGTTGAGGCGGGTATTCCGGCCGGGCTTTTTCGGCAAGGTTCAACGCACCTCGGTCGTGTCGCACTACGGGATACGTACCTTGTTGTACGGCACCTTACTGCCTGGTCCTAATATTGGTCGTAAAGCCCGGGCGGAAATGCGCGTTGTCGCACAGGCCGGCCACGAGGTTGGTGTGCACGCCTGGGATCATGTCCGCTGGCAGGATTTTGTGGCCCGTCGTGACATCGACTGGGCCCGTCATGAGTTGCATGCCGCACTGGCGGGTTTCCAGCAGGTTTTCGATCGCCCTGCGCGCACCTGCGGCGCCGCCGGCTGGCAGGTCAATGACTCGGTGCCTGCATTGGAGCAGGCGGCGGGACTGGACTATGCCAGCGACTGCCGCGGCAGCCGGCCTTTCCGGCCCGTGGGCGCGGAAAACTGTCCGCAATTGCCGACGACTTTGCCGACGCTGGATGAACTAATCGGTGTGGATGGTTGTGATGAGTCCAATGTACACGCTCGTTTGTTACAGGCTACTGAGATGGGTCCCGATCAGGCGCATGTGTTTACCCTGCATGCGGAGTTGGAAGGCATGAAACTGATGCCCGTGTTTGAGCGTTTGCTCGACGGCTGGCAAGCCCAGGGGTATGAGCTATGCGCCACGGAGGATCTTTTTCATAGCCTGGATCCGGCCGCCTTGCCGCTGGGCCGCATACAAACAGGGAGTTTGCCGGGGCGCAGCGGTAAGCTGGCCTTGCAGGCCGAGGTGTGACGGCGTGCCGGCATCCGGTGGTAACAAGACGCTAGGCCAAGTCGCCTGGAATGGCTTGCGGTCGCTGGCGAGCTTGCTAGCCGGCTAGTTCAAACGCAGTTTGCCGATCTCGGACGAGCGTCGCGACCATCGCCCTCATCCAATTACCGACCAAGGGCCTGCGTTGGTTTGCCCTCGTCTGGACTGCGCTGTGAGTCGTCATTGTTGCTGGCAGTCAGTCAGAATCGCTGGCTGTTAGAAAATTTGGCTCTCCGGTTTCCACCCGTGCTGTTGGCGGAACTTTTCGCGTGAAACCTATTCAAACTATTCTCACGGCTCGCGGCGAGGACCATTAATTAACAATGATGGGATTTCAAAAAGCGCCGCCGTATCTAAGACTGACCGAAGGGCGCACAGGGGTGGACAAGGAAAAGCAGCGCTTGTGCGGGATTGCTGGCGAACCGCCGCCTAATGGCGCGGCTGGTCTTTAGCGCGAGGGTAATCATGCGCCTGGGTATGCTATCTAATCGTCATCGCCGATGCAGTAACGGCAGTGCAGCGACGGGAGTTTGCCCGTCTCCTGCGACTGCTGGCTCGGGGTGAACGTATCGCTGTGACCGGTGCCCTGGCGCAGGCAAAAATGGCCCCTGACGCAATGGCGAAGAATTTTCTGCATCGTCAGGCCCGGCAGGAACGATTCCACGCGCAGGTTTTTGAGCAAGGCGCCGCCTGGGTGGATCGGTCTGATCAAAGTATTCCCGGGAATTGTGGCCTGGATGCTTTACAAAGTGCCAGCGAGGCGAGACTGCGAGCCGGCGACTTCCTCGGCTCCGTGCTGGTTCAGCAGATCATGCTTGAGACCGTTGGCCATGTTGTTCTACATCGTTTGAACGCGGAACTGGCACGTCGTGAAGCCGGTTTAAGCGGTTTGCGGCGACTGATTATTCACCAGGAAGACGGCCACCAGGCTTTTGGTGTTGAGCGCCTGCGTGTGTCGGAGTCAATCAGCGCGGGCGAGCGAAAATGTCTGCAGGAACAATGTTCGACGCTGTGGCGAACAGCCGACCGTTTGCTGCTTGAGTTAGGCCCCGCGCTGGAAACTCTAAATGAAGACGTTTCGGACTATCGTCGCGATCTGCTCCAGGCCTTGCCCGTCTGGTCGGTGCCGATCACACTCGCCAGCTAGAAATCTTCGCAGGCGCCAATGTCTTCAAATTCGTCAGGTGGTTTCTAAATCATTGATTAGCATCATTGTTATCGCTTCCGGCTGCAGGTCGCTCTAACCGTTTCGAAGCTTTGAAGGTGCTTCAGTCTGCCGGGATACGCCAGACTACCGCTTCACCCCACTGTTCGCGATGTGCATTGGCTGGCAGCAGCGGCGCGTAAATCCGTTCCTGAGATTCCTTGGTAGCGAAAACGATTTCACGTTCACCGAGGTATCTGTCCAGTAGCTGTTGCACCCGTGTTGTGCTGCCCAGCAATCGCTGTGCGTGTTCCGGATAAGACAGCCCGTACTTCAATTCACCGATGTCGAGCATGTAAGTGCCGTGGCGGCGGAATGCCCAGTTCACCGAGCGAAACAGGGAGCCGTCTGCTACTAGGACAGCTTCGGCAGGCGTTAGCGCGGCCTGATCTCTTAAAAAGTGATCGGGTGATCTTGACCAGCGTACGCTGTCGGGAATCACAAACTGCGCGGCAAACATTACGCCGGTAATGGAGATGCCTACCAATAGCAGGCGAAGTTTTTCACCACGCGCTGACCAGCCCCACAGGCAGGTGAGCAGGCCAATGGCAAATGCCGCCATCGCGCCCAGCCAGCGACCGGTCTCGTAGTCCTGCACCAGTCGTTCGCCGGCCAGTCCCAGGCCATTCAGCAGCAGGAACAGTGCGCCCGTCGCATAGGCCCCGCCCAGCAGTAGCACCCCGCCGCGCAGCCAGGGGTGGTCAGGCCTGACCTGTTGCAGGCCCAGTGCCGTCAGCAGCGCAAAGGCCGGCATACACGGCAGCACGTAGCTGGTCAGCTTGCCGCTGGAGCTGGAGAAGAAAAGAAACGGCATGATCAGCCACAGTCCCAGGTAGATAATCAGGCGACGTGGCTGATCGCTGCGTCGCAGGCCCAGGATGCTGGCCGGCAATAAGAAAAACCACGGCCAGGCCAGTAGCGGGAAGCGCACCAGGAAGTACCAGATCGGCTGCTTGTGCTGAGGCACTTCGCTGGCAGCGGAGAAAAAGCGTTGTACATGCTCGACCCAGAAAAAATAATGCCAGTAGTCTGCCTCGCGCAGATGGATGGCCAGCGCCCAGGGCGCAACGACCAGCGCGGCCATCAGTATCGGCAGCCAGGCGTCTGTGATCAGGCGCAAGAAACGACGCTGCCAGAGCAAAAAGGGCACGGCGATGACCACCGGCACTGCAAAAGCCAGGAAGCCCTTGGTCAGGAAAGCCAGGCCGCAGGCGGCGCCGCACAGGGCCAGCCATTGAGCCTGTCGATCTCGTTCGATTTGCGCGAGGTAGAACAGGCCGACGGCTATGGTCAGCCATAGATTCAATATCGAATCGAGAATGTTGATCGTGCCGATGCCGTACACAAATACACAACCGAGGTAAATAAACGCGGCGAATACGGCAGTTTTCAGCGTATCGACACGTTGTGCGAACCAGCCAATGAATAGTGCGGTCAGGCCGGTGGCCAGCGCGCTGGGCAGGCGCACGGCGAAAGCTGTCTCGCCGAACACTGCCTGGGAAATTGCGCCTAACCAGTAACCCAGGACCGGCTTCTCGAAGTAGCGTACGCCGTTCAGATACGGGGTGATCCAGTCGCCCCGGGCGAGCATTTCCTGCGCGGCCGCAGCGTAACGCAACTCGTCCAGTCGCAGCAGCGGGCGGAAACCCAGGATGACGAGGTAGAAGAACGCATAGCCTGCTGCCAGAAGCCATGCATAACGACGCCAGTTCTGCGCTTCCTGTTGCTCGTTCAATTTATTGGGCTGAGATCATGTCGTAGCGGGGCAGTCAAGGCCTGCTCGCAGTGTTGCTTCACGCAATCTAATACGTGCATTGCCAACAATGCGCGCCTTACCGCTCACCTCCACGGGTAAGCGTGTTGTTGTGTCTACATATAAACGGATGTCATCTTCCAGCCCAAGAAAGTCGAAATCATATTCGTCGCCGCTTACCAGCGGGGCGGCGGACAGGTCCAGTTGCAGAACTTGTGCTTCGCCCTTGCAGCGGCCGCGGCCTTTGATTTCAAAGTCGACGGCTAGCTCAAGCAAAGCTTCGGGTTTGAGCCAGATGCGGGTTATTCCGTCACCGGTCAACGCGAACAGTTCGAGGGGCTCATCGCCGGGTGCCAGTTGCAGGGATGACGCGACATAGAGGAGCGCCAGCGGATCTGTGATTACCAGGCCGATTGCGGGTTCAGGAAGGCGGTTATAGAACTCTTCTATTCGGCTCCATTCGCGCCAGGGCCGTTGCTTTTCCTCGTCGAAGTCTTCCTCAGCAGGCCGCCAGGTCTTGACCAGCGTTCCGTCCTCGGCGAAGCGGAAGAAACGGTGGCGAAAACGTCCACCCTGATCATGTACTTCGTATTGAAATGCAGCGCCGCTGACGGGGTCCATCAATAGATTGATCAGCGACTGGCGACCGAGAAAACGCGTGTCGGTATCCAGCCTGACAACGTCACGTGTGGGTATCAATACCTGGCCACGCTCGGTGCTTAGCATTGACTCGATGGCTTTTTCGGCCGGCAATTTGCTCAGGTAGGCCGAGCTGTTGATGCTGATAAAAAATTTGCTGACCCGCAAATTAATGTAATCCCAGCCGACCCGTTGGTAGTCCAGCGGTCCACTGGAGATCATGGAAGCTTGCGCATCGCCATCCGTCGCTTCGCTGGCAAGGCTGTCCCCGCTGTCTCTTGTGGTTACACCGAATTTCAGGGCTGCGGCTGACGACGGCGGGTTCGCCGGGGCCAGGGCTGAGGTGTCTGCAGCCATGACTGCAGCGGATTCCGCGCTGCCATCGCTGCCCGTCCAGCCGTAGCCCGCAGCCAGAATCATCAGTACCGGCATATACTTGAAGCGCATTGGCAATGTTGTCCTTGGCATATTCCTGAAATGATTAGCCGAGCGAGGGGACTATGCCATAGTCATCATTCTGGGCGCCTTGCGTGGGCTGATTGTCATAGACGTGATAGAGGGATATACCGCGGGTGCCTTTATTGACAAGTTCCTGGCGAAGGCGGATATCAAAGTTTAAGCGTATGCACTTCATGCCGTCGCAGCCGCGATCTAAATCCAAATCTCCGTTGCATTTCACTAAGCCGGATAGCGACCAGAAGCCGCGGTCTCTCAACACGCGTCGGTGCCAGCTGGACAGGTCTCCGCCCAGTCGACTGTTACCCTCCTTTTGAGTTGAGATGAGTTCCATCTGTTCCCATTCAATGTATAGCTTGTCCATGCTGTCGGCGCTAAATCGGATCAGTCGGCGTTCCATACGCTTGATTTCACCGCTTATCCGATCGTTGCTCTTCAGGAAGGCCAGGTCTGCTCTTTTTTTGCAAAAGCTATTTCTAGCGAAAACATCGCCAGCCAAAAAAACAAGTTCAGGATTCTCGCTCGATTCAAAATGAGCTTCATGGCAAACATATTTGGGCCAGCGCCTCGGCGCGCCGATATCGCAGGCATGAAGTTTACGGCCAGATTCAATCCTCGCTTTAGCTTGTTGCTGATAGTGGGCTTGTTCCCGCTATCAGCTTCGCTCGCTGCGGAGCCTCGAATAGATTTTCGCGGTGATCCCGCGCACCACGCTTTTGCCGTCTATTTGGGCTCAGGCCTGTATCGGGCTTCCGGACAGAACGCGACGGTGGTTAATCTACCTTTCTCCTACACCCTGAAAGATGGCCCGGCAAAGGATCTTAAGCTTCGCTTTCCTCTGTCCGTGGGGTTCTTTAATTTTCAGTTCGACGACTTGCTTGAGGGTGTATTGCCGGACCGTGCCAGCACGATTTCTATCCATCCCGGTATCGAGTATCCATTCCGGCTGAACGAGCATTGGACACTGACTCCCTATGTCGATGTCGGCTGGTCACGAAATATCGATTATTCCAACGATGTTTTTGTTTTTTCCACTGGTGCCACGGCCATTCGCAGCTTTGATCCCGCGGATCGCGACCTGCAGTGGCTGAGCAAGTTGTTCTATGCGCGCTATGACGCCTTTGATACGGACGACAGCGATCAGTTTGCGGCGCTGCAAATGGCTCTGGATCGACGTTTCGGCCGGCAGCGAGAATTGTTTGGGCAATCCTTTTACCCGCGCCTGTTCGCGGCTTATTACTGGTATTTCTCGCCGGTGGATTTCACCCGGCCGGGTCTCGAGGATGCCACGCTGTCCGCCAGTATTGAGGGCGGGGTGTCTTTCGAGTTGCAGAAACCGCTTAGTTTCCTGGGTTTCAAGCTGGGGCGCTTGGGTCTCGCTGTCCGCTATGGCGATAATGTAGCGGTTTGGCGGCTATTTGCCGGGCGGCCGTTCTGAACTCGAGCCGGTTAATGCCGCGCGAGCATAGAAATTGTCACAGAGCCAGACTATCCTTGTGTCTGCACGCTATCAATCTGGAGAATCCTGGATGCAAATGCCCAGCCTTGTAAGACTCGTGAAAACTGCCACAGTTGCCGGGAGCCTGCTCATGCTGGCTGCCTGCAGTTCGGGTCCCGACATATTCGTTAACCAGGATCCCGGCGCGGATTTTTCCAACTACAGAACTTACGGTTTCGAGTCGCGGCTGGGCACGGACCGCGATAGCGGCAGCCAGTCGCTGGTCAGCACTTATTTTCGCCGCGCCGTTTCCAAGGAACTGGAGGCGCGTGGCTATGAGTATTCCGATAACCCGGATCTGAGCGTAAATTTTTACGTGAACACCGAGGAAAAGATTCGCTCGCGCAGCGTGCCGACCTCCGGCGGTTACTATGGTTATCGCGGCGGCTACTATGATCCCTGGGGCGGCTACGGCGGCGGCACGGAGACGCGCATTGATCAATATACCGAGGGTACGGTGAATATTGACCTGATCGACGCGCGCAATGACCAGCTAGTCTGGGAAGGCGCCGTGGTCGGTAAAATCACCAAAGAGGTGAGAGAGAACCTTGAGGCGACGGTAAATGCTGTCGCCAGGGAAGTGTTTTCCGTATACCCCTATATTGCCGGCTCCAATGACATTCAACCCGCACCGAAATAATCGCCTTCACAATTTGTGCTGGCCTAAAGGGCGCCGCGACCGCGGCGCTTTTTTTTTAGCAGAACATCCTGCCTTGCAGGCGTTTCAGGTAACAGCGGTGTGCGTTAGCATGCTATTAGCTTGGCCAGATTAGGTGCCGCAATGAATATTTCAGCCAGCACCAGTGATTCTGCACTTGAGCGAGAGCGCCGCCAGCTAGATGGCCTGCAGACCCTCATTGATGTCATGTTCGCCCTGATGCTACGGCGGATCGTTTCGCCACTGCCTTTGCCCGAAGCCACGGATGATTGCAGTGTTGGTTTCCCAGGGTTTGTTATCTTTTCGTCGGCCAAGCCTGGCGCTAACAGGAATATCGCAGTGCACAAAGCGGCTCAAATTTTAACCCTCCTGATCGCTGCACTGAGTCTGCTGGCCTGCGATCAAGCATCGCAACAAGCCACACAGGCTGACGGCAACGTCGAGTCAGCGTCCGTGGCAGCGCCGGAATACGTGGGTGCTGCAGCCTGTGTCGACTGTCATGCCGAGGCCGTTGCGGCCTGGCGGGGCTCGCATCATGACCAGGCCATGCAACAAGCTAATGCAGATACCGTGCTCGGCGACTTTGCCGGTTCGCAGTTCGATCGACAGGGCGTAATCAGCCGCTTTGAGACGCGCGATGGCGAATATTTTGTGACTACCGACGGCAGTGACGGCGAGTTAGTTGAATTTCCTGTTCGCTACACTTTCGGCGTCTATCCGCTGCAGCAGTATCTGCTGGAGCTGCCCGACGGTAAGCTGCAGGCCCTGTCGCTGGCCTGGGATACACGCACTGAGCCTGACGGCGGCCAGCGCTGGTTCCATTTGTATGGCGACGAGCCCATTGACCACACCGATATCCTGCACTGGACGCAGCCCAGCCAGAACTGGGAAACCATGTGCGCAGACTGTCATTCCACGGCACTGGTGTCTGATTACGATGTTGAGACAGACCGCTTCGATACGCGTTTTGCCGAGCTCAATGTTGCCTGCGAGGCTTGTCACGGTCCGGCCAGTCGGCATCTTGCCTGGGCTGGTAATGCGGATGATGCTGAGGACAACGGCCTGGTAAATGTTCTTGACGAACGCCGTGATGTCAGCTGGATAATGAACCCCGAGACCGGCAATAGCCGACGCAGCGAAACGCGCCGAAGTAACCGGGAGATTTCTACCTGTGCCCCGTGCCATGCACGACGCGCCGTGATCGACGATCAGGCGCTGCCTGGCGGTGATTTTCTGGATGCGTATCTGCCAGCCTTTATCGACCCGCCGCTTTATCACGCCGACGGACAGGTGCTCGACGAAGTCTATGTCTATGGTTCTTTCCTGCAGAGCAAAATGTATGCGCAGGGTGTGACCTGCTCTGATTGTCATGAGCCACATTCGTTGCAACTGCGCGCGCCCGGCGAGCAGGTCTGCGGCCAGTGCCACGACGCCGGGGTTTATACGCGTAGTGAGCACACGCTGCACGAACCTGGCTCGGTCGGCGCCAACTGCATTGACTGTCACATGCCGCCGAGCACCTTCATGCAGGTGGACGTGCGCAACGACCACAGCTTTCGCGTGCCGCGACCCCACCTGGCCGCGGAATTCGGCATGCCCGTGGCTTGTCTTAACTGTCATGCAGATCGGGACGCCGCCTGGGCGGCCGGCGTGTTCGATCAATACGGCCTGACACCTGCGGCGGAACCGGTGCACTGGTCGCGGCTGCTGGCAGGTGCGTACCGTCTTCCGGCTGAGTCGCGCAATCTGCTGCTGGGCCTTGCCGCGGAAGCGCTGAATCCGCCGATTATTCGCGCCTCAGCCATGGGCAGGCTCAGCCTGCAGGGCGACTCTCTGGGCGTGGCCGTGGTGGGTGAGCAGCTAAATAGCAAAGATCCCCTGATTCGTCTGGGCGCCGCCCGTGCGCTGCAGACTGCGATCCCAGAAGCACGTGCCCGGTTCGCGCCCGCGCTGCTTGAAGATCCGGTCAAAGCGGTGCGCATGGCTGCCGTCATGAGTCTGGCGCCGCTCGGCGCGGAAATCCTGCCGGCCGGCTCGCAGAGCCTGTTCACAGCAGCCGTGGATGAATACATTGCGGCGCAAATGCTCAATGCTGAGCGTGCCGAAGCGCATACCAACGTGGCCAATCTGCAACGCCATCTCGGCCGTCGCGATCTGGCCGAGCAGGCTTACCGGACGGCCTTGCGCGTCAATACATCGTTCGTGCCGGCTTACGTCAACCTGGCTGACCTCTATCGTGAGTCGGGCGAAGAGCTGAAAGCCGAAGCCATGCTTCGCGACGGTCTCGACAGTTCCGGGGAAAACTCTGCGCTTCGACATTCCCTGGGCCTGTCGTTGGTGCGGCAGGGCCGCATGCCGGATGCGGTAAGTGATCTGGCCGCCGCCGCCGAGGCCGCTGACGCCACGCCGCGCTATGCGTTGGCCTATGCCCTGGTGCTGGACTCGCAGGGTCAGGGCGCTGAAGCGCGCAACTATCTGGAGTTCGCACTGCAACGCTTCGGCGATGACCCGGCGCTGGTGGCTGGACTGGCAAATCTGTACCAACGCGATGGCCAGCTGGAACGGGCCCGCGACATGGCCGCACGACTTCCTGGTCGTTAGCTTGCGCTGAAAAGCGGTTTCGGCTGGCTAATCGGCGGCAGGATCTACCGGCTCATAGCGATAGCGAATGCCCGCTGCCGCCAGCTCCAGCATCAGGCCGCCAGTGGTGTCGCTGAAGATCGCCACTTCCGGCAAATTCACCGGTTCGGCCGCGCCGCCCCAGACCACGCCGGTAGCGCTGGCCCGGCCAAGAAACTCGCGTCTACCTTGCTGGAAGGTTTCCAGCGCGGCTTCGTCCCGGAAGAAAATAATCTGGCTATGCACCTGGCCACCAAACTGCGGACCCAGGCTCAATTGACGTTGCCCGGCGCGGCCGATCGTTTCATCGCCGCGAATTACCAGGCCCTTGCCCCAGGCAGTGCCGAAAGCCAGCCCGACACGTTTCACGCTGGGGAAGATCACCAGCGCATGCGCTTCTTTGAAAAAGCGCTGTAGTTTGTCTTTGTCCCTGAACTTTTTCAGCGCAGCTGCGCAGTCGTTCTGGAAGTCGTCGCCGGCAATGGGTTGCCAGTCCTGTGCTGCTGCCGGCAGGCTGGTCAGCAAGATTAATAGCCAGGCGCTTGTCAGCAGGCGATTCATCGCAGGCACTCCAGGTGGAAAGTAATGTAGTCGGAGCCGCCGGCGACATTGCCAAGAAAATCAGAGTAAGAAAAAATGCCGGAGCGATGCACCACGGTCATGCCGGCAAAGCAATTGCGTGTCAGCTTGGACTTGATCAGGCCGTCAATAGGCACATCAACGGTGAACTCCATATAGGCCAGCAGTCGATTGGTTTCCTCGTCGGTATTTTCCTGCTTGATCTGTTCGATGATCGGTACTTCTTCGGCGTAGGACGCACCGAAACCAAACCCCAGCGGAAAGCCAGCTTATCTGACCATGGCAGGTAGCCTTTGCCGATACCCATCATGTAGGCGGCCGTGCTCCAGATATCATCCTGTAAATTATCCTCGAAGTGACGATTCAGTGAGAGTTTGGCGTAGAAGTCCACGCGCGGGCCGGCCATAACCAGTTTGCCGACGGTGAAACCGGCAATGCCGACGTCGGCATCCTCACTGCCTTGTACGAGTCCGGCCATGATGTACGGGGCCACATTATTCTCGGCCGCATAGCCGGCGTTAACTCGCCAGGACCATTCTCCCTGGCGCTCATCGCCGACCCGGCTGGAGCGACGGAGCGGTGCAAACATATAGCCTGCGCCGACGAAGGCCGAGGCGCCCAGGCCCGAATCTACAATCGGGCTGTCTTCAATACCCTCGTCCAGGGCGCTAAACCCAAGGTTGCCATACACAAAAATATGGTCGGTAAGTTGCAGGGAGCTGTTTATGCCCAGCGCCAGGTTCAAAGCACTGCCGGGACTGTAGGCGGCGCGCTCTGACGTAGCTTCCTCAGCGCTGACGCCGTAGTAGTAGTCGGTCAGCTTGGAGTCCTGCCAGCTGAGTGTCACCCAGGGACGCAACGCCCAGTTGCCCCGGGTCATGCGATAGGCATAAGTCGCGCGTGCTTCCTGACCTTTGTGCCGTCCCTGCAGATCCGTCAGCCATTCCAGGCGCACATCACCCCAGTCCCTGCGGGACTCAATGGCCAGGCCGCCATCCACCGTCTGCCGCCGTTTACGCAAACCCTCTATCAGCGGGTCGTTATTGTCTTTGGGATCAAGCTTGTTAAAGCGATAGCGGACCAGGGCATCGATACTGAAGGCGTCATTGTTAACAATATGCACGCCGCCTTCGGTGCCACGCGCGAAAAGATATTTGCCCTCAAACAGGAACAGCGGCACCAGGTCGGCGCGAAAATCGCTGCCCTCATAGGGTTCCGTGAACATGCGCAAGCCGGCGCCGAGTCCCGGGGAGCCGGGTTCGGCGTTGGGCGTCGGCAGCCGCCAGACTTCTTGTGCACTGGCTGGGCTCGCAAGGCAGCCGGCTAACAGGGCTGCTGCGGCTATGCGAGTCCATGCTGACCCCGCGCAATGGTATCTGGGTTCAATTTTCACGGGATCGGAGGTCATCGGTTCGCCTGTCGAGCGCCTGGAAACTGTCGGAAAGCGTTTCTCAGAGCCGACGGCGAGACAGAGAAAACCGCTCGCAGATCGCGCTTCGCTGGTCAACAGAATGCACTCCCCAGGAACGAACCGCTTTGGGCCCCGATTGCCGCGAGAGCATAGACAGACCGCGGGGTGTTTTCCAGTCGATTGGCATGAGTCGCTGGCAGCAGCAGCCAGCTTGCCGCATCATTATCTATAGAGCGGGCATTAGCCCGCCATGAGTGCCCAGTTCTGATGGCCAATCCGAAAATGACCTGGTTTCCGCGCTGGCGAAGGGCGTGCTTATGCTTGCAGCTTTGGATGCTAGCCGCCAGTCTGCAGCTTGCCGGCGCGAATGTCAGCATTGAGGGTCTTAGCGGTGCGCCCCGCGACAATGTTTTCGCCTTATTGGAACTCGCCCGCGAAGCCTGCGAAATCCCGGACTGGCGGCTGCGGCGGCTTTACGACGAAGCGCCTGAGCAGATTCGTGATGCGCTGGAAGTTTATGGATTCTATAGCCCGCGCATCGAAGCCAGCCTGCAAACCGGTGACAGCTGCTGGAACGCCAGCTTTAATGTTGATGCCGGCGCCCCGGTGTTGCTGCGTGAGATCAACATCGAAATTCTCGGCGCCGGCGCTGACCGCGAAGCCTGGCAGAAACTGCTGGCTGGTAATCCCCTGGTTCGCGGTGAGCCTTTCGAGCACGCGCGCTATGAGAGCTATAAGCGTCGCTTTGATCGCCTGGCCAATCGCCGCGGCTATTTTGACGCAGCCTATACCGTCAGCCGGGTAGACGTTTATCCGGAGAAAAATGCAGCCGACGTGACGCTGGTCTATCAGACCGGTGAACGCTATCGCTTCGGTGAGGTTCGGTTCGACCAGGATGTGGTGGCCGCGGAACTCATTGAACGTTTTGTTGCCTTCGAGTCTGGCGAGTACTACGAAGATACGCTGGTGACGGATCTCTATCAGGAGCTGCAATTCACGGGCTTCTTCGAGCTGGTTGAAGTCAGTAACGCGCCGCGGCCGGCGCCGGAACTGCTGGTCGATCTAAACGTTCGCCTGACAGCAGCCCCTCCGCAGACTTTTACAGCCGGCGTTGGTTTTGGCACTGATACGGGTGTGAAGCTGCGCGCCGGCTATATTAATCGTCTGATTAATCGCGACGGTCACCAATGGGAAGCTGATTTCTCGGTTTCCCGGGTAATCCAGGAAGTGGGTGCGAGTTATCGGGTACCACTGGAAGATCCGCGTTCGGAATGGCTCAACTTTGACGTGGGTTACAAGCGCGAGGACAACGACACCAGTCAGAACGAGATATTCAAGATAGGCGTGAAGCAGCTGAAGCGGCGGCGACGCGGCTGGCTCGAGACGCGTTTCCTCGATCTTGGCTACGAAGTCTACGAAGTCGGCCTGGACGAGGGCGAGGTATTTTTGCCGATCCCGGGCATCAGCTGGACGCACACTGATCTCGGCGCCAGTGCCCGGCCGCTGCGCGGGCATCGTCTCAACATCCGCATCAGTGGAACCCTGGAAGCCATCGGCGCAGGCACCCAGTTTATTCAGGGCGATCTGTACGGCAAGCTGATCTGGCCGTTGTGGACGGGTTCGCGAGTGCTGGTGCGGGGTGAACTGGGTATTACCGGTAAAGAATCCATAGAAACGCTGCCGGCCTCGGTGCGCTATTTTGCCGGCGGCGACACCAGTGTGCGCGGTTACGACTATAAAAACCTGGGTCCAACGGATGAGTTTGGCCTGGTCACAGGTGGCAGCAACCTGCTGGTCGGTAGCTTTGAGCTCGAACAAAAGTTATTTGGCAACTGGGCGCTGGCCGCCTTTGTCGATGCGGGCAATGCGTTCGAAGATTTCAGCGACTTTACGGTGGAGGTCGGCGTGGGTGCCGGCCTGCGCTGGTTTTCGCCGCTTGGACCGATACGCCTCGATGTGGCGGTACCACTGGCCAATGATGCGCCCGATGACTACCGGCTGCACATTACCCTGGGGCCGGACCTGTGAAGCGCCTGTTCGCCTATCTGGTCGGTGGACTATTGGCACTGCTTTTGGCCGCTGTCCTGGGTTTGTGGCTGGCGATGCGTTCAACGCCAGGGTCCGTCTGGTTGCTGGAGCAGGCGAGCGCGTTGGCGCCGGGTGAGCTGGCACTGGAGGAAATCACGGGGAGCCTGTCAGCAGGACTCACCGTCGGCCGAATGGCCTATCAATTGGACGACCTGCGTCTGGAAGCTGAGCAACTGCGCCTGCGGCTGGCCTGGTTGAGTCTTTTGCAGGGCCAGCTGCAGTTGCGCACGCTGGCGGCGCAGCGACTGCGCGTATTTCAGCCGCCGGGTGAAGCCGAGCCTGCGTCCGGTGCTTTGCCCGAATTGAGCCTGCCGTTGCGACTACGCCTGGATAGCCTGCGCATTGCACGCCTGGAACTCGCCGTGGCCGGTCAGGACGAAACCCTGGAAGAGCTTGTCGGGCGCGCGACCTGGTTCGGTACGCGACTGGAAATTCAGCAATTGATCGCCACAGCGCGTGGCCTGCGTGCAGAAATTGACGGGCGCATTCGGCTGGCTGAATCCTGGCCATTGAGCTTTCGATTGCGCTGGCAGCTGCCGTCAGCCGGCTACTCCGGCGCCGGCACTGTTAGCGGTAATCTTGATCGTCTGGAACTGGATCAGGAGCTCTGGCTGCCGCAGCCAGTGACGCTGACCGGCATCCTGCAGCAACCGCTCGAGTTGCTGAGTTTCGATCTCGCGGTGCGTTGGTCAGAGCTGGATCTGCCCATCGATAAGACGCGTGCGGTAAAACTTAGCGCCGGCCTTGCCGAGCTGCGCGGGGGGCTGGACGACTACCAGCTTAGTTCTCACCACGCGGGCCAGGGTCACGGACGCGCCCGAGGTATCACTGCTTGCCGATGCGCGCGGCAATCTCGACGAACTGGAGGTAACCCAGCTGACGCTGGAGTCCGAGGTGGGAAAACTGCGGGGCGCCGGTCGACTCGTATTCGAAGGCCTGGCGGTGCAGGGCGATCTGTTGGCTACAGCTCTGGATCCAGCCTGGTTGCTACCCGACTGGCCGGGGGCGCTCGACTTTCGCCTCGGCGGACGCTGGTCCGAAGATGGCAACTTCCGTGTTGAGGTTAGCGACCTGCAGGGCCGCTTGCGCGGCTACCCGGTGAGTGGAAGTCTGCAGGCCAGCCAGGCGGGCAAAAAGCTGAGCATTGAGCGTGGCCAGTTACTGGTGGGTGAAAACCGCCTCGATTTCGATCTCGCATGGTCACCAAAGCTCGCCGGCAACTTCGTGATTGACGCGCCGGAACTTCGCACCCTGTGGCCTGGTCTTCAGGGTAGCTTGCGCGGACGCGCGAGTGTCTCCGGTGATCTGGATGAGCCCGTCGGCGTTGCGCAATTGTCCGGTGAGGCCATTAGTTTGAATGGACAGGGTATCGGCTCCCTGACCGCGCAGGCGGGTATCGATTCGCAACAGAATATCGAGCTTGCCTTGACGCTGGATGGCCTGAGCAGCGGCGAGCTGGCGCTGGGAGATTTGCAGCTGTCGGCCGAGGGTCTTGTCGACGCGCATCGCATCGAGCTGGAGCTAAGCAATGGCCCCGTCGACGTGACCCTTGCCAGCAACGGGGGCTGGTCAGATCGGCACCTGCGGCAAACGATCCTGCGCGGCACCGTGGCTCCGCCGCAAGTCGGTCTCTGGTCATTGGATCAGCCATTCGAGCTGATGCTGGCTGCCGATGAGATGAGTGTCGGTGCGCATTGCTGGCGTCGCGAGCTGGCCAGTTTTTGTCTGGATGAGGCCGCTAGCGACGCAGTCGGACAGCGCGCTTCAGCGCAACTTACCGGCCTGCCACTGAATCTCTTTGGCGCACTCTTGGGTGAAGGTTTGCAGATCGCCGGTAGCGCCGATGCGCGCTTACGTTTTCAAACGCGCCGTGCAGACACTTGAGTTGGATGCTGAATGGCAGCAGTCAGACAGCCGGATCCTGTTTAAGTCGGCCCAGGGTGAACAGCTGGAAACGCGCATCGACGAACTTAAGCTGGTGGTGCAGGCTGATGAGCAACGCGCCGACCTCAGTGGTCGGCTGACTGCGGATTACGGAGTGACGGCAGAGTTCGGCGGCAGCGTGCTTTTACCCTTGTCCGCCGATCCCGGCCTCGACCTGCGCCTGCAGGCGCAGGTGCCGGATCTGCGGTTGCCAATGCCGCTAATCAATCGCTACCTGCCCCTGGAACGGGTTGCCGGTCGCGCCGATGCGGATTTGCGCCTGACCGGCAGCCTGCAGGCGCCACGCCTGGAAGGCGGCGCGCGATTGCTCGATGGCCGGGCCTTCGTTCCCCAGGCCGGCATTGACCTGCAAGCGGTGCAACTAAGCCTGGCCTCGGGTGGCGAAAAATCCCTGGCGACGCTTTCAGGCAGTGCGCAGTCCGGCGGTGGCCAGCTGGTTCTGAACGGGCTTATAGACAGCGATGCCGACAGTGGCCTGTTCGTCGAGTTTGATCTGACTGGCGACGACTTCGAGGCTGTGCGCTTTCCCGACCAGACCGTGGCGGTGAGCCCGGCCATCAGTGCGCGTATCGATCAGAAACTAGTCACCGTGAGTGGCCGGGTCCTGGTGCCGCGCGCGCGCATTCTGGTCAAGGAATTGCCGGCCTCCGCGCAGACTCCGTCCGGTGACATCGTTGTGCACTACGAAGTACCGCCGGCAGCGCCCCGCAGGCGGCGTTCTGCACTCGATGTCATCGGGTCTCTGGATATTGCCCTGGGCGATGACGTTGCTTTGCAGGCCTTTGGCCTGGATACGCGCCTGGTGGGTAATCTGCGCCTGCAGCGCAACTCGGTGGACGATCCGTTCCGCGCTGAAGGCTCCCTGCGCACCGTTGGCGGCCGTTTCACGGCTGCGCGTCGCGAACTAAATATTGAACGTGGCGTGTTGATTTTCTCCGGCCCCCTGGAGGAACCGCGGGTTGATGTTCGCGCTACCCGTGAAGTGACCTGGGAGGGGCGTGAGTACACCGCCGGTTTGTTGCTCACCGGTCCGATTACGGAGATCGAAAGCCAGGTGTTTGGTCAGCCGGCCATGAGCGACACTGATGCCTTGTCGTTCCTGGTGCTGGGTCGGCCGGCCAGCGATCTCAGTGGCTCGGCCGGTACCGAGCTCAGTGGCTCGGCCGTGGCTCTGGGCCTGGTTGGTCTGCTGCCTGTCACCAGTCGACTGGAAGAATCTCTGAACCTCGATGAGATCAGCTTTTCCAGCGATGGCAGCGACGATGCTTCCATCGTCGCCGGCAAGCGGATCAATGATGAGATATTCGTGCGCTACGCCTATGGTCTTTTCGATCGGGTCGGCACTTTCCTGGTGCGCTACGAAGTTGGGCGTGGCTTCAGTCTGGAAGCGGGCTCCGGACGCGAGCAGTCGCTGGAGATCATTTACAGCATTGATCGCTAGGCCACGACGCTGCCGGCGCTATCCGCAGCGCGGCGCAATTTCTTCGCCACTTGATCCGGGGCGGCGGGCTGTTTCATCCTGCTCTCCGTTCGTTCATTCAGCATGAGGAAAGCCGGCATGTCCGCTCCAGAAGATAACAATCAGACCAGCGAAGAACGCCGTATTCAACTGGATCGGCGCCAGCTTATGGCCCTGACGGCCGGCCTGGCCGGGTGCCGCCGTATCGTCCACAGCCGTTGCGCAAACCGGCGGGCTGGAGGGCCTGGAGGCGCGCGCGCCCAAGCTCCGAGTCGCGTTTCCCACACACCGATTTCCGCGACTGGATGAAGGACCTGGAACGTCGCGGCCTGGTCATGCGTGTGGCGCGACTGGATCAGGATGCCTACGAGATGACGGCACTGGCTTTCCGCTTGATGGACTGCTTCGGCATGTACGAAGCGCCGGCGGTGATTGCCGAAGAGGTGAAGATCGACGGCAAATGGGTAAAGGGTCCGGTGGTGTTTAATCATCAGGGCCACTGGGATACGGAAGCGCTGGTGTTTGGCCTGGACCCGGTACCCGGGACATGGCAAGGAAACCTACCGCCAGGTGATCGCCCATATCATGGGGATCCTGGCTGACAACGGCGGCAAGGCGCCGATGATTCCGCCGGTGGAAATTGCCGCCGATAAAGCGCCGGTCAAACAGGTTGTGTTGACCGGTGATGACATCGATATCACCAAGTTTGCTTACATCGTTTCTAATCCCGCCGACTCCGGCCCCTACGTGAATACCGGCTCGGTGTTTACGGACGATGTGGATCTGGGTAAAAACTTCGGCACCTATCGCTGCGAGATCAAGGGCCCGCGCAAACTGGGCGTCAATCCCGAGCCGGGTCAGGGCGCCTGGAAAGCCTTCATGAAGAAGAAGGAACGCGGCGATAAATTTGCCGAGGTATTGCCATCGTGCTGGGCCAGGACCCGATGACCTGGATCATCAGTGGCTCGTCGGTCTCCAAAGACGGTACCGATGAGTTGTCAATCTCCGGTGGACTTGCGCGGTGAAGCCATCGAGACCGTCAAGTGCGAAACCAATGATCTGCGCGTGCCGGCCAATGCCGAAATGGTGATTGAGGGTATTGTGCCGCTGGATGCGCCGATGGAGCCCGAGGGGCCCTTCGGTGAGATGTACGGTTATCTTGGCCTGAGGAAGAGCGAAAATTTCTTCATGGAAATCAAGGCGATTACCCATCGGCGTAATCCCTGGATCCTGAATCAGTTTACCGGGGTCACTCGCGGCTTTTGCACCGCGCCGCTGGAGGCCATTGCCTTCGCGCGGCTGAAGCGGTTCGTGCCCGATGCGGTTGCTTTTCATTCGCCCGTGGAGTGCACCGGCCTGACGTTTATCAGCATTAACAAAAAGAAGCCCGGCCAGGCCCTGGATATTGGTCGTAATCTCGCGCGCATCGTACCCATTGCCAAGGTCGTGGTGGTGGTGGACGCGGATATCGACGTTTACGACCGCACCCAGGTAATGTTTGCCATGGGATCACGCTGGCAGCCGTATCCCGCGTCCGAAATCATCGAAAGCGCCCGGGGTATGCCGCTGGATCCCAGTTCACCCAATCGTCCCAGCAGCAGCAAGATCATTATCGATGCGACCCGGCAATGGCCGGAAGAGGGCGGGCCGGAGATTTATCCGGAAATGAACCGCACGTTGCTGACTAATCTTGCGCCGGAGTCATTCGAGCGCGTTGACGGTTTCTTCTACGATCTCTATCGCGACTACATAAAACGCCGTTCTATCTAGACTCAGCGTTGGGTTAAGAATAAGGGCCGTCAGCTACCGCTGGCGGCCTTGATTGCATCTAACACGGCGCGCATGAATGCCGGGCTGGTGACCACTTCCCCCAGGCCGCGAAAGATAAACTGGACGCCGATACCGACCAGCAGCAAACCCATGATGCGATTCAGCACATCGACACCCGTTGCGCCCATGTATTCGACCACACGCGTGGACGAGCGCAAGACGATCAATGAAACCACGCAGACCAGGGCGATACCGACGACGATGGCAAGATTTTCCAGCGGCGTCTCGGCCTCTGTTGCCATACCGATGGTCACGGCTATAGCACCTGGCCCGCTCAGCATGGGCATGGCAAGGGGCGTGAAGGCAACATCATGTTTGATCATGGAGCTTGCGTACTTATCCTGCGGATCTTCCGTTTCCGGTGTCGGGTTAAGCATGCCGAAGCCGATATTGGCCACGATCATACCGCCGGACACACGCAGCGCCGGCAGTGAGATACCAAAAAATGCCAATATCACAGCGCCGGCGCCCAGGGTGACAACCAGGATGGCAAACGTGTAAATGCAGGCTCGCCGGGCCTGGTCCAGGCGCTCCTCCGGCATCATGTTGCTGGTGATGGCCAGAAACACCGGCGCCGTGCTGAACGGGTTGGCGATAGGAAGCAGCGCGGCGAAGGTGGCGCCGATCACCGTTAGCAAGGTGGCAAACATGGTAAGTCCCTTTCTGAGGTCGAAAGACCTGCGACGATATTAGCTGTCGCCTGTGCCGCTGGCTAGCCAAGCGCTAATTCGGTTTGCCGCGCCTGCTTTCTTTAGCTTTCTTGCGGCGCCGCTGCTGTCCCCGGCGCTGCTTGCCCGGGAACAGCCACCTTGATCGTCAGGGCGTAAATACTCAGCACCACGAACAGGCCGGCGCCGAACAGGAATGGTGCGTTGGGCGCGATCTGATAAATGCCGGTACCTACAATGGGTGCAAGAATGGCGCCGACCGTGTTTGAAGCACTCAGATAGCCGGCTGCGGCGCCCTGGTCTTCGGGCCTCATGGCCATACTGGCGCTGCCGTTGATGCCCGGTGTGGCAAAGGAAAATGACAGGCCCAGCAGCGCATAGCCGGCGAACAGCATGAAGGTGCTGGTAGCGAAGCCCATCAGCAGCAAGGCAACACAAAAAGCCGGCCCACACAGACGCAGCAATATGCTCGGCGAGACCCGCCAGATCTGCAGGATCACGCCCTGGATGATGGTGATGACCACGGCCATGCTCAGCAGGGCCACACTGGCGGTGCGAATGACCGCGGTCTTGTCGGTAATGCCGAGTTGATCCTCGATGTAGAATGCCGTGAGTAGATTAAGCGAGATGAAAACCAGGAAGAAGCAGGCCCAGAGAATCATGAACGGTCGCAGGCGCGGGTCGGTCCACTTGAGATCGGATTTGCTGCGCTTGGCTTTTTGATCTTTGCGTTGCGGTTCCCGCAGTAGACAAACAGCCGCAAAAGCGCCAACGATGCTCAGTCCGCCTGCCACATACATCGGCATCAGCGCGCCGGCGAAGGCCAGCCCGGCAGCCAGGAAAGGACCAAGAATAGAGCCCATGCTGTTGGCACTGCCGATCAGGGCCATGCCCTGGCCGCGGTTTTGCAGCGTTGTGACATCGGCCATATAGGCGGCTGCGGCCGGGTACAGGGCAGACGTGGTGACGCCGTAGAAGCTGCGCGCCAGGATGATGGCGATCAGCACCATCAATACCGACAGCTTGCCATCCATGCCGGCCTTAAGACTGAGCGCCAGCGCCAGTGTGCCCAGGCCGCTGCCCAGCAGGCCAAGAATAAACACCGGCTTGCGACCCAGCTCATCGCTTTTGCGACCCCAGAAGGGTGCGCTGAAGACCAGCGGCAAACTGGCCAGTGTGTAGGCCAGCCCGAACTGCAGCTCCGTCAGCCCGGTGCTGCGGGCCAGCGGTGCCACGATGATGAAATTCAGCGACTGGCCGATGGCGAACAGCACGATGCCGGCGGACAGCAGGAGCTTGTCGGACAGGCTAGCCTGAGCTTCGGGTTGATCTGTCATGCGTGTAGTTTCGTTGCAGCCGGCAATTCGGTTGATCTTGTGCTGCGGCGATGACCACCGCGTGGCCGCGGGCTAGTCCGCGGGCAGGGCAAAGGCGGTCAGGGTATCCCCGGGTTTCTGGTAGATAAAGGGGTGGCCCCCGGCCGCCACCAGCACGAACTGGCGACCGTCCACGGCATAGCTCATCGGCATGGCGAAGGCACCCGTAGGCAGCACCGCGTCCCAGAGTTCTTCGCCGCTGACCAGGTCGAAGGCGCGCAAACGGTCATCCTGGGTGGCACCGATAAATACCAGGCCGCCCGCCGTGATCATCGGGCCGCCGAAGCTGGCCGTGCCCCAGCGCAGGGGCAGGGGAATGGGCATCAGTTTGTCCAGGCTGCCCAGCGTCGATTGCCAGAGAATTTCGCCGGCTTGCAGGTCCACAGCGACCAATGCCGACCAGGGCGGCGCCGAGCAGGGCGTGAACATGGGCGAAACGACGGGACCCTGTTTGAGGGCATAGGGCGTGCCCAGCAATGGCGCCGGCGCGCCCATGAGATTTTCGCCGGCCGGATCTGCATCAGCCAGATCTTCCAGCGGAATTAGCTGGACGTAGTGGGCCATGCGTAAAACTTTGGTTACCAGGATTCGCGAGCGTGGATCAATGGCCATGCCGCCCCAGTTAATCCCGCCGGCGGTAGATGGCATGACTACGGTGCCCTGCAGTGACGGCGGTGTGTAGATGGGTCCCAGTCGGTATTGTCCGTAACGCTGCCTGCATTGGCCGCGATCAAAAATACTGATACCCCAGAAATCGTCGGCGGAAAAATCATGTGGCAGCAATGGCGGCGGCTTGACCGGAAACGGCTGCGTTGGTGACAGTTGTTCACCGGGCACGCCGTCCTGGGGCACTGGTCGCTCTTCGATGGGGAAGAATGGTTCACCGGTTTCGCGATGAAAGATAAACAGCATGCCGGTTTTCGTACCGAGCACTACGGCCGGGAATGGTTGGCCGTCTTTGCGCAGTTCAGCAAAACTTGGCTGAGCCGCGTTGTCGTAGTCCCACACATCGTGATGAATAGTCTGAAAATGCCAGGCAATCTCGCCGCTGGAACCGCGCAGGGCGACGATGGAATCGGCATAGCGATTGTCGCCCGGACGCGTTCCGCCATAAAAGTCCGGTGACGGTTCCGATGTGGGCAGGTAGACCAGGTCGAGTTCTTCATCGACGCTCATCAGGCCCCAGACATTGCCACCGCCGGTGGCCGCTGCAGCCTCAGCCGTCCACTCGGCATAGGCCGGATCGCTGGCGTCGCGCGGAATCGGATCCCAGGTCCAGCGGGGTTTTCCGCTGCGCGCATCGAAGGCGCGCACGGCGCCGGATGGTGCGTTAAAACGATGATTGTCGCGTACCACCGAACCGATGACGACCACGCCGTTGACCACCACGGGCGGGGAGGCGAACCTGACTTCGCCCACTGATGCTGGTGGTTGAGCAGCCAGTATTTCGGCTTCCAGGTTGATGGTTCCGTTGTCGCCGAAGTTTTTGCACAGCTTGCCATCGCGGGCGTCGATGGCGATCAGACGCAAATCATGGGTATTCATCAATACGCGATGCCTGCAGGCTGATCTCGGTTCGGACTTTTCATCGAACCAGTAAGCGACGCCGCGGCAGTTGGCGAACGCTGGGCTGCGCAGTCCTTCGGGGTCTGCATCGCTGCCGTAGCCACCTATGCGTATTTGCGGATCGTATACCCAGCGTTCGTTACCATTGGCCGGGTCCAGGGCGATAACGCGGTTGAACGGTGTGCAAAGCACAAGGTGGCCACCAGCCGCTGCGGACAACAGAATAGGATTGACCTGAACTTTGGCTGTAGCGTTGGCGAACTCGCTACGCCGCTCGAGTTCTCCGCTGCGATACTGCCAGGCAACTTCCAGTTGTCCGACGTTGCTGCGGTTGATCTGGTCCAGCGCGGAATACTGCTGGCCACCCGCGTTGCCGGCGTAATGGCTCCAGTCCGATGCTGCGGCCACAGGAAGGCTGAGTACCAGCCAGGTCAGCCAGCCGCCAGCGATGATTGAGCTGAATCTATTCATGCTGCGAAGTCTATGCCCCGGCACTCGGCCCGGCCAGCCAAGATGGCGACAACTGTCGTCAAGTGTCAAGTCACCGCTTGATGGCAAACGGCTTCCAGGTTGTTGCCATCGGGGTCGCGCACAAAGGCTGCGTAATAATTGGCGTGGTATTCGGGCCGCAAACCGGGCGGCCCATTGCCGACAGCACCGGCAGCCAGTGCGGCCGCATAGAAGGCCTCAACTTCGGCGCGATCCGTTGCGCGCAGCGCAACGTGCACGTCGCTGCGCGCCGTATCGCCCTGGTAAATCCAGAACAAGGGCATACCCGGCGGCCCAAAGCCGGCACTCTGCTTATCCTCTTCAAGCAGGCCGAAGCCGAGGGCGGCGAGTACCGACCGATAAAATGCGCGACTGGTCGCAAAGTCCCTGACCAGCAGGCCGATATGATCGATCATGGGTGTCTTCCAGGTAACCTCAGCAATAATTCTTAGTGTCAGGGAAATGCCGAGTCAAACGCGCGGCTGCGCAATTCAGTGAAATTCGCACCGTCGCGCAGAACAAATAACGCGGCAAGTTGCTGTTGTTCTGCCAGCGCAAGCCCTGCCTCGGGTCCGAGCACGCTAAGGGTAGTGGCCCAGGCATCGGCGCTGGCACAGTTCGGCGCAAATACGGTAACGGCAGCCAGCGCATGCGCGATCGGGCGGCCGTTACGCGGATCAATAATGTGGCTGTAGCGACGCCCGGCGTCGCTGAAATAATTTCGATAATCACCTGAAGTCGCCAGCGCGCCCCCGGTCAGGGGTAATACCTGGCGGGCCACTTCGCCCTGGCCGTCCGGACTTTCGACACCGATTTTCCAGGCCTTGCCGTCCGGGCGGCGGCCTAATGCGCGCACTTCGCCGCCGATCTCTACCAGGTAGTTGCGGATGCCCAGATCATTCAGTCTTAAGGCGACGCGATCAACACCATGACCTTTGGCAATAGCCGACAGATCTGCGCGTAAATCTCCCAGCTGCTTTTTCAGGGCCGGCGGATCGGTTCGAACGGATAACAAGTGATGGCCAACCTGCGCCCGGGCCGCCGCGAGTTCGCTCTCGATGGGCGGCTCCTCGCGACCGCGTTCCGGACCGAAACCCCACAGGTTTACCAGTGCGCCGGCCGTGATATCGAAAGCGCCCTCGCTGAGTTCTGCGATGTGCTGGGCCTCGGCGACGAGGCTCGCCAGGCTGCGAGATACCGGAAACCATTCAGTGCTGGTTTGATTGTTGAAGCGCGATAACTCTGACTGCGGATCATAAGTCGACATCACAGCGTTGACTTGCAACAGTTCCGCATCGACCAGGGCGGCAACTTCCGCTAGCTCGAGCCCCTCCGGCAGCCTGTTCAGCCGCACGGAGTACACCGTGCCCATGGTAATGCCGTCGAATCCCAGCGTTGCTGGCGCTGGCGCGGGTTCGCAGCTACTGAGAAATAGTGCCAGCCCAACAGCGGCTAAAGACGCCCGGGTCAGTTCAGGGACTCCGCTACTTCACGCTGGTGGTCGCCGGGTTTCTCCGCCTCTATAAAAACCCGGCGCACGTCTGGATCAATAGCTTTGATGGCGCGCGTCAGCGCCGAAACCTCGGCTTCCACATCGCTGGCGCTCAAGTTTTCTGCAAAGTCCACACTGATGGTGACGAGAATGAAGTTGGGGCCCATATGCAGGCTGGCAACCTCGTTAATGCTCGTAATGACCTCACTGCGTGTCAAGGCTTGGCGAATGTCGTCTACAATCCAGCTCGATGCGCTTTCGCCGATCAGTAATGACTGGGTTTCGTAGGCGAGCCAAACGGCAGTCAGCGCGAGAATGATTCCGATCAGTAACGAGGCAACACCGTCAAATACCGGATTGCCGGTGACCTCGGCCAGGGTAATTCCGCCGAAAGCAACCAGCAAGCCCAGCATCGCTGCACCGTCCTCGAACAAGACCACATAAAGGCTGGGATCCTTGCCGCGTTTGACGGCTTCCAGAAATCCAAGCTCGCCCTTCTGCGCGGCAAACTCGCGGTAGGCGACGACGAAAGCGCCGGCTTCGAACAGGATCGCGAGTCCCAATACGATGTAGTTCACGCGTACATTTTCAATCGCTACGGGTTCGAGGATATGAATGACGCCTTGATATATGGAAATTCCTGCGCCCAGTGCAAAGATCAGGATAGCTACCGCAAAGGACCAGAAATACACTTCTTTGCCATGCCCGAAGGGAAACTCTTTGCTGGGTGGCCGGCCGGCACGCTTGAGACCGAGCAACAGCAGGACCTGGTTGCCTGTGTCTACCAGTGAGTGGATACCTTCGGACAACATTGCGGCACTGCCGGTAATAGCCGCGGCGCCAAACTTGGTGACAGCAATAAGCGCATTGCCGACTAGCGCCGCGTAGATCGCTTTGCGTGAAGATCCAGCCATGTGCCGATCAGGTAATCCGGTTAAGCAGTGCGACGAGTGTCGGTAAAGGCGGGTGTGAATGCAATCATCGCCCCGTCGAGGTGGGCCAATTGGCGTCGCCGGCTGCGTCTGCTGTCAGCATTACGTCCAGCGTGCCGCTTGGCCGAATGGCGCTGATCGGCAGGCAGTCGCCGCGGCACCAGCCTGCGACGGCATTTGCCTTTTTTCCGCCGCTGGCCAGGACCAGCACTGTATCGGCGGCATTGATGCTTCGTGCGCTCATGCTGACCCGTTGTCGCGGCAACTTGGGTGACGCTGTCACGCTGAGTACGCTCGGCGCACTGGCATCGTCTCCCAGTGGCGCGCCGGGGAACAGACTGGCTGTATGACCATCTTCGCCCAGTCCCAACAGCACCAGGTCAAGGCGTCCGGCAGCTGCCACTGCAGTGGCATAGGCGTGTGCTGCTCTATCCGGGCCCAGCTCGGCCGGAATTCGATGAATCTGATCCGCGCGCAGCTTGACGTGCTGCAACCAGTGACGGTCGGCAACACTGTCGTTACGCTCGGGGTCGCCGGCCGGCAGGCAACGCTCATCGCCGAAAAAGATCTGCCATTCCGACCAGTCGACTTTCGCATGGCGCAGATACCGGAAGGTTTCAACCGGTGTTGTGCCGCCAGGCAATGCCACGTGAAAGCTGCCTTGCCGGTGAACACTTCTGGCGGCCAGGGCGAGTATCGAATGGGCAGCCGCGCGCGCCAGCGCGTCGGAATCAGAAAATACCTGCCAGCTATCCGGCTTCAATCGGAGATCGCGTCGAAGTAGGCGCTGATTTCGGTGATTTCCTCGGCCGAGAGCTCCCTGATCGTCGGATGTGAGCGCTGTTCTTCGTTCACGGCCTGGATAGCTTCGGCAATGATCGCCTGGCTGAAGCCGTCAAAGTCACCGGCCTGGTGGCAGCCCATGCAAAGTCGGGCCCTGGCTTCACCAGGCAGGCCCTCGCCGGCAGTTTCAGCCTGCTGGTGGCCGGCGGCGATGCTGCCGCCACTGATAAACAGAGCGAGCAGAAGCAGGGATTGGGCGAAGGACTGCAGCATGATGACAAAATCCTGTGGGCGGGTTGAACAAGAATCAGCAGCGCCTGCATACCGCAGCGCGGTTCGCCGGCGCCAGAATTAGCTATTGGCAGCCTGGCAGCGCCATCCAGCCGTTACCATTCTCGCGCTGAGCCTAGCAGAACTAGTTTGCCGGGCCATCTATATCAACGGAGATTCTGTATGAACGTCGTCATAACGGGCAGCACCAAGGGTATCGGTCGGGGTATGGCCGTGGAGTTTCTGCGCCGCGGTCACGATGTCATTATTTCCAGTCGCGGCGAGGCAGCTGTCAGTCAGACCGTAGGCGAGTTGCAGCGTGAATGGCCGGATCGTCGCATCGCAGGGCAGGCTTGTGACGTAGCAGACTACTCACAAGTGCAGGCGCTTTGGGATACCGCTGTCAAAAGCCTGGGCAGTGTTGATATCTGGGTAAACAATGCCGGCCGCGACGGCGTAAAAGCACCGTTCTTTGCCGTGCCGCCGGAAGACTTCGCGTTAACGGTTCAAACTAACCTGATTGGCCTGATGAACGGCTGTCGGGTCGCTATTCCCGGAATGTACCAGCAAGGCAGCGGGCGCATTTTCAACATGGAGGGCTTTGGCAGTAATGGGCAGGTTCGCCCCGCCGTGGCACCTTACGGTTCAACCAAGTACGCGGTGAAGTATCTGACCAAGGCGCTGGTACTGGAACTAAAGAAGACACCCGTAAAAATGTGTTACCTGAGTCCGGGTATTGTCGTTACCGACCTGCTGGTGCCGCCGCCGGATCAACGCGGCAAACGCTGGGAGCAGAGCAAGAAGATACTGAATATACTGGCTGACCGCGTGGAAACGGTAACGCCCTTCCTGGTCGAGGGCATGCTGGCAGCGGACAAAAATGGTGCGGCCGTGCGTTGGCTTACGCCGGGCAAAGTTCGCTGGCGTTTTTTCACCAGCCTGTTTCGCAAGCGCGACGTGTTTGGGCCGTTAGGTTACTAATCGACGACCACCGGCGCTGCGGCTTTAGTCGAAGCGCAGTCGAATTTGCGTCCGGCTGGCGACAGCTTCGCCATCAACCTTGCGTGGCTTGAATCGCCAGCGTTCTACCGCTGCTACTGCGGCTTCTTCGAATACGCCACCCGGTTCTGCCGCAAGCACTTTTATCTCAGATGTTTCGCCTTCGTTCGATACGATGAAGGTCACGTCTACCCAGCCCGTAATGTCACGCTTGCTTGCCTGTCTTGGAAACTTGGGTTCGACGAAGCGATCGAATTTCAGAGTTGACAGCAATACCTCCTCAATCTGAACCGGCGCGAATTCGCCCGGTGGCCCGTAGTCTTCAGGGTCCGGTGCAACCACGCGTTCAGGAACGGGTACGGTTACCTGTTCCGCAGCTTCTCGTCGCGGCTCGCTGTCCGGGCTGACCATTGCCAGGCTTAACGTCGAAGCCAGCACGGGTTCGGCCGGTAACTCGACGGTATCGCGTTCTGGTTCTGCGGGCGGTTTGCTGCTCTGCTCAGGTTCGGGCACTGCTGGGGTCTCGGCTACGGTTTGCTTTACCCCGGTGGCTTCGTCCTCGGCCTGCGCTGCAACAACGGCGACACTGCTGGCTGCAGCAATGCTTGTCGGTGTTGCCGGATCCTGCGCCGCAGGCTCATTCGTCGCAGGGCTATCTTCTGCGTCCGAGCTGTCGGCGCTATTCGCAGCTGTTGAAGCCCGGTCAACGCCAGCTTCAGGCTGCCGCGATTCCGTTACTACGGCAGCTGCTGTTGTCGCCACAACAGCGCTGGCTGATGCCGGAGGCTCGGCCTCCTCGTTCCTGGTTTGTCCAATAGCGCTAACTTCGTCCGTTTTGCTGCTGCCGGGTTCGGCCGTCTGCTCCGCAACGGCGATGCCTGTGCCCGGCATAAACGCCATCAGTTCTTCCGCGGCAGGGCCCATCGACAGGTTTGCGTCGGGCCTCAAGCCGTCATCGGCAGGAGCTGGCATTGCTGCAGCGGATTCCGCCTCGGTCGATGCCAGCGACATGTTCTGAACTTCGGGTTCGGCGCTTCGTGGCGGCGGGTTGCTGCTGGTCGCCTTGAGCGCGGGTCTGCTCTCCGCCGGAAAACAGGAATGCGGCGCCAATGGCCAGGCCCACAACGGTCGCGGCGATAGCGGGCCGTAACCACCCGCGCCCTGATGCCTCACCTTCATCCAGCGTGTCGATGTCTAGAGATTCGGCCGCAGTTTCTGTCGCTGTCACTGTTACGGGAACAGCATCCGGTTTCGGCGGCTCGTTGATGGCTACCTCGGGTTTTGGCACCGGGGCCTGGGGCACCGGCGTTGTCGGCTGAACCGCGCTAACAACCGGCGGTTCCGGCGTCGCAAGCACGATTTCTTCTTCGCCGAAAAATTCCGTGATAAACGATTGGACGTCGGCACTGCGGTGTTCACGTCGCCAGGCCAGCGCTGCTCGCAGGGCCCTCCACTGCTGTGGAGCAAGTCCCGGCACTGGCACCGGCTCGCGCTGTTCGCCTTCTGCCTCCAGTGCATTCGCACTGCCGAACGGTCGCTTGCCCGCCAGTACCCGATAGGCAACGGCGGCCAGCGAGAAAAGATCGTCCTGGCTTGTCGTGTCGCCGCCCTCGAGAACTTCGCAGCTGGCATAGGCAGGCGTGCGCGCCAGCAAGCCATTTGCCGCCGGCATATCATCGCCGTGCCGCGCAATACCGAAGTCCAGCAATTTGATCTCGCCGGATTGAGCTATATAGACATTGCCAGGCTTGACGTCGGCATGCACGACGCCCTGCGCATGGGCGTGAGCCAGGCCGAGGGCCAGCTGTTCGATGATATTCAGCGCCTGTTCGCGCGGAATCGTATGCGGCCGTTTGCGGTCCAGCAGCTGGCTAAGGCTTTCGCCGTCCAGCCATTCCATGCTGATGAATAAATGTTCACTGTCTTCATGCAGCGCATGGGTGCAAACAATGTTGGGATGCTTGAGTTGGCAACCGATTTTGGCTTCATTTTTTAACGCGTCGGCGGCTGCGGAGTGGCTGCTGAAATCCGCCGTTATCAGCTTGATGGCAACCCAGGGATCTTCAGCGCCGGCATCCTTACGCTGTTGATCCAGGGCTTTGTACACTGTACCCATGCTGCCGCGCTCAATTCTGGATACCAGCACGAAGCGATCCTCGAGCACGGTACCCGGCGGCAAGTCATTGCTGGATTCTGCCGGCAGCGGTTGAGTGGATTCGGTGCTGGCCGACAATTCCAATGGTTCTTCTTGCGGTGCCGGCGGGCTTGGCGTCTTGGTGGTGACGGGCTCTTGTTGCGCGAGTGTCTGCGCTTGTGTGTCTGCCCTATCAACCAGCACTGGCTCAACTAAGACAGGCGGTTCGAGCAGCTCTTCGTCAAACAGTATCGGGCCGTCGTTTTCGAAGGTCAGCAGCGGTTCTTCGTCTTCATCGGCGATGATCTCTGCATCATCGGACCATTCCGTGGGTGTGTTCTCGGAGACCAGGTGATCGATTTCAGCGATCAGGTTCTCCCAGGTTTGTTCCGGCAGTCGACCCGAGTACATGGCAGCGTCTATTTGTGCCTGTACCCTGGGCAGGGCGTCGGCATCACTGGCAATAACATCCAGTAAACACTGGCGCATTTGTGCGAGGCTGACGTTCCCGCCGAGGAAGTCTGCAAAGACCTCCTCGAACCCGGCCAGCGTGACAGCGTTTTCTAGTGCTTGTTTTTCCGAAGACATGTATCGACACCCGAGGCCCGGCAATCCGCATTAGCCGCGACATGGCTGAACGTAGCATCGGTGCTGCGGCAACGATGTTGCCTGTTTCACGTTATTAATTGCGGGGGGATGGAATTACGCCGAAAATTTTTACACCTGTCCGCAGATCACAATCCACACAACAGTTTGTCATAAGTCTGAATCGCGGCATCCGCTTGTGACCAGCTTCACACAAGTTTCGTTTTTGAGTGGGCTGTCGCCACTTATGTCTTGGACAGGGGTGCCGGAAGATTTGACGCCGGCTCGTTTTGGTGTCGTTGTGACGCCCGGTTCTATTGGCCTGGGAGGCTTGGCACGCGACTTGCAATGTTTCTTTGCATTCTCTCAAACCTGTTTGCCGACACGGAGGTCGCGCCATGCGGTTATTCACGCATAAGCTGAGCTTTTTACTGTTACTGATAGCCGCACAAAGCGGGGTTGCCGGTGTTGTTACTTACGATATCGGTCCCTATCGCGCGGGTGGCTTTGCGGCGTCCTATCTACATTCGGCCGATGGCTGTTCGGGTACCGGTCAATTAAATCTGAATGCGGGTGGCGGCCGCGACAAGCTGTATATGTGCGGTAGCCGGCAAAAAACCATTGGTGGGCAGATTTCCGGCAACTGGGACGGTAACAGGCTGACCAACATTACCGGCAACATTGCAGGACGTGAAGTTCTCGGCGGCAGCCTGGGCGGCAACTACTATCGCAATACCAGCGAAGGACTGAAGCCTCGCTGGAAACTTCGCCTGGCCGGCCTCGGACTGTTTATATTTGAACGGATGCCGATCAATCAGATTAATGGCAATCAACTGACCTTGTGGGGTCAGAACCTCGCCACTTATATGTGCAACACCAGTCGATGCCGTGATCGCCGTGGCGCCGGAATTGATCTCTACGGACGCGCGCGCGCGTCGTTGCCCGAGCCAGGCAGTCTCAGCATTCTGCTGGCCGGTCTGATGGGCGTAGGAGTTTCCTTGCGCCGCCGGTTACGGGCAAGCCGCGGCGTCGCTTGATCGCTGGCCGCCACCTCGCCTCCGGGCGCGCGGTGGTGGCGGTCTACTCTTCCTTCAGCCCCGATGCGCATGCGATGCTCGGTGGCGAGCCTAAAATTTGGGCTCGCCACCGGGTTTTTTATGCCGACCGCGCCATCCGAGCTGCCAGCCAACCCCTTCTGGGATTTTTCGGCGCAGCTTTACGCCCAGCCAGGGGTCAGCAAGGCCTGTCTGCGGTTACAAGACGACTTCGACCTGGATGTAAACCTGTTGTTGTTTTGCCTGTGGTTTGCGCATTGCGGACCCGGCCGCCTGAGTCGCGAGGATTTGCTGGCCTGCGCGGAACTGATCCAGACCTGGCAAGCGGAGACCCTGAAACCCCTGCGTGCAATACGTCGGCAGTCGCATTCTTCATTGCCGGCGGATCTTGCGGCTTTCTCGCGGCATAGTCTGCTGGCAGCCGAACTTGCCACCGAGCGTGTCGAGCAGGAATTGTTATATCGCTGGGCAGCCGGCCGTGATCGGGCCGCCGATACAGATGGGCCAGCCGAAGCCGCCAGAAATCTGGTTGCTTACCTTGCGATGCAAAAACTGGAGACTTCCGCCGTGGCTACGGAGCTGCGCAGCCTGCTGGCTGCGCGTCCACCGGCCTAGTCAGGCCGGCTTATGCGCCATGATGCCGGCATTTTCACGTCCATCCATGCGGCCCTGGCCACTGAAATCACTGCGGTCAATAAAACTGACGCGATCTATTTCGAAACCGGCTTCCCTGCAACTGCGTTCCAGCAGTTTGGTGTCCAGCAGGTTCATGAACGCGGGGCCATTGATCGGGCGTGCGCTCGGCGCCTGGGGTAAGTAGTTTTCCAGGCCGATCATCAGGCCAGGCCAGCGGTCGCCGCGTTCGCGCCGTGCTTCGAATACCGGAATAAATTTTCGCCAGATGCCGTAGGGCGTATCGGCGACCAGGTAGAGTCGGCCGCCAGGTTTGAGCCATTGGTGCATCTTGCGTATCGAGGCATCAACGGCAGCGCCGTCAAGAAAATGCAGTACCCGCGAACAGAGCAGCGCGCTGAATTCGTTGGCAGGCAAGTCCATGCCCGGTAATTCTCCCTGCACGCAGGTCAGGCGCTCGCGATCGGCCTCCGGCGCTTGCTCGCGCAGAATATCCAGATGTTTTTGTTCCAGGTCGCAGGCCACCACCCGGGCGCCGGCCGCCAGGGCCGGCAGGCTGGCGACGCCGAACGCGCAACCCACCTCGAGTACCGGTGCCTCGGAATTGCCGGCGTAATGGATGAAGTCCTCGGCAAACTCGTCCAGCACCTCGAACATAAAGCCCGTGCCGTTGAGTGTCGGCCGCATGTTGGGTTGGCCCCAGTTCTGAGTAGACTCCGGCTTGCTCATCCACGCTCTCCCAATAGGCAGGAAAGCCTAGCCGATCGGCGGGTCTCGGGGGCCCCGAGACGGGCCTCGCGGCTGACACGCGGACGCATTTGCCGGTGGCCGACCTGTTTCGGGTCTGGGCTTTCTATACTTCGCCCCGAGATATTAAGAGGCTATGCCGTCCGAGGCATTGGTCCAAAACCAGGGGAACCCAGTTCTATGTCTGATGAAAATGCTGTCGGGCCTGAATTCATTGCCGTAGCGCTGCAGGTGTCCTGCAACGGCGTAAACCTGTGTCCAGATCGCGACTCTGCCCGAGCGCGCATCGCGGAGACCATCAAGACCATCTCCGGCTATACCACCACCGCGACGAATTTCATGGACTGGTTCTATGGCGTGCCAGTCAGGTTGGTGGCTCTGCCTGAGTATGCGGTGACAGGCTTCCCGATGAAGGAGACACCGGCCGAATGGCGTGACAAAGCCTGCTTTGCGTATGACGGCCCCGAGTATGAGGCTCTGGGCAAGCTGGCGCAGGACAATAATATCTTCCTGGCCGGCAACGTTTACGAAGTCGATCCCAACTTCCCGGAGCTCTATTTCCAGGTTTGCTTCATCATCGGTCCGAACGGTGACGTCATTCTGCGCTACCGTCGGTTGACGTCGAGCTTCGAACCCACGCCGCACGATGTCTGGGATAAATATCTTGATTTGTATGGTCTGGATGGCGTGTTTCCCGTGGCGCGCACCGAGATCGGCAATCTGGCCATGATTGCCTCGGAAGAGATCCTCTACCCTGAATTCACCCGTATGCATGTAATGCGCGGCGCTGAGGTGATTATTCATCCGACCAGCGAGCCGGGCAGTCCCCAGCTGACTATCAAAGAGTTAGCGCGGCGTTCGCGTGCGGTCGAGAACATGGCCTATGTGGTGTCGGCCAATTCGGCCAGTATCGACAACATACCGATCCCGGCCTATACCTGCAGCGCGATGTCCAAGATCGTTGGTCCGCATGGCGAAATAATGGCGGAAGCCGGCGCAGGCGGCGAGAGCATGTCCGCTAACGCGGTGCTTGATGTGGGCGCGCTGCGGCGCGAACGACGGCGGATGGGCATGGCCAATATTCTCTCGCGGCAGGCCTATGGCTTGTTCGCAGAGAGCTATGCGCAGGCCGACTTCCATCGCGAGAATTTCCTGCTCGAAGATGGCAAGACCGTCGAGCCGCCGGATCGCGAGGTTTTCCGCCGCCGCCAGGCAGCTAATATCGAGCGATTGATCAAGGCAGGACTGCTGTAGGCGCAGCTGAAGCCGCGCCCGTATTCGCGCAGGGATGATTTTTATCATTCAGGCGGCAGCCGTTTGCACGGGCAAGGGCGAGTGGCCTAGGATCACTTGTTATTTGAAGGGATTACAGGGAGCTTCCACGCAATGAACGGCATGTCTGCCAGTCGGCGTCAATTCCTAAGCGGCAGCGGTGCACTCGCCGCGGGCCTGAGCTTGAATTATGCGACTCCGGGTTTCGCTCAGCCGGCCATGGACAGTGTCTATGGCCGCTGGGAAGACCTGATGCGCGAGAAGTGGACCTGGGACAAGGTGGTGCATGGCAGCCGCGGGCTCAACTGTACCGGCCATTGCGCCATGAACGTTTACGTTAAGAACGGTATCGCCTGGCGCGAAGAGCAGCAGGGCGAGTACGGTCGCTCGGGCGACGACACACCCGACTACGGTCCGCGCGGCTGCCAGAAAGGCCTGCGCCACGCCAAGTACATGTATGGCAAGCAGCGCGTGCTGTATCCCATGAAACGCGTGGGCGAGCGCGGCGAGGGCAAGTGGGAGCGCATTAGCTGGGATCAGGCGACCAGTGAAATAGCCGATCGCTTTATCGACTACGCCCAGGAACACGGTCCGGAAGCTATCACCCTGGCCATGGGCACCCAGATGACGCTGAAACGGGCCTCATTCAGCTCACTGTTTCGCTTTGCCAATATCACCGGGATCATGGTCCCGGAGACCTTCGCCGGGGTTGGCGATCTGCCGGTAGGCGCCTACATGACGCTGGGATACGAATTGCCCGGCGACAATATGGCGGCGGTCTTCAAGAGCAAGGTTTGCCTGGTCTGGGCCTGCAATCCCGCTGTTACCCGTATTCCCGATGCGCACTTTTTCTGGGAAGCCAAATACAACGGCACCGAGGTGATCAACATCTCGCCTGACTTCAGTGCCACTTCCATGCATGCCTCGAAATGGCTGAATCCCAAACCGGGTACTGATACAGCGCTGGCCCTTGCCATGGCTCAGGTGATCATGGAAGACGGCAGCGTCGAGTGGGATTACGTGCGCGAACAGACCGATCTGCCGTTCCTGGTACGCAGGGATAACCGCAAGTTTCTGCGGCGTGCAGATTTTGAACCCGAAGCCGAAGGCGGCGAAACCGGCTTTTACTTCTGGGATGAAACTGCCGACGAACTGACTGCGGCTGCCGGAACCGGCTACGGTCAAGCGGCCGGGCGTGGTGGAGAATTGGCTACGGAGCAGACACTTTCCCTGGGCAGTAAAAAGCCCGCGCTGGAAGGCCGCTGGACCGTGGAAACGGCCAATGGCCCCGTCGAAGTCACCCCGGTCTATGCACTGACCCGGGAAATGTTGCAGGGCTATACGCCAGAGCGCGCGGCCGAAGTGACGGGCGTAAATGCCGAGAATATTCGTGAAGTGGCGAGAAAATTTGCCAGCGCCAAGCCGGGGATGATTTTCGCCGGATATCGCTCCTGCAAGTGGCTGCATGGCGACAAGTTGCATCGTGCCTGGCTTCTGATGTGTGCCCTTACGGGCAACACAGGCCGCGAGGGTGGTGGCATGCAGACTACACAGTTGCCGCGCGGCGATGGCCTGATGAAATACGCATTTAACGGCGTTGGTCCGCGGCTCAAGGTGGCGGCAATTTCGGTCTGGGACTATGCCCATTCGGGCCACGAACAAACTAATCGCGAGGTCTATGGTGACCAGTTCGCCGATAAGGTGGACAGTCACTACCAGAAATCCATCAACAACGGCTGGTTGCCCGACTACGCCAAGATACCCTGGAAGATGGGAATTATGGCTGGCCACAATCCGGGTAACTGGCGGGCTACGGGCAAGGGCTGGCGCAACAACGCCCTGTTACAGCTGGAGACCATCGTCACCATGACGCCGAATATGAGCGTCACGGCCATGTATTCAGATTACGTGCTGCCCATCGCGGATCACTACGAACGTGAAGACTATGTGATGGAAGGCCGTACGCCCTACGTGCAGGTGATCGACAAGGCTGTCGAGCCGCTGGGCGAGTCGGTGGATGACTGGACCGCGCTGGCGCGCATGATGAAGGCTATCAGCGATCGCGCGGCAGCCCGCAAGACGCCGGCGATTCCGCACACTGTTTTTGGTCAGACCGTCGAGTCTGACTATGCCGAGGCTTATAACCAGTTTATTACCCTGATTAGTGACGACGGTCAGGCCATGAAGGTAGAAAGCACCGGGCAGATTGCCGAATACATCATCAAGAATTCGCCGGGTATGTCGAAGGTCTCGTTCAGCGAGCTACGCAAGCAGGGCATGATTCGTGTGGATGACGCCGACGGCGTGCAGTTTGGCCCGAACTCTGCTTATAGCTTCTATGTGCTGGCCAGAACGCGTGACAAGAAACCCTATGACACCCTGACCGGGCGCCAGCAGTTTTATTTTGATCACGACTGGTTCCTGGAGGAGGGCGAGGGTCTGCCCGAGCATCGCGCACCGCTGGAGATCAAAGGTTACGGGCTGCGTCTGACCATGGGTCATGCGCGCCATGGCGTGCACAGCATGTACCGTGACGATACGTTGCTGGTTGCCTTGCAGCGTGGTGAGCCGGATGTTTTCGTGAACCCCGATGATGCTGCTCAGCGCAAGGTCAGCGATGGCGACCTGGTTAAGGTATTCAATTCCTACGGCAGCTTCGTCGCCCAGGCGCGGGTCACGTCGGGTAACCAGCCAGGCACCCTGTTCATGTATCACGGCTGGGATCCAATGATGTTCCGCGGGCGCGAAAACTTCAGTTCAGCCATACCCACCGGCGGCCTGCTCAAGAAGACCTCATTGGTCGGTGGATATGGGCATATTGGTTATCGTGCACCGAGTTACGTGCCGAACCAGACTTATCACGATACAACCTGCGAATTTGAGAAATACACGGACGCCTAGCGCGAGCGGGCGAATCTAAACAGACAGTATCAGAGCAACGGGCGCGGTATTGCCCTGCTGAGTTAATCGAGGAGAGAGCGTAATGGGCGGACAGGTCGCAATGGTTATAGACCTGAACAAGTGCATCGGCTGCCAGGCTTGTACGGCAGCCTGCAAGTCGCTGTGGACCGATGAGGAAGGCCAGGAGTCCATGCTCTGGAACAATGTCGAGACCAAACCGGGCCCCGGTTATCCGCGTGGCTGGGAAGAGCAGGGCGGCGGCTGGAAAGACGGCCAGTTACAACTCGGCGAACTGCCCCCGGACGAAAACTTCGGTGGCGAGAAGCTGCTTAATCACGAAGAGGTTTATTTCCAGGGCACGGCCGATCGCCTCAAGCAGAAAGAGCCCATGGGCAAGGGCGCCAACTGGGACGAAGACACCAGTTCCGGTGACTACCCCAACAATTATCATTTCTATCTGCCGCGCTTGTGTAATCACTGCACCAAGCCGGCCTGCCTGGAGGCCTGCCCGGTCCGCGCTATATATAAGCGGGAGCAGGATGGCATCGTGCTGGTGGATCAGGACAAGTGCCAGGGCTTCCGGCTCTGCAATCGCGCCTGCCCCTACGACAAGGTTTACTTTAACTACGTCAAGAACAAGTCCGAAAAGTGCATCTTCTGCTTCCCACGGGTAGAACAGGGTGTGGCGCCTGCCTGTGCGCGCCAGTGCCCCGGCAGACTGCGCTTTGTCGGCATGCTGGAAGACGAAGACGGGCCGATCCACAAGTTGGTAAACGAATGGAAAGTGGCGATGCCGCTGCATCCTGAATTTGGTACGGAACCGAACGTGTTCTACGTCCCGCCGATTCTGCCGCCTTCCTTTGATGAAGAAGGCCGTTTCAGCGATGAGCCGCGGGTGCCGATGGAATACTTGCGCTACCTGTTCGGGCCTGAAGTTGACCAGGCGCTGATTACAGTGATGGAAGAAATGGAACGCAAGAAAGAGGGCAAAGCGTCTGAGCTGATGGATCTTCTGATCGCGCGTGACTGGAAATCGCTGTTTAATATTCCGGATGTGCGAGTGGCTTAATTGGCCGCCAGATAATCGCGAAAGCCCCGCCTGGTGCGGGGCTTTTTTTTGCAGGCTGACTAGTCAACAATATTTCGGATCGCTGCCACACCAGCACAGGTGGAGACGCCGTTGGGTACGCGGCAGGTCCGCAGGGTTTTGCCTCGTATGGCCGCGCTGAACTGGCCGCTGAAAATCAGGTCGCCCTGGTTCATGGCAACCAGCAGGCTGCCGACGACGGCGGCTACATTCACTGCGCGATTGAATGCGGCAGGGCGCAGCGCGATGCTCAGCCACACCCGTATGCGGATCAGCCGGTCTGGGTGAACTCGAGTAATTCCACCACATTGCCGTCCGGGTCGCGGCCGTAAGTTACGAAGCCGGTGTCCTGGGCCCGCGGTGGGCAATGGAAGCGCATGCCTGCTGCTTGCAGACGTTCGTACTCGCTATGAATATCTTCAACCTGCAGACAGATGTGCGTAATCCCATACTCGTTGACGGGGCGGTCGCCGCTGCGCGGCTCGCAGGGCGGCGCGCTGAATTCGAATACTTCCAGGTAGCTGTCGCCGAGTTTGAGCATCGCGGCATTGGCTGCTGAGCCCTGCAGTCCTGTCACAGCGTCGGCTTCAGCGCTGGGCGCGTCCCAATCGAAGGTCCAGGCAACCTCGCAACCCAGCGCATCGCGGTAAAACTCGATGAAGCGGCGCAGATCGGGTGTCGAGATAGCTGCGTGGTGAAAGCCGACTAGCATGTCGATATTCCTGAATGGCTGGACGAGTAAGCGCAGAGTATCGCATGTGATGCGGGCTCCGGCAGTCACCATTGGAGGCTCAGCAGGGTTCCTTGCGCACTGATAGAATATGGCCGTCGACACCCGGTCGTTGGTCGGCAGGTCATTGGGCCTGTTGCCTGGCAGTAGAATAATCACAACAGGCGCAGTCTGGCTGCGCGCGGGGAGCAAGCCTTGGATCTTCTTAAACAGCTTATGGACACAGCCGGCGGTGCCGGCGTTGAACAGTTGGCCGGTCAGTTCGGTCTGAATTCGGATCAGGCGCAAAAGGTCATTGGACAATTGTTGCCAGCCCTGGGTCAGGGCGTGCAGCGCAACATCAGCCAGCCGGGTGGTCTTGAAAGTCTTAGCCAGGGTCTGGCCAAAGGTAATCATCAGCGCTACCTGGATAATCCGGCTGAACTTCTGGGTGCCGCCGATGAAGGCAATGCAATTCTCGGGCATATTCTTGGCAGCAAGGATGTCAGTCGCAACGTGGCCGCACATGCTGCTTCTGAAACCGGTGTCGATGCGAATCTGATCAAGAAAATGCTGCCGATGGTTGCGGCCATGGCCATGGGGGCGCTGAGCAAGCAGACCAATGGCGGTCAGCGGCTGGAAACCGGCGGTGCCGATTTGCTGGGTTCCTTGCTCGGCGGCGGCGCGGGCGGCACGGATCTGGGTGACGTGCTCAATCTGGCCCGGAAATTCTTTTGAAATACGTGCTTAAAAGCGCAGTAGAGGGGTAATTGCTATGAGTATTCTCGACTTTGCCAAAAACCTGGGTCGCCAGGTATTCGATCGCGATGACGTCGCGGCTGACAAGATCAAGCAGGAACTGGAAATACGCTTATCCGGGATAAAGGATCTGGATGTTCAGTTTGATGATGGCGTAGTGACGCTGTGTGGTGATTGCCTGGTCAAGGGCGATCGGCAACAGGCCATTCTTATCGCGGGCAACATCAAGGGCGTTGAGAAAGTGGTAGCCGATCAGCTGAACGCCCCGGCACCGCCGCCGGAAGCGCCGCCTGAGCCGGAAGAAAAGGACGAGTTTTACGAAATTCAAAAGGGCGATACGCTGGGTGCCATTGCCAAGCGTTACTATGGGAATGCCGGGCAGTACACGCGCATATTCGAAGCTAATCGCAACGTTATTGAGGATGCCAACAAGATCTATCCGGGTCAGAAAATTCGTATCCCGATGGACTAGGTTGCGCCTCTCTTGCAGCAGGTGAACCTCGCAAGGCAGCCGCCGCCGCTGTCTCTTTACGTTCACTTGCCCTGGTGCATTAGCAAGTGTCCGTACTGCGACTTTAATTCGCATGCGCTAGTCGAGAAGCTGCCGGAGCGTGCCTACGTGAAGGCACTGCTGGCGGATTTCGAGTTGGCCCTGCCCGCCCTGGGCGCGCGTCAATTCACCAGCATATTTTTTGGCGGCGGCACGCCGAGCCTGTTTGCGCCAGAGTCCATCGCCGACATCATCGAACGGTTGCGTGCCAGCGGTCGCCTGTCAGCGGAGGCCGAGGTCAGCCTCGAGGCCAATCCGGGCGCCGCCGATATGGGTCGTTTTCGGGGCTATAGCCAGGCCGGCGTTAACCGGCTTTCCATTGGCGTGCAGTCCTTCCAGGATTCCCTGCTAAAGCAGCTGGGACGAGCGCATGATGGCGCTGCCGCCTGCCGGGCCGTGTCCATGGCTGGCGACTGTTTCGAACGCTATAGCCTGGACCTGATGTATGCCTTGCCCGGGCAAACGCTTGCCCAGGCCGAAGCTGACATTGCGCAGGCTATTGCCAGCGCCGGCGGACATATAGCCTGCTATCAGCTGACCCTTGAGCCGAACACACGCTTCTACAGCGCACCACCCGATTTGCCTTGCGATGATCAGGCTGAAGCCATTGAGCAGGCTGTTCACACGGCGCTGGAAGTCGCCGGTTACGAAGCCTATGAAGTGTCGAACTGGGCGTGCGAAGGGGATCAATGCCAGCACAACCTTAACTATTGGCGTTATGGCGATTACCTGGGTATCGGTGCCGGCGCGCACAGTAAGCTGACTATCGACGGAATTGTCTGGCGCGAGGCGCGGGTGCGCACGCCGGCAAGTTATCAGCGACGTGTGGCGAAGAGTCAGCACATTGCGGAGCAGCGGCGCATCGACGCAGGCGAACGCCTGTTCGAATTCGTGATGAATGCATTGCGCCTCAGGCAGGGCTTTGAGTGGAAATTATTTGAAGCGCGTACCGGTATTGATCGCAGTGTTCTGGGCGGGGGTTTGCACGCTGCGGCGCAAGCGGGGCTGCTGCGCTGGGATGATCATGCTGTGCAGGCGACCGCGCTCGGTCGCCGTTATATGAATGCGGTGATTCGAGAACTTCTTCCCGGCGCGGGCGATTCTGCAGACTCGCATTCGTCGCGGCCCCGGGAATCTTTACCAGCCTTCATCTCGCGGTCAGATTCTTCTCGGCTACTGGCTTAGACTCGACAGATGCAAAACTTACCGATCATCATGGGCGCGGCAGTTCGGCGCGTCGTTCCGGTTATCTCCCTGTTGGCCAGCATTTCACTGTCTGGCGTAGCCCTGGCGCAGGGTCTGCCACCAGGTATTTCCGCGCAGGACACAGAGCAAATCGCTGACGGACTGTATCTGTTTCGTTACGGTGCTTATCGCAGCCTGTTTCATGGTTACATCAGAGGGTGTGATCGCGACGGATCCGCAGTCGCCGGAGGTGGCGGCTGCCTATCGTGTGGCTATTGCCGAGATCACGGACTTGCCCGTTCGCTACGTTGTCTATTCGCACGCACACTGGGATCATGCGCGCGGTGGCCAGGTGTTCAAGGATGAAGGTGCGCAATTCGTTGCCCAGGAGCGCTGCGTCGATAATCTGCGCGAGGCGCCTAATGCTGACATCGTGCCGCCGGATATTACCTTCGAAAAAACCTATAGCGTTAAGCTCGGCGGTCAGTCGCTGGATCTCTTCTACTACGGACCGAGCCACGGCACCTGCCTGGTGGCGATGATTCCACGGCCGCATCCGATGCTGTATACCGTTGATTTATTGACGCCGCGGCCCACCGGCGGGGCTTATCTGCCCTGGGATCCACAAGTGGCGGATTTCCAGTTTTACAATGCGCCGCAGGCCATCCGGCAGCTCGAGCTGCTGGCGGAACGTGAAGGCCTGACTACGGTGATCGGTGCACACGTGGTGCCGGTGTTTGTTGAGCGCGGCAAGTTTGCGGCGGCTGATCCCATCGGCCCGATTCAGCAATTGCGTGAGCGTCGCCAGTTCTGGGAGGGCTTGATGCAGGCGGTCAGGGCAGAAATGGACAGTGGTACGGAGAGTTTTCTGGTCTCCGGTCGACTCGACCTGTCTCCCTGGGAAGACACGCCCGGGTTTCAGCGACGCAAGTTCAAAATCCTCGTTGATCGCGTCGCAGCCTACTACGCTATCGGTCGCTAGTTCTCAGGACAGCCGTCAACAAAGTCTACGCTGAGCCGGGTCGGCGTGCGCAACAGCCAAAGCGCACCGCCCTGGCTGCCGGACTGGGGTCCACTGTGCACTATGCCGCCGGGCCGATAAAAATACCCTCCCGCTGCATAGTCTCCGGTCACCTCGCCCTGAGGCAGGCATTCACCGATGCGATAGTCGCCCTCCAGCAGGAAACCTTCTTCAACGCCCTGGTGAATTTCCCAGGGGACGGACAAGTCTGGGCCCGCCCGTAACAGCCAGGTGCGTTGCCCGGATGATTCGATCCATAACAGGTCTTTAACTTCCAGCGCCAGCGCCTGGCCCGTATCTTCCTGCGCGACCACGCCCGGTCGCCAGGCTTGTTCGCTGGCTTTAAGGATGCGTGTTTGCCGGTCAGCCAAATCTGTTGGTGGGTCGCGAAACAACAGAAATTGCGCGCCGTCGCTGCCCGCGACCAGCTCGGCTGTGCCGGCCTGCGGCGGCAGGTAGACATAGTCGTGTTCTGCCAGCAGTTGGTCGTCCCAGCTAAGCGAACCGTTCAGTATCAGCGATCTCGAGCGTATGGCTGCGCGTTGCGGGCAGTCGGTGTCGCCAGTCGGCCGGAACCGATGCCACTGCAACATTTCGGCCGTTGCTGGCCGCGTTAAGCATCGCCACGGGTAGTCTGGCCTAATTCGACGAGTCGGCTGCTGGGTGCGCGCTCTACCTGGCTGAACAGCACCAAGTCGCCGGCGCGGATTTCTGCGCAGCCTGTGCCTGGGGCAAGCAACACCGCCGCCAACAGACCGGCCCAGCCAGTGACGATGTTCCGGCTCCGGCATTGATTGCACTTCATAAGTCTGCCTGATTGTTGGCAAAAAATTGCATAAACTGTGCGTAGTCTAATCCTGATTGCAAACGGAGCAAGCCATGTCCATTTCGCGCCTGTGCAGGTTTCTTCCCGTTGTATTCTTCGCGGCCGCATCGATTATGGCGCAGCCTGCGCCTGTCGACGGTTTGATCCGCAGTGAACTGTTTAAGTTTCAACCCGGCGACAGGATTGTTGATTCTGGCGTCATGCAGGTAACGGGCGGTAACTTCAATCGCAACGAGGATTTTGAGCTTGTACAGCATGCCGACGGTAGTCGCTTGTTGACTTCGGTCATTACCGGTGCCGATGGCGCTTACCAGGTGCAAGGTTACTGGGACTTTTCTGCTGACGGATATGCGCGCTCAGCGGGCGGCATTGGTATCTATGACGGACAGCCGGTCAACGTGGAAATTGTTCGCGCGGATGGCATGGCAACGCTGCGGGTCAGTGGTGCTGAAAAAGCCGTGCATCGGGCCTGGTGTAACGATGCCTGCCTGATCGACATGTCGCCGAGTGGCGTGGCGATGTTTATGATGACGGGTCTCTACGACGAAGCACGCGGAGGGCCGCAGACGTTTCAGTGGGTGGGGAGATCGCTCATCGCCGACCAGGTGCTACTGGATGGCAGCGCAGAGCTTCGCAAGCGGGGTGAATTCAATTTCGAGCGGGCCGAGGGCTCAGTGGGGGTTAAGCATTTCGTGTTCGTTGAGACGCTCAAAGATGAACGCACCGGTAGTGTTTTCCAGGCGGCCTTCAATTTGTATACTACCTCTGACCACCGCCCGCTGGCTTTCGCCACCCGCGGCGGCACTGTCGGAGAGCGTCGAGGCTATGCCGGCTTGACCAGCACCAGTCCACCGGTTTTTCCAAAGCCATAGTCAATAGATTGCCGGTAGCTGGATGCTGGTGTTGATTCTCGTCTAGAAGGCCACGTTAGCGTAAATAACCGGTCCGAAATAGTCGTACTGAAATTTACCACGCAGATCTTCTTCTGTGGCCTCTACATCAACCCGGAAGAATCGGATGCCCGCACCTACCCCTATGTTGTCGGTGAAGTTGTACTGGAGTGTTCCCCCGGTTTCTATAATGCTGCCCTTGATGTCGTTGATCTCGATTGCAAAACCGATCAGGTTGCCATAAAGGGCAAGTTTCTCATTGAATGCGTAAGTAAAATTTCCGCCGAAATGCGGCAGCGGTGCCGTGATATCAGCGCCTTCGGTTTCAATTGCATCACCGAAGGGTTGCCCGTCAATAATCAGCGCGCCGGCTAAACGCAGTGCTGTTTTGACGTCTGCCACATGAATGCCTGCCTGCAGTTGCAGGTCTGCTTTTTCGTTGCGGATTAAGGAATAACCGTAGGTTAGGCGAAATAAATCGATATCCAACAGGGAATCAATTCGTGCGCCTGCCTGTACGACTGTGTCGCCGATGTCGTACTCGCGGCTAGTGGTGGTTATGCTGGAATTCCGGTCCAGCCGGATCCACTCGAATTCCAGGTTATTGCGCCGGCTAATTCGCCAGCGTGAAGAAAGCCAGAAAGTGCTGTTAGCTTCCGCCAGTCCCAATTCGTCTTCGAAATCTATGACTGTGCCGATTCCGAGGTTGCCATCAAGACGGATTTTGGAATCTACATCTGGGAAAAATCCGCCAACACCAATTACGAATGTTTTGTTGAGCAGTGGATGCTCGCCTGGTAGTTCAGCCAAGGCCGGACCCGCGGAAATAGCCAGCAGTGCGATGAAAGCGAGATGGCGAAAATAATTGGCGCTCATAAGTTCACTCCCGACTAATAACCTGAGATTATTTTAGTTCAATTGTCGCTGACTATAAACAGCTCGGGCGTGATGCGCTTTCGGTTAACTCTGAATTTTCCCGATATCGCCCTGCATCTGTCTAAGCTGGCGTAGAACGGTAAGCGGCTTGCGTTTGCGCAGACTAATCCAGGACGTGGGAGACGAGTCCATCCGCCAGCTTGGGTTCAACCAGGTTGATTTTGGCGGCATCACTTCGTTGGCGTCAGCTACGGCCATCAGGGCCTCCATACGCGTTGGGAAGAGTGCAAAGGCTACCGCCATCTCGCCACTGTCGACGCGCCTTTCGAGTTCTTCAAGGCCGCGTATACCGCCGACAAAGTCTATTCGGTTGTCTGTTCGCGGATCGCCCACACCCAGCAATGGTGCAAGCAGATGGTCCTGCAGCAGGCTGACATCGAGGCTGGCGACCGGATCGTCGGCCGGGACCAGCGCGGGTTTGATATCCAGGCGATACCACTGGCCTGCCAGATACATGCCGAATTGAGTCGGCTGTGCCGGTTTGGCGGGCGTGTTTTCCGGGACCAGCGTGAAATGCTCGCGAATGCCATCCAGCAATGCATCGGCCTGTTGCCCGTTCAGATCTTTGACCACACGGTTGTAATCAAGTATTTGCATCTCGTCATGCGGGAAGGCGACGCACAGGAAATACTCGAAGTCTTCGTCGCCACTGCCGCCGGCTTGCGCTGCTCGCCGCGTGGCTGCCACGCGTGATCCGGCCGCTGAACGATGATGGCCGTCAGCGATATACAGGGCATCCATGGCGTCGAACAGACCGGTCAGGCGCGCGATTGCCGCAGCATCATCCACCATCCACAAGGTATGGCCGATACCGTCGTCGGCAACCAGGTCATATAGCGGCTCTGCCTGGGACGCATGCCGCAGGATGTCCCCAACCGCGTCCGAGGCGCGATACGTAAGCAGCACCGGTCCCGTTTCGGTATTTAGCGCATCTATTTGCCTGACCCGATCGTCTTCCTTTTGCGGGCGCGTGAATTCGTGTTTGCGAATTCGGTTGGCGTCGTAAGCGGCAACGCTACCTGCGAGGACTACGCCCAGCTGCTCATGCTCACCCATACGCAACCGGTATACGTAGTAACGGGGCTCCGGATCACGAATCAATACGCCCCGGTCTATCATTGCCCGCAAGTTTTCGGCGCCCTTGGCATATACCTCGGGAGAGTAGGGATCGGTGCCTTCCGGCAGGTCAATCTCCGGTTTGGATATATGCAGAAAGCTAAGCGGTTTCCCGATAGCGCGCTGGCGAGCCTCGGCGGTATTCAGGACGTCATAGGGTGGCGCCGCTACTGCTTCAGCCTGGTCTGGTTGCGGACGCAGGCCGCGAAAAGGTTTTACTAAAGTGGGCATGTCATTTTCCTGCACGGTCTGGGCATTTGCGACCGAAAATAGGCGGCAAGTTTGGACAAGGCTGCCGGCAGAGTCCAGTTCAGACGAAGATTCAATCCTGCTAGGCTGTTATTCACCACTTAGACGGAGAAACAGGGTGGCAAATGTCTTCCCGTCGGCGCAGATTCGCGGGCCGCTGGCGGCCTGGGTTTTTTTGGCCCACGTCTATGCCTTGTTGTTACCGATGGTGCTGGTGGCCGTTTGTCTGCGCTATCAGGATTATCTCGCCCGGGTAACGGACTATCCACGTTTGTTTTATCTGGCCGCCGTGGTTTTCGCCCTGGCCAGTTTGTTTGAGATTCTGCAGAACCGCCTGGATGGGTGGTATCTCACGCCGGACTGCGCCAGTGCGAATGGCATTGGTCTGCTGGACGGCCTGTTCTATGGCTGTCTGACCCTGGGTCAGGGGCTGGTGGCTGTGGCCATCGGCGGGCATTCTCCGGCGATCTGGGTCGTCGCAATTGCGGCAACGCTCGCCTGGCCGCTGACCTATCTGGCAGGAGTTGCCACTTTCTTGCCATTGTCGGTAGTGTCATTGCTTGCCGCGCTGCTGGCCTGGCGAGCCTTCGGTGATCCGGTGGTCTTTCTGCAGTTCCTGTTGACCGCAATGACCCTGTATTTTTTCGGCTTGCTGCTGCGCACAAGCCATCAGGCTTTGCATGGCCTAACGACTTTAGCCGCTTGTTCCGGGGTATGGCTTTTGAGTGCGGCTATAGCAAACGGTGCCGGTGGCCGGAGTATTTCCTGGTGGACGCTATTGAGCGCAGTTTTTGTTTGCCTGATTGTGGGGCGATTGCTCTGGGTCCCGCTGAACCGTTTGCCGGCCAGTCCGCGTGTGAGCAGCGTGGAGCGTTAGAAAGCTAGGCTCCGGCGCCCTGCCCAGGGTGGAGATCCTTGTCGCCGATTTGCCTGCGCAAGCTTGCCGGCGGCTAAAAACCGGCCGGCAGAGTGCGTGTGACGTTAATGCGAATGCTGCTGTCTATCGCCGAACCAGGCCAGTCGCATTAGAGCAGGCTGGTCTGATACTCGGCTAAAAAATCCAGCTGCCCTTGCTGGCGCTATCCACTATCCCAAGTCTCACGTCAATCGTGAGCCGGCTCGCGAACGGACTTGCGCCGAAATGCTTTTAACCTTCTGCCGGTAAAGCGGCGTAATAGATGGCCAGAGCGGTGATTTCTTCGTCGCTCAGGGTCTGCGCCAGCGCGTTCATATTCGGATCATTGCGCTGGCCGCTTTTATAGTCCCGCATGGTCTTGGCCAGGTATTGATCTTTCTGCCCGGCCAGGTTCGGCCAGATCGGATTGGTGCTGATGCCGTTGGGGCCATGACAACCAGCACACAAGGACTTGGCTTTGTCGGCCGCTGCCATTGCGTCAGCAAACGCCTCACCGCTCAGGCCAGACCCAGGGCACCAATATGCAAAGGTACAGAATTGATTTCTTCACGACAGTTTCTCCTCGTGGATTCAGGTTGCCACCTGGGCCGATTCAGCGGGAATTTCTTCCATGGGCCGCGTCTCGCGGCTGCCAATGGTGAGCAGATCCCAGACCAGGATGACCATGCCAAGGGCCGTTACGTAGCCGAATAACTGTCGCCAGTACATGCCTTGCAGGAACCAGACAGATTGCTGCGCCTCGAAATAGGCCGCCCAGGTCGAGCCGCCCAGAGCGCGTTCGATGAATGATTGTTCATACCCGGATATCAGCAAGGCCATAGTCATGCCCAATACACCGATGTTCAGCAAGGCGAAGGCCCACTTCCATTTCCAACCGTTACCGGCAAGGCCCGAGCCCATATGTACATTCCCTCGCCAGCGTTGCAGGGCAATGTAGAACACGGCGATGTTGATGGTCGCGTAGGCGCCGAAGAATGCCAGGTGTCCGTGCGAAGATGTCCACTGTGTACCGTGTGTATAGAGATTGATCTGCGGCAGCGTATGCATGAAGCCCCAGACTCCGGCGCCGAAGAAGTTACCGAAGGCGTGCGCGATCAGCCACGCCAATGCCGGGTGATTGGCATTTTTGAAGCGATGCACCCCTGAGTCATAGATGGCATGCACTACCATGGCAACCAGTGGGATCGGTTCCAGGGCCGAGAAAAACCCGCCGACGGACAGCCAGTATTCCGGCGTGCCAATCCAGAAATAGTGGTGACCGAGGCCGAGGATGCCGGAGCCAAACATCAGCGCCACTTCGATATACAGCCAGGTAGTCACCACCGAGCGCCGGGCGCCGAGGGTCTTGATCAGCCCCCAGGCCATGATGCAGCCGACCATCACCTCCCAGGTCGCCTCCACCCAGAGATGGATAACCCACCACCACCAGTACTGGTCGACGGATACGTTAGTGGTATAGAACATGCCGGCCAGGTAGAGGCCCGCCAAAGCGACCAGGTCCAGTACCAGCACGCCGGATATGCCGCTCCAGCTGCCCTTCATGAAAGTTGCAGCCATGTTGTAGAAGAAAATCAGCACGCAGACCACGATGCCGATATCTGCCCAGCGCGGCGCCTCGATGTATTCGCGCCCTTCGTTGATGAACCAGATCGACTCGATTTCCCCCGCACCTGTCTGCACCACCAGGTAAACCACAACAACGGCGGTGACTGCGAGGGTGAAAAGCCAGAAGGCGAGGTTGCCGAGCTTGAGGCCGACGACTTCCACGCCGGCTTCTTCCTCAACCAGCCAGTAAGCCGAGCCGATGAAGCCGTAGAGCATCCAGACAATCATGGCGTTGATATGCACCATGCGGTTGACGCTGAAATCCAGCCAGCCGTAGCCCAGCGCGGGTTCCAGGTATTGCAGCCCGGCCAGCAAACCAAAAAGTATTTGCGCGACGAACAGAACTACGGCGACGGAGAAATACTTGACGGCAAGTCGCTGTCCGCCGTTTAAATTGGCGATATCGAGTTCGCCGATGACGGTGCTACTCATAGGTCACCCTCCTGCGCGATGGGCCGGAAGTTGCGCGGAAAGCCATTGGTGTCGATGGCCGAGGTCCACTTCAGGAACGCAACGAGGCCGCGCGCCTCATCCTCGGTAATATCCAGATTCGGCATGCGTCGGTTGCTGCCATAGCCGCGCGCGTTTATGTCGGGGTACATCAGGAACTGCACCATCAGTTGTTCGCGCGCACTCTCACCTGCCCAGGCAGGATCCAGCCAGGATTTTGTCAGGTCGGGCGCGTAGTAGGCGCCATTGCCCAATATGGTATGGCAGTTCATGCAGTTGCGCGCCTGAAACGTGAGCTTGCCCAGGGTCACTAATTCCTCTGCGGCTTCGGCAGACAGTGTCTTGCCGAACAACGGTGCGCTGTCGCCGATCACCGGCGCCGGCAGCCGGCGTTCCCGGTCGAGGCGATAGTAAATTCGCTGGTTGATGACGTCGTAGCCGGGAACTCTTGCGGTGCCGGCGCGAATTTTAGAGACCGAATCGAAGGTGAGCACGATCAGGACCACGAACATAAAGGCGGTGACCCAGATGGCACTCTTGCGCCAGAAGTCTTCTCCGGCCCACCAGGGCACATTACTCATGACGGGTTACTCCCTCGTTCGTAGAAAGCGGGGCGGGCTCGGATTCGTCAGTGCTCGCGTGGGTGCCAACGGATAGCTGCCAGATCGCTTGGGGTGCTAGCAGGTAACCGAGCAACAGGGTGACGCTGACCAGCTGCCAGGTGCCGTTCAGATTAAGCGTGTTGGCGAGTACGAGGACGCTTGCCGTCAGCAGTCCGAAACTTGAGTAAGCCAGGACCAGCAGAATTGTCTTGTTCCACAGGCGGCCGAAGGCAAACAGCACGGCATACAGAGCGCCCATCAGAACGACGAGAGCGCCGGCTATGACGGCGATCATGATGTGGCCAACCTGGACTGGTTCTACTGGATCCATTTAATCCACCCCCCGGGGGATTGCTGGTCCTGACGTCCAATGTCAGCGCGTGCTTCCATGATTAGATTTGCGCGCTCAGGCTAACGTACGTGGCTGACTACTCCGCCGAAATAGGTATTTTCCGAAGCGCGAAAATATGTCGGCAAGATGCTCTGAAAATAGGTTCTGACCAGTTTTTCTTGGCGCAAAAAAAGGCCGCACGCAGGCGGCCTTTTTGTTATTTCTATCTGGCAGAGCTATTTCTTGGGTACTGCCGCTTTGTACGCGTCACTCTTGATCTTGGCTACCTCAGAATTCTGAATGCTGACCGTCCGCCCGGTATTGCTGTCGGTAAACTGAATGCTGCCGTCTCGTTTCTCATCGATTTTCTTCGTGTAGTAAGTCTTGCCTGTGGACGGGTCACTCACCTCGTAGTAGCTGCTGCAGGCGACTACCAGCAGCGCCATGATGATGCCCGCACCAAGCGTGCGTAATTTGGACATTGTCTTTCTCTCCCTGATAACCAGTAACAAAATTTTTATAATGTAGTCACTATATATGGTTAAGCACTTCGAACGCGACCCGCTCGCCTGACTCCAATGCGCCTTCCATACCTCGATTCGACACTGCAGTATGCTCACCGCAAAAATGCAGGCGGCCGTGCGCTTTGCCCACCTGCGGTGCCAGGGTGGCAACCTGGCCGGGTTTCCACACGGCCCAGTCGCCTGATGAGAACGGGTCGCGATACCAGGACTTGTATTCGACCATTTCCAGCTTGCCCTTGGCGGCGGGCCGATGTTTCTCCAGGTCGGCAATCACTGCGGCTCTGGCATCGGCTTCCGGCATCTGATCCAACAGGGCCGCATTCTTGCCACGGATCCAGGCGGTAATACTGGTGACTTCGGCCGGGTCTTCGCCCTTGTGTTCTCCCACTACGCCACAAATCAGGCCGTCGCTGAACATGTTGGGAGATAGTCCGTCCTCTTCCCAGTAAGGCGACTTCGCCACGAAATGTGCCTGATTGATGATCTGCGAATCCAGAGTATCGACGGCGCGCGCTTGAGCGGCCGGCAACAACGGATCAATGCGAATTCGGCGCAGGACAGAACAGGGCACCGAACAGATCACGTGATCGGCCACATACTTGCTGCCATCGGCGCAATGGACTTCAACCTGGTCATTTTCAGTGCGAATGGCGGTCACGTTGCAGCCGAATTGCACCGGATTTTTTAGTGCTCCTGACATGGCTTCCGGTATTGACATGTTGCCGCCGACGGCATTCAGGAAGGGTGACTGGCCAGGTTTGGCCAGTGCAATCTGTGCGGAGATAAAATTAGTGACGAACATCATCATCAGCGATGACACATCATGGGCCGAGCTGCCGTGGGTCGGCTCAATGTTGTAAGCGACGTTGATAATTTCATCGCTTAGTCCCTTGCTGTTTAACCATTGGTGAAAGGACATATCCAGCGCGGCATTTTCCGGCTGCGCCCAGGCGTCGGCGCTGGTCAGGGGAATGTTCTTTTGCAGGAAGCCGCCCATGAACTGCCAGGGTGGTGTGCTGCGTGCAGCTTCTGGGAACGGGTTACGCGGGTGCTTGGGCCAGTCGTCGAGCGCGATATGCTGACCGTCGAGAAATAGTTCGCGTTTGCCGTAGTAACGCAGTACCGGGGTTAGTTCCTTGATGCCTACGCCGTGGGTGCGCGCCTGGTCAACAAGGCGCGCATAACCGGGCCCGAAGGAGGTGCCGCCGGCTTCGGGACTGCCTGGCAGTGAGCGCAGGGATAGAACTCTCCCGCCAACGCGGTCGCGACCTTCAATGACCTGCACATCGGTACCGGCTTCCTGCAGCAGCAGGGCTGCGCCGAGTCCGGACAGGCCGGCGCCGATCACCAACACCTTATTGCGGCCCTGGGCGCGCAACCCGTTGGGCAGTGATGATGCCAATGTTGCTGCGCCCATCGCTTGCAGCAATATGCGACGGTTCAGGCTGTTACTGCTTTCAGTCATTCTGGTCCTCCCATTAGACACGCCTTTGCCCCCGTGCAACGACGCCATTGGAAGCCCAAGTATAGCCGCCTCGTTTAGCTGAAGTGGCGGCGCCGAACAGCGACTAACAGGGCGGCCAGGCTTAGCAGCCCAAGGCCGGAGCTGCCGCCATCTGAGAAGATGTTGCCGATTCCGTCGTCAGGTGGTGCACTAACCGCCACGGTCACCGGGACTGTATCCGTAGCACCATTGTTATCCGTAACGGTAAGCTCGAATTCGAGCATGGAGTCGACGCCGGGATTATCGAAGCTCGGTGTCGCGCTGTCGGGATCATCCAGGGTTACCGCTTCGCCGGCCGTCTGGTTCCAGAAATAGCTGGCAATGCTATCGTCTATATCCCGGCTGGCCGTTGCATCCAGCGAAATACTCTCTTCAGCGCTGGCGGCGGGGGTTCGCCCGGCATAGGCTAATGGTCTGAAGTTGCTTCCGCTGCCGTCATCCTCGGGTGCGCGAACCGCACTGCTGCGTTGTGCTGCAGCGGGCACTTTGCCGGTCAGCCAGTTCAGGTTGGCAGCCAGCATTTCGCGTTCGACGCCGGCAAAGCCATGCGCATTACCACCATTGTCTGACAGCGGAATGTCGTTGCCTTCACGATCAATATAAGGGAGCACTGTATAGGTTGCGTCGATGCCGGCGGCCGTTGCTGCGGCGAGTACATTTTGTGACATGGCGTCGGGCGTAAAGTCGTCACCCTCAGCGCGCAGCAGGAGGGCGGGAATTTCGAGGTTCGCAATCTCCCGGACTACCACGGACAGGCTATCAGGTCCCCAGAAACTCATGAAATTGTTGGGTGTGCGCGACAGTGGTACGCCGAATATCGTCGCGTAGTCGCGCAGCACGTCACCCTCGCCATCGGCGATAAGTTGTTCATTTAATTCAACCAGGCCGCTATAGCCGTTATCGCCCAGGATCGCCTCGTTGAATAACAGGTTCCTGGCTGTGTCTCGACCATCGTCTACGGTGCCATGCAGGCCGACGGCAACTATGCGTTCGTCCATCGTGAACGACGGGTAGATAGCCGCATTCTGAGTGCCCTGACTATGGCCGGCCAGGTAAACTTTTTGATAGCCCAGCGCCGCCAGCAGATCAATACCGGGCTGCAGGTCTGTCACGGCATCCTCGAATAATACCGTACCGCCACCACCGGTCATGCCGGCATCACGACGATCGAGTGCCAGCACCGCGAATCCTTCCGGCGCACCAAACAGGCGCCAGATTTTGGGCACGCTAAATGCGTAGGTGCCCATGGCGCCATGACTTATCAGGACAGCAACTTCGCGCGGGCCATCAGGTGCGGCATCACCCACGGGTATATGTAAGGCGCCGGGCAGTTCGCGGCCATCGTCGGCGAATAGCGTGACAGGAAACGCATTTACGTCGACATTCAACGACTGTTCGCAAAGCAGGTCAGCGCTGTCGATCCCAGTGCCGCCGTCACAGCTGTCATTGCCCGTTGTTCCGGAGTTGTCGCCGGCCATCACATCGTTGCCGGCCTCGCCGAGCAGCAGATCGTCGCCGCCCTCACCGTAGAGGTCGTCATCGCCGTCACCACCGCAAATCGTATCGTTTCCTTCGCCCCCCAGGATACGATCGCTGCCTCCCAGTCCGACGATCACATCGTCTCCTGCTGTTCCAACCAACTCATCGTCGTTCTCGCTGCCAACGATGGTTGCAGCCAACCCGTTGCAGGTCTGTGCTGCGACTCCCTGGGCGAAAATCAGGAGGAATATGACGGTCATCGCTGCTAAGAATTTCATGCTGGCCTTGCTCCTAAGTGTCCCCGTGGCCTGCCTGCCGGACCACGCTCAAGCAACTTTATAGACGCAGGTTCACCGGACTTTTCGTTTACCTTTGCCCGGTGACCGCTTTCCGGTCAGGGGGATGTCCGGCCATGATTACGTCTACAAGCGCTGGCGCCCAAAGAATGGGCGCTGAGACGCATTGCTCTTTCTGCCGTTCTGGTTCCTGCGCCGGCGCCAAAGCCATTCAGTACCCATGTCAATTTCCCGGTCGGCGCCTGTGTATTGCCGCGCCAGCGCCGCTGTTAACAAACCGTTGACTCTGCGGATGGTCAGTGAAGGCCTAATATTCCGGAATTCCGGACCAGCGCGCGGCCAGCACTGTTTTGTGGATAGCCGCATTCAAGAATGGCCTGATATAGTGCGCAGCTTGGGGGGAGGCTATAGCGGTCTTCCGGTGCAAAAAAAATTCGGAGACTCGAGCATGCAATCCGTTGAATTCCGGTTTTCCAGTGTTGTTCTTGGCCTGCTTGCGGGCGCCATCATTCTGACAGGCTGTTCACCGCAGGAAGGCGAACAGGCGGCAGCCCCGGCAGCGGCCGCGGCAATGGAAGAGGGCACTGACATGGTCAGTGAGGCCAGTTCCTGGGATGATGACGCGGCTGCTGAATACCCGGAAGGATCTGAACTGCCGGTGCGTCAGATTCCTAACATTCCTGAAGCCGCCGAGGCGTATTACGCGCCCGATAACTATCACATCATTGCGCAAACTCAGGATCCGCAGGCGCTGGTGTCAGAAGCCCGCAAATCGGGTGGCGCGCTGACCTGGATCTTCACCGATGATGGTAAAGAGAAGTGGCGAGTCGGTGACCGGGGCCAGGATGCCTGCTCCTACTTTTTCCCGGACATGAAGCGCGTAGTCTTCACATCGACGCGCGACAATATGGATATGCCTATCGGTAACTGGTCCGATGAAAGCGAATATCCGCAGGGAGCAGAACTCTATATCGCAGATCTTAAAGGCAACATTGAACGGCGTTTGACCGACAATGAGTGGTACGAAGCCGAGGTTTCTATCTCGCCGAACGGTGAGTGGGTCGTGTTCGGTCGTCAGATCGAGGGCAAGATGGATCTCTGGCGCATTCGCCCTGATGGCAGTGACGAAGAGCAGCTGACCTTTACCGACGACTATCAGGAGGGCGCGCCGTTTTACCTGCCGGATAATCGCACCATCCTGACCCGCGCCTGGAAGCGCAGCCAATATGGCATCGTTCGACCCACACCGATGACGGTCTTCACGGTGGATGCGGAAACCAAGGAAGTCACGCAGCGGACGTTCGACGAAGACATGAACTGGGCGCCTTATCCGACCCCCGACGGCAAGCATTATGTGTTCGTCAGGATTGTGGAGGGCGACAACTGGGAAGTCTTCCTCGGCGATCTGGCCGGCGGCGAGCCCAAGCGCCTGACCTTCAACAAGAGTTTTGACGGCTTCCCCTCGGTCTCTCCGGATGGCACCAAGATGTTGTTCACCCGCAGTCAGGGCGGTGGCTTCATGTCCAACCTCTATACCTACGTCATGGATATTTCGTCCCTGAACGTCGGGCCGGACGGCTGGACGGGTGAAGTACCGGCTATCGAGGAGCCTATGGCTGACGTGTCAGACGAGCCTCTCGAACTGGCGGCACGCTAAACCGGGCGCCGTTGGGCACAGGCGATGTTCATCAACTTCTGGTATCCCGCTGAATGGAGCGCGACGCTAGCCGATGAGCCTTTGCGGTTGCGCATGCTGGGCCAGGACTTTGTTCTGTTTCGGGATAGCGCAGGTGCGGCCCATTGTCTGAGTAACACCTGTACCCATCGCGGCGGCTCTCTGGCCGGTGGCAAGCGCAAAGGCGATTGCATTGAGTGCCCTTATCACGGCTGGCAGTTTGACGGCGAGGGTCGCTGCACGCGCATACCCTCGCTGGGTGCGGATGCGCGGATCCCCTCGCGCGCGCGAGTGGATGCTTATCCCACCGAGGAGCGCTACGGGATAGTGTTCGCTTTTCTCGGCGATCTGCCGGCGGCACAGCGGCCGCCCATCATGGAGATTCCCGAGTACGGGCAGGACGGCTGGCATACCACTTGTCAGGAACGAATCGCCGACAACGATTATCGTCGCCAGCTCGAGAACGCGCTGGATCCCGCGCACAATGAGTTCGTGCACCCGACCCATGGCTTTTCCGGCACCAACGAGGACTATAGCGTGCCGGAACTGACTATTGAGTCCAGCGACTGGGGTGGTGGTTTCATGACCAGCTATCTTTCGCCGCCATTGAAAGACGAGAAAATGAAGGCCGCATCCAGGCGCAGCGAAGACGCAGTAATTCAGGCTGGCACCTATCATCATGGTCCTGCCAGCCTGTGCACCAAGATTCACCCAACGGCGGAAGTGAAAATTCACCAGAACGTTTTCAAGGTGCCTGTAGATGAAGGGCGCACGCGTAGCTTCCTCGTGCAGACCCGCAATTTTCTGCTTGAAGCCGAGCACGACAATCGTTTTCACGAGCGCAATGACGTGGTCGCAGGGCAGGACGCTGAGGTGCTGGCTGTCCTTGAGCCCCAGCTGACCCCGGAAACTAATCGGCACGAATTTCTGGTGCCCTCTGATAACGCGGTCGTGGATTATCGTGCGCGCCTGAAGCAGTGGCAGGCACTGGGCTGGCGTATTGATGCAGATGCCGTGCGCGAACAGGCCAAGCGTGTGGCCTTTGCAATTCCCAGCCCAGCGCGGCGTGAGAAAAGTGGCTGGATTCTGGATCCGCTGCCGCTACATCCAGCTACGGAAACAGCCAGCAAGTCCATCAAAGAGTCCAGGAGCGCGTGAAGCCAAAGCTGCTTCCGGCGGTGCTGCTCGCACTGCTGCTTTGCTCTGCCCAGCTGCTGGCGGAACCCATGGTTCTGCATCGTGGTTCAGCCGCCGAACCACCAAGCCTGGACCCGACGATTGGCGCTGGAACGCAGGCATCGCCAATCATTGGCGACATGTTCGCCGGCCTTCTCGCGCGCGGATCTGAATCCAAGCCTGTTGCGGCTTGTGCAGAGAGCTGGAACATTAGTGATGACGGCTTAACCTATACCTTTAAACTGCGCGAGGGCCTGCGCTGGTCTGACGGCACGGCTTTGACCGCCGCAGACTTCGTTTATTCGTATCGGCGCGTTATGGATCCGGCCACGGCTTCGCGCCTGGTCGGTGTGTTTTTCCCGCTCAAGAATGCACGCGCTGTATTTTTTCGCCAGCAGCCACTGGAGGCCCTCGGTGTCAGTGCGCCGGACGAACGCACGGTAGTAATGGAGCTGGAGGAGCGCACGCCTTACTTCCTGGAGTTGATTGGCAACGTTGCCATCGCGCCTGTGCCTCGGCATGTGATCGAGGAAGCGGGTCGCGGCTGGTCTAAAGCAGGTGTGATGGTCAGCAACGGTCCTTTCATGCTTGCAGAACGGATTCCCCAGACCTCTATCCGGCTGAAAAAGAATCCCTACTATTTCGCAGCCGATGAAGTAAAGCTGGATGAGGTGGTCTGGTATCCGACCCAAAATCTGGCCACATCGTTCAAGCGCTTTCGCGCAGGGGAGCTTGATATAGCGCTGAACTTCCCGCCTGGAGAGATTGACTGGATCAAGAAAAATATCCCGGACAGTCTGCATATCACGCCGAACCTCGGTATCTACTTTCTGGTCATCAATATGCGTGAGCCGCCCTTTGATGACTTGCGCGTGCGTCGTGCGCTGTCGCTGGCTATTGATCGCGAGGGTATTACCGATCGATTGCTGCGTACAGGAGTCACCGCGGCCTACACTTTCGCAACACCCTATTTCTCTGACTATCCGGGAATTGAGTTACCGGAAATGGCGATGAGTTTCCCGCAGCGGCAGGCGCTGGCCCGTGAACTGATCGCCGAAGCCGGTTTCGCGCCTGGCCAGCTGGAAGTTCCGCTCAGCTATGACACGCAGGAAGAGAACCGCAAGATCATGGTCGCCGTCGCTGCCATGTGGCAGGCCATCGGCGTGCGGACCAAAATCACCGACGTTGAATTCTCCATGTTGAATCGATTGGTCCGGACTAAAAAGTTTAATGTGTCACGCTGGTTCTATATTGCTGCCTACGACGATCCCTACGCATTTCTGCAGTTGTTTCTCAGCAATAACCCGAACAACTGGCCTGGTTTCAAGAGCGAGCGCTATGACAGCCTGTTGAAAGCCTCCAGTATTATTGAAGATCGTGCTGAGCGGATGCAGACGCTGGCTGACGCTGAACTGGAGTTTATGTCGGCCTATCCGGTGCTGCCTATTTCGTATTATGTCGGTCGCCGATTAGTCTCGCCGCGCGTGAAAGGCTGGGTCGACAGTGCCAGCGGACCAACGCCTTCACGTTATCTCAGCGTCGAACGCTAGCGCAGCCTTTAGCCTGCTGATCGCAGGTGATCGGGAGTCTCTTTCCATGCCCTATCTTGCTATTTGTCGCGACGATTCCAGCATAGATACCGCGTCGCTCAGACGATCCGCAAAGGATCAGCATTTTGCTTATATTGAGTCGATTCTGGAAAAACTGCTGGTGGCGGGTCCCTTGCCGCGCGTATCCGACGGTGCACATCTGGCCAGCCTGTTTATCTATGCCGTGGATACCGAAGCGGCGGCGCGTGAATTGCTGGAGGCCGATCCCTACTACAAAGCGGGAATCTACTCGGACATCGAATTGCAGCCTTACCTGCCCGCCGCCGGAAGCTGGATCGGCGGGACCATCTGGTAGCGCTGTTTACCAGCTGCGCACGCGGCCGGTATCGAGATGCACAAAGGCTGATCTGGGGTAGTAACCGACGCCGCCGGCGGACAATTCCATTGCCGCCCGCTGTAAATCCCTGGTGGCGAGCCCTGGAATGCGAACGTCGATGGCCCGACCCTGCATATGCAGACTGCGCTTGGCGACGCCGTTGCTGGCACTGCGCAACATCTCGTTGGTGGCCGGCGAGCGATAACCGGAGATGATCTCGTAGATACCCGCCTGGCCGCTGTGCTGCTGAACGGCATGCAGCATGTCCAGGAGCTGTCGATCGATGGCGTAAACTTCGCCGCTGCGGTGATCACGTAGCAACCGGTTGACTTCGGTCAGTGCATCTTCAAGGTACTGACCTGATTCAAAGTAGGTTACGGCAAGTTTTTCGCCCGTGTGCGTATGGTAAAAACGCAGGCTGCGCGCGGGGCTGCCGGCCGCGGATAAAACGGGGCTGAGGCTCAGGCCGGCACAGGCGACCGATGCGGTCAGAAAGCATCGTCTGCTATTTATAGCTGGCATTGGGTTAACACTACAACGAGGTCACAACGCGTTGATTCTTGCAGAAGGTCGACCATTGAACAACGCTCGAACGCGCATATTTTTGTTTTTTCCGGCGCCGCTCGACAATGCCGCGCTGCACGCGGCGGTGTCTATAGTGCTACCGGACTACTGATTTGGACCCGGTCTCTCAGGCTGCTTTAGGTGCGGCGGTGTGCCATGTGGCCTTTCATCGCCAATTGGGTATGAAGGCTGCCGCCCTGGGCGCTGTTGCCGGCATGTTTCCGGACGTCGATGCCGTATTCGGCGCGAACCAGGGGCCCTTTGCGCAGCTTGAATCTCATCGGGGTATTACCCATTCGCTGTTTTTCGGCCCCGTGGTTGGCAGTATTTTCGGCTGGCTGTACTGGCGTCGGCTTTCGCAACCGGCTGAACCGCGCAACGCAGGCCTACCCGGGCCCGGTCTGTGGATGCTGCTATTCAGCCTGGCCCTGTTGTCTCACCCACTGCTGGATTTGTTTACGCACTACGGCACCCAGTTGCTGGCGCCATTTTCTCGCTCGCGCTTTGCTATCCCCGCCGTACCCATCTTGGATCCTGTCTACACGCTGACACTGATTGCTGGCCTGGTCATGGCGGCGGCGACAGGTCGCCGCGAGCGGCGGGGTGAGGCGCTGCGCTGGTCTGCCGGCTGGGCCACGGGTATTACGCTGTTGTTGTCGACGGCTTACCTGTTCCTGGGTTTGTGGGTGAATACCCTGGCGGAGGCAGAAGTGCGGCGGCAGCTTGATGCCGAAGGTATTGGCTCAGGCCGAAGTCTATGCTTATCCGACCATGCTGCAATTGCCCTATCGTCGCGTGGTCGCCCTGGATCGGGATAAGGGTCAGGTACGAGTCGGTTTCGTTTCTCTCTGGCGACCCTGTCGGATCAACTGGAATGTTGCAGAACTGCCGGCCGATGAACTGCACGCCAGGCTCGCCGATACGCCGGAAGGCCGAATCTTTACCTGGTTTGCCGACCAGAAATTGACCGGCCGCCTGACCCGTTTTGACGGCGGGTCGATGGTCGAACTTAGCGATCTGCGTTACGGCTTCGTTGCCGATGCCAGTCAGGGTATGTGGGGGATTCGCGGACGCTTCTCCGCCGATGGCAGCTTGCTTGGCGAGCCGGAGTATTTTCGCAATGTACCGAGCATCAGTGCCGGAAATATCGGCGCACTCATGAGCGCGGCTTTTCCGCCCGACTGTGAAAAGGCCGCGATGCCGCAATTCGCAGATATTCGATCTGCGAAATAAGCGACTAGCTCCAGCTAACGTCGCATTCGTCCGCTGCGGCGGCCTTCATCAATTCCATCACCGGGTAGGCGCGCTGCGCCAGGCTGACCACCGCTTGTTTTGGCGCGTCGGCATCTTGTTGCTCAGGCATCTTACCCAGCGGCTCTTCGCCTTGTTCCGCTACACTCGCCGTGAGTTTTTCTAACGCCTGCGGTACGTCCGCAGCCTTAATCGCACCGGGGACTGTGCCGCTGTGGCCCATAAGCTGCAGCAGTTTCTTGCCGACTTCACCAAAGGTGACGATGTCTGCGTAGGCTTTAGTGTGGAAGGTAATAAGCATTTCTTCTACTTTCTGATGCGCGACATTCGATAGTTTGCCAGTAATCGGGGATGAGGATCGATTATTGACTGTGACGGTTTAGCGCGCCTGCAGTGTCATTTCGACCTGAAAAGCCTCGCCGTTGCGCGTGGCCGTTGCCGTGACAGTGTCGCCGGGAGAGAAGGTTTTCAGCAGGCCCGAGAAGGCGCCGAGATCGGCTACGGCCTGGCCATTCACCTGGGTGATGACATCGCCGGCCTGGATACCCGCTTCTTCGGCTGCGGAACCTGGGATAACACTTTCAACACCGACGCCGGCGCCTTGATGGGCGAAATCAGGCACGGTGCCGAACGACACACGCCGCCGCTCGCCGGCAGCCGAGGCCTGGGTCTGTTCGGCCGTGCTGGTCCCCTTCCCGGATCCGGTCACGGTCAGCGGTTCCGGTCTTTCGGTCAGGTAGGTGGCAGTTTCTTTGACCACCGCGGCGACTTTGACCATGCCATCGGCATCAACCTTGTCGCTGGTGTCCGATGGACGATGGTAGTCGAGATGCGCGCCGGTAAAGATTTGCACGGCGCCGATACCCTGGTTGATAAAACTTTGCTGGTCGGAGGATTCGGATGCCCCGGGTAGTGTACGGGTGGCGATACCCGTGGTGAAGCCGACACCGCGGAATACGGGCGCCCATTCGGCGGCAGATTCCGTGGCCAGAATAGAAACCGGCTGATCGCCCAGGCGCCCGACCGTATCCATATTGATTACGGCAAAAACGCCTGCGAGGTCCGTCGGCGACGGGTTTTCTACGTAGTGCTGCGAGCCGAGCATGCCGGCTTCTTCGGCGGTCAGGGCCACAAATACCAGGCTGCGCGGCGGCGCTGCCCCGGCCTTATAGGCACGCGCCAGTTCCAGCAGCACCGCGACACCGCTGGCATTGTCATCGGCGCCGCTATAGATCGCACCCGCTTCTGCCTGGGCTCTTTCGTCGGGCCAGCCCGTAACCGAGGTGATCGTAGTGCGCGGTAATCAGCACCGCCTGGCCGGCAAACTTCGGGTCACTGCCGGGGATATAGCCAATGATGTTGTGGACCGTATTGGGGCCACCGTCGGGGCCCGTGTCCACTGAAAAAGTCTGCTGGAAACTGCCGTTGTCACCGGCCGGTTCCAGACCGATACGGGCGAATTCTTCGCTAATGTACTGCGCAGACTGCTCCAGTCCATCGCTACCCAGGCCGCGGCCCTCGCGCTCCGGTGCGGCCAGCCAGCGCACGGTTTCAAGCATGCGTTCACTGGAAAATACCGGTGGCATCTCGGCCAGCGCCTGACGCTTGGGCAGGCCGCTAACCGCCAGCGCTGACGCGCGTGCATCTGCTGCGCGCAGATCCACCAGCAGCGGCGAGTCGGTGGCGGTCCATTCGCCCTTCAGGAAGTTCTGCGGCTCATTGCCGCGGAAGGCCAGGTAGGAATATTTGCCGTAATGGGGCAGCTTGCTGGCCACGCCTTCGAAGGCTTCGACCGGGTCTACAACGATCCAGCCCACGGCCTTGCCGGCATTGGCCGGATGCCGGGTCATGGCGATCATGGAATTGCCGGAGAAGCTAATGCTGTCTCCCGCCATCGTGAGCCCGTCGATTGCCGATGGCCACTTTGGCTACACCGGGAGACGAGAACAATTGCCGTGCCACTCGATTACTGGCGCCCAGCAGCCAGATGGCCTGGTCCGCAGGCAGGCTCGATACTTCGTTGTCGAGCACCCGGTTTATTTTCTGCACCGGGCTTTCCCAGTCCTTCATCAGGGCTTCATAGCCTGCCAGGCTTTCGGCATCGGCGTCCGACGGCAGAACGGCGGTAATTTCCGCTTCACCGAATACCTGGCCGATGGAGGGCGCGGTTTCGCGCGCATCCAGCAGGCGAAACAGGTCAAACTCCGGGTCAACGCTAAGGAGTTGCGGCGGATTGCGCGTAGTGATTTCGAAGCGGGTTTCGCGGGCGGCGCTGCTGATGATTTCCACCGCCGTGCCGTTACTCGTGACCACCGCCACCGGCACTTCCAGTGCGAAAGGTTCCTGCGACTGCTTCTGCAGCAGTCTGCCGCTGACCAGATAGCCCTTTTCACCGGGCCTGACCTGTACATCAGCCAATTCCAGGTCTGCTGCGCCAGTGCGGCTGACCCAATCGACAAAGAACAACTCCAAGTCTAATCCGCTGGCTTCTTCCAGGGACGCGCGCATATCGGCGAAGCTTGCTTTGCGACCGCGCTGCTGACGATAGAAGGTTTGCACCGTCTTGCGAAAGGCATCATCACCGATCTGCCGTCGCAACATGTGAAAGCCCATCAGGGTCTTCCCATAGCCGACGGCCTCGGTAGCGGCGCTGTGCCTTGAACGGAATTCGGCCAGCGGAAAATCCCGATCTTCTTTCACAAAGTCGCGATATTTCTTCAGCGTATCGCGACGATATTCAGCCCCCTGGCCTTGCTGTTCCTTAATAAGGTGGTCAGCCATATAGGCGGTTAAGCCTTCTGCCCAGTTGCCGGTGGGATAGTCGACGAAGACGGAATTGCCCCACCAGTTGTGCAAAATCTCATGTGGGTAGGATGAGGTCAGAATAAACGGGAAGCGAATGATCTGCGGCCCAAGCAGGGTGAACGATGGCATGCCATAGCCGGTCTCCCAGAAATTCTCCACCAGCGCGAATTTGCCGTAGGGATAAGGTCCGATAAGGCCGCGATACATTTCGATATAGCGCGCCGTGGCGTCCAGGTACTTTTGTGCCAGGCCGGCGTCGGGCGTGCGCAGATAGACCTCGGCCATCGCCGACCCGGCAGACTGGGCGTAGCGGGTCAGCGGCCCGCCCACCAGGTATATTTCGTCAACCGCGCCTGCTGAGTCCCAGCTGGCCAATTTTTTTTCATTGTTGGCGTAGCCATCGCCCTGGCTGATTAGCTGCCAGCCCTCGGGCACGCGTGCGCTAAGTTTAAAGTTAACCAGGTCGTCGCTGAAATACGGGTACCACAGCGTACTGCCAGCCAGGAACACGCCCTCTTTACTGATCAGTCCCGGGGTTACCTGGAAGCTGCGGGTATATTCTTCGCCTTGATTTTCCAGTGGGTAATCGATGGCGCCGCGGTAAGTGATTGCCAGCGTGCTGCTGTCCGCCGGAAAAGTAACCTGGTAACGGTTTACGCCGGCGCGATCGGCCAGCTCTACGCTGGACCCGTTAATGCCCTGGAAACCTTCGCTGCCGCTGGCATCCAGTTTGATAACGCGGGGCTCGGAACGGGTTATCGCCAGTTTCGAAGCGAGTAGAAATTCAACGGTCTGGCCGGCCAGTGTGGTCGGCAATTCGACAGTCGCTTCCACGGCGAGCTGCCCGCTACCAGGGGTCAGGCTGGCAACGAGATCGTAGCCAGCCAGCTCCTCATCGGCAGCGGCGCCGCTGGTTGCTGTCAGCAGCAGCGCTGCGCAAAGACCGAGAAATCTATTCGGCGTTGCGCCGGAACACCACCGTCTGGCTGAATTTTTCTTCGTCACGAACAAGCTGCACCTCCGCGCTATCGCCCCAGTTGTAATTGGCCATGGCCTCGCGCAGCGTGCCGAGCGAGTCCACTTGCATGCCATCGATACTCATTAGCCGGTCGCCCACAGCAAGCCCTGCCGCTTCCGCCACGGAATCTTCACTGACCTGGATAATCTTGTTGGGAAAACTTCCCAGGCTGCCGGCCAATGATACGCCAAGATCCGGAAAACGCGGCGGCATGGCGGGTGGCAGGCCCCAGATAAAGTCGGCATACGATGCGCTGACTTTTTCTACGGCTACGCCGTCCGCGTCCAGGACTTGTACCGGTACCACGGAGGCGATACCCCCATCATAACGGGGTCTAATCTGGCGCTCCGCACCCAGGCCGTAGGTCACATGACCGGCGCCAATCAGCACCACGATGATGGTATCCGGGCTGCCATTTCGCCGCACCGCCTGTGCGGCGTTCCAGCCCATTACCGCATCCCAGGTATTTTGTGCACGGAACATGCCTTCCCATTGTTCATCGGAAATTGCCATGTGCAGCGTATCGTCGTCTTCGAAGTAAGCGCGAAACAATTCTCGGTGTTCATCGTCGCTGGTGTCGACGCTGGTCGGCAAGTGCTCCAGATCCTCGTCTGTGAGCCCTTCGAAACCCTCGGTGCGCACGGCCTTGATCACATCACGCGGGGCATTAATGCCGTACATGGGTAGCTTGTTGTCGCGCGCATAGCGAAAGATATCGGCATAGTATTCCCAGCGGTAGCCCCAGCTGCCGTACCAGTCTGCGACCTCAAGAAATTCTGCCTCGGAAAATTCTCCAGCGGTCCAGCGGTCCAGATCGGCCTGGCGCGTATACGGGAACATTTCCAGGCCGATAAACACTTCTCGACCAGCGCGGTGTAATGCGCGGATTATTTGTAGTTGCGCGGTATGAAAATCCATATCCGTATGGTTTTCACCGAAAAACAGAACATTGGTATCTGCCAGCCGTGCAACGGCCTCTGTGACGGTGATATTTTCGCCGCCGCGCGTATCGATAACAGTATCTATGGCCAAGGGCATGCTGAGTTCGCGACGCTTGGGATCACCGATTTTCAGGTTGGTCACAGGTTCGGCCGCAGACAGGGCGGAACTCAGGCTTAGTAAAAGGATGGTGGCGAGGGAACTGCGAATCATGATGATTGGGCTACCTTGCCGATCGAGGCGCCGGCGTCAGGGGGTGGCGTAAAAATTGGACGCCCACCGTAGCAAAGCAGGGTGACGTGGCGCAATGTGGCTCAGGCCAGGCCTTGCGGCCGGCTGAATCGCCATAGCGTTGCTGCGAAACCGGCCTGCAGAATGACCTCGCCCAGGTTGCCGAAAGTCGGCCCCAGCGCAGCCTGCGGTGCGCCTGCCGCGACAAACATGACCGCTGCGGTAACCAGCAGCCACGGCCATCCGGTGCTTCGCCAAAGGGCTATGCCAATGGCGATGCTGACAATGACCGTGGCAATGGAAGGGATTGGCGGGCCGTGCCCGGGCAGCGACACCTGGTCCGGGCTGCAGAACTGTGCCGGCGGCGCGCTGGACGTATAGCGAATCGTGTCGCCGACACAGGCCAGCTGTAATTCCAGGCCGCCGGCCAGGTCAACGTAAATGCCATAGGCGGATAAGCCGAGTACCAGCAGCCAGAGCGCATAATAAAGCGGTCGCTTCTGAGTGAAGCCCAGGCCCGCGCGTTCCGCAATGAACCAGGCAGCAATCATCAGGAACGGCGTAAAGGCGGCATGAATATAGAAGCGCGGCAGGCTCAGGAGCATCAGTTGCTCGCCCGGCCCGATGCGGTCGCCCAGCGCGATCATGCTGTTGTCGAAAACCAGCGAGAAGCTGACAAAGGCCACAAATATCGCACCGGGAATATAGCCGCGTTTCAGCAGCAATCGCACCAGGCTAGTAGCGATGATCAGGTGTGCGGCTGAATAGCTTAGGAAGATGGCAGTAAACATGTTGTTATTTTGTCGGGCTTTCGCCGCTATTGCGAGGTGTTTCAGTGCAGTGTTGCTTGCCTGCCGCGTAGTGGCTTTCGCGCTGGGGCTGCTTTATACGCCGAGGTAGCCTCGGCATGGTTCTTTTTGGCGGAATTCGATCACGTTATCGGTCGGAATATCTGCCACTGCAGGCTTTTCGCTGGGTGGGTTCCGCAAGTCCCGGCTGCCACGGCACTGGCCCTGGGCTGCTTGCCCCGCATTCGGCGGGCCCTGTTCCGGGTTGGCCAAACTCATGCGGCTTAATACGGAATTTCCTGTAAGTCCCGACGGTTCTCTCGACGAAACCCGTAAATAGTCCATGGATTGCGGCGAGGGTCTTGTTTTTTTCTCGTGGCCCGATGCGGATGGTGATGCGGTCTTGTGCACGGCGATCTGGTCCGACTGGTAGTTGCAGATTACTTTACTGACGCGGTGAGTGTGGCGATCCCGCTGTTGCGCAAGTATCGCGGTCGGGAGTAATTCTTTCTTGCCAGTTAACAAAAAACGCGTCGCTTCGTTTAATTCAAAGCTTCGGATTTCAAAAAATTTTTGTCGCATACTTTTTTTACGTAACGAATCTGCTCATCTTGCAGTGGCGAACTCTGAGCAACTAATCAACATCAGGAGTTAGTCATGCAAGTTCGTTTTTTAACGGTTGCCTCACTGGTTGCGGCGACATTTTTCCTGGCCGGTTGCAGCGACAGTGACGATTTACTCGATGCCATTGAAGCTGAGCTCAACGTAAAGATACAGGTCTTACATGCTTCGCCGGATGCGCCACGCGTTGACGTCGTGGTTGACGGCGATGCCGTGCTTGAAAACGTAGATTTCAAGGAAGGTTCGCCATTCCTTCCGTTGGCCGACGGCACTTATGACATTGCTGTTAACGCCATTACGCCTGGCGGCGATGTGCCGGTGATTGATCTAGCCGGCACTCCGCTGGACGCCGATACGGCGTATACGGTCATAGCCTTGGGCCTTGCGGATGATCTACTCAACGCGGGGCCAGAGCCTCTGCAAGATCTGATCCTGGCCAATCCGGATGTCGCGGTAGGCGCGGGAAATGCGCGCGTGCAACTCGTGCATGGCTCGCCCAGCGCCCCTGAAGTATCGGTATTTGCCACCGCGCTTGATGCGGACCTGAAACAGGCCGATGCCGCTCGACACCTTCGAGTTTGGTGAAAACTCCATCCAGCAGGAAGTGCCCGGCCGACAGCTACCAGATCCGGGTTACGCTGCCGTTCGATCCTATCACGGAAGAGCCTGAAGTCGTCTTCGATGCCGGCGAAATACCGCTGGCTGACGGCGCAGACCTGGTGATTGTTGCCGTGGACAACACCACGACCGGCGAGTCGCCGATCACCCTGGTTGTGCTTGACGGCGAAAATGGTGCCGCTGAGATTCTTGACCTTGCAACGCCTGCCGACGTTCGGGCTGTCCATGCGTCGCCGGATGCGCCGGAAGTTGATGTGCTGGTCAACGATGCGACCGTACTCAGTGGCGTACCTTTCACTGGTGTGTCTGGATTTCTCGACCCTTCGCCGGCGCCTGGTACCTATAATCTTAAGATTGTCGATACAGCTACGGGAACCTTCGAAGCGTTAAACATCAACCCGACCTTTGCAGCAGGCGTCCAATACACAGCCGTCGCACTGGGTCTGGCCAATGATATTCAGGTCGACAGTAAAATCCTCGAAGACGACAATCGGTCAGTTGTTACCGAAGCCAAGGTCCGTGTTTTGCACGGTGCGCCATCTACAGGGTCCGTGGATGTCTTCCTGACGGATGGCCCGTCGGATGTCAACATTACCGGCCTTACTCCCACCATCGAAGATGTGCCCTACCGAGACGTACGCGGTTACCTCGGCGTGGCCGCGGGCAGCTATGACATCCGGGTTACACCGACCGGCGATGATCAGACGATTGCCATCGACAAGCAGGATATTCCCCTGGTCGCTGGCTGCGTCTATACGGTGATTGCGCGTGATGCCGAGGGCGGTGTTGGTCCATTGGACGTCATACTCATCGACGAATGCGCCGACTGAGCTGTTCTGGCTTTGAGAATAAGAAAGGCTCGCCGATTGGCGAGCCTTTTTTTTATTGGCTTGCAGTTTACCAGTTCGTCATGGCCAGTAGCGGATGGCGCCAGCTCAAAGCCGGTTTTTAGCGCGGTAGAGCGTCCCCGCAAGCTACGTGCCGCCAGGATCTTTTAACCGGCTCAGTCGATATTCATGTCCGGGTCAATTTCTTCGGCCCAGGCCTTGATGCCGCCGGTCACGTTGTGCAGATTTTGATAACCCTGTCGCCGATAGTGATCCGCGGCCTGCTGACTGCGACCGCCCAGGTGACAATGAAATACCAGTTCCGTGTCTTTCGGCAGCTTCTCGATCAGCGCCATAGAATCCTGGTCCCAGGGGCGGGCGCCTTCGATAACAGCCCGCGCACGTTCTTCTTCGTTGCGCACGTCGAATAGCAGCACCTCTGCTTCGCCCTCGAGCTTTTCTTTCAGGGTCTGCACATGCATTTGCTGAACTGGCGGCGGGGCGTTCGGGTTGTCGAAAACAAACCTTGTACCCGCGAGTTCCTTGGCCAGGCTAATTTTTAGTCCGTCGGCGCGTGCAGCGCTGAACTTGTCCATATTAATAGTAAGTTCGCCAGCCTCGGCTTGCGCCATTCCCGGTTTGGGCGGTTCAAGGGCCAGGCTGTGGGTGAAGCCGGCATCGATCTGCAGTTTAAGGGCCGCATTGGGTTGTCCGGCCAGTGCGCCCTTGATGGCTTCCATGGCTTCGTCATCAATGGTTATTTTCGGGGCTTCAACGTCCTCGTGTTTAACACCGAGTACCTCGGCCAGTTCGCCGGATTCGAGCATGTCGAGGATGATGTCGCTGCCGCCGATCAATTCTCCGCCTACGTATAGCTGCGGAATGGTCGGCCAGTTGCCATACTCCTTAATGCCCTCGCGTACGTCCGGGTATTCGAGTACGTTGATAGTCACGTAGTAGGGGATAAGCTGATCGAGTGCCGCCGTGGTCTTGGCGGAAAATCCGCACTCGGGTTGCTGCGGCGTGCCTTTCATAAACAGCACGACCGGGTTTTCGCTGAGCAGGGAATCAATGGCGCTGCGGGTCTGATCATCCAGTGGCATGGTCGCTCTCTCTAGTATCCGGGGTAGGGGGGGTTCCGGGCGCGTTTCGCGCATCGCTGAAGGGCGCGAAACTATCCGCCGCTGGCCCCGTTGTCAACATAGTTTCGAATCGCTACTATCTTCCGCCATGGGGATGCACGGGTCAAATATCGCTTCCGACCTGGCCGAGCTGCTGGTGCAGCTCGGGCGGGCCGCTTACGCCGATTGCGCCGCCGGCGACCTGACCCCGGCACAGTGGACGGCCCTGCGTTTTTTCTCACGAGCCAATCGCTTTTCGCGGACGGTTTCAGCCTTTGCAGATTTTCATGCCACGACGCGTGGCACTGCCTCGCAGACCGTCCGCAGCCTGGTCAAACGTGATCTCCTGACTCGTCAGCCCTCCGAACGCGACGGCCGCAGTGTGTTGTTTGAACTCAGTGCGGCGGGTCGTCGCAATCTGGAGCGTGATCCATTACATGCGCTGGCTCGCGCCGGCGAGCGCCTGGGCAGCGAGCGTGAATTACGCATCACGGAGGAACTGCGACGTCTGCGCGACTGGCTGGCTGAGGAACGCGGGGGTGCAGCGCTGGGCAACTGCTCACGCTGCGGGCATTTACGCCGCGAAGGCGAAAAATTCAGTTGCGGACTGCTGCAGGAGGCGCTGGCCGAATCCGAACTGGAAGAATACTGTGTGCGCTATCGGCCGACGGCCGTCACACCGCCATTAGACGGAGAATGAAGAACCGCAGCCGCAGGTGGTTTTGGCATTCGGATTGCGAATTACAAAGCGTGAGCCTTCAAGATCTTCCTTGTAGTCGATTTCCGCGCCGAGCAGATAGTGCACGCTCATGGGGTCGACCAGCAACGTTACGCCCTGATTCTCCACCTGCGAATCGCCGTCGCCCAGGGCCTCTTCAAAGGTGAAACCGTATTGAAAACCCGAACAGCCGCCGCCGCTGATAAACACGCGGAGCTTGAGGTCCGGGTTGCCTTCCTTCTCGATCAGTTCGCCCACTTTCAGGGCTGCTGCATCGGTAAACAACAGATCGGCGCCCGGGGTCTGGAATTCCATTTCGCTCATAAACAGAGCTTAGCGGTGCCCGGGTCGGTTCGTCAATATAGTTTCGTTTCGAAACTAGATCGGTGTCTCTCATCAGCATCACTTGATGAGCCGGCACGTTCGCCGGCATACAGGGAGAAACCGCCTGCTGCAGAGCGGCAAGACCTGCGCTCTTTTTTCCGCAACGCAAGCCGGATCGCTGACCGGTTGACCCAGGCGACCCTGCGGGCTGAAATCTGTCCGCTATGAATGACGATGCCATTGCCGCTGAAATCCTCCGCCAGACCTGGGGTCTGGACGAGGGTCGCTTGCAGCTCCTCGCCCAGGGCCTGATTAATTCGACCTGGCGGGTGGATTTGCCCGATGAACGGCGTTTTGCCTTGCAGCGGGTCAACCCGGTTTTTCCGGCCGCCGTGAACGGGGATATTCATCGAGTCACGGCACAGCTTCAGGCCAACGGACTGACAACGCCGTTATTGGTCGCTGCCCCCGGCGGGGGTTATTGGCTCGAATCCGAAACTGGCACCTGGCGGCTGCTGACCTGGGTCGATGGCGTCAGTCGGGATTCCCTCGCTACATCCGCTCAGGGCAGCGCGGCCGGTGCGCTGCTTGGACGTTTTCATCGCGCCCTGGATGGTATGCCGCACCAATTCGCCAATCCGCGCCTGGGCGTGCACGACACCGCGCGGCACTTGCGTCAGCTGCGCGAAGCCCTGGAAGAGCATTCGGATCATGCGGATTTTGCGCGCGTTGAGCCGCTGGCCGAAGATATTCTTGCCCTGGCTGCGCGTCTTCCAGAGGTGGCTGCCACGCCAGATCGCGTGGTCCACGGCGACCCGAAAATAAACAACATGCTTTTTGATGCGGAAAGCGGAGAAGGCATCGCGCTGGTCGACCTGGACACCGTCGGCTGCATGCCGTTGCCGCTGGAACTGGGCGACGCACTGCGTTCCTGGTGTAACCCGGCGGGCGAAAACGATCGCAGTGGCGTTTTTTCACCCGAGCTTTTCGACGCCGCCTTAAGCGGTTACGCAGAGGCAGCCGGAGACTGGATTACGGGCCAGGAACGCGCGGCGATTCTGCCGGCGACGCTAACGATTATCGTGGAACTGGCCGCGCGTTTCTGTGCCGACGCGCTGAACGAAAATTACTTTGGCTGGGACGCGCAACGTTTTGCCACTCGCAGTGAACACAACCAGCTGCGTGCCGCCGGCCAACTTACCCTGGCGCTTTCCTGCGAACGGCAATACGCCTCGCTGGAGCAGCGGGCACGCGCGGCACTCAACTAGCCGGCAAGGCTTGCGCCGTTTCCAGTTCTGCCTGTTCTGCGTCTGCGACGGCCCGGCGATAAAGCCCGAGGTTGAAGGCCATAAAGCCGATGGCGAACAGTCCAGCCAATACGCACACGATGGATAACGAGTAACGCAAGGCGGCTTCGTCGCCAAAAACCTGGTCGGTAAACAGCGCCACGGCTGTGGGCCCGAGGGTTAGACCCAGCACACTGATTACAAAGTAATACAGCGCCGTGACCTGGGCTCTCAGTTGATTGGGTGTGTACATCATCAAAGCCGCGGCACCTGTGGCGGTGACGCCTGCGCCGCCGATTGAAGCCGGCAGCAGCATCAACAGTGCCAGCGGTGCCGAGGGCATCAGCGGGGCAAGGGCCGAAAAGGGTATGAACAGGCAATTGAACAACAGGCAGGTCCGAACCAACGCGCCTTTGTCACCGCGCGCATAGCGGCGGTCTGCCAGCCAGCCGGCCAGCAGCACGCCACTGGGCCCGCACACGAGGTTGATGATGCCGTAGGCGACGCCGATCTGCGGAATGCTCCAGTCCCAGGTGCGCACAAACAGGGTCGGAATCCAGAAGAACAAGGCGTAGCCGATGATGGTCACGACGGACATGCCCAGAAAATGGCTGCCGTAAGTACGCCAGCGCTTGAACAGATAGTTGATGGTATCCGGGATGGAGATTTCTTCGCTGCGATTGCCGCTGGCATCAGTCACGCTGATACGTCCGCGGCGCGGTGGCTCCTTGATGGTCGCCATCAGGGCCGCCACCAGCAGCCCGGGCAGGCCGACAACCAGGAACACCGCTTGCCAGGCTTTGACTTCGCCGAGCACCGGTATCTCCAGCGTCGGTGTGCTGAAAACGATGCCAATAATCCAGCCGCCAAGGATCAGTGCCGTGCCTGCGCCCAGCGAGACGCCCATGTTGTAAACGCTGATGGCGCGACCGCGCGTCTTCCGCGGAAAGTAGTCACTGATCAGCGACAGCGCGCAGGGATTGAGCGTCGCTTCACCTACGCCAACCCCGACCCTGGCCAGAAACAGCTGGGTAAAGTTTTTGGCCAGTCCGCAAGCCGCCGTCATCATGCACCAGACCGTGATACCCGCCGCGATGATGGTACGTCTGCTATAGCGATCGGCCAGCCGACCCAGCGGCAGGCCTAGCAGGGTGTAGAAGATGGCGAAGGCCAGGCCCAGCAGCAGGCTGATCTGCGTGTCACTGAGACCCAGATCCTGGCGAATGGGCTCCACCAGCAAGGCCAGGATCTGACGATCCAGGAAGGAGATCATATAGGCCAGCGTTAACACAGCAACCACGTACCAGCCGCGGCTGGCTGGCGGGTATTCGCCGTCGACGCCATTGTTCATAACGTCTGCTGAATCCGGTGCTTCTGCTGCCATGCGCTGTGCTGCCTGCTTGCGGGGTGGCGGCAGCATAGCAGTCGTCGCGTGGCCGCCACAGTCAAATGGTTCGACTTGGCCAAGTGTTGGGGTATCATCATGAAATATCGCAGCGGCGTCTGAGACGCTTGGCCTAGCGCCTGTGACTCATTCGCCACATCGGCTTGCGTCGGTGCTGCGTTGGGGGGTATTTCAGGGGGCTACACGTATGCTGCGTTTATTCCGGCCGGTATCGGCGACATTTCACATTTTTTTGACACTTTTCCTGCTCATGCTGGCTTCCGCGCCTGCACTGGCGCAGCTGGAAGACATCGTTGTTACGGCGCGAAAGGTTGAGGAGAGTCTCGCCGATGTCCCGTTGTCGATTACTGCTTTTTCGGCCAAAGAGATTCAGCGCACAGGTATGCAAAACCTGGAGGACGTGGCGGCTTTCACGCCGGGTCTGAGCTTTTTCAACCCGATCGGCGAGTTTCTGCCGACCCCGGTGATCCGAGGCATAGCTCCCACCGACATTTTTGGGGAAAACAACGCGGCCGTATTTATTGACGGGGTATTCGTTGCGGGTCGTGAAGGTCTGAATTTCAATTTTCTTGACGTTGAGCGCATCGAGGTCGTGAAGGGGCCGCAGTCAGCGCTTTACGGCCGTAACGCTTTTGCCGGCGCCCTAAACTATGTCACCAAGCGCCCGACCGACGAGTTCGAAAGCCGGGTTGAGGTTCTGGGTGGCAATGACAGTCGCTTGCGCGCAAGAGCGTTCGTCAGCGGCCCGCTGATCGGCGATACGCTGAGGGGTCGGGCTTCTCTCGGCTATGACACGTTCGGCGGTTCCTATGACAACCCGCTCGGCGGTCAGGATGTCGGTGGCTACGAATACAAGTCCCTGAGTGCGGGGCTGGAGTGGACGCCCACTGATTCATTGAACTTTCTGCTGCAGGGCTTTCTGTCGGACGATGCGGTTGATATAGGCCCGACAACCAGTATTAGCATGAACTGCGAAGACATCGCGCCGCCGGGTTCTGCCTCCACGAGGCGAGCCGCATATTGTGGCGAGATACCCGACCTCGCCGAGCAAAACCAGCTTCTCGGAATCCCGGGTGATGAAACGATTCAAAAGGTCGCCGGCGCTACCGGCGAGGAACGGGACCTGGTGCGCATCAGCCTGAACGTCGACTGGGATCTCGACTTTGGCACGGTGACCTTTCTGACCGGCTACACCAACACCAAACAAACAGGCATTGACGACGGCGCCCGAAATCTTGGTAATGACCAGCCCTTCGAATACTGCACGGTTGCCGCTGGACCTTTTTGCGCCGGGCCGACAAGTTTCTTCTCCGGCCTTGTGCAGCCCAATGCTGAGGAGGAGACCGAGGAGATCAGCCAGGAAATCCGTTTCACGAGCCCTGGCGATCGTCCGCTGCGGTATTCGCTCGGCGCCTATATTTACGACGTCGATGGCTTTGCCGGACAGGGTGGCGGCCTCATTTCGACACGACCGCTGCCTGACGATTTCGTAGGCTTCGGACCTTTCGTAACGATTAGTCCTGGGACGTTTGTCCCGATCGGAACCGGGGCATTCTCGCCGTGGTTCCAGCCCGGCGGTGATGTCAATACGCCTAATTTCGATGAGTTTTCGAATGGTACGTCTGGCTGGGCAGGTTTCGGCTGGACCGAACTGGATTTTCTCGAGGACTTCACGGCTCGCGTCGAGTTGCGCTATACCAACGAGAAAAAAGAAGTCGGTATCGTCACGCAGCGTCAGGATCCTGATACCGGAGAAATCACGCGGACGCCCTCCGGCCGGGATGATGACTGGCAGTACTGGACGGGCCGCCTGAGCCTGCAGTACCGCGTGTCGGATACCTGGCAGGCCTATGGTTCAATTGCCAACGGCACAAAAAGCGGCTTGCTTGAAACGCTAACCGGCGATGCCATTCCTGACATCAACGATCCTGGCACGACTGTGCCGGTTGCCACGATCCTGCCGGTGGCCGAGGAAAACCTGATTGCCTATGAGCTCGGGGTCAAGGGTTCGGCCCTTGATGAGCGCTTGCGGCTTGACATGGCGATCTTCTTCAACGACTGGACGGACATTGTGGTGCGCACGACGTTCCTGGAGGATCCGGCTACCGGATTTCTGCTGGATACCCCGCAGGGCGCGCGTTTTAACGGCGGAGATGCTGAGGTCTGGGGTTTCGATATCGGTGGTGCCTTCGCGGTGACTGACAACTTCACCACCAGTTTCGGGCTGGGGTATCAGGACGCCAAGTGGGTTGACGCGAAACTGTTCAACTTCAATTTTTTCTCGGACTATGGCGGCGAGCAGTGTCGCGACCCGGCGACTGCGCCTGACTCATGCGGCCAGGTTGCCGGCAACCAGGTGGCCAGGCAGCCGAAATGGCAGGGCAACATCAGTGGCACCTACCAGCGTCAGCTGGTTGGCGATTGGGAATGGTTCGCGCGTGCCGACCTCACCTACCAGGACAAGTATTTCCCGCAGGATGAAAACCTGTCGACGATTCCCGCAAGAACGCTGTTGAATCTCCGGCTCGGTTTCGAGTCCGGACGGTATAGCATTGAATTCTGGGGTCGAAATGTCCTGAATGATGATTCGGCAATCGCTTCTTTCCGCGACGTATACTTCGGCAACACTGACGATGTGACGGGGCAGAGTGCGCCGTCTGATCCGCAACAGTTCTTCCCGTTCCGGTTCACGGTCAACAATCCGGTCTTGCGGACCTGGGGCGTAACGGCCACCGTTCGCTTCGGCGGCGACGCCCGATTGTGAAATCAGGCTGGTGAAAATGGGCGCAGCTATCGGGCTGCGCCCATTTTTAGTTATCGCAGCGGCGTCTGAGACGTTCGGCCAAGCGCCCGTGACTCATCCGCCACATCGGCAGTTAGCCGATGCTGCGTTGGGGGTATTTCAGGGGGCTACACATATGCGGCGGAAATTCCGGCCAGTATTGGCAAGTTCTCATCTTCTAATCGCGCTTCTGTTCCTTGCGTTGGCAGCAGGCCCAGCCTTGGCACAAATTGACGAGATCGTCGTCACGGCGCGGAAGAAGGAGGAGAGTCTGAAGGAGGTGCCGGTCACCATCACGGCCTTCAGCTCCGATGACATTCAGGCAGCCGGCATTCGCGACCTTTACGATGTGGCTGCCTTGACCCCGGGCCTGTCCTTCTTCAATGCCCAGGGTGAGTTTCTGGCAGTACCGGTCATCCGCGGCGTGGCGCCGACGGATATTTTTGGCGAGAACAACGCGGCCATCTTCGTAGACGGCGTGTTCGTTTCGGGGCGCGAGGGCCTGAATTTCAGCCAGCTGGACCTTGAGCGAATAGAGATCGTTAAAGGCCCCCAGAGCGCGCTTTATGGGCGAAACGCATTCAGCGGAGCCATCAACTATGTGACGCGCAAGCCCACCTATGAATTCGAGGCGAAAAGCGACCTGACGGCCGGCAATGATGGCCGTATTGGTGGCAGCGTTAGCCTCAGTGGCCCAATCTTTGGCGACACGCTGCGCGGGCGTATATCCGGACTTTATAACGAGTTCGATGGCAGCTACGACAACGCTTTGGGCGACCAGGACATCGGTGGGTTCCGCTACCGCAGCTGGCAAGGTAGTCTGAACTGGACGCCCAGCGATCGGTTTGACGTTAGCGCCTCGCTCTACTATTCGAACGATGAAATCGACGATGCGGTTACTGTAGGTGTAACCGCTAACTGCGAGCCCCGCGTCGATTCCAATCTATCCATTACCCGCCTGCTTAATGTTTGCGGCCAGCTGCCCACGCTGGATGAACAGGCGGCTATGTATCGCGAAATCGGTACCCCGGTTTCGAGCCAGCTTTCTAACCTCTATTTCGATCAGTCCATCCCCGTGGACAAGCGGGCTAATGGCGAGAATCGCGACCTGATCCGCGCGAACCTCAACATTGACTGGGACCTGGATGTTGGCACGCTGACCTTTCTTACCGGCTATTCAAACACCGAGCAGACCGCCACGGTGGACGGCGCGCGCGCCCTGGGCGAGTTTCAGCCCTATGTCTATTGTACGGCCGCTGTTCCCTTTGGCGGTGGTTCTTACCTCTGCCCGGGCGGCCCCACAGGCGCGAACCTGGCCAGGTTGACCACGGGTCTGCTGCAGGTTGAATTTCTGGACCAGACTGAGGAGATTAGCCAGGAAATCCGCTTCACGAGTCCGCAGGACAGGGCTTTTCGATACTCTGGCGGCGCTTACTTTTTTAACGTGAATGCCGATTCCGGTGACGGCGGCGTTATTGCCTCTAATCAACCCGCCCCCGGGTTACCGCCTAATGCTTTTGGGCCAGTTCTGGCGGCGCCGGCGCCACCTATCATCATTGGTGATAGTGATGACGTGGAGCTTCAGGCTTTCCGGCCTTGGTTCCGACCCAACGGCGATCTTGACCCGCTTCAACGCAACGTGCTTGAACAGGAGACAGACTCCTGGTCTGTTTTTGCCAGCGCCGAGTACGATTTTACCGAACGCTTGACCGTGGATGCTCAGATTCGCTACGGGGAAGAAACCAAAAACCAGACGGTATACGACTGGGATGAGGAGAATCTGGACGTTACGGCCCCGCGAAACCTGGCGACTGCAAAAGATACCTGGGAATCAGTTTCCGGGCGCCTGGGTGCCAAGTTCCTGGTCGCTGACGCGTGGATGGTTTACGCCTCGATTGCGAACGGTGTGAAGCCCGGCGGCTTCGACTCCAACAATGTCGACATCCGGGATAATCCAGAGACCCCGGAAAACGAGGCGCGTACCGACACGGTGATCTTGCCATTCGACGAAGAGACGATTGTTGCCACAGAGATTGGTATTAAGGGCACAACGATGGATGGGCGTCTGTCGCTGGACATGGCCCTCTACCACAACGACTGGGCTGACATCGTGATACCGCAGGCGCTGGAGCGAAACCCGTTGACCGGCGACGAGTTCACTCAGCCTGAGTCCTTCAATGCTAACGCCGGCGATGCGACAGTGGTCGGCTGGGAGATGGTGGCGAGCTACCTGGTCACCGAGAACCTGACGGCAAGATTGACGACGGGCTATCAGGACGCCACCTTCGACAGTGGTCGACAGGAGTCCTACGCGACTTTTCCGAGCTTCCGGCCCCCTGACTGCCAGGGCGAGGTAGTGAACGACTCACCGGAAGAGGTGTCATGCCTCGCGCGCTCCGGAGATATCGCCGGCAACACACTGCTGCGCCAGCCCAAGTGGCAGGGCAGCTTTACCCTCGATTATCGGCGGCCGATCACCGGCGACTGGGAGCTCTACGCGCGCGGCGATGCGTCTTATCAAGGCAAAATCTTCGTTGGCAACGATAACCAGAGTACGCTGCCGGCAAGGACCACGCTCAACCTGAAGTTAGGCATAGAATCCGGTCGCTATTCGATCGAACTTTGGGGTCGCAACGTATTCGGCGAAGACTCGCCCATCGCGGCCTACCGAGACGTGTGGTTTAGTAATACCAGTGATCCGCTTCAGGAGCGTCCGGTCCAATCGACCAGTGACGAGTTCTTCCCCTGGCGCTACTCGGTCACACACCCGGTCCTGGCAACTTACGGCATTACCGCCAGAGTCCGCTTCGGCGACGCCGCCAGGTAGTCGGGCTTCGTTAATGACAACGGGTGCAGCTTTCAAGCTGCACCCGTTTTTCGTTGCGGCTTTGCGCCATGCGCGTCGGCCATGCCGGGCCATGACATTCAGCGCAGTCCCGCTGCTGTTCCAGCACCAGTTCATGCGCAACTTCAAAGTGCCAGTAGCCCGGTCGCGACACTTCCAGTAACCAGGCCAGGTCTTCCTCGCCCAGGTAACGCCAGTCGTCGTTGGCTGCCGATGATTCCGCCGGGCTGGCTGCGCCGGTTCCGTTCTGACCATTCGATGCCGCCTGGCTTGGGTCAGTACTTTGGTCGGTGATCGAGCTGTTTCCGCTGGCAACTACCGGCAGTTCCAGCTCCTCTGCGGCCGTGCGCCCGGCAATCCGGCCAGTCAGGATGGAAGGGCCGAGAAACGTGCCTGAGCCGCCATAGGAGCCATTGATGCCGGCAACGCCGGTAACTTCCCCCGCAGAGTACAGACCCGCAAGAACTTTGCCATTCGCATCCAGCATGCGCGCCTGATCATCGATCTGCAGTCCGCCCATGCTCTTGCGCGTCATCGGGTAGCTCTGCAATGCGAAAAAGGGCGGCTCAACCAGAGGCTTGGGAGTTCGCCGCGCGCTGTCTGCACCGAAGCGCCCGAAATCCTCATCCAGCCCGTCGGCTGCCAATTGATTGAAGCGCTCAATGCTCGCGTTTAGCTGCTCGGCGGGCAGCCCGATCTCTTTTGCCAACGCGGTAATGCTGTCGGCCTGCGCAACGATTTCCTTGTTGTAGATAATCTCTGCGGCCAGGGTGTCGCGGGTCAGCCAGGGGGCGCCGCGCACCTGCAGGCGCTTGCGTCCGGACGCATCAAAAATCATCCAGTAGGTTTGCTCTGCTGAGGCCAGCACCGTGCTTTCCAGTACTTTGCGTGCAGCCGCTTCATTCACGAAGCGCTTGCCTTCACTGTTGATGAAAATAGCGGCTTCATTCATGGCCAGCAGACCCCGCTCGCCTTTGGGATCGCGCGGGTCGGGAAAGCCCGTTACAAAAATAGTCTGGTGATCCAGCCGTGCAATGTTACCGCCCATGGCTCTGCCGAGTTCGAGCCCGGCGCCCCGGGCGAAACGACTGGCGCCGGCCAGCAGTCGTTCTGGTTGTGCAACACCCGGTAGCCAATTGGCGCGCACGCGTTCCAGGTCGCTCTCGAAGCCGCCGGTCGCAATGATGACCGCGGGGGCAAACAGGCGTGTCTCCGCAGCACTGCGTAATTCTCGCGCAAGCACGGCGATGCCATTCTCAAGACCTTGCAGCGATATCACTTCGTGATTGACCCGCCATTCGATACCGTCGCGCTCTGTTATTGCCTGCATTAAAGGCACGACAACATTGGCCGCGCCGCCGCGGGCAAAATGAAAGCGCGGCACACTGGTTTCACCTGGTGCGGGTAACAGCAGGGTGAACTTGACCCCGAAGCCCGTTAACCAGTCATGCACCTCGCTGCGCGAATCGTCGACGTAACGACGCACCCAGTTCGCATTGGAGTCCTCGCCCCAGGCCATGATGTCGCGGTAGGCAAGATCCGGACTGTCCTGAACGCCGCGGGCATCCTGAAGCGGTGTGCCAACCAGGAACAATCCGCCGGCCATCACTGCATGACCGCCACCTACTGAATTTTGCTCCAGGAGCAGCACCTTCGCGCCGCGGTCATTGGCTTCCAATGCCGCTGAAAGGCCGGCGATGCCCGCGCCGATGACGATCACGTCCGCATCAGGCGCTGGGGGTGGCGGCGGCGGGTTGCAGCTCGCGATGGTAAAAATGGTAAAAAGGGCGAGGGCAATAGGTCGGGCGTATTGGCGCATGCGCTAATGTTAGCGCTATTGTTTGGCTTGTCGCGATGCCTGGGTTACCCGGTGTGTGCGTGGCGGAACGCAGAGGCGGGATTCCGGGCGAGACCCGCCGTGAATACATCCCTGTAGGCTCTGCGGCCGCGTCCCTGCGGCCGAAGGTCTCACCCGGACTCCCGCCTCTGCGTCCGATTTAAACTCTGAGCCGCGCCGACCTGTTTTCGCAATATCGGCTGTACCGAGTGGAATTACCGCTATGTTTTCTTGGTCACCTTTAGAGAAGCATCCGTTCTGCTGCTGGATTGCGCAGTCTTGAAGCGTCGAAACAGAGTGCCGAGATTCGAGCCACGCGAAAACGGTTTGTGCAGCCTGTCACAGGGACCGTCGGCCGCAGGGACGCGGCCGTCGAGCGTACAGGGATGTATTCACAGCGCGTCCCTGTGACAGGCTGCGCAAACCGTTCCAAACTCGAAGCACTGTCGAGCGATGGAAAGTTTTCAAACGTCCTCATTTTCGTGCCGGTACCACAGACAAAAAAAGGGGCCCGAAGGCCCCTTGCAGTCGATGTCCGGGGTTCCGGAATTCAGAAATCAACTCGCAGGTTCAGCATGTATTCGCGCGGCGGCAGCACCGTCCGGACGTTTGCGCTGGTGTCGAAGTACAGCCCGGATACGAAGTCTTCCGAATCCGTCAGGTTGCGTACCTGCATGATGAGCGACCAGTTGCCATCGGCGCCGCCCAATCCAATGAATCCGTTCAGGCGGGTATAGCTCGGAACCGGCACGTCGTTGGTGATCGAGTTGAAGTAAGAGTCCGACGAATTGACGTCGGCGCCGAGCAGCAGATTCATTGCAGACGTCACTGGCGTAGTGTAGTCAGCACCTGCTCTCAAGGTCCATTCCGGCGTGGAAGGCAGATTAAAAGAAACTATGCCATTAGCAGCTGCGTCGAAGAAACTGGCTTTGTCGGCATTCTGGTAACCGAGGGTCGCAAAGATATTCAGGCCGTCGGTTGGCGACCAGACAGGTTCCAGTTCGATTCCCCAGACATCGACATCGCCGACATTGTCCTGCACGAAGAATATTCCGTTGGTGCCGGGAACGCCGCGTGTCTGTTGGATGTCTTGGTACTGGGCGTAGAAAACGGCTCCGTTCAGGCGCAAGGTGTTGTCAAAAATTTCGCCTTTGAAGCCAGCTTCGTAGTTCCACACAGTTTGAGGATCATAGACTTCGCCAGCGCACTCTAGATTTCCGAAGCACAGCGTTTGGAAACCGCCGGCCTGGAAGCCGCGTGAAACTGTGGCGAACGACAGCCAGTTTTCCCCGATTTGATATTGAATTGCGAATTTAGGTGTGAATTCGTCAAAGGACTCGTCAAGGGCTACCGACAGGCCAGTCACCGGGTTCGGGGTGCACGCGCCGGAACAGTTGATCGCGTATTCCTTGTCGTCCCGCGTCCAACGGCCGCCCAGCGTCGCAGAAAATCGGTCGGTGAAGTTGAAGGTGCCTTCCGCGAATATGGCGAAACTCTGCGTTTCGGAATTACTGAGCTCGCTGAAACCAAAAACGTTGGGTACCGTTCCGGAGTAATCCTGTGCGCCTTCCTCTTGCAGATAGAACGCACCGATGATCCAGTTCAGGCGATCGTCGAATGAACGCCCCAGAAGGTGGAATTCCTGGCTAACCTGTTCCAGGTCGGAAACGGAGTTAACGAGCAGGCCCGGCAGTGGGCCTATGAAAGTTCCGCCGCCAATATCGACGAAGTTGCCGCCGCCCGCAAGGTCAAAAGCGAATTCGTCGTCAATGACTGTGTAGGCAGTAATCGATCGTAAATCGATGTTGTCGCTGAGCCTGATAGTGGCATCCAAGCTGGCGCCGGATTGCGTTGTAGCACCGGAATTCGCACCTTCGGGCGACAGGTTCGAATAAAAGCCGTCGATCGGTTTACCCGGCACCGGACTGCCGCTTCCGGGGTTCGCCGCGGCGAAGCCGGCGCTGAACGGCGTGTACGGCACGCCATTGTAGCCGTCATTTTCCTGCTTCACGGCCCAGAAGCTGAATTTCGCGTCGATCACGTCGCCGCCATACCAGTGCAACTTGCCGCGAGCTGCCTTGTTTTCGAACTCGCCGGCGGCACGACCAGTCACCGGATTTGGTTGCCAGCCCTCGTTGCGCTGGTGCCAGCTAAAGGCGGCGGATGCGGCCAGCGAACCTTCTTCAATGGGTCCGCCGACGGAGCCGGTGACTTTGGCCGTGTCAAAATTACCGTAGCCGATGGAACCGTTCGCCCAGGCATCATCGCCAGGCGTGCGCGTCACGATTTTGATGGCGCCGGCAATGGTGTTGCGCCCATAGAGCGTAGCCTGCGGGCCGCGCAACACTTCGATTCGCTCGACATCGGTGAGGTCCAGGTTCGACGAAGCCAGCCGGCCTCGGTAGATGTCATCTTCGTAAATACCCACCGGGGACTCCGACACGTTGAAACCTGGGTTTTGAATCGCAGTTCCGCGCGCGGCAACCTGCATGGCCTGCGCGCCAGCGGTCACCGTGTAAGTCAGCAGATTCGGCACCGCGTCGCCGATATCCTGAGCGGCAACTATTTGCAGCTTTTCGATTTGCGCGCCGGAAAAAGCGCTGACGGCCAGGGGCACGTCCTGCAAATCCTGGTCGCGACGCGTTGCCGAAACCACAATGTCATCCATTGCTGCGAGTACTGGGCCGGTCGTAACCAGCAGTGCAAGGCCGGCTACGCCGATCAGGCCACGATTCATCATGCTTCTAACCCCCAAAATCCCTGTGTGACGAACAAAATCCGTCTTGGTAAATCCCCGGCTTCCCAGTCTTTGTTGGCGTTGGCTGAAACACCACGCCCAAGACATTCTGAAGCTGAGGCGAGGTTATCAAGAAAGCCCAGTAAATACAGCCTTTTCGGGCGCTTGCCGTGGCTATCTGCGGTGCCTTGATCAGACTGTTGTAAAAAGGTTGCAAGATTGTCGGAGCGGGTATTGTTGTCCGAGCTGGCGTATCGCCCCAGGCATTGCGCTGACAGCCTTGGTAAGCAGTTGTTTTAAAAGGCTTATAAATCCAGAGGTGTATCAGGCCGGGCGACCGGCCCCGGACGGGTCGCGATAGCCATAGCGCCAGCGGACCCAGATGGCCAGTACCATGATGGCGCCATTGATCAGCCCGACCACCACGAAAGGCGCCCCCGGCATCCAGGCATCAAAAAGAAAGCCGCCGATCAGGGAGATAGTCAGGATGCCCAGTGACCCGGCAAAGTTGAACAATCCCAGCACTGAGCCGCGAATGTCCTCGGGCGCTTCCTGGCCGATAACCCCGGCACCGGACAGGATCGCGCTGCCTTCACCAATGCCCAAAAGAATGGCCGCCGGTATAAATGCGGCTGCCAGCGGATCCGCGGAGAAGCCCACCCACAGATAAGCCAAGGCGGCCAGCAGCATGGCTATGGCCAGCACCGTGACCCGGTCAAAGCGATCCAGGACCCAGCCCCACACGGGTGCCCACAGCAATTGCGACAAACTAACGATGGCAGCAAATTTGCCCGCCGCCGCAATCGCCGTTTCCAGCGTGAGGCCTTGCTCAATGCCGGCCTGGCGGGCCCACAGGCTGAAAAACGTTGAGAAAACCACCAGGTCGCCACGCGCCGCGAAAGCTTCCGCGCAGGTCACCAAAATGCGCGGATTACCTCGCGCCGCGCCAATGCCTTCACGCAGAAGACGGGCCAGGGGCTTGCGTGGCTGCGGCATGCCCGGCTTGCCGGCCTTCAGTCCGCGCCAAACCACCAGCGCGGTTATCACCGCCAGGACACTGCCCAGCCAATAAGTCAGTCGCCCGGACATCAGGGTTTCGAAACCCATGCCGGCAAAAATATCCGGCAACTGTGACAGCAATACGATCATGAACAGGGCGCCCAGGCCGTTGCAGACGCCTGTGGCCGCAATCATCAATCCGCGCGAACGATTCAGCGGATAGTCCGCGAGCACTGTGGCCATCATGCAGGTGCAACAGGCCGACCCGACACCAAAAAATACCCGCACTGCAAACAGCTGGGTAAAACTTTCAACCAGCGGGAACAGCACAAACGACGCACTGATCCAGCAAAAGCCCAGCACGAAGATCGGCCGTCGCCCGATCCGGTCCGCCAGCGCGCCCAGCGGCCCCACGGCGAGCAGAACGACAACCTCGTAGCCCAGCTGCAGAATCGAGCTGGCGCGGCCCTCCTGGGAAGTCGGCAAGCCCAGGTTCTCGCTGAGCAAATACGGCTGCATGAAGCCCACCGCCGCCACCAGGCCGATGGTAAAAAACGCCGCATACCAGTACGTCAGCGCATTACGCACTGTCACGCCCGGCGAAAGGTAAATTGGTCCGAGCCGAACCGAGTCTGTTGAATCACTCCCCATGAATTCTCGAAACTACCCGGATTGCCGCGCTAAGGCGAGCGCGTTCGTGCAAGCAGTCGCTGAGCTGGAAAAATCATCGCGCCTGACAGCCTGGCATTCGCATCAAGTTCGCCGTTACCGATAACCGGCGAATGCGTGGAAGTGTTGCGCGTCGGTTGCCTAAGTCGCTTTTAAGGTTTCAGCGCAGCTTGCGGGCGGCTTGGCCAGACCTTCGGCCGCAGGG
>CAWEDX010000013.1:0-7240 GCA_963807995.1 uncultured Gammaproteobacteria bacterium
GTGCTGCCGGATTTTGATCGTGATATCACTGTGCCCGGCGTTGCGCAGGGCATTTTCTTTAACGGTGGACAAGTTTGCGTGGCGGGTTCGCGCCTGTACTGCCATCGCTCTGTTTTTGAGGAGGTGGTGGCCGGTGTTTGTGAGCAGGCCGACAAACTTCGTCTGGGTCACGGGCTGGACGCGGAAACGGATCTGGGGCCGCTGGTCAGTCGCCGGCATGCTGATAAGGTGGCTGCCTATATCGCCTCCGGGCGCGCCGACGGTGCTGAAGTGCGCACCGGCGGTGAGCAACTGGGTGAGGCGGGTACCTTTGTAACGCCTACGGTAATTACCAACGTACGTTCGGATATGGCCGTGGTTCGGGAAGAAATCTTTGGTCCGGTGCTGGTGGCAACGCCTTTCGACGATATCGATGAAGTCGTTGCCCTGGCGAACGATAGCGACTACGGCCTGGCGGCCAGTGTCTGGACCCAGGATCTGAGTGCGGCACATCGGCTGGCCGCAAGCATCGAAGCCGGGACCGTGTGGATTAATGCACATTCAATGTATGACGCCAGCCTGCCCATTGGCGGTGTCAAACAATCCGGCTGGGGTCGTGATAGCGGCCAGCGCGCGGTAGAGAACTACCAGGAGCTCAAAACTGTTTGCGCCGTTATCTGAGTTGTTGGCTTGTTTGTATCGAGAACTACAAATCGAGATCAAGCTTGACGGTGTGGGTTGCTTGGCAGAATCTAGGCGTTGACAAACTGCGGAAAAATTATGAGCACCATGATTAAACGTCGCGCGCTGCTGGCCGGCGCGCTTGCCACGCCTTTGCTGGGTGCATTACCGGCGCAGGCGAAAGGCTACGCAACGCTGACCGATCTCGACCTCACAGACGATGAAATGCTGCAGTTGTTCGTCAAGTTGCGCTATAGCCTGGATGACCGTGTCACCGTAGGCTGGGTTGATGCGGTGAACTACGCCTTTGTGCAGGGTGAGACATTCCCGCTGTATCGATTGCTGGCCGCCACCTGGCGCCAGGTCAGCAGAGATGAACAGGGCGATCTGAAAAGTGTTTCTCTGGAAGTTGCGCTGTTCCTGGATATGCAGACCGGCGCTGTTATCGACAAGCTGACCATGCCTATTACCGGGCAGACGGTGGACGTACCCCTGTACCGCGCGGGGCCATCGCATAGCGACATTACAGCGCGCTTTGATCTGAGTCGGGATTTCAGCATGAAGCAGGAGACCCGTGACGGCGACTCATTCTTTGTGTCCGGTCGCTCGGTCAGCGAGGGCTTTCTGAGTCAGCCGCAGCGTAGCGGTGACGATTTTTCGATTCGCCAGGATGTGAACACGCGCGTTTACAGCGCAGAGGACTCGCCGCCCGGTTTTTTCTATCGCGAATGGACAATTACGCGCGGCAGCTGGTCAGCGCTTTCTGATCCGGACCTGGCCCTGGTGCCCTGTCAACTGGCCTATTCGGCGAATTCCGCTTTTCGGCCCTGGATGAAAATGGGGGACTCGCCGGGCCACACGGTGCAGAATGGCATCGGCGGGCGTGTTGAGTCCATCGACCAGTTGCCCGCTGAATTGCAAAACCTGCTGCCGGTTTACTTCCCGGACCTGGTCAAGGACCCGGGTGCAGTGCTCGCTGCCAAGCCGGCCTGACGACCCCTAGAATTCGGATAGCAGACGCCCGAAGCCCTGAACCTTGTCCTCAATGCCGTTGTGTCGCAGAGCATGCCAGTAGGTCGCGGTATTGATGGCGACTACGGGTTTATCCAGCCACATTTCCGCTTCGGCGGCCAGCCGCGTCATGGACAGATTGGTGCCCACTTGTAGCAGCGCGTCTACGTCGTCGCCGTCGAGATCACGCAAAACCTGGCGCAGATCTTTCTCGGTCACTTCGGCAATGGCCGTCCAGCTTGGGCACTCAAGGCAGACGTCACGGACCACGTCGAAACCCGACTCCTCCAGGTAGCCACGCACCTCGGTGTTGGCGGCCGGGAAATAGGGCGACAGGAAAGCCACACGTTTCACGTCTCCATAGGCGCGCAGGGCATCGCGCACGGAGTGTGCGCCGATGCTGATGCCCACGCCCGAGCGGTCTTTCAGGCGTTGCTCAAACTCGTCGGCGCCAGTCACGCCGCCATAAAAGGTGATTGCTGACATGCCCATGACCAGGTAGTCCGGGCTGCAGGTCATGACACTGTCCACCGCATCCAGGACGTTATCAGCAATTACCTGGGTGCCGGCCAGGAAGGTCTCGTTACTGACGGCCTGGGCATTCGGCGTGCGAATCCGGCTGTAGTGATTGGTGACTCCGTGCGGCCGCATATCGTCGTAGTCGGGCTGCACGATGGTGTTGGTCGAAGGCCCGATAATGCCGAATTTTCGTCGCCAGCCTAGTACATCCGTCATAGCAAAAATCCCCTTGTCGTAGGTTTAACCAATAGCCGCTGCATCGCGCACGCTCTGCAGCATGCTCTGGCGGAGCAGAAAGGCTCGGCGCAGACTGCCATCTTCGCAGGTGGCGCGCATTTCGTCGCGACGTTGTCGTTCTGCGGCAGCAGAGCCAAGTTCCATATCCTTTTTGTTGCGAATAGACTGCTGCTGAATGAAGCTACGCGTAACGGTATGCCGCTGGCGTTCGAATACGCCCAACAATTCGTCACGTTGCGCAGGCGTCTGCAAGGCCTGCAATAGTTTGTCGCAAAGATTTACGGCATCGTGAATACCGCTATTCATGCCGAAGCCGCCCAGCGGATTATTCAGATGGGCGGCATCGCCAATCAAAATCACGCGATCATGGGCAAACTTTTCGGCCACGCGCTGGTGAACGCGATAAACAGTGCGGTGATCGGTGATGACCTTTTCACCATCGCCCATCAGTCGCTGGAATACATCGTTCTTTTTCGCATCGGCCACCAGCTGCTGGTCGGATTCGTCCTCAGTGGCCGGCACCAGTACGCGCCATAGACCCGGCACACGCAACAAGACCAGCCATTCGTCGGGATCGGCCACATAGTTGACCCAGGCGAGATCCTCGAAGTGGTTCTCCATGGGCCAGTTGGTGCTCATGGTCAGAAACTTTTCCGGGTAGGTGAAGCCTTCGAAGCCCACGCCGAGCCATTTGCGCACCAGGCTGTTGGCGCCGTCCGCGCCGATCAGGTAGTCAGCGCGAATCTGGATAAGTTCCTTCGGTGTTTCGGCGTGCACCGTGACGCCGCTTTCGTCCTGTTCAAGGTGCACCAGGCGATGAGAAAACATCACTTGTGCGTTCGACATTTCGGTCAGGCGCTCGGTGAGGCGACGGGACAGTTTGTATTGCTCACACTGAATGCGAAACGGATAGCGCGTTTCATCGGCGATCTCGCCAAGGTCAAAGGCATAGATTTCGCCTTCGCTACGGTCGCGATACTGAAAAACCGGCGCTTTCAGGCCCTCGTTGATCAATGCACCGGTCACGTCAATCTCGTCCAGCATTTCCAGTGTTGGCGGGTGAAAAGTAGAGGCGCGCAGGTCCTGGGCGCAGTCCGGTCCGGCCTCCAGCAGGATCACGTCAATGCCACGCTGGGCCAGGCTGATGGCAGCCACGCTGCCTACCGGGCCGGCTCCGGCGATGACTACCTGGGTTGTACTTTTGCTAGGGGTTTTAGACATGGGGTTTTTCTCGTTTTCTTCCCTACATATTCGCTGCTGATAGTGTCAACGGATTAGATTTTAGCTTTCGTCCATGGCTGGCCGGCCGGTCGGTACCGCGCCCTCATGATGATGGACGCGTAACCATGCTCCGTCGACCCGTCGTGCCACGGTAGTAATGCGAACCCGGCCCTGCAGGGCGCCGGGCGCTTCGAATTCATAGTCCAGGTAATAGCGGGCTACGGCGAAGTCCCCCCACACATCGATCAATGGTTCCTCGATGTGCATATGCAGCTTGCCGCGACTGGCAGAGTCCGTCATATCCTTTTCGCGAAATTCAGCGCGTGCCTTGCGCCCGCCGTGTACCAGTTGAGGCTCGAACAGATCCCAGATGGTGCAGTCGGGTGTGTCGCACTGGTCAACCAGCGATGGATCGAACTGGGCATAGGAATTAAATACTCGATTAACAAGTTCGGCTACGGCCAGCTTGTCTGCGGCGAGTTGTTCGGCTTCAGTCATGGTAATTTTCTCGGATCAATCAATGAAATCGTTACAGTTTCGGTTCTAGCTCAGCAGTTGATACAGACTGAACAGGCCGACGGCCAGCAGGCTAAGACAAGAGAGTACCAGTGCCAGGTCCCAGGCGTGACCGGGATGCAGCCGTGGGTCCGTCAGCCGGAAACGGAAGTACAGGGCGCTGAAGCCGATGGCCGGCAGCACCAGGGACTGCACCAGGCCGCCAATCACGACCAGCCGTACCGGATTCCAGCCAGTCAGGAAAATCAGCAGGCAAAGCATCGGCAGTCCCAGCGACAAGGCTGACAGGCAGCGACGACGCGCATTTTCCTGATCTGGCAACCAGCCGAAAATACCGAGCCAGTCGGTAAACAATCTGGCGGCGCCGGCATTGGCGACCAGGAAAGACGAATACAGTACGGCGAGGGCACCGGCCAGGAATAGCCAGCGTGCATAGTCGCCAAATACTGGTACGTAGGCGGTGGCCAGCGTAGCGACCATGCGCATACCGTCAGGATCGCTGCCTTCGGCATGCAACACGGCCGCACCGATGAAGAAAAACGCCACGGTGGTCAGCGTGTAGATGCACATAGAGGCGAAGGCATCGATTTTCATCACCCGCAACCAGCCGCGTGCGCGCGGCGCCCAGGACGGGTCTGGAGAATTGTCTCCGATAAAGCGAGCGTAACCACGCTCCAGGCACCAGTAGGGATAGACGATCAGGTCGGTACCACCCACGCCGATGATGCCGAAGGCCGCCAATGCGGTCAGCCAGACGCCGGGTTGCTCGGGCCAGGCGAAACTCAGTCCGCGCACAATCTCGCTGGTGGGTATCGCATAGTCGGTGGTTTGCAGTGCGACGACGTTGCCGACGGTTATCAGCGTGAAGAACAGCACCATACCGACACACAGGGTTTCCAGCAGTCGATAGCGACCAAAATAAAGTAACAATGACGTGCCGACGGCAATAATTACGGCCCAGATTTTGGGGTCGCTGGAATTGCTCAAGTCGCCGCTGATCAGGCCGGCGGCAAAGTCACCGCTGATGGGCAAAGTCATGGCGAGCGCCTGCCCGACGCCGCCGAGAATGCCGGCCAGCAGTCCGTAGGTGGTGGTCATCATGATCAGCCACAGCCAAAGCAGCCAGTTGGCGCCCAGGCGTGGACCGGGTACCCGGTTCAGGGCCGCTAAGGTAGTTTCGTTATTGCTGACGGTATAACGGCCCAGTTCAATCTGTACGAAGACTTTGATGACGCAGCCGATGATGATTACCCAGAGCAAGGCAATACCGGCCTGCGCGCCGGCCTTGGTCGTGGCGATGAGTTCGCCTGAGCCCACCAGACCTGCTGCGACCACCATGCCGGGGCCCAGATAGCGCAGGCTAGCGCGCAGCGTTTGCGGTGGTTCGCGAGTTTGTGCCGGGCTACTGACGCCTATGTTGATGTCTTTTTCGCTTGCATTCATAAAGGGGGTTGGCCGAGCCTGGGTTGCCGCTGCTCATGTTCGCATACGTGCGATTGCAGTGCCGCGGATAGTTGCAAGGTCCGGCAAAGAATTTGCTGGCCGGCGTTGTGCTGGCGCAGCGCTTCGTCGGGGGCGGCCTCAAGTTGACCCGACCAGGCTGCCGCTAAGGGTCTTTTGGCAGTCCGGCCAGGCTGTCGCGCCAGGCGCCGGTGGGCGCAACGCCTTCCAGGTTGACGACGGTGATTGTTTTCCCGAGGCAGGCAGCTTCCCTGGCGCAGGCGACCAGTACATTCGCAAGGTCGGCACGGCTGATAAGTGCGCTTTCGTATTCGGAACGCGGTGCCAGCTTGATGGCTTGTTCGCCGGCCGCATAATCCCGCAGTCCGCCGGCGGCCACAATTGAGTAGCTCATGCCACTGTCGCGCAGGTATTGCTCGGACCTGGCTTTCCAGGGGTACGGAGAAATGGACCAGGAGTAGGGGAAGCCATCGCGCCCGGCAGATCCGGCCGAGAGCAATACGAATCGTTCCACGCCGGCCGCTTTTGCCGCATCAATCATTGCCCGATTGCCTTCCCAGTCCACCGCGGCAAAGCCATTGTCGCCGATGGGAAAACGCGCGCCGATAGTACTGATAACGATGCCCACGCCCTGCATGGCTGTCGCCAGGCTGGCTGGGTCGGTCGCATCACCGACCACGCCTTCGACGCCGCCACTAAAGGCTGCTGCTTTTTCAGGATTGCGCGTCATGGCGCGTACCGGCAGGCCTTCTGCGAGCAAAGCCTGCACCACCAGCTTGCCGGTTTGACCCGTGGCGCCTGCAACCAGTACGGGCTTGATTTGCGCCATTGCGATGTTGGTGATTACAAGCGTGAGTATCAGTGAATGCAGTACCAGAGACTTCATTTAGCTTTGGCTCTGTCAATGGCTTCTACAATCATGCGTTTTGCCTCGGCCGCCGGCAGCCAGTCGCCGATCTTCACCCACTTGCCTTTTTCCAGGTCTTTGTAATGCTCAAAGAAATGCTCGATTTGCTCGCGGGTAATTTCAGGCAGGTCTGAGAAATCATGAATATTGTCGTAGCGACGCGTGGTTTTGTGGGCCGGCACTGCGATGATTTTTTCGTCTTGTCCCGCGTCATCTTCCATTACCAGGACACCGATGGGTCGGGTGCTGATAACGCAGCCCGGTACCAATTCCCGGGTATTGGAAATGAGTACGTCGATGGGGTCACCATCTTCAGACAGGGTATGCGGTACGAAGCCGTAGTTGCCCGGATAGGACATGGGTGTATAGAGAAAACGATCGACGAACAGGGTGCCGGCCTCCTTGTCCATCTCGTACTTGATGGGTTGGCCGCCCAGCGGGACCTCGATAATGACGTTGATCTCCTCGGGAGGATTGTCGCCAATGGGGATAGCGTCGATACGCATGCTTTGCAGGGCTCCTGTCGTGATGGTTGCCGGGTAGAGAGCAGATTATACGTTGCTGGCCGCGTCGCTCCGATATTTCTGTGCCCAATTTGCGCGCCGCTCGCATTTTAATCGTGAATGCCGGGGATTTTCGCGGGGCACGTAATCCCGCCAGCGACTAGAATTGAGGAGAGTTCTTGTATGCTGAAGATCAGTCGAAGAT
>CAWEDX010000014.1:0-31319 GCA_963807995.1 uncultured Gammaproteobacteria bacterium
GATGGGTTGGCGGGAGAGGGGATTGATCGGCTCGCCTTCCAGCGAGGCCCGCTGGTCGCAGAATAGCGGGCCGCGTCCGTCCAGGGGTTTGCCGGCCCCGTCAATAACCCGCCCCAGCAAGGCTTCGCCTACCGGTACGCTGGCCACCGTCGGTGTTGGGATCACCCTGGCGTTCGGCATCATGCCGCGCAGTCCCTCGGTGGGCATCAGAAAAAGTTTGTCTGCGCCGAAGCCCACCACTTCAGCTTCCACCTGTTTGCCGCCGCGTGTTTCTATCAGGCAGCGCGCACCCAGCGCGGCCTCACAACCGCTGGCTTCCAGGGTCATACCGGTCAGGCGCGAAAGCTTGCCTTCGACCACCATCGGCGGTGCTTGCAGGCGGCCGCGCAAATGGCGCAGACGCTTGGCCCAGCGTTGGTCGCGCGCGCCGGCGCGCAGGGCTAGGTCAAGATTACTCATGGTCTGCGCGCTGTTCCTCGAACATGGTAGCGATGGTTCGCCCGAGCCGGGTTTCCAGCCGCCCGTCGATTTGCGAATTTTCGCTGTTGACCTGGCAGTTGCCGCGCTCCAGCAGCGGGTCAGCCTGAATCGACCAGGGTGTTTGATTGGCATCCGGTTTCAGCAGGTCCTTAACCAGCTGAGCGTCATCGGGGTGTAGTCGCACGACTACATCGCGAGAACTGGTTGGCAGCGCGGTTAGCGCAGCCCGAACAAGTCCGACGACTTCACCTGGATCGCTTTTTAGTTCTCGTCGCACCAGTTGCTGGGCAACAGCCTGCACCAGGGCCAGCAGTTCTTCCTCAACCTGGTGTTCCAGTTCATCGAAGGGCCGGCTTAGCGCATTCAGGGTTGTCGCCAGAGCCTCGCGCTGGGCGGTAATTTCAGCATTCGCCGCGGCCAGACCGGCAGCATGACCGGCCGCAAAGCCCTGAGTTTTGCTTTGCTCGCGCAGTGCGGCCAGTTCTATCTCCGGGTCCTGCGGTTCCTTACTGTTCGGCTGACTGACTTCCGGCGCTTCCCAGGTAACCAGATCGTCACCAAGGCCTTCACCACTAATTAGCCCACGCGTTTTAGAGGAAGTCATCGCCACCTGTTCCTATCATGATTGTGCCGTCGTCGGCGAGCTTGCGCGCCGTCGCTACGATCTGTTTCTGTGCTTCTTCGACCTCGGTAATGCGCACCGGGCCTTTGGCTTCCAGGTCATCGCGCAGGAGTTCTGCCGCGCGCTTGGACATGTTGCGGAAGATCTTGTCCTGCATCTCTGGCTCGGCGCCTTTGAGTGCAATGATGAGCAAGTCGGAAGTAATTTCTCGGTTCAGTGCCTGGATGCCGCGATCGTCCAGATCCATCAGGTTTTCGAACACAAACATGTTCTCCTGGATTTCCTGGCTCAATGCCGGGTCGTTCTCGTCCAACTCGGCAAAGATTTTTTGTTCCGCTTCTTTATCGACAATGTTGAGTATTTCTGCCGCAGTACGTACGCCACCCATGGCCTTGACTTTGAAGCCGCCGGATTGGGAAAAGCGTTGTTGCATGACGTCGTCAAGCTCTTCCAGGGCCGATTGCGGCACCTCGCCCATTTTGGCGATGCGTGTGACCACATCGGTGGCCAGGCGCTGCGGCAGCTGACCGACCACTTCACCGGACTTTTTCGGGTCCAGTCCGGCCAGCACAATGGCAATAACCTGGGGGTGTTCACGATGAATGACTTCGGCGACTTCTTTCGCGTCCATCATCTGCAGTGAATCCAGGCCGCGCGGCTCGTCATCGACAATGCGATCCATCAGACTGGCGGCGCGATCTTCGCCCAGCGAGCTGGTGAGGAGGCGTTTCAAAGACTGGGGCGAGCGACCGACCAGCGGCGCTTCGCTTTCCACGCTTTCGGTGAAGCTACCCAGCACGCCGTCAGCCTGATCGCGGCTGACCTTTTGCAGTTTTGCCATCGCCTGTCCGAGCTTCTGTACCTCGGAGACGGCCATGTGCTTCATGATCTCGGCGGCTTCGTCCTCGTTCAGCGACATCAGGAATATCGCCGCGCGTTCACTGCCTTTCAGGCTTGCAACATCAGTCATCGCTCTGTACCCATCCTCTTACGATCTGCGCAACCCGTTCCGGATTACGTTCGGCAATCTGCCGCGCAACGGTCACCTTGTCTTCAAAACTCAGTGGCGCGGCGGGCTGCGCTGCGGGCGCCTGGGCCGGCATGGCCGCGGCCCCTGATCCGGCCGGCGCGGGCGTATAGTTCTGCACTGCTTGCGGCATGCTGCCGGCGCCCGTCAGGCCTACACTAAGGCTGCGAATAATCGGCCGAATGATGCCCAGCGCAAGGGCGATGATCAGCACGGCCCACAGCCCCTGGCGAATAACGTCCTTGACCAGCGGGCTGTCAAGCATTCCCGGTTCTTCCAGGGGTGGCGGAACTTCCTCGGCAAAGAATGAGACGTTACTGACGCTCACACTGTCGCCGCGCTCCGCGTCGAAGCCAACAGCCTCGCGCACCAGGCGGGTCAATTCCTCCAGCTCCGTGCTGCTCATGGGCTCGGTGGTAACGGTGCCGTCTTCAGCGATCACGCGCCGGTCGTCGACCAACACCGCCACTGACAGTCTCTCGATGAGGCCCGTCGGTTGTACCGTGCGGCTCAGGGTGCGATCCAGTTCAAAGTTGCGCGTACTGCGCTTGGACTCATTCAGCGGTGTGGCCGTCTCGTCGCCGTTGCTGGACTGGTTCTGGGCAGCCGCAGCCTCAGGGCCTGATTCAGGCGGCTGGTTACTCAGCGCACCGGGGATACCGCCGGGTCCGGCCGGACCCATACGCCGGTCTTCACTCAGTTGTTCGCTGCGTACAACGCGGCCGTCGGGATCGAAGGCTTCGCGAGTTTCTTCACGCACGGTAAAGTCGACATTGGCCGAAACCGTCGCGCGTATTCGATCAGCGCCGAGCATCGGTGCCAGCAGGCTGATGATGCGTTCGGCATAAGTGGCTTCAAGCTTGCGCACATAGTCGAACTGGCGCGTATTCGCCGCCATGTTCGAATCGTCATCGGGTGAGGTCAGCAGGCGCCCTTGCTGGTCGACTACGGTGACGGATTTTGAATCCAGCTCCGGAATACTTGAAGCGACCAGGTGCACGATAGAGGAAACCTGTCCCTGTTCGAGATTGCGGCCCTGGTACAGGTAAACCAGCACCGAAGCACTGGGTGTTTTCTTCTGGCGCAGGAATACACTGGTCTTGGGTAATGCCAGGTGTACGCGCGCACTTTGCACCGGTCGCAGGTTTGAGATGGTTCGCGACAGCTCTGTTTCCAGCGCGTGATGGTAACGGGCATTTTCCATGAACTGACTGGTTGAAAAGCTGGTCTCGCCCTCGATGATTTCCAGGCCGAAGCCTGCGCCGCGCGGTAGACCCTGGCCGGCCAGTTGCAGACGCGCTTCATGAATGCGCCCGCTATCAACCATGATTGCGCCGCTCTTGCGATCCAGTTCGAAGGGTATCTGGCCGGCATTCAGCACGTTCATCACTTCGCTGGCATCGCGGTCAGAAATGTTGCTGTAGAGCAGGCTCATGGACGGCTCGCGCGCATAGAAAGCAGCGGTAACGCCCACCGAGATGCTAACGGCCAGTGCCGCCAGCATCAGCAGCTGCCTGAGACCGGGTACCCGGTCCAGAAGAACCAGTGGGCCAAGATTTATTGAAGTAGGCTGTGCCATTGATTAGTCCTCTGATGAGCAGCCCTAGATGGGCATGTTCATGACTTCCTTGTAAGCCTCGACGAGCTTGTTGCGCACTTCGGTCATGGCCTGAAACGACAGGCTGGCCTTTTGCATTTGCACCATCACTTCGGCCACGCTGGCGTCACCCGTGCCGGTCTGAAAGCCCGTGGCCATATCGTTGGCAATACTTTGCTGTTCATTAACCTGCTTGATCGCATCCGTCATGACCTTGCTAAAGTTTTCGCCGGGCACGGCGCTGGTCTCAGCGGGGACCTTGAGTTCAGCGGACATGCTGCGCATTTGCGCCAGCACGTTGTTGATTTCCATATTGCTCATGCTTGTCTCCTTGCCTTCCGCTCAGGCGGCACTGACGCTGCGCTGGTCCGGCATTTGAATACCGGCATCGCGCAGGCGCGCCATTTTGTAACGCAGCGTGCGTGGGCTGATGCCGAGAATCTCGGCAGCCCGTTTGCGACTGCCACCCTGTTCAAGGGCGTCAATAATCAGCTGGCCTTCCATCGACTGCAGGTTCTGATGCAGGCCGGAGGGATCGTCTGTGATGTCTTCCGCCGCCGTCGCTGCAGCTGGCTGTGCTGCTGTATCCAGGCGCAGATCGCGGGGCCGAATCAGATTTCCGCTGCACAGAATTAGCGCGCGCTGCAAAGTGTTCTGTAATTCACGTACGTTGCCTGGCCAGTCTTGCGCCAGCAGCAGGGCCGTCGCGTCATCGCTGAATCCGGGTACCGGCCGCTGTTTTCCGCAGGCATCGGCAAGAAAATGTCGGGCCAGAGGCAAAATGTCGGCCGGCCGATGCCGCAGTGCCGGTAACTCCAGCGGGAATACGCTGAGTCGATAGAAAAGGTCTTCGCGAAAACGCCCGGCTTTTACGTCGGCGTGCAGGTCGCGGTTGGTGGTGGCCAGCACGCGCACATTCAGGGGCAGGGCACGGCGCGCGCCAATCCGTTCGACTTCACGTTCTTGCAGTACGCGCAATAATTTTGCTTGCAGGCCAAGATCCATTTCACTGATTTCGTCCAGCAGCAGGGTGCCACCCTGGGCCTGTTCGAATTTGCCTGGGCGAGCCTCGTGGGCACCGGTAAAGGCGCCTTTTTCATGTCCGAACAGCACCGCCTCGAGCATGTTTTCCGGGATTGCTGCGCAATTGATGGCGACAAAGGGTCCGCCGGCACGTTCGGATTGCCGATGCAGAAAGCGCGCAAAGACTTCTTTTCCAGTGCCGCTTTCCCCGGTCAGTAGCACAGTGGTTTCACCCGGCGCCACGCGCCGCGCCAGTTCCAGCACTTCCAGCATGCTTGGGTCTTCGGCTATCAACTGGTCTTCGCTGCAGGCCGGCGGGATCAGCCCGGCCAGCTTGTCGATCAATACCTGCGCTGAAAAAGGTTTAACCAGGTAATCGGTGGCGCCCTGCATCATTGAGTCCACGGCATGCTGAATACTGCCGTGCGCTGTCATCAGCAATACCGGCAATTGTGCGTAGTGTTCGCGGATCTGCTCCAGCAGCTGGTAGCCATCCATAGGCTTCATCTGGTAATCGGTGACCACCGCGGTAACCGCCGTTTCAGCCAGCACCTTCAGCGCGGCCGAACCATCGGCTGCTACGCGCACCTCGTAATTCGCCAGGCCAAGCGTTTCGGCCAGCGCTTCGCGCAGGGCCAGGTCGTCTTCCACCAATAAAATTCGCGTAGCGCTCATGCTGCAGCGTCCTCCAGCTTGGTATTCGTTGCAGGGGCATCGGTCAATGCCGCAGAAGTTTTGGCCGGCAAGCGCAGTACAAAGCAGCAACCGCTGTCGCTGTTTTCTTCGAGACTTACACTGCCGCGATGGGCCTGGGCGACGGAGCGGACCACGGCCAGTCCGAGGCCCGTGCCATCGGGCCGTGAAGTGAAAAAGGGCTCGAACACCCGCTGGCGATACTCGGCGGGCACGCCCGGTCCGTTATCCCGAACCTTGAATTCGATGTCTGTGCCGTTGCGCCGCGCAGAAATTTCTACCCGCGCGTTCGTTCCGGCATGTTGCAGAGCATTATTCGCCAGGTTGAGCAGTGCGCCTGCCAGTGCCTCGCGATTGCCGATAAGTTGCAGCGCCGCGGGGTCAGTATCCAGTTTTAGCTGCTGTTGATTAGTCAGTGAAGGTTGCAAGGCGGTGTTTACGCTGTTGAGCAGGTCGCCTACAGCCACCGTTTCTTCCGCCGTTGCAGCGCCGCGAGCAAATTGCAGCATGTCGGCAATCAGTTGTTCGAGGTTCTGCAGGCACGAGGTGGCTTTATCCAGCTGCTGCTGGCGGCGCTCGTCGCTCAGCTCGGCCCGGGTTGCGTTGGACGTGTATAGCAGCGCAGCTGAAAGGGGCGTGCGCAATTGGTGAGCCAGGGCAGCGGCCATTTCACCCATAGCAGCCAGGCGGCGGTGGCGGGCCAGCAATTGCTGGACCTTGCGGTGTTCAGTGACATCGGTAAACAGCAATACCCGTCCGGCGCCCGGGTCGAGCAGCCGTTGCGCCAGGTTCAGAGTGCGGCCGTCCTGCAGGGTCATATCGCCAGCGTCGCTTTGTGCCTGCTGAAAGACGCGCTCACGGACCGCGTTCCAGGCCACATTCTGCAGGGGCGAGCCGAGGTAATCAGTGGCCGTGGTATTGAGCTCACGGACCTGGCCATTCCCGTCCAGCATGATCACGCCGGCCGGCAGCGCTTCCAGCAGCGCTGCCAGGCGGGCCGCCAGTTCCGCGTTGCGTTCGGCTTCCCGGGCATGCCGCGCATTGGCCGCCGCGAGCTGTTCCTCAAGGCTGACTACCTGGGTTTGCAGGTCCTGGTAGGACGACTCCAGCTGGCCTGACACCCGGTTAAAGGCCTCGAAGGCCGCCTGCAGGTGAGACAGTTCAGCAGCTTGATGATGGTCTGTGGGCACGTAATGCTCCTCCTGCCCAAGGAAGAAGCAAAATGCGTGCCACCGTTGAAGTAAATATTATCTATTTGTTTTATAAAGGATTTTCTCGGTCGCCATGGCTTTCGTCCGGGAAAATGGCGCCGTAGGCCTGTCGCCTGACATTATTTTGACATACGAAAGATCCCGGTCTCGGAATGTACGCCGGTGCCGCGCGATAGCGCGATCTGGCGCCGGTGACGTCTAAATACCAGTTTTTCCATGCCGGTTTGCACGGCCGGGGTGAGGTGCTCGAAGCGGGTCAGAAGCCAGCGGCTGCCGCCACGTTCTACGCTGCCGACAATCCGGGCCGGCAGCCGCAGCGCCAGCGGCAGGCTGGGATTGAGATACAACATGGCGTAGCCACTGTCGCCGGCGTCGCAATGCGCGCTGTCGGGGCCGCTCCATTCCAGGCTGCCGGCGCGCAGTACCAGGCTGTGCGCCGCGGCCGAATTGCTGCGTTCGGCAATCAGGCCGCCCATCAGGCTCAGCAGCACGTCGATCTTCGCTTCCAGGTGGTGCAGTTCCTGCGCGGTCGGGTCGGCGTCGCTACTGGCATCGCGGGGTGCTTCTTCAAACACTGCCATGGCCTGCAGCACGCGCGCGCTTTCGAGGTTCACATGCTCCAGTTCCAGCCCGTCGTCCAGGCTGGCCGGCTTCCATTGCATTGGCAGCCGATCATGCAGGGCTACGCCTTCGAAGCAGTCGTTACTTTCCTGTGCGCTATTCACCCTGGCGCGCCTCGCTGGCCTGCTGGTACATAGTCACGGCAGCGACACCGCGTTTGAGCCGCTGGCGGGTGCCCGTGAGCTCGCCGCGCTGCGCGGTAAGTTTCACCACGCTGGCTTCATTGCGTGCCAGGACTTCGCGCAGGGCCTGGCGCGTAGCGTCGTCCATTTGCGCCGCGTCGCGATCCTGCAGCAGACCTCTGAGCAATTGCTGGCGGCGCTGGTTGAGTTCGTCGGCAGCCAGCCAGTCGCCCTCATCGACGCAGTTTTCCACCGCCGCCGTGAGTTCGAGAATTTGATCGAGCACGCTCATAAAACCGGCTCAGGCAGGCTGGCTCTGTTCGCTGGTCGTGATCTGTTCCCAGGCCGATCGAATCTCGCCGAGCAGCCCGCTGACTTCGTCGAGGAGTTCGGGTTGATCCGCCGCATTAGCTTCGACCAGTCGACGATTCATGTAGTCGTAAAGATCATTCAGGTTGCTGGCAATCTCGCCACCCTGTTCCAGGTCGAGGCTGGCGCGCAGTCCGTCAATGATGCCGATGGCCTTGCCGATGGCTTCGCCTTTCGGTGCTGTTTCTGCGCGCCGCATATGTCCGCGCGCGGTGGCCAGCCGATCTTGCGCGCCGACCAGCATGCGCAGTACCAGTTCGTTGCGATTTTCTGCTGATGCCGCGCCGTAAGCGTTTACGCTGCGGTAGTGATCCAACCCGTTGCTTTTTTGCATGACTTATTTTTCCCCTGTAACGATGAACCGTCAGCCAAGCTGGCGGGTCAGAAAACTGCTGGTGTTCTGGAGTGAAGAGACCAGTCGGTCCATGGCGTTGAACTGATCCAGCAGGCGCGCCTCCACGCGTTCCAGTCGTTCGTCGAGTTCGACCCTGCGGTCGCCGAGAACCTCGAGTTTGTCTTTCAGCCCCGTTTCGCGAAGGTTTATGGTGCTGGTGCTTTTCAGCGATTCTTCAAGAATGCCGAACAGGCGTGTTGCGATGCCGTCGTCGGTAGCAAATAGCTCACCCACGCCGTCAAAATCCAGCTCGATGGCGTTACTCAATTTCGTTTCGTCGAGTTGCAACTTGCCATCCGCCAGCGTAGTGATGCCGATTTCTGAGAGCGTGCGAAAGCCACCGCCGAGCTGATCTACTGCGCTGCCCAGCTCACGACGCAGGCGGTCTTTGATGCCGCGCACTGTCGAGTCGCCGAGCAGGGGAGCGGCCTCGCCGGTTTCGGCGTTGAAATTGGTGACTTGCTTTACGGTGTCGATCAGGCCGTTATAGGCATTGACGAAACTGCCGACGGCGGCTTTGGCGGCCACATCGTCCAGTCCGACCGCAATACGCAGCTCTGTGCCCGGCTGAGCCTCGAGCAGGTCAATGCTTACGCCTTCCACGGCACCGGTGACGGAATTCTTTGCGCTGGTTACGGTAAAGCCATCGATGACCAGGCTGGCATCCGTGGCAGCCTCGATCTCGGTCATCGGGTTGCTGCCGGCCAGCGGATCGTAAACCAGGGCATCCAGTCCGCCGTCGCCGCCGATGGACTGTACGGTGATGCTCTGGCTGGCACCGGTTTCGCGCGAACTGAGTATCAGGTGTGCGCCGTCCGCGGCATTAACGATGGTGGCATCAACACCCGGGTTATCGGGGGCGGCATTTATCGCATCGCGAATATCTGCCAGCGTGCCGGCGACGGACGGAATCACAATGGATGTGGTCAGTCCGCCTACCGAAATGTTCAACGTGCCGTTGCCGACCGTGGTCTCGGCGTTGCCGAAGCCGGCCGAGGCGAGTTTGCTGCGGCTGGCCAGGGAGGTTACTTCCACCGCGTAGTTACCGGGCACGGCCGATGAATCGGCCGATGCGGCAATCAGGGTTTCGTCGCTTACGCTGGTGGTGCGCTGCTGAAACTTGGAGATGTCGCTGAGTGACTCCAGGCTGTCGCGAAAACCGGACAGCGCGCTCTTGAACTGACCCAGTGCCGATAGCTCGCCGTTGGTGCGCGCTTCCTGCAGATTCAGGCGATTGGCAACGGGACCGCGTTCAGCGGCCACCAGCTGTTCAACAATGCCTTTTACATCCAGTCCGGAGCCGAGTCCGGTTGCGTTCAGTGCCATGATCTGGTCCACGGGGATCAGGTCTCAGACCGTTTCCCCTGCTTGGTGAGTTGCAGCTCGTCAGACTGCTAGAAGCAAGATGCATGCCATCAGACGAGGGTATTGAGCAGACGGGCTCCACCGCTGGATACGGCCGCGGCCATGCGCAGCACCTCGTCACCCGGCACCTGGCGAATAACCTCACCCGTTTCAGGGTTTATCACCGTCATAACCGGTCGACCGCTGCTCTCGTCGAGGCTGAAACTCAGGCTGCGCTGGGAGCTCGACAGGTACGTTTCGATCTGCTTAACCGCCCCGGCCAGGTCTACGGGCGGCTCTGCAGGTGGCTGTTCTTTGCCGCTTTCCGGCAAACTGTTGCCGCTGGTCGTCGCTGTCGGCGCGGCCTTTTCGACCTTGACCGGTGGGCGCAGACTGGTTGATGTAGCGATGGCGTCCATCTTTGAGCAACTCTGTTGGCGGTCGATAGTCCCGGTTACAGCAGGCGCTCCGCCGGGGGTTTCGCGTTCAGAGTAGTTATCGGCCGTGGTCGACGGGAGCTTTAGTCTGTTTTGACATAGTCGCCTTGAAATACGCCACAAAATGACATTTTTTGTCACTCACGACGGACAGCGTCAGGCACAAAAAAAGCGGCCGGGTTACCCCGGCCGCTCTTATTGCAGAGCCGTTACGAATTAACGCAACAGACCCAGCACCGTCTGCGGTACGGCATTGGCCTGGGCCAGGACCGCGACACCTGCCTGCTGCAGGATCTGGGCCTTGGTCAGGTTGGCCGTTTCGGCAGCGAAGTCGGCATCAAGGATCCGGCTACGGGAAGCCTGCAGGTTCTCGGAAACCGTCTGCAGGTTCGACGTAATGGACTCGAAGCGACTCTGTACCGCACCCAGCTGGCTGCGCAGCGATGACACGGAGGTCAGCGAAGCATCAACGCGCTGGATGGTGTTTTCGGAGTTGTTCACCGACAGCACGTTCACCTGCGACAGCGTGTTGCTGTCGACGGCGATTTCGGCGTTGGCGCCAAAGCCGAGCAGGTCACCCGCGTCCTGCAGCACGATATTCTGTGCGGCACTCAGCGTGAGGCTACCCACCAGGGTACCGTCGGTCTGGCCAAGGCCTGTACCGGTGGCGCCCGTGCCCGTGACGGACTCGGCGAAGGTGATGTTACGACCATCGGCCGCGCTCAGGGTCAGGTCCGTACCCGACACCGTTGCGCTGACACCCGTCTGCGAGGAGAACAGGTTGACCTGCGCAGCCACTTCGTCGGCGGTCAGAGTCTCGCCAGCAGCCAGGTTGTCGGCGCCGGAGTAGACTGCTACACCGTTGATGGTCAGACCGTAGGTGACGTCGTTGGTGCCGTCAGTACCGACTGTCGAGAACGCAGCAGTTTGCGTGTTATCGGCAGTAGCAGTCAGGCCCGAAACGCCGGCGGCGGTAATGGAGTTCAGAGCAGCGTAAGCGCTGTTGGCGTCCTGACCGGCCTGTGAGCCGGCCTGGGTCGCACCAACGGACACGAACTCACCCTGGCCAACCGAAATGGCGACATCGCCATCGGCCAGCGCGGCGCCACCGAACGTGGCGCTGTCCGTAGCGATCTGGCCCAACTGGTCGGCGCGCACGCCGGTCGTCAGGTTGACGCTGATGGTTTCACCGACGTTCGCGCCAATCTGGAACTGGGCGGAGCCGAAGCTGCCATCCAGGACCTTCTGGCCGTTGAACGAAGTCTGTGAAGCGATCCGGTTGATCTCCTCGAGGCGCTGCTGGACTTCCTGGTCCAGGGCGGCGCGGTCTGAAGCGGAGTTCGTGGCGTTGGCAGACTGAACGGCCAGCTCACGTACACGCTGCAGGTTATTGGTCAGCTCGTCCAGCGCAGACTCAGCAGTCTGGGCCAGCGAGATACCGTCATTGGCATTTCGTACAGCCTGGTTCAGGCCACGAATCTGGGTGGTGAACCGGTTTGCGATCGCAAGACCCGCAGCATCGTCCTTAGCGCTGTTAATGCGCAGACCAGACGAGAGACGCTGCAAGGACGTCGATAGCAAGCTGTCCGAACGCGACAGGTTACGCTGAGCATTCAGCGATATCACGTTGGTATTTACGACGCTCGGCATGATAACTCTCCTTCAATTGCCTTTAATCGCAGCTCTTCGGGTCCGGTGTGCGCAAGCTTCCCTGCACGTGAATTTGTTGGACCTGTCAGGCTTTGCAAGAGAGTTATCGGCCCCTGAGGGCGTGACTTGAAGGCTTTGGTGTGACGTGAGTCGCAGATCAGGCCGCGCTTGGCGCCAAATCAGTTCGACATGGCTGCGACCAGGGATTTCGCGCCGCCGCCGGCGGCCGACGGTCTAGATCAGGCTAAACAGCGAGAAGGCGCGGGTCCGCGAATAGGTCTTCTGGGCGGCTTCCAGCCCAAGCAACTGCTGTTCCAGCTCGGAAATGGCGCTGGCATAGTCGACGTCGCGAACCGTGGACAGCGTCTGCTTGTATTGCAGGTCCAGTTCCACATTACTTTCGAGCTGCTGGTCAATCACGCTCAGTCGCGAGCCGAGGATACTGCGCGCGTCGCTGATGCTGCCCAGGGCCTGGTCAAGATCGGTCAGGCTGGAGTTGAGCGCACTATAGGTGCGGGCCTTGCCGGATACTGAGCTGGTATCGCGGTCCAGTGCGTCGATGAATTTTTGCACGGTGTCGAAGACACTCTGGTTTGCACTGGGGCTGATGGCGAATTGATCACCGGCCTCAGGTTCGCCCGTCAAGGTAATTCCGATTCCGGCGAAGCTGATGGAGTCGCCAGGGAAAAGCTGCCGGACTGAACCACGACGCCACTGCTATCGGTCACTTCATAGCTGTCAGGGGTGGTGAATACCAGGCTGTAATTGTCCGGAACCCAGGCCGAGGCATCATTAATAAACGGTGCGCTGTAGGCCACGCTGCCATTGTTACCGGGATCTGCGCTGACACTGAAGGTGCCGTTGCCATTGCGAATGGCAGCAAACACCTGGATACCTGACAGGCCTTCTTCGACGACGCGGTTGTCGCCTATGCGCTGTGCGCTGCCGCCGGAATCACCCTGGTAAGTAAAATTGCTGCCGTTGGCGGCAAAGGGCAGGGCCTTAACGCGGTTGCCCCCAAACAGGTAACGACCTTCGCCATCCTGGCTGTTGGCCACGTCGAGCAGGTTGCGCAACAGTTCTCGCGCCTCATTGGCAATGGATGCACGGGTTTCCGGCGTCTGCGCGCCGTCACCAGCCTGCACAGCCAGTTCCCGCACCCGGTTGAGAATTTCAGTACTGTCGTTGAGCGCATTCTCGCCGAGGCTTAGTCGCCGCCGTGCGGTCTCGGCGTTGGCTGCATAGTTTTCGATACGCTCCAGGCCTTGTTCCAGCAAAACGACCTGGGCGGCGCCGGCCGGATCATCCTTGGCGGTGGCCAGACGTCGTCCGGTACTCACCTGGCGCTGAATATCCAGCAGCTCTACCTGACGTTCGTTAAAGCCATTGAGCCACTGCAGCTGAAATGTCTTGGTTGAAACACGCATAACTTAGCGATTCACCACCGCGAGCAGATCGCGGAATAATTCGTTGGCCACGCCAATGATTTTGCTGGCTGCCAGGTATGCTTCCTGGTAACGCAACAAGTTCACGGCTTCTTCTTCGAGGTTGACGCCGGAAACGCTTTCCATATCCAGCTCTGCCTGCTCGCGCAGGGCGCTTTGAACATTTAATGCCTCGCTGGCGCGCGCGGCGCCGGCGCCTGCATTCGCTACCAGGTTGGCGCTCAGGTTGGCCAGCGACAGGGTACCGTTGGCGAAAAAGCCCTTGCCGGTAATGCCAGCCAGGATCAGGCCATTACTGTTGTCGGCACTCGCCGCGCCCGTCGGGCCGATATCGAAACGATCACCAGCCAGTGTCTGGCCACTGACCTGCACGGTCCAGCCGTTGAAGCTGATGTCGTCGCCGCTGGCGTAAGTTTGCGGTCCGCTCAGATCGCTGCCGCCGGCGTCAACAATCCGGTAGGTGCCGGGATCGTCAAATACGATGCTGACGCTTTGCTGCAGGTTGGGTGCGCTGATGTCATTGACCTGGGCACCCGAGATGCTGGCAGAGGATAGATTCTGCAGGCTGGTCGCCGTGCTTACCGGCGCCGCCGCGGCAATTTTTGCCGGATCGCCAATATTCAGGCCCACCTGAGTGGCTGCGCCGCGTACCGCGCTGATCAGAAAACGGTCGCCGGCTGCGGCACCCGCCCCGGTAACAATACTCAGCCCCTGAACCTGGTAGGGGTCGCCGGCAGTGCCGCTGCCCGTGGTGTTTATCGGGCCGCCGGTACTGGCGTCGAGGACCTCCCAGTCCGAGCCGCTGTAACGCAGGATATAGTCGCGTGCCTCGACCGCCGCCGGGTCGCCGATAGCTACGCTGACCGTCGCGCTGCCAGCATTGTTGGCAGACGCCGCGGCACTGGGTGCGATGCGCAGGAAAAAGTCTTCGCCGAGATCGCCGTTCTGGTCTATGCCCTGCTGGTGCTGATTGTTGAACACTTCGGTAAGGCCGAGGGCCAGCTGGCCGAGGTCGCGCCTGGCCGAATCCAGGCCGTCATTGCGAAATGCCAGCAAGCCGGCAATCTGGCCACCACTGACCAGGTTGGAGATCGGTTGGCCGCCGGAGCCCAGCTCGAGCCGGCTGCCGTCGAATTCATTCTGCAGCAGCGATAATTCGAAAGACTGTACACCCAGCACCAGCGGCTGGCCGTTGCCGACCAATACGTTGACACCGCCGTTCTCGTTACGCACGGCATTAAAGTCGATCAGTTCTGCCAGGCGGCCGAGCATCCGGTCCTGCTCATCCAGCAGGTCATTGGGCGGGCTGCCGGCAGAGCTATTGATGCGGTCATTGATCAGGCTCAGGCTCTTCGCCAGGCTGTTGATTTCGTTCACGCCTTCGCGCAGACGGACATCCGTTTCGTTGTCGATCTGGTTAAGCTGGGTATCGAGCTGCGCAAAGCGCTCGCCCAGGGCCTTGCCCTGATTCAATAGCTGCTGGCGGTTGACGGCCGAGCTCGGATCGCGATTTAAGGCTTCGACCTGGCTGAAAAACGCCTGCAATTCGCGGCCGATGGCCTGGTCGGGGTTGCCCAGCAATTTGTCGAGACGGGTAGCGAGTGCGTTGTTTGCTTCTGCGCGTTGCTGCGACATGGTGGAAGAACGCAGCTCTTCGGCGACAAATTGATCGTAGACGCGGTTGATCCGTGCTACCGAAACACCCGTGCCAACCTGCAGCCCGCCGCCGACGGTCTGACTGGGTCGCTCGGCCAGTTCTACCCGTTGCCGCACGTAGCCGTCAGTGTTGGCGTTGGCCACATTATTGCTGGTGGTTTGCAACGCGCGTTGCGCCGCAAGCAGTCCAGACAGGCCGTTGTTAATAAATAATGACATGGTTTTTATCAGGCATCTTCAGGCAAAGCATTTGCATTGCTTGCTTACAAAGATGTCGGCATACCTCCGCTGTTCTTGAGCTCACTTACGGTCTTTTCGAAGCGAGGACTGGTCATTACGCCTCTGATTTTGTTGGCATAATCCGGATCCGTTGCGTAGCCCGCCCGCTGCAGCGAATGGGCATAATCTTCGGCGCTTAAACCACCCGCCGTGGCTTCTGCGTAGCGCGGGTTGGTCTTGAGAAAGCTCACATAATCTTCAAAACCGGCGGCCAGGTCCTGGTAGGCGCGGAACTGTGCGGATTCGCGTTTTGCGATGCCGCCGCGATACTCGAGGGTCGGTACATTGACTTTCTCACCGTCCCAGCGTCGGTCGGCTTTGATACCGAACAGGTTGTTACCACTGAGTCCATCACCATCGCGAATCAGTCGTTTTCCCCAGCCCGTTTCCAGGGTGGCCTGCGCCGCTATGGCCTGCGGGTCAACGCCCAGGCGTTCGCCGGCCGCTTCGGCCAGTGGCCAGATCTTGCGTAAGAATCCTTCCGGAGAGTCCGGACGGAAGTCCTGTCGGCCCGGCAAGGGTGAAGCAGCCGGGGCAGGGGATTCGTCGGCGGCGGGCGAAGCCATCGCCCGACGGGCAATGCGTTCCTTGAGCTGTGACTGATCGAGACCGGACTCCGTTGATGCATCGCCGCCGGGTGTCATCTGGCGCACCAGCATTTCTGCCAGGCCGATGCCGCGTCCGCGGGTCAGGTCCAGTGCGATCTGGTCGTCGAACATTTGTTCGTAGCTGCGATCTCGGTCTTCAGCCAGCACGGCATTGGCATCGCGCATGCTCTTCAGCATCATCTTTACAAATACGGCTTCAAACTGGCGCGCGGCTTCACGCGTTGCTTCCGGGCTGCGTTCACGCGCGCCACGTTCCAGGCTGGCGAGCCCGGAAAAGTCGTTATAGACAGGTGTGCTGATGGACATACCGGGCTCTGCTCAGATCACCAGTAGCTCGGCCCGCAGGGCACCTGCTTCGCGCAGGGCCTCGAGAATGGCTACCAGGTCGCCGGGCGCCGCGCCGACTTCGTTGACGGCGCGCACGATCTCGTCGAGCTCGACGCCGGGTTCGAACAGGAACATGCGGCTGCCTTCCTGGGTGATATCGATGGTGCTGTCCGGCGTGGTGACGGTATCGCCCTGGCGAGCAAAGGGCCCCGGCTGACTGACATCGAAGTCTTCGGTGATACTGACCACCAGCGAACCGTGTGAAACGGCCGCCGGCGTGACGCGCACATTGGCGCTGATCACCACAGTGCCGGTGCGCGAATTGATGATCACTCTGGCCGGCGCTTCGCCTGGCTCGAAGCTCAGGTTTTCGATCTCGGACATGAACGCGATACGCTGACTGGTGCTGATCGGCGCGCGCAATCCGTACCGAAGTGGAGTCAACGGGGTTAGCGGTGCCGCCGCCGAGCATTTCATTGACCCGCGCGGCCAGCCGCGTCGCGGTAGTGAAGTCGGGTCTGTGCAGGTCCAGCTGCAGAAAGTCTCCGGCAGCGAAGCTGTTGGGCACTTCCCGTTCCACCGTCGCACCGTTGGGTATCCGACCGACGCTGGGAATATTGACTGAAACGCGTGAGCCGTCGTTGCCCGAGGCCCCGAGGCCGCCGACCACCAGGTTGCCCTGCGCGATGGCATAGACGTCTGGCCGTCCAGGCCCTTGAGCTGCGTGATCAGCAGGGTGCCGCCGCGCAGGCTCTTGGCGTTGGCGATGGACGATACGGTCACGTCGATGGTTTGCCCCGGCTTGGCGAAGGCCTGCAGATCGGCGCTGACGGCCACGGCCGCGATGTTCTGTAGCTGCGGATTGATGCCGGGCGGCGTAGCGTAATGCCCAGGTTCTGCTAACATGTTACCAGGGTCTGCGTGGTAAATGGCGCCTGTGCGGTGCTGGTCACCCGTGCCGTCCAGCCCCACTACCAGGCCGTAGCCGACCAGCTGGTTGGAGCGCACGCCGGCGACACTGGCGACGTCTTTGATCCGCTCGGCGCGGCTTTCGCCGGGCATACTCAACAGTACCAGCGCGAGGCCCAGCAACAGCCAGCTGAGCTGGCGACCGGCAGTGCTTGTATTGCGATGTTTCATGCTTGTTACCTTGCAGGCCAAAGTAGAATTACAGGGGCCAGAATTTCAGGAACGCCCGGGTCAGGATGCCGGGCCGGTTGGAGTCTGCTACCGCGCCGTTACCACTGTAGGTAATGCGTGCGTCAGCGACTTTGAAAGAAGGCACTTCGTTGTTGGTGGCCAGGTCAGCGGTACGAACAATCCCGCTGATCTGCACATATTCCTCGCCCTGGTTCAGGGTTAGCCATTTCTCGCCGCGCACCACCAGGTTGCCGTTGGGCAGCACGTCAGCGACGGTCACGGTAATGCGCCCGTCCAGACGGTTACTCTGGCTGCTGGAGCCTTCACCGGCGAAGGACTGGTCCGTCTCCCAGGCGTTCTCCAGGATGTTGTTGCCATTCAGGGTGGGTGTTACGCCGCCCAGGGTTGGTGAGCCGGCATCGAAATCACTGGTCTTGCTGGCATCCGTGCTGGCGTTTTTGGAAGCCTGCATGCGCTCGTTGAAGACGATGGTGATGGTGTCGCCGATGCGACGGGCCTTCACATCGTCGAATAGCACCAGCGAGCTGCGCCCTTCGAAAATGCTGCCATCCACCGGCCCGGCAGGTATTGCCTGCTGCGGAACTGAAGGCGGATATTGGCCCGGCTGAACGCCCACCACGGTGGTGCAGCCGCTTGCAAGCAGGCCAATACTGGCCAGGCTCGCCGCGATACTCGATTTAATTGATTTAGTCATGTCGCCTCCGGCTCAGTTCAAGCCGCTCAGAGGTTGTTGTTCAGGTACTGCAGCATCTGATCGCCGGTGGAAATGGCTTTCGAGTTCATTTCGTAGGCGCGCTGGGTGCCGATCATGGCGACCAGTTCTTCAACTACGTTCACGTTTGAGCCTTCCAGCGAGCCCTGCACCAGTTTTCCAAGACCATCCAGTCCTGGCGTGCCCACCTGCGGGTTGCCGCTGGCAGCGGTTTCGACATACAGGTTCTGGCCCTCGGGCTGCAGACCCGCCGGGTTAATGAAGTCGGCGGTCAGTATCGAGCCGAGCTGGATCGGATTGGGTTGGCCCGGCAGCTTGGCTTCGACAATGCCGTCGCTGGAAACGCTGACGCTTTCGACGCCGTCGGGAATGCTGATGGCCGGCTGTATCTCAAAACCCGATGCGGTAACCAACGCGACCTTGCTCGTCAATCTTGAACGAGCCATCGCGGGTATAGGCCAGTTCGCCGTCCGGCATCAGCACCTGGAAGAAGCCGCGACCTTCTACCAGCATATCCAGCGGGTTACCGGTGTCGACGCTACCGCCTTGCTTGAAGTTTTTCTCGGTGGCAATAACCCGTACACCGGTACCCATATTCAGACCGATGGGGTTCTTGGTGTCCTGAGAAGTGGCTGCGCCGGCCTGCTGCACATTCTGATAGAGCAGGTCCTCGAATACCGCGCGACTTCTTTTGAAGCCATTGGTGTTGACGTTGGCCAGGTTATTCGAGATCACCGACATGCGGGTCTGCTGGGCATCTAGTCCGGTTTTCGCGATCCATAGTGATTGCATTTTTCTATCCCCGTGGGAGTAAGTTCAGTTGAGTGCCGCGCACTCAGCTCATGCGCATCAGGCGCGCGGCGTACTCGTCATTCTGTTCCGCCGTATTCATGGCGCGTATCTGCATCTCGTAGCTGCGTGATATCTCGATCATCTGCACCAGCGCCTCGGCGCTGTTTACATTTGAGGCTTCTAGCTGCGACGTATTTATTCGCACACTGGGGTCGGCGGCCGGCACTTCGCCGCTGACGGTGCGAAACAGTCCGGCTTCGGCGTGCGCCATGTCCGCATTGGCCGGTTTAACCAGCTTGATGCGATCGACCTCAGCAATGGCATTTGGCGGTGAGCCCTTGGGTACGACCGAGATCAGGCCATCTTCGGAGATCTGCAGTTTCTGATAAGGCGGCAGCGATATCGGGCCACCATTGCCCAGCACCAGGTCGCCGGCCGCAGTTTCCAGGAAGCCGGAGGGCGCGACGCGCAGGTTTCCGGCGCGTGTATAGCCTTCGCTGCCTTCGGCTGTCTGCACCGCGATCCAGCCCTCGCCGCGAATGGCGATGTCCAGCTCGCGACCGGTTTGGATCAGTGCGCCCTGGCTGGCATCCCAGGCATTGGGTTTTGCCACCACGTTGATGCGTGAGTCCAAGCCGTCTCCGTCGATGGGCGCGCTCTGCAGCGTGTGCTGCAGAGCGCGGAAACCCGTGGTCGTAGCGTTGGCGATGTTATGACTGACCACGCTCTGGGCACGCAAGCTTTCGCGCGCTCCGGTCATGGCTACATAGATCAATTTGTCCATCGTCTCAGCTTCCTGTTAGTGCCGGTGGTCCGGGCCCTTAGCGGATGTTGATAATCGTCTGGGTGACCGTATCCATGGTCGAGATCACCTGGGCATTGGCCTGGAACAGGCGCTGCGCCGTGATCATATTCACCAGCTGCTCGGTCAGATCCACATTTGATGCTTCCAGGGCGCCAGCCTGGACCAGGCCGAAGTTGGATTGCGTGGCTTCACCCCGCTGGGCTACGCCGGAAACAAAGGTTTCCTGGAATGAGGTGTCACTGACTTTGGCCAGGCCTTCCGGGTTGGAGAAGTTCGCCAGGGCGACTTTGCCCAGGGCGATGGATTGGCCGTTGGAGAAGCGTGCAAACACGATGCCCGATTGATCAATCTCAACGTTCCGCAAGCGGCCCGCGGCACGTCCATCCGGATTAATGCTGTTGACCACGAAGTTCGAGCCGTACTGGGTGGTAGCCGAAAGGTCAAGGTTCAGGGTGACCGGGTCGGCACCGTTGCCTGGGTCAAAGGCCGGGTAGTTCACGACGCCATTAGGCGGTGTCGCGATGCTGCCGTCGGAACCAAAGGTGAACGGTTGGGCTGTGCCGACTACGTTGCCATCCAGCGTCTGGTTTACTTCCCAGGCGCCACCCGTTTCGAGGAAGTAATAGGTTGCCGTATGCGCAACACCCAGGGAGTCATAGACCACCGTTGAGGTGCTGTGATTAAAAGTCTGCGGGTCATTCGGGTCGAACGGGACTACGCTGGGCGCTGCCGCATCGGCCGGCAGGTTGATGTTCATATCGATCAGCGTACTGGGCTGCGGCGGACTGGTGTCTGTGGTGATTTGCAGGTCGCCCAGGGTACCGGTGTTGAAACTACCGTCGCCCTGCGCGGGGTAGACCTGCAGGCGCTCGCCTTCAGCATTCTCGACAAAGCCAGCAGCGTTCAGGCCAAAGGCGCCAACGCGTGAGTAGAGCAGACTGCCGTTATCGTTGACGATGAAAAAGCCGTTGCCGCTGATCGCCAGGTCGAGCTGTCGCTCGGTGATTTCCACGTTGCCCTGGGTAAATGCCTGGCGAACTTCCGTCAGGCGCACGCCGGCGCCGATACCCGAGGCCTCACCGGAGTACACGTCGGAGAACTCGGCGCGCGACGATTTAAAGCCCGTGGTATTGGCATTGGCAATGTTATTTGAGGTGACCTGCAGGTCCGTTGAAGCGGCGTTCAGTCCGCTAAGTGCAACTTGGAATGACATCTCTGAATTCTCCTGTCTGCTTAAACTTGGTGTCGGTAATCCCTTACCGGTTTACATGATGGCCTTAACCTGGGACAGGCTGAGCTGCTCCCCGGCCTCGGTGGTTATCTGTGCGCTGCGGCCACCGCCGGTCAGCGTGATGCTTTGCACGCGAGTGCCGACATAGGTAGGCAGTGCTTCCTCGACACCGCCGTTACGCAGTCCCGCGGCAATGACGTAGTTGCCCGCCGGGGCGCGTTCGCCATCGGGCAACGTGCCATCCCATTCAAAGGTCGCCATGCCGGACTGGCGATTGCCCAGCGGCAGTTCGCGGACCACCTGACCCTGGGCATCAGCGATGCGAACGAAAGCGGCGTTAGTGGTGTAGGGCAGTTGTACGCCGCCCTTCAGCGGTGTTTCTGCGCCCAGCATGCCAGTATTGCCGTCGGCCAGGACGCTGCGACCGACCATGGTCGAAGCCTGCAAAGCCTGGCTGGCGCCCATGGAGTCGGCGAGTGTTTCCATCGATTCATTCATTTCCGCGATACCGGCGACCTGGCTGAACTGCGCCATCTGGGCGATGAACTCACCGTTTTCCATCGGCTGGAACGGATCCTGATTACGAAATTGCTCAATCATCAGCATCATGAAATCGTCTTGTCCGAGTTCACTCTTTTCAGCCTGGCTTTGTTTTTGCACCGCCAGGGAGCTGAGGTCGAAATCGGAATTGGGCATGTTGATCATTGCTAAGTTGCTCCGTTAGGTCTTACTGACCCATTGACAAGGTGCGTAACAAAAGGTCTTTCGAGGTATTCAGGACTTCAACGCTGTTCTGATAGGAACGCGATGCCGAAATCATGTTGACCAGTTCATCCACCGAGTTAACGTTGGACATATAGATGTAGCCTTCTTCATCCGCCTGCGGATGACCGGGCTGATGCACCTTGACCGGCTCCGCCTGACTCACGGTGACGTCGGATACGCGTACGCCAACACTTGAGCCGTCCATGGATTGCTCGTTCATGACGGTCTGAAAGACCGGCTGGCGCGCGCGATAGGCGCCTTCGGCGGTTCCGGAAACGGACTCGGCGTTGGCCAGATTGCTGGCGGTGGTATTCAGTCGTACGGACTGGGCGCTCATGGCCGAGCCGGCGATATCGAAAACTCTAAACAAACTCATGATCAACGTCCTCCGGTCAGCGCGAGTCGAATGCCGCGGATGCGGCTGTTTAAAAACGTCAGGGTGGCCTGATAGCGCACCGCGGTTTCTGCCACGGCCGCACTTTCCTTCTGACTGTCTACGGTGTTTCCGTCCTGGGATGGCTGGTCCGGCATGCGGTACAGCACCTCAGCCCGATTCGGGTTGCCGCCAACGCTGATATGTCTGCTGCGCGTGGCTGCCATGGGTACCTGCTCGCCAGCACTGTTAAGTGCGGCCTTAAAGTCCAGGTCACGCGCCTTATAGTTAGGCGTGTCTGCATTGGCCAGGTTGTCGGCCAGCAGCTGCAATCGCTGGCTGGCGACGCCCAGGGCGCGTGCATGTATTCCAAATGAACTGTCGAGATCGAAAGGCATCTTGGCTTCCGGTTTTTTCCTGCAGGAGTAAATGCAAGTCCCGTGCCAGAATCCCAATTTGGGCTGAAATTCCTGCAACAACGCGAAAGGCCGGCAAGCCATTGCCGATCACCGGCAGGATCGGATACCTGCGCGGCAAGTTCTTGCCGTTGTAGCGGAGGATCCGCTGTAGTGGTCAGGCAAAGATCTTTTGGCAGCCTGTTCGGGCGACGGAGAATTGGCGCGTGGTGACGGTGGGCCGACGGTCAGGTGGCTTTGCAGTTCGACGGGCGATGCGAAAATTCGCCATGGCCGAAGACAGGATTTACGGCTTATATAAAGAGCAGCAGGGTGTTGTCTGGGTCTGCGGGGATAAATTGCCTGGCCGGCGTTGCTGACAACGGGCAATGTTTTTGTATGGCACGCGTTTTGCATTTACCCAGGCATGAAATATTTTTTGCCAGTTCTTGCCCTGCTTGCCATGGCCTCGGTCATGGCCGGCGATTGGCATCCGCATGAAGATATCCGTGCCGCTGCGGCGGACGCTGTGCGCCTGAAGCGCGCCATTCCGGGTGCTCGTGCTGAGATTGTCGCCGACGACCTGGATGCCCGCCTGCACCTGGTGCGTTGTGAGCAGCCGCTGGACGTCAAGCTGCCCTTTGACGGTCGACGCAGCAGCCGCATTACCACCGAGGTGCGTTGTGCCGGGCCGAAACCCTGGAAAATCTTTGTGCCGGTGCGTTTGGTGATTTATCAATCGGTGCTGGTGGCGTCACGGGTGTTGCCCAAAGACAGTTTTCTGAGTGCCGAGGACCTGGTGCTGGCTGAGAGAGATATCAGCCGCATGAATTATGGCTACCTGGTTCGTCTGGAAGATGCCGTCGGCCAGCGCCTGCGCCGCTCACTGGCACCCGGCGATGCCCTGACGCCCGGCAACCTGGAAACCCCGGCGCTGATAACCCGCGGCCAGCATGTGACCCTTGAGGCGCATGGTCGTGGATTGACCGTGAGAATGGCCGGCGTGGCCGAGGCAGACGGCATTCGCGGACAGATTATTCCGGTTAAAAACCTGCGCAGTGGCGAAAAGGTGCAGGCCGTGGTGCGCTCGGCCAAGGCGGTTGAGGTATTGCTGCAGTGAAAAAGTTGGTTTTTGCCCTAAAGTTTCATCAAGGCCCGGCCGATAAGGGGGTGGGAGCTTACGCGTCCCGCCAGGAGCATTGAGAAATGGCTGATAAAATAAGCAGTTACGTTCGGTCCGGGATTGACATAAGCAACGCCCGTAACCGACAGGTGAACAAATCACCGGGTCCCGATGATACCCAGACACGCAACCGGCCGGAGCCGGCGCGCGACGGGGTGGATTTCTCCGACACGGTAACCAATCTTCAGCGCATTGAGCGGCAGCTTAAGGACACCTCCGAGGTGGATTCCGCGCGGGTCGCAGAAGTTCGCGCGCGACTGGACGCCGGCGAATTTGAGGTCGACGCGGATCGGGTCGCCGAGAAACTGGCGCGTCTTGAGCAGGATCTGAGCTGACGTGGAAGCCCAGCAGCCACAGCCTGAGAGCGAGGCCATGCGACGCTTGCTGGACCGCCAGCTGGAGTCGCTGGCGCGCGTGTTGGAATTGCTGGGCGATGAACAAAGCGCCTTGCTGAGCCGCGATGCGGCCGCGCTGGAACTGGTCACGGGTAGCAAAAGCCAGGCGCTGGCGCGCAGCGATGAACTGGAGCAGCAGCGCCGCTCGCTGGCCCCCAGTCTTGCCGATATGGAGCGCCTGGCCGCCGATGAGGCCATCGCCAGACGCTGGGAACAAATGCTCGGTCTGACCCGGCAATGTCGCGAACAAAACGACGCCAATGGGCGACTGATTCGTCGCCAGCAACAGCGCGTAGAGTCCGCCCTGGGCCTGCTTTGCGGCAATTCGTCCGGGGATAGCGATTTGTACGGCCCCGATGGCGAGCAACGGCGCAAATCCGGTCGTTCGCCGCTGGCCTCGGTCTAGGTCCGGACCTGACAAGCGCATTCTTCGCTGCAGCCCATGTCAGCGAAAAACTCTCAACAATATGAATTTACTAGAGTTTTTTCTCAGGCTATCGTAGCGCGCACGTCGGCGATACGGTCGGCTCGATCTCGGGCCAATTCCAGAAAACTTGCCCCGGAAAGCTGCACCGGCTCCAGCATGGCTTCGATCTTGGCGGTCACGCCATTGCTGGCTTCCTTGAGGCTGTCATAGAGTTTTGCGCTGGACAAAAGTCGCGTGTACAGCGACAAATTCTCATTGTCGCCGCTGGCGATACCGTCCTGATTTTCCACGGCTTCACCGAGATAGTCGGGCATGCCCCAGCTTTCCATAAAGGCCCGGGCAATAGTCGGGTGCCAGCTGCGGGTGGTTTGTTCCCAGTTGGGATTGCCGGCAACGGCCAGGCCTTCGCCATGCGCGCGGGTCAGCAAGTATAGATTTCCGAGCTGATGAAACAGGCCGGCGGCCAGCGCTTCGTCGGCGCGCAGGCCGTCAATTTCGTCGCCGAGAACATGGCAGATGGCGGCTACACCGTTGGAGCGGCGCCAGATTTTTGCCAGTTCCGGGCGCACCGGCTGCAGCCATTCCAGCTGCTCGATCTGACGCATCGCGTAGGCCGTGGCGGTGCTGCGCACAATATTGAAGCCCAGCTGTGTGACCGCCGCACGTGGCTCGCTGACTTCACGTCCGGTGGTATTGAAAGCGGCAGAATTGGCCAGCTGAATCAGTCTTGCTGCCAGCGCCGGTTCGGTGCTGACGCGCTCGACGATGTCTTTCACGCCTTTACTTTCGTCGGCCAGTTCCTGATGTAATTTGGCGATGCTATCGGGAAATCCGGGCAACTCCAGGTCGTCTTTACTCAGATCTTCGGCCAGATTCTGGACAAATTTGAAAGCCGCGGCGTTCAATTCAGCTGTATCAGTCATTGTTCTCCCTCTTTTGCAGACACAATAAACGGCGCCACGCGCGTTGATGTGGGCTCGGTTCACATGTTTGAGGTATCGGCGCCTGGGCAGACAAACTTTAGTGAAACAGTTCCCGGGCGTATCAGGGAATTCCCGATTGCCAATGCTGCCCGCGCAGAGAAAAATCGGCCCCAGGTCAGCTAACGGGTGGTTGTCCTGCGAAGCAGTAATCCCATTTCGGTGTTTGAGTTCGGGGGGAACTCATCCCGGCGGGTAGCTGGAGGTGAAAAGTGCGCGAATTTCAAGCTTTTCAAGGCATTGTAATTGCCGTTGGCCTGGGCCTTGCGCTCTGGGCGGTGATTGCGATCGGACTGCTCGGCTAAGCACTAGCCGTTGCGGAATTCCCGCGGCGACATGCCGGTCCAGCGCCGGAATGCGCGGGAAAAATTGCTCTGGTCTGAGAACCCGAGCAAATAGGCGACTTCGCTCAGGGAAAGCTCCTGGCCGCGCACGTAGGATTCAGCCAGGCGTTGCCGGGTATCTTCGCGGATCGTTTGAAAGCTCTGCCCCTCAGCCTGCAGCTGGCGTTGCAGAGTGCTGAGGCTGCGGTTCATTCTCTTCGCCACGGCCAGTTGCGATGCCTGTCCCGAAGGCAGCATATCCACCAGCAGCTCGCGCACAGCCGAGGCCACGCGTTCCGGATCCAGACTCGCCAGGTAGCGCTCGGCCACAGCATCATTGGCGTGCGCCAGCTCGGCGTTTTCCCCGGGCAACGCCAGTTCCAATGCGGCCCGGTCCAGGATAAGTCCGTCGTAGTCCTGGTTAAAGAGCACCGGTGCATTGAACGCGGCCACGTACTCGCCCGCGCGGCTATGGTCGGCGTGCCGGAAGCACACAGACAGGGGCTGGAAATGCGGGTCCGCTGGCGACCTGGCACAACTTTATGATGGCCAGGGTAAACGCGTCGATGGTGGCGTCAGCCGAATGTACCTGGGCCGCCTCGTCGGAATAGCTGAAGCGCATGCGTGTGTCGTCAAGTTTCTCCAGGCCCAGGTTTACCGGGCTGGTCGACAACAGTTTGTAGTAGCGCTGCAGACGCTGCAGTGCCTCGAGTAAATTGCGGCTGGCCAGCCAGGAATAGCCGATGGCGTGAAAGGTGGTAATGCGCATGCGCGCGCCCACGGCCAGGCCGAAGCAGGGGTCGCCAGTCGTGGCCACGGCGCCGTGCCAAAGCTGTACCAGGCGGGCCGACGGATAGCGCGCCCCGGCTACATGCAGGCGGCGCGCATCCAGACCCACCGAGGCAAACAAAGGCCCAGGTTCTACGCGATAATTTTCTTGCAAGGTCTCGGCCAGCAGCTGGGCGCCGGTAGTGAGATTGCTATGTTCGAGCATCATAGGGGCGATTGTGAGAGCTGACCCGCAGAGAATTCAAGGCGACCGGCACAGACCTGTCGGGGCTGGGCATTGAACCTAGCATCTCTTGATGCCAAGCCAGCCACCCTCCGATCCAGATCTGGACACCATCGCCGCCGCCGATCGGGTGGCCCGCGCAGCGCAGCTGTGGCTGCGCCGGGAGGTGGCGCACGGCGTGGCCGCCGCGCCCGGAACACGCGCGCATCGTGAACTGGCCGCCGGCCTGGTGGTTAGATTGTGCGAGCGTTTGCAGCTTGATCGTGCGGAAACCCTGTTGGCTGGTTATGCCGTGGCCCTGCTTCAATCAGAAACCGACATGGCCATGGACTTGCCCCTGCGCATGACAGGCACCGGGCAGTCCGCCGACTTCCTGCGCGGCACGGCGGCTGCCGAGTCCCTGTTCAGCGTGCTTACTGGCGCCCCCGCTGTCGGCCATGGCTCGCAATGAGCTTGCATGAAAGGTCTCGGCCCCAGGCCTTGGCAGCAATCCATAGGGACTTTCCCCCTTGCCCTGACAGCGGCATTTCGGCTAAATCATGTATAACTAGCGGTAATCAATAAGGAGCAGGGCTCATGGCGGATAACAAGGCAATCGTATTCCCAACAGATTTTTCTGAAGTTTCAATGTCAGCACTGCCCCTGGCGCAGCGCATGGCCGCGGTGATGGATGCGCAGCTGCATTGTATTTACACCGTAGAAGAGCCGCATATTTACGCCACGCTGGACATGGGCCCGGTACCGATTCCGACGGCAGAGGAGCTGTCTTCCAGTGCCCAGGCGCGCTTAAATCAGTTTGCTGCCGATCATTTACATGGTATGAGCAAAACTGCGGTGACCAAAGTGCTTACCGGTCGGCCCGCAGAGGAGATTGTCCGGTATGCTAGCGATGTTGATGCCGAGATGATTGTCATGACCACGCATGGTTATAGTGGCGTCAAACATGTAGTTTTAGGTAGCACCACCGAAGCCGTGCTGCGCCACGCCAGTTGCCCCGTGCTTTCAGTGCGAGCCAGCTGACGCGGGGCGTGCTGCGGCGGCGGCAAGCGCAGCAAGGGGAAGTTTATGGAAGTTGTTGTATCCGTGGTCGCGGTAGTGATCGCGCTGGGCTGTTTTATTGCCATTTTTCGCAGCGATTGGGGCAAGAAGAAACGTGATAAGGACGGTGGCGACTCTGCCTGAAGCGGCGGCGCTTTCTGCGCCGCAGCTGCGCTTATTCCGATAATTGCTTAAACGCCTGAAGTGCCCGTTGGCGGGCTTCAGTGTGATCCACTATCGGTAGCGGATAGCTCTCGCCGATGCCTGCGCTGCGGCGAAGATCAGCCGCAGCGGCCCAGGGTGTATGCACCAGCTTGTCCGGTAACGCCTGCAACTCCGGAATCCAGCGGCGAACATAGTTTCCGGCAGGATCAAAGCGCTCGCCTTGCCGGATGGGATTAAAAATTCGAAAAAACGGCGCTGCATCGGTGCCACAGCCGGCCACCCATTGCCAGCCGGCTGCATTATTTGCCAGATCGGCATCCACCAGCGTGTCCCAGAACCAGCGTTCGCCAAACTGCCAGTTAATAAGCAGATGTTTCACCAGGAATGATGCCGCTACCATGCGCACCCGATTGTGCATCCAGCCGCTATGCCAGAGTTCGCGCATGCCGGCGTCGACAATCGGATAGCCCGTTTCTCCACGCTGCCAGGCCTGCAGACCCGTCGGGTCATCGCGCCAGGGAAACTGTTCGAAAGCCGGCCGCAGTGGCTGATGCTCCAGGGTCGGCCAGTGAAACAGCAAATGACTGGAAAAATCCCGCCAGCCGAGCTGGCGCAGGAAAGCTTCGGCGCCCGCCTGCAGGGATTCATCGCTCTGCTGTTCGTTGCGAAGTGCGTGCCAGACCTGGCGCGGGGCGATTTCGCCAAAGCGCAGATGGGCCGAGATCCGCGCCGTGGCGCGTTTATCAGGACGATCGCGTTCGCTGGGATAGGCGGAAACCCGGTTACCACTGAAGCTGCTCAGTTGCTGCTGCGCTGACGCTTCGCCGACCTGCCATTCCGATGCAATGCCTGCGGACCAGTCGGGTTTGCCTGGCAGCAGATGCCAGGACTCGAGACGGTCGCCGCTGATAGCGTTGCTCGAATAGGGTCGCATGATTTCCGGGATCGGCAGACTTGCGGGTGGTTCAGCGCCGGCCTGGCAAGCTTTCCAGAATGGCGTAAAAACCTTGTAGGGTCGGCCGCTACCGGCAAAGATCTGCTCGGGTTCAAACAACAATTTACCGGCCCGCCGGTGCAATGCGATTTGTTGGCCAAGCCGCTGGTTAAGCAGTTGTTCTATGGCTATGGCTCCGGGCTCATATTCGCGGCTGAAAAATAAATCCGAGGCGCCCGTGACCGCCGCGATCTCCGCAAGAATATCGACACAGTTTCCACGGCGCAGGATCAGGGTCTGATGATGCTGGCGCAGATCTTCTATCAGTGACTGCAGACTGTGATGGAGCCACCAGCGGCTTGCGCCGCCGAGGCTGCGCGGGCCTTCATCGTCGAGTATGTACACCAGGATCAACGGCTTGCCCGTCTCTGCAGCAGCATGCAGTGCGGCGTTATCGGCCAGACGCAGGTCGGAACGAAACCAGTGAATCACAGGCGTATCAGAGGTCATAAGTTATTCTTCGTTGCTCAGGCTGGCACAGATCTATTGGCTAGTGGCGCATGGACGGCCAGGTCGTGGCGAATAGATCTTGGCGTCGCCGTCCATGCGCGGTAGTGTTGTGCTCTTATAAACCAGGGCCCGCGGGCTGGCCAGTGCCGGCGAGCGGCTACCGATGGAGGATTCGCTATGGTGACCTATGTTGCAACCTTGTATGCCAAGCACGGTTCAGAAAATGAAGTCGCGGAGTTTTACCAGGATATGGAAGCGCAACTGAATGCGGCGCCCGGCTTTCGTCGGCGCACGATGCTGCGCGCCAAGCCCGGCACTATGTTTGCCATCGTCAAGCCGATGCTCAGCGAAGAGCAGCTGGCCAGTAACCGGGAGCCACCGCATCCTGAGGGCGTGCATTTTGTAATGATTGAAGAGTGGGATAGCGCTGAGGATCGCGTGAAATTTTCCCGTGGTCAGGACAAGTCGCGCGCAGCAAAGCTTTACCCTCACCTGCTACCTCAGCACACTCATGAGTTCTATGAAGATATATCGCCGGCGAGCTAAGTCGACGACGATCTGTTCTGTGTTCCGTTTATCTTGATTCTGGAGTCACTATGCGCCCGATTACTACCAGCCTTTTATTGCTACTGATTAGCGCTATGCCGGCGATGGCCGATGCTTACCTGGACGCGATGGCCGCCGAAGAGGGCGCCGTCACGACTGAATCCGGACTGGTTTATCTCGAGCAACGCGCGGGTGAGGGCGATTCGCCGACACTGGCCAGCGTGGTGCGGGCGCACTATCACGGCACGCTGGCCGACGGCAGCGTGTTCGACAGCTCCGTGAATCGCGGTGAGCCCCTGGTGATTCCACTCAATCGTGTGATCAAGTGCTGGCAGGAAGGCATCCCGATGATGAAAGTCGGCGGCAAGGCCAAGCTGACTTGTCCTGCAGGCATTGCTTACGGCAGTCGCGCAACGGGCGGCATTCCGGCCAATTCAACGCTGACCTTCGAAGTTGAGCTGATCGATATCGTTCGCTAGTTCGAATCGCTGTCTGAGTAGCCGACTAACCACACCCGGCCACCTGCAAAAATGCTATTTGAGACAACCAGTCTGGCAAGTTCCGTTGTCCTGCTGATTGAAGCCGTAGAGAAACACTACGGTTTTGATCCGAGACCGTTGCTGGAGGCGAGGGGTGTGGATCTAAGTCGGCTGAATATTCCTGGCGCGCGCATGTCCGACGCGGCCCTGGATGCCGCTCTGGAGGATCTCACCGAACGAACCGGAGACCCGTGCATGGGTCTGGCGGTAGGTGGGCAAATTCGTCCCACCAGTATTCACGCCCTCGGTTATGCCTGGCTGGCTAGCGACACGCTACTGGATGCCTTCCAGCGGCTGGCGCGGTTCGATCGCACGGTGTCTACCAGTGATCACATTGAAGTCAGCCTGCAGGACGAAACCTGTGAGCTGCGAGTGGCCAGCCGCGTGCCCGGTTACATGCAGCCACCGCTGGCAATGGATGCCTATTTCACGGCCGTGTTGCGCCTGTGTCGCATGGTCAAAGATCAGCATTTTGCACCGCTCGAGGTCCGTCTGATTCACTCGAGTTTCGATCGTGCCAGTGACTACGTGGCGGCGTTTCAGGCGCCGGTGCTGTTTGATGCCGATGCCGACGTGATGGTGTTTGACGCCGCGGCGGTTATGGAACCGTTACTGGGTGCAAACCCAGAGCTGGCTGCGTTGAATGACCGGGTCGCTGAGGCTTACCTGGAATCCCTGGACCCGGAGATGGTGGCTTCCCGGGTTCGTGACCTGCTGGTTTCCATGCTGCCATCAGGACAAGCTTCGCAGGATGCGGTTGCCGGCAAACTGGCGCGCAGTACCAGCGCGCTGCAGCGTCAGTTGCGCAGCGAAGGTACGTCATTTCAGCAGCTCCGCGATGAAACGCGCCGTGAGCTGGCGCTGGGCTATTTGCGCGAAGGGCGGCTGAGCCTCACAGAAATTGCATTCCTGGTGGGCTTTACCGATCAAAGTAATTTTTCCCGCGCCTTTCGTCGCTGGACCGGTGTTTCTCCGGGTGAATGGAAAGGCAGTCAGAGCAAAGAGCTGGCGTAATTGGGAAAGATTGCCGATACTACCCGGCACTAGAATTAAATACCCCTTTTTTTTAATAGCTTAGAAAGTATTTCTCAATTCAGTCCTTAAAACAATTCTGATCGTTGACGACGA
>CAWEDX010000015.1:0-50565 GCA_963807995.1 uncultured Gammaproteobacteria bacterium
GTGCTCAGAACATGGAGGAGCCGTCGGGGCCCTCATCCTTCTTATCGTCACTATCGTAACGATTGGGAATGTGTTCGCCGGTGATCATCTGGTCGTATGACAAGCCGGGGCCTACCATCGGATAGACGCCGGCCTCGGGATCGATGATGACTTCCAGGAAGGCCGGGCCTTCGAACTCCATGAACGCTTTGATGACGCGCGGCACGTCGGCCTTGTTATCCAGGCGTACAGCAAACTCAAAGCCGTCGGCCTGGGCGGCCTTACGAAGTCTTTGCGATGCAGCGATTTGTCAGTGCCGGACAGCCGGCCTTTGTAAAACAGTTTCTGCCACTGCTTGACCATGCCGTCGCCGAAGTTATTCAGTACAACAACCTTGACCGGCAGGTTATAGGTGGTGACCGTTTCCAGTTCGCCTAGATTCATGCGAATACTGGCATCGCCGTCAATGTCGATGACCGTGCGTTCAGGATTGGCCAACTGCGCACCGATGGCCGCCGGCAGGCCAAAGCCCATGGTGCCCATGCTGCCCGAGGTGAGCCACAGGCGCGGCTCGCGGAAATCCAGGTACTGGGCGGCCCACATCTGATGCTGACCAACGCCGGTGCTGATAATCGCGTGGCCGCCCGTGTGCCGGTTAATTTCTTCCAGCAGATAATTGGGCTGAATCAACTGGCTGTCGCGATCGTAATTCATCGCATAGGTGTGCCGCGATTCGTCCAGTTTCTTGAACCAGTCGCCGAATTCCAGCGAAATTTTCTGCTGCTCCGCGTAGTCGGTGAGGGCCTCCAGGTCGCGATCGAGTACACCGATGTGGTGCCAGTCGGCGCTGCGTACTTTGCTTACCTCCGAAGCATCCACATCAAAGTGGGCGACCTTGCGAGCCTTGGGGGCAAAGCTATCCGGGTCGCGTGGCGACACGATCATCGAAGCGCGCGCCGACGGCGATCAGGAAGTCGCAATCCTCCACCGCATAATTGGCGAAGGCGGTGCCATGCATGCCGAGCATGCGCAGGCACAGCGGGTCTTTGGTGTCGTAGGCACCGATGCCCATCAGCGTCGTGGTGACCGGGATACCGAAGCGTTGGGCGAAGCGCGTTAGCGCAGGTGCGGCATTGCTGTTGATGGCGCCACCGCCAACGTAGAGCAGCGGCTTGTCGGCCGCTTTCAGCAAATCGAAAAAGGCTTTTGCATCGGCTGCGCCAATCTGCGCTTCCTGCACTGCGGCTACCCGTTGCCGGTAACTTTTGATCGGCAGCGGGCCGCGGCCCTGGAACTCGCCGATCCAGTTCTGCACGTCCTTGGGAATATCGATGACCACCGGCCCGGGTCGTCCGCTGCGCGCGATCTCAAAAGCGGTGCGCACCGTCGCTTCCAGGCGGCTGGCATCGGTGACCAGGAATACGTGTTTTGCTACCGAACCCATGACAGCGGAAACCGGCGCTTCCTGGAAGGCGTCGGTGCCGATCACATGCGGTGGGCACCTGGCCACAAATCACCACGATGGGCACGGAATCCGCCATGCAGTCGCGCACCGGTGTAACCGTATTGGTGGCGCCGGGACCGGAGGTCACCATGGCCACGCCGACCTTGCCGGTGGAGCGCGCATAGCCGGCCGCCATGAAACCGGCGCCCTGCTCATTGGCAGGCACGATCAGCGGCATGTGGCCGTCCGTCGCCGGCATCGTGCTCCTTGTTATAGCGAAACACCGCGTCGTAGGTGGGCAGAATGGCGCCGCCGCTATAGCCGAAAATGCATTCCACGCCCTCGTCGGCCAGCACCTGGACAATCATTTCGGCACCCGTCATTCGCTTGCCGGCAAGCGGGTGCGGAGGGGTTTTTATGGCCTGGGAAGCGCTGGTCATAATACGGTGGGCCGATTCTCTGACCGGCGTTCTGCTGTGCGTGGTCTATCTCCGCGGAGTGTCGAACAATCAGCGGTGCATTGCAATAGTGAAGATTCTGCGACAGTATTGCCAATCTTCTAATTGTTAAGGGTTTTTCCGGCACGCCGGGAGCCTCTGACCCCATGCGCCATATACTTTCTATCCTGCTGCAAAATGAAGCGGGGGCCTTGGCCCGCGTTGCCTCGCTATTTTCTACGCGCGGCTACAACATTGAGTCACTCAGTGTTGCGCCGACGGAGGATCCGCAGGTGTCGCGACTGACCCTGGTGACCTTTGGTTCCGATGAGGTTATCAGCCAGATTAAGGCGCAATTGTTCAAGCTGGTCGATGTGGTGAATTTCGTCGATATGACACTGGGCGATCATATTGAGCGCGAACTGATCCTGCTTAAGTTGCGCGTCAATGAAGGCGCCATGGATGCCCTGAAAGAACTGCATGCCCAGCACCTGGTGCGCCTGCTGGATGACTCGCCGGACAACTTCACCCTGGAGCTCACCGGCACCGGCAACCAGATCGATAGTTACCTCGAGCGTGCCAAGGGGCTGGCGCAGGTTCTCGCCGTGGTCCGCAGTGGTCCGCTCGCGGTTGCCCGGGGCGAGCAGGTGCTCAGCGCCCAGGGCTGACGAACATGAATTCCCCGACGCCCAACGGGCGCGCCGCCACGGCTCTGCGAGAGGCCAGCCGTGTCGTAATCAAGATTGGTTCTTCGCTGTTGGTCGATCCGGACAATGGCCGGCTCAATCGTGCCTGGCTGGCTGCCTTGAGCGACGAGGTAGCGCGTCTGCGCGGCCGTGGCCAGCAGGTATTGCTGGTTTCCTCCGGCGCCATTGCCCTCGGTCGGCCTTACCTGGGACTGCGGCCGGAGCAACGTCGGCTGGATGAGTTGCAGGCCGCCGCGGCCGGCGGACAGATTTTACTGGCGCATGCCTACCAGGAATTGCTTGGCGAACGCGGCATACCCATCGCCCAGGTATTGCTCACGCTGGATGATACGGAAAGCCGCAGGCGCTACCTGAATGCGCGCAGCACCCTGGAAACTTTGCTGCGGCTGGGCGCCGTGCCGGTGATCAATGAGAACGATACCGTGGCTACCCAGGAAATTCGCTACGGTGACAACGACCGCCTGGCCGCGCGCGTGGCCGAAATGACCAGTGCAGACTGCCTGGTGCTGCTGTCGGATGTCGATGGTTTGTATGATGCTGACCCGGCTTTGCATAGTAATGCCGTATTAATTTCCGAGGTGCCGGAAATAACTGCGCAGATTGAATCCCTGGCCGGCGCGGCGCGCACGGCTTTTGGCAGCGGTGGCATGATCACCAAGTTGGCTGCGGCGCGCATTTGCGTGGCCGCCGGATGTGCCACCGTGATCGCCAATGGTCATCAGCTGAATCCGCTGCAGGCCCTCGAGGCAGGCGGCGCTGCAACCTGGTTTGCCCCGCGCGGCACGCCGCTCAGCGCGCGCAAGCAATGGATTGCAGGGTCTCTCGAGCTGCGTGGCAATCTGCAGATTGATGCCGGTGCCGAAACCGCCCTGGGTAAGGGCCGCAGTCTGCTGGCCGTGGGCATTACCCGGGTAAGCGGCGCCTTCCAGCGTGGCGATGCGGTAGAGATCAGCAGCGTCGACGGGCGCGCTATCGCGCGTGGGCTGGCTGCCTATTCCAGCGAAGAAACCCGTGCGATCATGGGCGCGCGCAGCGAAGACATAGAAACTTTGCTGGGCTATCGCGGTCGCAACGAAGTGATTCACCGGGATAACCTGGTATTGATGGAACGGAGCTCAACATGAGCCTGAGCAAGGCCAGCAGCGGCGTAGATATTGCCGCGATGATGCAGGACATCGGTCGCCAGGCGCGCGCCGCGGGTACATTGCTGGCGCGTGCGTCGAGCGAACAAAAGAGCCAGGCGCTGCAAGCCGCGGCGGCAGCGCTTCGCAATGCCGAGGCCGGTATTCTTGCGGCCAATGCCAAGGATATGGCCGCAGCCAAACAAAAGGGTCTGTCCGGCGCCATGCTCGACCGTCTGCAACTTAATGCCGAACGTGTTGCGGCCATGGCAGAGGGTTTGCTGGCCATCGATGCGCTGAACGATCCGGTGGGCGAGGTGATCGCCGATTGGCAGCGCCCGAATGGATTGCGCATACAAAGAGTGCGCGTTCCGCTGGGCGTGATCGGCATCATCTATGAGAGTCGTCCGAACGTGACCGCAGACGCCGGTGGTTTGTGTCTCAAGTCGGGCAATGCCGTGATCCTGCGCGGCGGCTCCGAGAGCTTCCATTCCAGTCGCGCCATTCACGCCTGCCTGGTGGCTGGTCTTGAGTCGGCTGGGCTGCCCGCGGATGCGGTACAAATGATTCCGACCACCAGCCGTGATGCCGTGGGCGCTTTGCTGTCGGGTCTCGACGGCAATGTCGATGTGATTGTGCCCCGTGGCGGCAAGAATCTGATTGCCCGCGTTCAGGCCGACGCGCGGGTGCCGGTGATTGGTCATCTCGAGGGTCTGTGCCACGTGTATGTGCATAAGTCGGCGAATATTCAGATGGCGCGCGACGTTGTGCTGAACGCCAAAATGCGCCGCACGGGTATTTGCGGCGCGGCCGAAACACTGCTGCTGGATCGTGATGCACTGGACACGCATTTGCCGGCCATCACTGATGCGCTGATCGAGGCTGGCTGTGAATTGCGCGGCGACGCCGCCGTTTGTGCGGCCGATGCCCGGGTCAAGCCGGCCAGTGACGCGGATTGGACCACTGAGTATCTGGACGCGATTTTGTCGGTGGCCGTGGTGGACGATATTGATGCCGCCATTGCGCATATCGAACGCTATGGATCGGGCCATACGGAAGCCATCATTGCCGAGGATGCCGTCGCCGTAGAACGCTTCTTTAGCGATCTGGACAGCGCTATTTTGCTGCACAACGCTTCGACGCAATTCGCCGACGGCGGAGAGTTTGGCATGGGTGCAGAGATAGGCATCGCCACCGGGCGCATCCACGCGCGCGGTCCGGTGGGCGCGGAGCAACTGACGAGTTACAAATATATCGTGCGGGGAAGCGGCCAGACCCGGCCATGAGCATCCCCGGCGGGGCTCTCAAGCGCGACAGTGATGGCGGTGATTGTGACCGCCGGAACTAACAGCAACCCAAACAATGCCTTTGACCTGATCGTTATTGGTGGCGGCATCAACGGCGCTGGTATCGTCCGCGATGCGGCAATGCGCGGCCTGCGCGTGGTACTGGTGGAGCAGGCCGACATCTGCCATGGCACCACCCGCTGGTCCAGTCGCCTGATCCATGGCGGCCTGCGTTACCTGGAGCACTTTGAGTTCGGCCTGGTCCGCGAGTCGCTGGCCGAGCGCGAAATTCTGTTGCGCACCGCGCCCCACCTGGTTGCGCCCCTGCCATTACTGGTGCCCTTGTATCGCGGCGCGCGCCGCGGTCGTAGCCTGCTGTCCGCTGGCATGTGGTTGTACGACCTGTTGTCTTTTGACAAGTCGCTGCCTGGCCACCAGATGCTAAATGTCAGCCAGGTGGAAAAGGTGGCGCCGGGTTTGCGGCGTGATGGCTTGCTGGGAGCGGCGCGCTATTTTGATGCGCAGGTTGCTTACCCGGAAAGACTGACGCTGGAAAACGCCCTGGCAGCGGAGGCGGCCGGGGCTGTGCTGCTGACCTATCACCGCGCGGAAAAAGTCCTGACCGCTGCCGGCCATGTATGCGGCTTGCGGATCAGTGATTCGGCCGGGCAGCGACGTGAACTGGTTGCCCCGGTGGTGGTGAATGCCGCCGGGCCCTGGGTCGATCAGGTTTTGCAGGGGCTGACGCTCGAAGGCGCGCCGTTTGTTGGCGGCACCAAGGGCAGTCATATTGTCGTGAATCGGTTTGCCGGCGCACCCAGCATGGGTTGTTACGTTGAAGCGCGCAGTGACGGCCGGCCGTTTTTCATTCTGCCCTGGTTAGATCGTTTGCTGATCGGCACTACGGATATACGTCACAGCGGCGATCCGGACTCAGCGCACGCCGATGAGCAGGAAATTGACTATTTGCTGGCGGAAACCCAACGCGTGTTCCCCGAGGCCGGGCTGACCCGTGCGCATATTTTGTTTCACTACACCGGCGTACGTCCCTTACCGCGCCAGACCGGTCGGGATACCGGTGCAATTACCCGACGGCATATTCTCAAACATCATCGACGCTTCGCGCGCGGTCTGTATTCCGTCATCGGCGGCAAGCTGACAACTTATCGTAACCTCGCGGAAGAAACAGTGGATGTGGTGTTGCGCCAGTCGCGACTATCGGCATCGCCCTGCAGGACTCGGGAGACTCTATTGCCCGGTGCGGTGGGTCTTGTCGAGGCAGAGACCGCGTTACAGGTGCAAGACACACTGTCGGCTGCGCAACAGTCACACCTGTTGTCCGTGTATGGCGCCCGCGCGCTGCAGGTCAGTGCGCTGATCGACGGCAATCCGAAACTCGCCGCGGAGATCTGTCCCTATACCCACGCCCTGGCGGCTGAAGTCGTGTTCGCCTTTGAGTTTGAGAAAGCTACCAGCATGGCAGACGTGCTGGCGCGACGCTGTATGGCCGGACTGGCGCCCGACCTGGGGCTGGCTGCACTTGAATCTGGCCTGCAGGTTGCTGCCGAGCAGCTGGGCTGGGATAGAGCTCGCTGCGAGCATGAACGGCAAGGCTACCTTGCCGAGGCTGCGCGATTGCAGCTTGATCGCAGCACAGGCTAGTCCGTCGATCGACTGAATTTAGGCGCTGCCAGAGAGCGCTGGCTCGGCTGTGAGCATGGTAGCGATCAGCGTCGGCGCGGCTATTCGCCCTGGCAGTGTTCAGTGCCGGCGTGGCCCCGAGTCAGAAAGTTCGGTAAGCCACCTGGAAGAACGCTTCCCGTTCGCGACCAGGGAAATAGCGATAGCTGCCAAAGGCGAAATCCGCGCGGTCGGCATATAAGCGGTTACTGAGGTTATTCACGCGCACGGCTAGTGACCAGTTATCCAGCGGTCGCCAGACTACCCGCAGATTGGCCAGATCGTGACCCTCGTAACGCGCTGAGTTGGACGCGTTGAGGTAGTACTCGCCCTGGTGCAGCCATTCCAGTTCCGCCAGCAGGCGCCGTGAATCCCAGCCAATCCTGGCACTGCCGAGCGTGCGTGGCGCGGTATCGACGTCGTCGCCTGAGCTAATGGTTTCACCGAAGGCGAGATTGCGGTTGAAAGCATAGGTATGCCTGACCCAGGTGCCCGCAACGGCGGCAAACCAGCCGTTTTCAGCCCGCCAGCTGGCCTGCATTTCTACGCCCACATGTTCGCTGCTGCCGTCGGAAACGTTAAAACCTTCGGCATCGCGAAAAATGTAGTTGTCTTTGCGCATGGCGAAGGCCGTCGCCTCCAGGCTGAGCGATTCGTTTTGCTGCCGCCAGCCAAGCTCGATGCTATCCAGGGTTTCCGGTTGCAGGTCGCCGACGGCCTGTCCCGATTGCAGTCGATACAGTTCCGTAGCCTGGGGTGCGCGAAAGCCGCGCGTCAGGGTCAGCCAGGCGACGTTGCGTTCATTGATACGAAATGACACCCCAAGATTGGGCGCCACTTCGAGAAAATCATCGTTGCGATCCGCGGGCCGAAAAAACAGACAGCCATTGGTGCAGGGGCTGCCATCTTCCCGGCTGTCGCCGGCTGACATCTGGTTGGAGTAGTCATAGCGCAGGTATTCGAGACGCGCGCCGGCCTGCAGCGTCCAGCGCTCTGCCAGCGGCCACTCAAGCTGGGCATAGGCTGCGGCCAGCATGCTGCTGACGTCATAGTCGTAGTGTTTGCCCGGCGGCCGGCTCGAATCCGGGCCAAGATCCTGTACCTGGGTTTCACGCAGAAACGCATCCATGAATTCGGCGTCCGCGCCGAAACTGAAACGACCGCCACCCACATCTCGCCACTGGCTATACATGAGTCCGCCGCTGACCTGGCCATTCTCTTCCAGCGGCTGACCTGGCAGAAAGTGTTGCAGAAACTCCATCTCGGAGCGACGGATGAACAGGCGCAGATCCTGGCCTTCATTGGTGTTCGAATTATCGTTCCAGCGCAGGAACAGGCGCTGGCTATCAGCCTGTCGAAAGGCCTCCGGATTCGGGTTAATCACGCGCAGTTGCGGATCCTTATAGGCGTCCTGGCCGCGGATAAAGCCGGCGGTTTCCTGGTCGAGGTTGGAGGCGCTCAGACCGAAGCTCAGTTGCCCGCTGCCTAGCTGTTTGCCCAGCTTCAGATAGCCTTTTTGCTGCTGATAGCCGCTGTCGTTCTGGAAGCCATCGTAGTTGTCGGCCACTAAGCCGGCGGCCATGCCAGTGTCGCCCCAGCTGCCCTGCCAGCTGCCGCGCCCGCGCAGATAGGCGTCAGGACCAGCTTCCACGTCGCCGCTCCAGCCGCCATCGACGCCCGGTTCTGGCAACAGGAAATTGAGGCTGCCATGCAGGCCATTGGAGCCATATAGCGCATTCGCCGGGCCGCGCAGTATTTCCGTGCCGCGCGCGAGCTCCGTGGGAATCTCGAACAACTGATTCACATTGCAGAATCCCGTGGGCCGGGTCGGGATGCTGTCTTCCAGGGTCAGGAATGCCCCGCAGGCGCCCGGCCCGGTGAGTACCGGCGAGCGAATCGCGGTGAGGTTCTCCTGGCCACTGCCGCGACTCAGCCAGGTACCCGCCGCGCGCGTGCCAAGTTCATAGATGTGTTGATGGCTGGTCAGACGAACGGCTTCGCGGTTCAGGGCCGCGGTGTTGCCAATCTGATCCAGTGCCGGACGCGGTGAGCGACTGGCCGTAACCAGTAATTCTTCGGTTTCAGCAGCCTGCAGCGCCGGCATTGCGACCAGCGCCAGAAGCGCCAGCCAGCGTTTGCATAAGAGCTTGTTCTGCATGCTTTGAGCTGGATTAGCGATCCACTGCCTCAAGCACGATGCGCGGTTCGTCACCGTCTCGCGAGTATTCGTGGCGCCGGGCCATATCGGCCATCGCAGCATCGCGGGCGCGCGTATTGTTGAACCAGTGCCAGGTTTCCCAGTCAGTATCGACCAGCTGGGCGAAGCAATCGCCTGCCGGCAGGCTCACGCGAATGCCATGGCGGCCGTCCGGATCGCGGCCGTGATTGACGTAATTATGATCGTTGCAGATTTCCATTCCGCGCCCCAGCTGAACATAGGTCCGCCCTTTAAGGGCGGAGCCCAATGATAGGGCCATGGCCGGCTGGTCTCAATCGGCAGGTTTGGCCAGCGGGCCAGGCATCATGGACAATAGGCTCTATGGCCAGAGCGGATGCCTAGATGAGCAAATTGCACAGCGATACACAGTTCTTTGTGGTCGGTGGCCCGGTACAGCCGGATCGCGACTGCTACGTGCTGCGCGATGCAGATGCGAATTTGTATATGCGCCTGTCTGAGGGCGAATACTGCGATGTTCTCGCGCCCCCGGATTCCGGCAGTACAAGCCTGATCGCGCATACGGCCGCACGCCTGCGCGAAGACGGCTTGGTCATTGCCAATATTGATCTGGCGCAGATCAGCAATCGCGATATTACCGACGATGTCGGTCGCTGGTATTACAGCGTCGCCTATCGGATCTTGCGCGAGTTGCGCATCCGCTTCGATTTACAGAATTGGTGGCAGGAGCGGGCGGCGTTAACCAACCTGCAGCGCTTGCGCGAGTTTTTCCTCGAAGTGCTTCTTAATGAGACCGAATCGCGAGTCGTAATATTTTTTCGATCGCATTGAAACTGCGCTGGGTCACGCCGAGTCGCTGGATCTATTCGGTGCTATTCGTGCTTGCTACGATGCGCGCGCCAGTGAGCCTGAGTTTCGCCGGCTGACTTTTGCGCTGCTGGGCTCGGCTCCGCCGGGCAAGCTGATCCCGTCCGGACAGGCTTCGCCCTTCGACGTCAGCGTGTCCATTGATCTCGCGGATTTCACGCTTGATGAGGTTGGTCGGATTGCCTCTGGTCTGCCCTGCGACGCGGGCATTGCCAAGTTAATCGCCGAGCGTGTCTGGCACTGGACTGCAGGGCATCCCTATCTGACCCAGAAAATATTGCGTGCCTTGGCGCGGCGCCCGGGCAGTAGCCTGTCTGCGGAAGACGTTGATCAATGGGTTGGCAATCTGTTTCTGACCCGCAATGCGACCCGTGAAGAACCGCATTTGTCTAACCTGCGCAGCCTGCTGCTGCGTGAATCGCGCGATAAGGTTGCGCGATTGAGCCTGTATGGGAAGGTGCGCAAAGGTGCGACGGTGGTATCGGAACATGCGGTGGCTATTCATCGCGACCTGCTACGCGCCGGCCTGCTGGTTGAAGACAGCGAGGGCAACCTGGCCTTGCGCAACCGCGTTTACGCCGAGGTATTTACCGCCCATTGGGTAAATCGAAACCTGCCATTCAGCTGGCGTGGCCTGGCGGCGGTGGCGGCTGTTTTAGTGATAGCCCTGGCGATTCCGGTTTGGTATAGCGAGTACCTGCCGCAACCTTACATTCGCGTGCTCAATAACCCGGATGCAGATTTTGTCAGCGTTCAGGATGCCTATGAACGGCTGAGCTTCTTCCCCGGCTTCGCTGGCCTGGCGAATGAGCTATTTGCCGAGTACCTGGCTCATCAGTCACGACGAGCGACGCGCCTTATTGAGGTTCAGCGCTTTGGTGAACTGCTCACGGAGTTGCCGGATCAGGCAGGCAGTGCGGCGACGCTGACAGCGGACTTTTTTGAGCGCAGCGGCAACGCGGCGTTGCGTCAGTCCGATCGTGATACCGCGCTGTTATTCGCGCTGCAGGCGGCTAAGCAGCCCAGTACTGCGCGTACCGACGCGGTGGTCGAACTGCTTGGCAATGACTACAGCAGCCTGATCGGCACCATTCGACCCGAAGCAGCGCTGCGCGGCCTGGCGCTGGATTCCGGTTCCGGGCTGGTAACAGCCCTGGACGGTCAGCATCGCCTGGGGACCTGGCAAATCACCGATACGGGTCCGCGTCAGATTCGTCAGCTTGAACTGCTCGCTGAAGAAGTGATTCCGTTGCCCGGTCGTGCTGTCGTTGAGGGACAGGGTAACGGTCGTCGACTGCGCCTGTCGGTGCTGACTGATCATCCGCGGCCGCGCGATATTCAGGTGGAGTTGCGCGCACCCTCCGGGCGCAGTGTGCGGGTCATGCTCGCCGACACTGGCCGTACCGAAGACGGCGTGTATCGGCTGGATTCCCGGCAGGAAAAGGCCTTGCGACCGTTGCTGGAAGAAGGCGTGGACGGTACCTGGACGGCCTACTTCACCGATCTGGTGCAGGGCATCGGCGGTAGCCTGCAGACCTGGACCCTGGAAATCGATGGCCAGCAGGCGCAATTGGCGCCGGGAACGGGCAGTGAGCCTGCGGCGATTCCGGAGCCTGTGGCCACGCGGCAGATGGTCAGCCTGCTGGGTGCTGACGGCCGTCAGGCGCTCACCTGGCCGGCCAGCACGGAGGTACGCGGTGACGTGCTGGTCTGGAATCTGGGTCGCGGCGAAGTTGTGGCGCGTTTGCCGCGGCCGGCAGACTTTTCCGAGGCACAATTTGCGCTCGGCCAGCGCGGCGTATTGTTGAGCATCGGGCGCAATCTGGAACTCTGGGATGTGGAGCGTGCAGAATTACGCCTGAGCATTCCCTCCGAACCATCCCTTGCGCCGGTAGTGTCTGCCAACGGACGCTACCTCGTGGTCGATTCGGTGCTGGCCGACGATAACAACGCCCTCGCGGTCTGGGACCTGGAAACGGGTCAGGAACTGCGCCAGCTGGTGACCGGCAATCTCGCCAGCCTGGTGCAGATTGATTCCCGCGGTCAGTTGTTAGCCGTGAGTGATGGTGAGGGCCTGTTGCGACTTTGGGACGTTGCCAGCGGCAAACTGGTGGCAGAGCTACCGCACGGTGCCGCGCCTATTGCGATGAATTTTCATCCCGACGGTGCCTGGCTGGCCAGCGAAGATGCCAGCCATCAGTTGCGCGTCTGGTCACTGGCGGATCCCTCGCGACCCGTCTTGTCGCGCCGTTCTGCCTCAGACTGGGTCACACAGTTTGACGGTACGAATTTGTTGCTGGGTTCGCTGGCCAGTGGTTACGAGTTGATCAGCCTGGCTGATTTATCGCGCAGTGGACCGCTGTTGCGCCACGCTGCGCCGGCGCCGCGGCGTTCACGCGGCAGTGCTGCGGGCAGCGTTAGGCTCAGCTCCGATCTGGGTCTGGCCTTGAGCTGGGATGGCGAGCGCGCCCTGCGCGTCTGGCGTCTGCCGCCCACCCTGGTGGAGCCGCTGAGCATGACTTATGGCAGTGCCGGTGGTGTTGCTGCCATCGCTCCGGATGGGCGCCACCTGGCCGTGGCCCGCGCCAGCGGCGATGTGACCATCGTGCCGGCCCGGCAAGACAATCTGTTATTCCCCGGTGGTTTGCAGGGGCCTGGTTTTATCGGGCACCTGGTGCCGGTTACGGCCTTGTCGTTCTCCGCCGACGGTCGGCTGGTCGCCAGTGGTGGTATCGACGGCAGCGTCAGGATCTGGGATGTGGCGACCGGCGCGCCGCGGCGCTTTATTGCCGGGCAGGGCGATGCGGCGGTCCTGGATATCGCCTTTTCGCCCGATGGCAGCCGTGTGTTTACCGCCAGCCGCAGCTCGGTGCTGGTTACCAATACCGACACAGGCGAGGCATTGGCGCGCACACAAATTCAGAGCAGTCGCCCGCGCCTGAGTGTGAGTGGCGATGGCAGCGAAGTATTTATCGGCGGTGACCGTGAGGGACTGTCGCGCTGGGTCTGGCAAGCAGGCATTGTTTCGGCGATGCTGCCGCCTGATCAAAGTGTAACCGGCTCAGCCGTAGCCGCAGACGGCCAAAGCCTGGTTGTCGTGGATGCCCTGCGCCGGCTGTCCTTGTGGACCGGCGAGCAAACCCAGCTACCCGAACGCGCGCGCCTGCCGGCCGTGCCGGAGCGGCTCTGGTTCTCTGAAGACGGGCGCAGTATTTACGCGCAGTCCGGTGTCTGGCTGATTCGTCTGCAAATCCTCAGCGAAGGTGTTCGCATCGTCGACAGTCGCTTATTGGCGGAGCCGCCATTAGATATTCAGCCCATCAGCGGCGCTAAGGAGTTGCTGGTCCTGACGGGCCTGCACGGCTCAAGGCTGAAACTACAGCGCTTGCGCACGGACCGACCACCGGCCAGTGAGGCCGATGGGCGTTTGCCCGTGGATCCCGGTGAGATTGAAGCAGCTATTGGTTTGACGCTGAGTAACTGGGGCGAGCCGCAAGCCTTGCAGCCTTTTTAGCCTGGCAAGGGGTTAAACAGGTCGGCATAGGTTTCGCGCAGTTGTTGTTTCTGGACTTTACCCATGGAATTGCGGGGTAGCTCTGCGAGGGCTATGACCCGCCTGGGTCGCTTGAATCGCGCCAGCTGCTCGGCCAGTTTCTCCAGCACGGCTGCCTCATCGAGTTTGCTGTCCGGCTCTGTTACCACCAGCGCGAGGACCGCCTCGCCCAGGTCGGCATCGGCAACGCCAATCACCGCAGATTCACGAATCCCGACCAGGCTATCGAGACAGGCCTCAATTTCTTTCGGATAAATGTTATAGCCGCCGGCAATGATCAGGTCCTTGCCGCGACCGACCAGGGTGAGACGCCCGCTGGCATCCAGCTGAGCGAGATCGCCGGTGCGAAAATATCCGTCTGCGCAAAATTCCGCTGCAGTTTTTTCGGCTTGTCGCCAATAGCCGCGAAAAACATTGGGACCACGAATTTCCAGCTGTCCAATCTGATCGGCGGGCAACTCGGCACCATTTTCATCAACTACCCGCAATTCAACGCCAGGCAGGGCGTAGCCGACGCTGCCGGCAATGCGCTCTCCCTGTAATGGGTTTGAAGCAATCATGCCGGCTTCGGTCATGCCGTAGCGCTCAAGGATGCGATGTCCGCTACGCTCGGCAAAGGCGTGGAATGTTTCCGCCAGCAACGGCGCTGATCCGGAAATAAACACGCGCATGTTGCGACAGTCCTGCGCGTTGAATTCCGGGTCATCCAGCAAGCGTGTGTAGAAGGTTGGCACGCCCATCAGTACGCTGGCACGAGGCAGGTCGCTGCGCAGGAGAGGGATATCCAGGCGCGCATGAAACAGGATCGGCGAGCCGCCCAGCAGGGCACAGTGCAGGGCGACGATCAGGCCATGCACGTGGAAAATGGGTAAGGCATGCAATAGAACATCGTCGTCCTGCCAGCCCCAGATGTCGTGCAGCGCCGTGACATTGCTGGCCAGGTTGGCAAAGCTGAGCATGGCGCCCTTGGAACGGCCGGTGGTGCCCGAGGTGTAGATCATCACGACGACATCGTCGTCTGCTGTTGCCGTAAGTTCGTGCAGCGGCGAAGCCGCTGCCGCGCGCGCCTCCAGGTCGAGGCCATCGCCCAGCGTGGCGACTTGCTCAAGGCCATGCGCTTTGGCCAGCGGCGCGAGTTCGTTGCGTTTTTCCGGTCGGCAGATCAGCAAGCCGGCCTGCGCATCGCCCAGAAAGTAATCCACTTCTGCCGCGGTATAGGCAGTGTTGAGCGGCACGTAAACCAGGCCGCGGCGCAGGCAGGCCAGGTAGACAGCCACGGCATCAGGCGATTTATCGACCTGGGCCACGACCCGGTCGCCGGCTGCCAGGTCATAGCTATCCAGAACCCGCGCGTAGCGTGCACTCAGCAGGTCCAGTTCGGCGTAACTGATGCTTGGCCCGTCGGTAACCACCAGGCACGGCCTGTCCAGCCGATGGCTGAAGCCGCTGCGCAGGAACGCATACAGGTTGTCGTGCATGACCCGAATTCGTTCTGCCGTTGCGCCTTAAATTCAGGCGTCGGCCAGCTCGTTGCCGGGCATGGACTTGATGTAAAGGTCGCGCTGCGGGAAGGGGATCTGTATACCTGCGGCGGCGAAGGCTTTGTAGATGGCGCAATTCAGTTCGTGGATGACCAGGCCGCGCAGTGCCGGGTCGCCGATCCAGCACAATATCTCAAAGTCGAGGCTGGAATCGCCGAACAGTCGAAAGCGCACCCGGGCTTCTGGTGTGCGCACGACTTTGTCGTTGCCCAGGGCCACTTGCTCGAGCACCTGCATTACTTCATCGATATCGGAGCCGTAGGCCACGCCAACCGGCACCCGAATGCGGAACCGATCGCGTGGTCCGCCGGCCTCATTAACGATTTTCGCACTGCCCATTACGCTATTAGGAATGGTGACTTCTACATCGTCACGGGTGAGCAGGCGTGTGCTGCGCAGCCCGATATGGGTGACGGCACCGCGTTCGCCGCTGTCAATAATGATGAAATCATTCAGCTGATAGGGCCGGTCGACCAATATTGCGATGCCGGCAAACAGGTTCGACAGAGTGTCCTGGGCGGCAAAGCTCAGGGCCAGGCCGACGATACCCGCCGAAGCGACCAGGCCAGTGACGTTGATATCCCAGGTAACGAGTATTGCGTAGGCACCGGCAAGGACCAGCAGTACTGCGACGGCGTTGTTCAGCAATGGCCGGGTCGCCGGTTGCACCATACGACTTTCGGAATCGCTGCCGCTCAGGTATTCGACCAGCAAGCGGCCGAAACGCAGCGCAAAAATAAGCCAGACAAACACCAGGACGCTCTGGATGATGTTGACTACGGCTAATTCAAGGCCTGCGCTAAGACCGATACGATAGGTCGCCAGGATCAGGCCGATCAATGCCACCGTCACAAATATTGGCCGGTGCAACATGTCGATGAGCTGGTTATCGAGGTTGGACTTGGTGCGCGCGACCAGTCTTCGAATGACACCGCTGCAAATCCAGTCGACGATCTTGGCAATAACCAGGAAAGCCAGCACGATGAGCAATGCCTGTGCCGGCGGGTAGGGTTGCAGGATGCCCCAACCGTGCCTGAAGTACTCTTGAATTGATTGCATGCGACTGCTCGGCGGTGACTGAGTCGTTATTGTTTCAGAATCGGCGGCAAATGCCTAAAAGAGCCATTGCAGCAGTTTTTCCTCGGCCACAAAAAAGCGGCCCGCATCTTGCGATGCCGGGCCGCAATGCGGAGGAACAATAGTCCGTTTAGAAAATTGCTTCGCCGGCGGGCGGTGCATCGTCAAAACCGTATATCTTTGCCTCGGTTTCAGCTTCCGGAGCCGGCGTGGGTGCGGGCGCGGGTGCTATCGCTGCCTGGCGCGTGCCTTCTGGCTGCCAGCTCAGCGGCGGCGCCGTAGCGGCGAGCTTTTCCTTAAACTGGCGGGCTTCGATGGGCGCCGGAATAGCGGCATCATCAAACAGCAGATTCTGGGCGGTGATATCGCCTGACTGGTAGTAGCCGAAGTTCGAGCGGTCATCGATGGACAGTATCGAGCCGTCCAGTGCAACGCCGCCAAACAGGCCGCGGTTGCGCGAGTAGGAGTAGATTTCCGCGCGCAGGCTCAGGTCGGTGGAGGCAGAGGTATAGCGTCCCACCGGACCCGCGGCGATGGACGCGTCGCCACCGAGTGTCAATTTTCCATTGGCGATGCTCTCAACGCCTTGTTTGCTCTTGAACACCAGCACAATGTCCGAGCCCTGAGCACCGGCCTGGAAGCCAACGCTTCCGCCGCCCAGCGAAATAAAGCTCGGATTGCTCCAGCTGCCGTCAGGCTTGCGAACTACCAAAACGCCGCGGCCATAGCGTCCGCCGACAATAAAACCGGCTTTGATGACATTGGGCAGCACGGCAACGCCATAGGCGTTATTCAGCAGGTTGGGCGGAATGCCCTGTTCCGGGATCGCGGTTAGTTGCCGCAGCACATCAGTGGCAGCAAGTACGCGTTTTTCCAGGGGATTAGCAGCGCCGGCGACGCCCAGGTAAAGCAGGCTGGCCAGCACTAAAAATGCAGTTATTAGTCTCGTCATGACAACTCCTCAGCAAAACAAGTTTGCCCGCGGTCCTTCTTGACGAGGCCTTTCCAGGCGGTTGATTTCCGCGCCGGCCCGCCATTTTTTTGGCAAACCGATCTGAAGTGAGAATTTAACTTAAATCATCGCGTTATGTAAGTCTTATTTCGCCTTGGATGACAAGATCCTCGCAAGTGGCTGGATTTTCGTTGTGGTCAGGGTTTTGGGGCGACTTGGCGGGCCGGACCAGGATTGCCATCATGGTCTGCAGCAGACAGGGGAGCCTGGTTCGGAAATTGACATAATCCTTGCCCCCGGACCGGACGCCGGCCGAGATTGACGTCCTTGGCCGGATGGCAGAAGCCTATGGCGTGCGTTGCCTTTGGGCCTCCAACTATTCCGCCGCCCGCGATGCTTTCATGAGCCTGGTGCCTCTGGCGCAGTCCACGCATCGTATCCGCATCGGCGTGCTGGTAGTGAGTCCCTGGGAAATGCACCCCCTGAAGATCGCCAATGCCTTGTTCACGCTGAACGAGTTTGCTGGCGGTCGCGCACAACTGGTGGTGAGTGCCGGCGGCGAATGGTCAGGGGTCATGGGTTCGGGACATGCGCGGCGGGTGCGCGCTGCGCGCGAAACTATCTAAATTATCAAAGCAGCCAGTTCCGGCGAGACCGTCAATTATTCCGGTGAGTTGCACCGCGCCCATGGCTTTAATGCCGCGTGGGCCGACGACACGTCACCGCTGGTTTATGCGGGCGCGCGTAAAGCGCAAATGTTTCGCATGGCGGCCGCCACGGCTGACGGTTTAATGATGAGTGATATTCCGCCTTTGTCGGTGCTGGATGAAAGCCTGGAGATTATTCGCGCGGCGTTGGCCGAGCAGGCGCAGGCGCGCGACGATTTTCGCATCAGCAATTTCTGGGCCTGGCACGTTAAAGAATCGCGTGAACGTTCATTGCTTGAAGCGCGTCGCGAATTAATTCTGCGTGGCTGGTTAGTGCGCTATCACCTGGCGCCATTTCTTAGCGCGGAGGAATGCGACCTGGTGGAACAGCACAAGCAGTCCTTCCTGCGCGCCTACAACGACCGCAGTGGTGAAATCGCCGGCGTGCCGGCTGAGTTGGTCAACAAGCTGATTGAAAACCTTTCTTTTGCTGGTGACCGCGATGACATTGATCGTCATGTTGAGACCCTGCAACGCTTTGCTGAGGCGGGTCTGACCGAAATCGCGCTGCGTCTGCACGACGATCCCCTGGAATCCCTGCGCCTGATCGGCGAACGCGTGCTGCCCGCTCTTCGGTGACTCGGGGTTAATACGCATCGGCGATGACCCGCGGGCTGGGCATAATGGCCGCTATGCAATTGCCACCCTTCGAGTATCATCGCCCGGAAAGCCTTGCGGCTGCCCTGAAGCTGCTGAATGAGACAGGTCAGGAATCCGCCGCCATCGCCGGCGGCTCCGACCTGCTGGTGAACATGAAGCTGGGTCTGGTCAGCCCGCAACGGCTGGTCAGTCTGGCGGGTCTGCCGGGCATGCAAAGCCTCGCTGCCACCGATGCCGGCGGCCTGCGCATCGGCGCCGGCTGCAAGCTGAGCGTGTTGCTGGCGGATGCGCGGATTAGTGAGAACTATCCGGCCCTGGCCGCGGGCATTCGTGCCGTGGGTTCGCAGCACGTGCGCAACCAGGCCACTTTGGGCGGCAACCTCTGCCTGCCCACGCGCTGCTGGTTTACCAATCAAAGCGAAGACTGGCGTGCCAGCCGTCAGCCTTGTTTCAAGACTGATGGCGGTCTTTGTCACGTGATCAAATCTTCCGAACGCTGCCACGCCTTAAATAGCGCTGATACGGCGCCGGCGTTGATTGCCTTGGGCGCCAGTGTCAGTCTGGCCGGGCCCGACGGCTTGCGCAGTCTGCCGCTGGAGGACTTCTATCTCGACGATGGCGTCGACTACACGATTCTTAAGCCCGGCGAAATTCTCACGGAAATCGAACTGCCGGCACCCAGCGGTGTAGCGCGTTTTATTAAGGTCGCCCAGCGCAACGGTCTGGATTACGCGGCTGGGTCCATCGCCGGGTGCTACAGGCAAGGCTATGCCAGGCTGGTGGTCGGCTCGCTGGTCTCCAGTCCGCAGTTGTTGCGTCAGGCGAGCGAGATCATCTCCACGCAGGGCCTGGGCGATGCGGCCATCGACGCGGCGGCCAAGGCAGCCAGGGCGGACCTCGGCGAAGTCAGTAATCTGTTTTCGCCGCCAGGTTACAAGCGACGCCTGGCCCGCTCGCTGGTGGAGCAGGTGCTCAGAAAGCTCAAAGCAGCACAGGCAGGCGCGGAATGAAGCGTAGGCTGATCAGTCTGACGGTGAATGGCGATCGCCGCGAAATTGCGGTGACGCCGAATCAGACCTTGCTGGAAGCGCTGCGCGATGAGCTGGGTTTAAACGGCACCAAGCGCGGTTGCACCAGCGGCGCCTGCGGTGTCTGCACGGTGCAGGGCGAGGATGGCCACGCGGTGCTGTCCTGTTTGTCGCTGGCTGACGACTGGGACGGTCGCGCTGTTACCACCATTGAAGGCATCGCGCCGACGGGCGGCCTGCATCCGTTGCAAACCGCATTTCTGGAGCATGGCGCCGTGCAATGCGGGTTTTGCACGCCGGGGCTGCTGATGACAGCCAAGGCCTTGCTGGATACCCATCCGGCGCCGGACGAAGCGGCCATCAACGAAGCCCTGGCCGGTGCAATTTGTCGCTGCACGGGTCATATAAAGGTCAAAATCGCGGTGCGTGCCGCTGTCGAGGCGTTAATGGAAGAGCAGGGGCAGCATGGCGCGTCGGCGTGAATTTAATGCCGTTGGGCACAACCAGGTGCGCCTGGACGGTGCCGACAAAGTTACCGGCCGGTCGCAATTTACCGACGATGTAAACCTGCCCGGGATGCTGTGCGGGCGCATCTTGCGCTGTCCGCTGCCGCGCGCCCGCATTCGCAGTATCGATACCCGTCGCGCTGAAGCGCTGCCAGGCGTAAAAGCTGTAGTGACCGCCGAAGACGCCAGTGGCATCTGGGTGGGTATCCATCAACCGCTGTTGCATGCGACGGACATGTATCACGTCGGTCAGGAAGTGGCCGCCGTTGCGGCCATTGATGAAGACACTGCGCGCGAAGCACTGCGTCTGATCGAAGTGGATTACGAACCGCTGCCGGCCTTGCTGAGTGTAAAAGAGGCCATGGCTGATAAGGCGCCCCTGTTGCATGCCAAGGCGGCCGGCAACATCGCGTGGCAGAAGGCTGAGGATCACGGTGACCCGGACGCGGCTTTTGCCGCCGCAACGCATATTCGCACGGACAATTACGTCACCCATCCCACCCACAATTGCTTTGCAGAATTTCATGTGGTGGTGGCCGACTTTACACGCCCGGGAAAACTGATCGTCTGGACGCCTACCCAGACCGCATTGCTGTTTCAGAAAAGCCTGGCTGCGGGCTTCAAGCTGCCTGAAAGCGACGTGCGCATCATGTGCCTGAATACCGGCGGCGGGTTTACCGGTCGTACTGCCACGCGCCCGCATCATTTTCTCGCCGCGCTGCTATCCCGCAAGTCCGGCTGGCCGGTGAAGATTCGCGCCAGCGGCGATGAAGAATTCATCATGTGTCGGGCCGGCGGCAGGGTTGAGTATCGGTTCCGTTCCGGCGTCGACGCCGACGGTCGATTGAGAGTTGTCGACGCAGATCTGTTATTCGATACCGGGGCCTTCATCGAGTCGCAAATGATCGTGCTGACCCTGACCAGCAGCTACCTGGACGCGCTATATAACGTCGACGCCACTCGCTACCGGGGTCGCCTGGTACACACCAATAATCTGCCCTATTACTTTCATCACGGCGGCGGTCTGGCGCAGTTCCAGTTTGCCTTCGGTCAGCACGTCAACAGCCTGGCGCTCGATTTGGGCATGGATCCGGTGGATTTTCATTTGCTCAATGCGGTGGAGAAGGGTCACACGACCTTGCGCGGCGCGCACTATGCAAGCTGCGGCCTGAAGGAATGTATTCGTAAATCTACCCGTAAGGCCGGCTGGAAGCGCAAGCGCGCCGGCAACAAGCCGCTGAAGGGTATCGGTATTGGCATCGGTGGTATGGCCTCGGGCGCCAAGGGCATGTTCAAGCACGATACTTCTGCGGCCTTTGTAAAAGTCAGTGAAGATGGCAAGGCGTCGTTGTTTACCGGCTTGCCGGATATGGGCCAGAGTTCGCATACGGCCATGGCAATCATCGGCGCGGAAGTGCTGGGAATTTTGCCTACCGATATCACCGTGGTTTCAGGCGATACGGACATTGCGCCGCTGGATATCGGCGCCTTTACCCAGCGCGGCACATTTAATACCGGTAACGCGGTCAAGAATGCCTGCGTGGATGCGCGCAAACAGATTGCCAAAACTGCTGCCGCGCAACTGGGCGTGCGCAGTTCGCAACTGGTTTTTCGCCAGGGGCACATCGAGGTCCGGCGTAACCCGGATCAGCAAATGCCTTTTGCCAAGGCGGTGTTCGATACCCTGCACAGCGCCGAGGGCCGCTTTGTTATGGGTCGCGGGTTTTACAACTCGCCGCTCAAGTCCGGCAGCATGGCTTATTCGTTTGGGGCGCAGATTGCCGAAGTCAGCGTGGATCCGGATTCCGGCGTGGTGACCGTCGAGCGTGTCACGGCAGCCCATGACGTTGGCCGGGCACTCAACCCGCGCATTGTCGAAGGTCAGATGGACGGGCAGATCTTTAGCGGTATGTCGCAGGCGCTCTATGAAGAAACCATCCTGGACGGTGGCCAGGTGATGAATCCCTCGCGCCTCGATTACAAAATGCCGCGCTCCTGGGAAATGCCCGAAGTTGATCACATCATTGTTGAGACCCACGACCCGAATGGTCCGTTCGGTGCCAAAGAGGTGGGCGAGGGGCCCATTGTCTGCACCATGCAGGCGATTGCCAACGCGGTTGCTGACGCCATTGGGGAACCGGTCACCGAGATGCCCATTGCGCCCTGGCGCGTGCTGAAAATTCTGGGCCGTCGCAAAGCGGTCGCCTGAACCTGCCGGCATGACAGCGTGTTCCAATCACCCCGGTACGCCGGCGGGGCTTGCGGCGTCGCAGTTACTGGCGAGCGTTGATGCGCTGATCGCGGCCCTGCGCGCCGCTGAACAAGCCTGGTGCGCGGAACACAATATTCAGCGTAAGGACTGGTTGCTGCTGCGCGCGGCGCTCGGCAATGACGGTCTGATTGGCGCCGGTGAACATGCTGCCAAGTTGGCTGATTCGCGCTGGCTGCAGGCTGACGAACACGGTTACCGGCTGACTGCCGAGTCACACACGCTGTTGGTTGAACTCGATCGACGGCGCTTCGACTGGGTGGATCGTATCGGTGAGGGTGAAGACCCGGCCCGTCTGCGCGCCACCGCCACGCAGTTACGTCGCCTGATTGGTCAGATCGAGGCGTTGCAGGATTTGATGGCCGGCTAACGCTGGCTATCGTCAAACATGCGCGTCAGGAAGCTGCGAATGCTGGCTTCGGCTTCCTCGCGGCTCATTAGTTTCTGCTGTTCCATCAACAGGGCCATATCGCGAATCGAGCGACGACCGTCAATCATGCCCATGACAAAGGCGTAGATTCGCGTCGATGCCGCCTGCATCTGGAACTCACGTAACGCCGGCACGGCTTCTTTCCCCGTCACCAGCCATTCAGGCATTGCGGTATGCCTGGCCGGCCTGACTGCTTTCTCGCGCTTGTCGGCAGCGAAGGTAACGACCAGTTCCTGGCGGCCATGCCGGCTGGCCGGCGAGCACATGTAGGGCAGGCTGTCTTCGCGCCAGTCCGGTTCGCTGAATCCCTGGCTTGCGACCAGCTGCAGCGTTTCCTCCAGGCTGTAGCGCTGCGCGCGTTGCGGTCCGGCGAAAGCCAGTGATCCGAAATTGATCCAGCGCCCACCCTCGTTCAGCAAGCCATTAATGCGCGCCGCCAGTTCAGACAATTCCACCGGCAGAATATCGATCAGCCAGGGCGTTACCACCACATCGAAGCTGCCGGGGCGAAACGGCGGGCGCAGCGCGTCAGCGGTTAAAAATGTCAGGCCGTTACGGCATTTTTTCGCCGACAGGGTGCGTTGAATAGCCGCGTCGTTCAGTCGGCGCGGTGCAATGGGAAATTCCCAAAGCTCAAGCTTATTGCCCGCGCTCAGTGCCGCACCGGTAAGGCTGAGCAGCGGATTAAAATCCAGCGCGACCGTGTCGCCGGCGCCACGTGTGTTATGCAGGTCGTAGGCCAGTCGACCGGCCCCGGCGCCCAGTACCAGTATTCTGGATGTCGTGTCCGGTAACATGCTGCTAACCAGTTCCAGCGCGCGCTGATTCTCGACGTCGCCCCAGGCCCAGTCGCGATGGATATTCTGGTAATAAGTGTTGAGACCCTGGTCCAGTGGCAAGCGCGTGCGCAGGGCCAGGTAAGTCTCACGGGGTGCGGCTTCAGAATTTTCCAGCAGCGGCTTCAGCAATTGGCCCAGGCAAATTTGTTGTTGCGTCTGCGCGTTGTGTAACAGCTCAAGTCGCTCACGCGTCTTGTCGGCCAGTGCATCGTCAGCCATTTCTCGCTCGCACTGTTGTTGCTCAGCGGCCAGCTCGCTGATGGCATGCTGGCCTCGCGCCCGCCATTCCGCGCGCGCGTATTGCGGCTCGGCAAACAGGAACGGCAAACCACCGAGATTCGGGAAATCGACCTTGCAGCCGGCGCAGCGAAAACCGTCCTCGGCTTGCGCCAGCGGCGCGTCACAGCGAGGGCAGGCCAGTAAATCGGCAAGCGGTGAGTCGGACATAAAGATCAAATGGGGGGTGGCGGATTCTTTTTGTATTGTCCCGCAGCCCGTGCCGGCTCACCGTGCACGCGTCACGTTATGTGAAATGATGCTTTTGGCGCCGTTATCGGGGTATGCGCTTTTTTTGGAAGGGTGAGTGCCTGCTGCCGGTGCTGGGGTGGCTACTGGTTCGGGACCCGCTGTGAATACATCCCTGTACGCTCGGCGGCGCCCGTCCCTGGGCGCCGACGGTCCCGAACCAGTAGCCACCCCTTCACCTCACGTGAGTGGCAGGCGCTCGCGTGACTCGAACTTGTGCGTTACCGATCAAGTTGGAAACGTTTTGAGGGAACTTTGAGTAAACAGCGTATTGGTGGCGCTAGTGAGGGCGTGTTCTCTGCGTTCGATATATTCCTGGCGCTTCGAGGCTAGCCAGTTGGCAATTCATGTATGACTGGCGTGGCGTTGCCCGTCGAATACCCTGATTACCTGTCAGGCGGGCGTGGCGCGGGCTGTCCGAGACTGTCGGCCGCCAGGGACGGCGGCCGCCGAGCGTACAGGGATGTATTCACAGCGGGTCTCGGACAGCCCGCGCCACGCCCGCCCCGCGCCAAACCTATGCGCCGGCAATTCCCGGTCCAAAGTCCGTCACGCATAAAAAAATGCCTGCGCTGCCTCCCGGAAACACAGGCACTTTCTACAACGGGAAATGCCGTCAAATAATGCTTTGGAACGCCGTCAGGCTATCCCGCAGGGTGGCATTGCCCAGGCCGTTCATCGGGAATCGGGTTGTGAACTCAGACTCAGTCCCGCGCAGCGCCATGTAATTCAGCGCCACCGTTTCCACCAGGAGATTCACGTTGTTGGCCGCCGGCGTACCCGCCGTTTCTACCGACGCGTCGGAGCGGAACCAGCCCAGCTGCTGATGGCGCGCCATTTCCTCCAGCGTGCCGCCGCGCAATTGCGCGCGCCCGCCTGCCGGGTTGTAGACCAGGAAGAACGAAGCCGCCGTAGACTGATTGTCACTGCTCCACTCGCCCTTGCCGCGGCCGTCGATCGGTGTTGTCGATGGCGCCGTTACTCGACAAGGGAACCGTCACTGAAAACATACATCATCAACGGTACGCCGAGGCGTGCAGCGTACTCCAGGCAGGCACCCATGCAGCGTCCGGCGCGGAAGTCTTTCACTTCACCTTCGCGCGGCGGCCACCGTGGTAGTCGTAGCCACCCATGTCGATGTAGCCGGCGCCGGCAAAACCGTTTAGACCAGCTTCATGACCGAAGCTGTTTTGCGGAATTCGCTGTCGCTGTTGAATTCATTGGTATCGAAAATTCCGGTCGGGACCGACAATATCCGGGTCGGCAAAGACATCGAAAGCCGACTGATCGCCAAAGCGATCCGCTACATCCGCTGATTTCAGGTAACCGCATTTGACCAGGTCTTTGACTACTTGCGTCTGCGGAGATGCCCGGGCGCTTCCATCTTGCCGTCGCTCAGACGGTAGATAGATTCCATCACCGCTACGGCGTCGTCCTGGCCGAGGATGCCGACCAGCTGGCCGGTGTCCACCAGGCCCGTGACGTCGCTGGGCCGGTCGATCTTGGTGGGCCGTAATTCCGGGTCGATCATCATCGCCGGTGCCATGGAATTGCCACCGGAGTCGGAGGCTCGCGAGCCGATCAGGGTCAGCAATTCCCCGTCGGCGCCGGCCTGGGCCAGCGCGTAGAGCGGATTGTGCGGGTTGTTACCGGTATCGTTTTCCGAGCGTGCCGGGATTACGGCGCCGTTGATGTTTGCAAAGCGCGCCGTGTTCTGGCCCATGCTTTGCTGCATGCCGCGCAGGAACGCACTATCACTATGAAACGCCAGGCCAAGGCTGGTATCCGTGTGATCGCCATTGCTGGTAAGCGTTGGCGTCGGTTCCGGTACGCCGGGCACCATGTCACCGGGCAGGCCGGTTTTGCTGTAGCCCTGGGTGGTCAGGAAGTCGAACTGTCCACCCTGGCCGCCGATCAGCACATTGGAGCCGGCCATGTTGGCGCCGCCGGCCAGGTCGAAGCAGATGAACGGCACCGGATTAAATACGTTGCCTTTAATCTGCGGGCAGCCTGCTTTCAATGGCTCCAGGTCGCCCGCCAGCGCGGCATAGGCTGCGCGCGGGTTGCTGAACAGGCTGAAGGCGCTGCCCATGGCCAGCGTGGCCGCCCCGGACATGAAACCCTGGGAAATCAGCTGCCGCCGGGTAATCGGCCGCGGATGATCCGGGTGACGCTGCGGTTCAAAGTAGTTGCGTTTCGTTCGCTTGGACATGGCTTTGCTTCCAGCTTTAAGTTTGTGCGGCGTATACCGCTGACTCATTCCGTTTATCTGCGGCGCGTATTTACTGCACCAGCATCGGCGCACTGCCCAGCACCGTGGCACAGGTGGCCTTGGTGATGTCACGCGTGCGTTGCGGTGAATTCGCTGCCGGGCCTCCCGGCGGCGGCGTGCCGGCGATCAATATGTCGATCAGCGCGTCCAGCTCGTCATAGCTGTCGTTGAAGTCCGGCTGTGAGGTCAGCAACTGGCCCATCATGTCGTTAATCAACGGCGTGATGACCAGCCCGCGGTCTGCGAAGGCAGCGCTCGGTGCCAGGCCAAAGTTGAAGCCCGAGAAGAAGTTGCTGCGCAGGCTGTCGTCTTCGACCAGTGCATCGCAATAGCCGATGGCCAACTGCGCAATACCGATTTGCTGGGCCGAAGCAAAGGTCATCACGGCCGAATTGCCGGGCAACTGCTGGCGGACCAGGTCGTACACGCCCGACACCGCCGTGGTTGGCACACCGGTGACCTCCGCCATGGTGGCGTTGATCTCGTCGAAGGTGCGAATGCCGATATCAGGCTGTGGTCCGACGACCATTTCCGGCGGCGGATTCAGTGTCGCCGGCGGCGTCACCGGGCCGAACTCGCCGGCCAACTGGTCAAAGGCGAGGAAGAACTCGTCATCCGCCGGCCCTTTCTCCAGCGGGACGATGGTACCCAGGGTCGACAGAATCTGACCCTGTGCATTGTTCAGCGTGGTGTCCAGGTTGGCGTAGGCCTGTCCGACGCTTGCCAGTGCCCCGTTCACGCCGATCTGCATGCCCACCAGGGGCACGTTGCTGACCTGGGCCTGGTCATCCAGGGCGATGAACAGCGGGTTATTAAACAGGTAGCTGTAGCTGTCGAACTGGCTGACTTCGAATAGAACGTAAGTAGACGCTACACCGATTACATCGCCGATGTAGAACAGCAGGAAAAACTTCTCGCCGACGCCGACTTCCAGATTCTGGTTGATTTGTTCCGGGGTCAGGGCGCGATTGTGAATCGCCACCATGCGCACCACGCCCTGCCACTGGCGATTGTTCGACACCTCGTTACCCAGAACGAAGGCGAAGGTATCGTCCCAGTCTGCCAGGGTATCGCCCGGTACCGGATCCATGTCATCGGTGAACTCGCCATTGACGTAGATCTGTCGTCCGTTGATGGGGTCGTAGTTGGCGACCACGTGCTGCAAGGTTGCCTGCAGGTCTTCATCGGCGTCTGACGTGCTCAGGACCGGGTCACCGTTGGCATCACTGCTGCCGCTGCGATTGTAGAAATCGTAACTGTAGATCGTCTGCCCCAGCGTGAAATTACGCGCCGTGGTACCGGCTGAGTAACTGACAATGCGTGCCTCTTCCTGGGTGACGTTGCCGGGGGCGACCCAGGCTTCGATGGCGTACTCGCCCGTCGCCTTGATCAGGTCGTGCAACTTGCGACTGTCCGCAGTCGTGCCCTGGGCTTTGCCGTCCTTGATGTTGATACCCCAGCCGCCGACCCACTCGACATCGCCCGACAGGATCAGGTCGATGGCCGGGTTAACGCCGCTGGTATCAAAGGCCGTCGGCGATCCTTCGCCTGCTTTGAATTCCCACAGCGCGATCAGGTTGTTCTCGTAACGGTTGCCGCCTGAAGCTACGGTGCCTTCGCCCAGCGTCAGCGCCTTGCTGATTACCAGGTCTTCGTCGACCTCACTCAGCTGAATCGGTGCGGCCAGTGCAATGATTGCGTTTTCCATGGCCAGGGCGCTGTCCGGGCAGCCAATGTCCCAGCAGTTATGGAACTCTTCGGCCAGGCGCAGGACCAGTCTCGAATCATCCGGATCATCCAGGTTAATTTTCGATTGCACTGCCTCATAAGCGACGAATGTCGATCGGCTTCGGCGAAGAACGGTGACTGTTGCATGGTAGCGCCGTCACTGGCATGGCAGTCCGAGCAGTACTCGGTCAGCAGGTCATGCACGCCGGCGAATTCAGCCGGCACCGGATCGGGCCAGGCCTTGCTCTGCGCGGGCTCATTCAGCGGCGGCGCATTCAGCTGAATCTGCCGACCGCCTTCACCGGCACCGTCGCCAACCCAGGCTTCGATCCAGTTAGTCATGATATCGGCGCAGGCCTGGTCGCTGGCCAGCCAGCAGTTATGGCCGCCCGGCGTCAGCAGCTTGGTAACCAGCTGTGAGTCACCGGGCTGATCGCGGTTTACCCGCGGGTTGCTCTCGGCATAGGCATCGTTAACGTTGTCGGAGCGGGCAAACAAGCCAACACCCGGACCGCCCGGCGTATGGCAGTCGCCGCAGCTGGCGGTGCCGCCTGCGCGTGTGTTGCTCCACAGTTCAACCATAAAGGCCTGCACATCGGCAGTGGCCGGCGGCGGACCCGTGTAATCAGAGTTGCCCGGCAGTGTGCTGGGTGCCAGCGCTTCGGTGCCGGCACCGCCGCCACAGGCAGCTAACCAGCAAACTGGCTAACAAGACTCAGGCTCAGTGCGCGCGTGGCGCTATGCATGGAGTTCCGAATGCTCATGGCTCAGCTCCCCTTGCAGTAGTTGGCGGCTTCGGCGAAGACGCGTTTCATGCGGTAACCGTTGTCACGGAATGACAGGGTCATGTCGCTTATTTCGTCGAGGTCATTTTGATCGGCGGGTTCGCGCAGACAGACGGCGCGAAATGCTTTCTTGACCTGGCAACTGGCAAACGCTCTGGAGTTCGCCAGTTCACGGCCCATGCTCGCGGCACCGCTGCCACTGCCGCCCGGTGAAGACGGGCCGAAGTCCCAGTCGATCCAGCGGTTCGGTCCTTCGCGCCAGTAGTTCGCCCACTGATCGTCAGGGGTTACGAAGCCGTACTTGAACGTATCTTCGTTATTGAAATATTTCGGGCGAACAGCCGTCGTGTCATAGACCATCTGGCCGCTGCCTTCATCATAGTCATGATAGGCAAAGGCCTGGGTCAGCGGATCCATGCCGCTGTGACAGCCAATGCAGTTGTTCAGAAATACCCGACTGTCACCACCCGGACTGCGCGACACGTCCTGTCGAATTCGGTCAGGCGTGCGGCTGGTGTCCTGCACCTGCTCCATGTCATTACACAGATGGTTGAGCATGGTGAAGCGGAACATGGCGCGATTGGTGCCGGCGACAAAGAACGCCTCGGCAGCCGCGCGCGTGGTAAGCACGCCGGCAACACCGGCCGGCTGAGCGCCGTTACCGGTCTGGCTCGACTTCACCAGCACGTTGGAATCACCAAGATCGAGGTCGCGGCTCTCCATCTCGGCGTAGTGATTGTTGTTGGCGGGTGAGTAGCCCGGCAAACCCAGGCCGCCGCCACCGACATACAGAATGTCGGCTGACAGGACTTCGTTGAAGGGTACGTAATCCGGCGTGTCGTCATCGCGCACCATGCCGATCACCGTGGCGATGTAATCGTTCAGGGCAACAAACTGATCCTGATCGCGATTGGTCCAGGGTGCGGCGTAGTTTTTCAGCGTGACGCGATAGAACGCGCTGTTCTGCATCGCGACATAGGCGGCATCAATGTAGGCCTGTTCGCTGCCACCGCCGAGGTTGATGGCATTTTCCATGTCATTCAGGACTTGATCCGTTGGCGGTACCCCCGCCAGGCGATCATGAATACGCCGTGCCTGTTCACGGACACCAGCCGCAGCAAAGTCGAAACTTAGCAGCAGCAGCAACGCTACAAGCAGAGGCTTTGAAAGCCAGGGTAATACCCTGTTGGCCGCCATTCCATGCGGCCGCGACAAGCGACAATCCATTGCACACATCCCACAAACCGGTGCCCCGCGCACCGTGGTCGACACGATCTCTCGCTCAGCTATGAGGTTCTGTGATCCCGTTAACAGTCCTTTGTTTTTCATTTGCATTACGTTACGTCGGGTACGCGTCTGCAGTGTTTTCGGGTTCAGACTCGTCAACGTTGTAGTTGAAGTCGTTAGGTGTCGCAATGACTATGTGTGTTGAAAATTGGTGTAGCCGCAACTCGGTTACGCCTTACTCGTTGCTGCCATTGTTTCTCGCCTTGTTTGTTTCCGGGTGTGGTGGTGGCAGTGGTGATGGCGGTATAGGTGTTGCCGAGGGTCAGGGTTCTGACCCCGTGGTAGTGGATGTGCCCATCGCCTACGTGAAGCGGCCCGTTGCCGTTGACGAGAACGGCGATCCGATGATGTCGAATGCCCGCGAACTGCTGGTCTTTGATGAAGGCACCGTGGGCGCCGACCTGATTGTTCGGGAACGCGCATCGCCAACAGCTACGGAAATCAATGTCACTGAAAGCACCCTGCAAGGCATGGGTGATGTGCGTGACGTTGAGGCCTCTTACGATGGCAGCCGTTTCGTGTTTGCCATGCGCGGACCCTTTGATCCCGAATCTCGATGAGGATGAGCAGCCGACCTGGAATATCTGGGAATACGAGGTTGAAACCGAGAATCTGCGTCGCATCATCAGCTCTAATATCAAGGCTGAAGAAGGTCATGACCTGGCGCCGCACTATCTGCCCGATGGGCGCATTGTGTTTTCGTCCACACGGCAGCGCCTGACCCGGGCGAAGCTACTCGACGAAGACAAAGAGCAGTTTGCCGCCCTGGATGAGGATCGCAACGAACCCGCTTTCGTGTTGCATGTGATTACGCCCGACGGCAACGAATTCAATCAGATTTCCTTTAACCAGAGCCATGATCTGGATCCTGCCGTCAGCAGTGACGGCAAAATTATCTTCAGTCGCTGGGACAACGCAGGCCCTGAAGGCATTCACCTCTACCGTATGAATCCTGACGGCAGCGAACTGGAACTGCTGTACGGCGCCAACAGCCACGACACCGGTACGAACGGCGCCGAGGTGCAGTTTCTGCAGCCCCGGGAGATGCCTGATGGTCGCCTGCTGACGGTATTGCGGCCCTTCGAAACTGACGCCCTCGGCGGTGACCTTGCTCTGATTGATACCGCCAACTACCTTGAGAACACTCAGGCCAATTCGCTGAATGCGGGCGTGCTGGCCGGCCCGGCGCAGATTTCTGCGGTGATCAACGATGTGCGCACCGACGGCGAACTTTCCCCCGGCGGAACTTTTGGTGCTGCCTTCCCGCTTCTGGATGGCACAGACCGCCTGTTTGTCAGCTGGAGCCAGTGTCGCCTGCTCGAGAACAACCAGGTCGTGCCCTGTACCCCGGCACGGCTGGCGGATCCGAACGCCGTTGCAGCACCGCCAGCCTATGGCATCTGGATGTACGATCTGAGTGAAGACACCCAGTTGCCCATCGTCGCGCCGCAGGACGGCGTGGTCTACAGCGAAGTAGTAGCAGCCCAGCCGCGCGCTACGCCACCCATCATTCTGGATCTGGAAGCTTCCGGCTTCGCTGATCCGGTGCTGCTGGCCGACGAGGCCGGCTTGCTGAATATTCGCAGTGTGTATGACCTCGACGGTGTAGACACCGCGGTGCCAGATATCGCGACCATGGCCAACCCGACGGTGTTGTCACCGGATCAGTCGCCGCTGATGTTTTTACGCCTCACCAAGGCCGTCGGCATTCCCGATGAAGATGTGCTGGACTTTGACAACAGCGCCTTCGGTGCCAGCAACGTGATGCGCGAGATCATCGGCTACCTGCCGATTCAGCCTGATGGCTCGGTGCTGGCCAAGGTGCCGGCCAACGTGCCGTTTCAGATCAGCCTGCTGGACGGGCGCGGTCAGCGCAGGGGTCCGCGACACAATAATTGGCTGCAGGTTCGCCCGGGGGAGGAGCTGAGTTGTAACGGTTGCCACGATCCGGGCAGTGGCCTGTCGCATGGCCGCACGGATGCCTTCGATAGTGTCTATGCCGGTTCGCAGAATCCGACCCTGCCGTTCCCGGGGGCCAATCCGGCGCTGTTCTCGGAATTTGGCGAAACCATGGCCGAGACGCGCGCGCGGATTAACTGCCCCACCAGCGACTGTGCGGATATCACGCCAAGCGTGGACGTGAAATTCGTCGACGTATGGACGGACCCGGCCGTGCCAGCCAATGTGGCGCTGCCCTATGAGTTCCTCTATGCCGACCTGGAAACCACGCCGCCTTCCAGCGACGAATGCCAGCAGGCTTGGTCCTGGAAGCCATTGTGCCGGGTGGTGATCAACTACGAAGCGTACATCCAGCCATTGTGGGATTTGCCACGCCTGGCGGCCGACGGCGTCACCGATGTGACCTGCACCGTTTGCCATACGCGGACCGACGACATGGGTAATCCCATGGTACCGGCCGGTCAGCTGGACCTGCGCGGCGTGCCGTCGGTGGAGGAGATAAACCACTTCGTTTCCTTCCGCGAGTTGCTGTTCGGTGACAACCTGGAGTTCTTTGATCCCGATCTCGGCATTGTCACCGACGTGTTGCAGGATGCCATTGACCCGGTCACCGGCGACCCGATCCAGGTAGCCGTGCCTATTGGCTCGCCAGCCCGTGGCGGCAGTGCGCGGGCCTCGTCGGCCTTCTTTATTCCCTTCGAGCCAGGCAATACTCATGACGGCCGACTCAGCGATGCCGAGCTGCGCCTGATCTCCGAATGGCTCGATGTGGGAGGTCAATACTTCAATAATCCCTTCGAGGCGCCGATAGATAACTAGATCATGCGTATCGGAATCCTCATTGCAGCGCTTTTACTCGCCGTATCCGTGGCCCAGGCCAAGGAACGGCGCTACTACGAAGTCGTGGTGGCAGAGCCCTTCATAGAGCTGCATACCGGCCCTGGCCGGGGGTTTCCGGTGTTCTTTGTGATCGATCGCGGCGAGCAGCTGGAGGTCCTGAAACAACGGACCGACTGGTACAAGGTGCGTTCTGAAAAGGGCGTCGAGGGTTGGGCCAGTGTTGATTCCATGGCGCGGACCATGGAGACCGACGGCGATCCGGCCAAGATCGAGAATCCCGATCGCGATGATTTTTCCGAGCGACGCCGCGAAGTGGGTGTGCAGCTGGGTGATTTCGACGGTGCCAATGCGCTCTCGGCCTATGTCTCCTGGCTGTTCACGCCGAATCTTTCGGCGGAACTCTGGGGCACGCATCTGACCGGAAATTTTTCCAACGGCTGGATGGTGAACGTCAACATCGTGCATCAACCGTTCCCGGAATGGCGCATATCGCCGTTTTTCACGCTCGGTACGGGCGTGCTGCAAATCAATCCAAAGGCCACCCTGGTGGCGGCCGAAGATCGCACAGACCAGACCGCGCATGCGGGCCTGGGTTTGCGCGCGTACGTCAGCAAGCGATTCCTGCTGCGGGCTGAGTACAAAAGCTATGTCGTGTTTACCAGCAGGGATGACAACGAGGAAGTCGGCGAATGGAAGGCAGGATTCTCATTTTTCTTCTGAGGGGTAGCCTCGCGCTGCTCTGCCTGCTGATCCTTTCGGGTTGCGGGCAGAAAGTGCTGACGGACAATTCCGCGGATGCGCAGGTGCCGGTGGTCAACCCGGACGTCGCGCGACGCGATGTATCTGAGCCGAAGATTGACCGCGAAAACTTCGAGGTGGGCGGATATATCGGTATCAAGAGCGTCGAAGACTTTGAAAGTAATGCGGTATGGGGCTTGCGGGCCGCCTATCACATGACCGAAAGCTTCTTCGTCGAAGGCACCTACGGACAGACTGACGTCGGCGAGACCAGTTTCGAGAAGCTCAGCGGCGGTGCGCCGCTGCTCAGCGACGATGATCGCAGGCTCAGTTACTACGACATATCGCTGGGCTACAACATTTTACCGGGCGAAGCCTTCGTCGGCAGCAATTGGGCCTTCAACAGTGCCCTCTACCTGATTGGCGGTGTTGGCAGTACCAATTTCGCCGGCGACGACTACTTCACCCTGGTGTTTGGTGCCGGCTACCGGGTGCTGGCCACGGACTGGCTGGCCATGCACTTCAATGTACGTGACCACATCTTCGACACGGACCTGTTGGGCGAGAGCAAGGTCACGCACAACATCGAACTTAGCCTGGGTATGACCTTTTTCTTCTGAGGAGCTCGTGATGCAAGGACGCACAGAGATTCAACGACGCTTGTTGCTCGGCCTGATGGCCGGCAGCCTGGTAAGCCCGCTGGTCATGGCCGGCGATATGACCGGTCCGGCACCTGATTTCACCCTGAGCAATCGCGAGGGTCAGCCGGTTTCACTGGCCGGCCTGAAGGGCGAGGTGGTATTGATCAACTTCTGGGCCACCTGGTGCGGCCCCTGTCGCAAGGAAATGCCGCTGCTGGAGGATATCTATCAGCGCTACTCCCGACTCGGCTTCACGCTGCTCGGTGTGAACGTTGAAGAGCACAGTCGCGATGCCGACAGGTTTCTGTCGGAAACCCCGGTGAGTTTTCCGATTCTTTACGACCCGGCCAACCAGGTAAGTCAGCTGTATGACGTTGCGGCCATGCCCAGCACTGTGCTGGTGGATCGCAACGGTAACCTGCGTTACCTGCATCACGGCTACCAGGACGGCTATGAAGACATGTATCGCGAGCAGATTCGCGAGCTGGTGCGGGAGCGGAGCTAGAACATGCATACCGTTTCGAAACGATGTGCCGGCTGGCAGCGTCTGCTGCTTGCCGCCGCGCTGCTAAGTCTGCTGGCGGGCTGCAGTATCGAGCCCTGGGTGAAACCCTACGAGCGCGATCGCCTGGCTGATCCGATTATGAGCCTGGATCGTAATCCTGTCTCCACTTCATACATCCATCACGTCTACGAGGCGCGTGAAGGTGCGCGTGGCGCGCTGGGCAGCTCCGGAGGCGGTTGTGGCTGTAACTAGCAACAGCGTCAACCGTCGGCCCAATCAGCCGCGACCCGTAAACACGCAGGTCCTGCGCGGCCTGCTCGGAGCGCTGCTGTTTCTGCGCGTGTTACCGGGCTTCGCCGCCGTGCTTCCGGAAGACCGCGCTGATTTGTTGTATCACTCCTATCAGGGCGACAACGTAACCATCGAGGGCCCATCGCTGCTGGTGCGCAAGGGCATCGGCGAGCAGTTTTCCGTATCCGGCAACTACTATGTTGATTCCGTCAGTAGTGCTTCCATCGATGTAGTTACAACCGCCAGCCCCTATGAAGAAGAACGGGTACAGAAGTCCGTGGGCGTCGATTTCCTGCGTGGCGACACCATCATGGGATTGTCCTTTACGACCAGTGAAGAAAACGACTACAGTGCCGAGAGCATTAATTTCGGCATTAGCCAGGATATTTTTGGTGGCCTGACGACAGTCAGCCTGGGTTATGCGCTGGGTTCGGATATCGTCCGCCGAAATGGCGATGATGTGTTCGAAGACACCCTGGATCGCCAGAATTATCGCCTTGGCGTTTCGCAGGTGCTAACCCGCAACCTGCTGGTCGGGCTGAATTTCGAAACCATTACGGATGAGGGGTTCCTCAACAACCCTTATCGAACAGTGCGCTATCGCGATGTGGATAGTGGCAGCGGCTTTAGTTACCAGGCTGAGGTGTATCCGCGCACCCGAACCAGTAATGCCGTGGGTGTGACCGGGCGCTACTACCTGCCCTATCGCGCGGCGATTCACGGCGGTTATCGCTACTTCGGTGACGACTGGGATATCCAGGCGCATACGCTGGAAGTAGGCTATACGCATCCCATGGGTGCGCTGACGCTGGATCTGCAATACCGCTTCTATACGCAAACGGCCGCCGAGTTCTACCAGGATATTTTTCCTTACGAAGATGCGCAGAACTTTCTCGCCCGCGATAAGGAGCTGAGCCAGTTCACCAGCAACACGGTGCGCGTTGGCGTGTCCTACGATTTCCTCGAGGGCGGCTGGAGTTTTCTGGACAAAGGATCAATGAACCTGGTCTACGACCACATGATCTTTAACTACGACAACTTCCGCGATATCACCCAGGGCGGCAATCCGGGTGAAGAGCCCCTGTTTAGCTTTCAGGCCGACGTGATTCAGCTGTTTGTGTCGTTCTGGTTCTAGTGGCTGCCTGCTGCTAGCGTTCAATAGCCGATTGCCAGGTCAGCGCAGACTTGGCAGACAAGAAAAACCCGGCACCAGGCCGGGTTATTTCATGCTCCAAATTTGCTGTCAGACTGTCTTGCGCCTCACCCAAGCCAGCAGGCCGAGGGCTGAGCCAAACAGCCAGGCGGCGGCCGGGATTGGTACCACGGGCCCGATAGGCGAGCAACTCAGAGCCGCTGATCCACCCACGCCGATTTCGCAAGCGAGGTTCTCACTGCTGCCGGGGTTGGAAATTATGGCAAAGGCTGTGCTGTTGCCGGTCCCTTCCAGCCAATTAAAATTCTGTGTCGATGCAGTCAAAGGGTTGCCGAAATAGTCGGAATTCCAGTAAACCGCTGCCTGAAAAAATCCGCCCGGACCAAACACGCTGTCGAATGTACCGATTCCTGCTTCGCCGGTGGCAAACAAGAAAATCGGTTCGTCTGGCGTAAAAGTTTCGAATACAAGTCCTGAATTCCAGCTTGCCTGATCTATTAGTGCTCCGCTCCAGCCGGTTATCCCGGTGAATACGTCCGTTGCATCCTGGTTGATAATTCCCCAGGCGCTCAGTTGCCACGGAAACTCCCCCGGCTGCAGTGCCGGTTGATTGATACCGAGGAAATAGCTGCCCCCCAGGTTGTCCGGGATTTCGTTGACGTAGACATCAGGCAGCACGACGGCCTGGGCCGAAGAGGCGACAAGTAACAATAGAATTCCGACCAATTTCCTCACGTTCATTCTCCTCAGTTCGACGCCAGTGTTCGCGGGAAAAGGCGATTAATAGCGCAGCACTTCGCGTGAAAAATGCCACGGGTTCGCTCGCGCTCTAAACTTGATGCGCTGATTGCGTCGGATTGTTGGGCGACCCGTCCTGAGATTGCGTCATCGGGATTGGTCTTGTGTTAACCAATACGACAAAGCCGCCCACCCGTCAATCTCCCGCGTTATGGTAAGTACGGTGCAACGGAGAAACAGCGGGTTGGGAGTATGCTTTCATTATGTTTGTCAACTGCTGGCCCTGTATCGGCGCAGCATGAGCTTTGCTGAGGGATACATGCGGGCGTATTGGCGACTATTGCCCCGCGGTTTTCTGCGCAGGCCTGTCTAGCTGTTGGGGCTGGCCGCATAAAGCGGCGGCAAGGGGCAGTCGAGTACCGCGCAAACCACGCGCAGCAGTTCGCTTTCGGCGATGGTGATCTGGCCGTCATGGCTGGCTGTTTGGGCCAGCCCGGTGACTACCCGGCGACGGTCTTCTGGGCGCAGGCTGGTAAGTACCAGCAGGGCCTGGTCCAGGCTTGATTGCCAGTCCTGCTCACCACGCATGGCGTCTTCTGCCGTGGCGTCAATATTGCTGCCGAGTTTCCTGATCCCGGCCGAGAACGCGGCGTGCGCAGTGGCGCTGTCGTTATGGCCGTGGCGCGCAAAGATAGCAAACAGATCGAGTAGCGCTTCACGAAAGTGTTGCCGGCTGCGGCGGCGACGCAGGCCGCGTCTGCCTGGTGACTGGGCGCGGAATAAACCGGTCTTCAGGATACTTGCCAGGCAGTACTCGAACAGCTCGACGCGCTGGTCTGAATGGATCAGCTGCTGGGTGAGTTCGACCAGGAACTCCAGTTGTCCCTGTGGCCGTTGCTTGATGGCCGGAAAGGCCAGGTCCAGCAGCGGCAGGCGAAACTGCGGGCCGAGTTGGCGCACTGCCGCATTGAGTTCGGCGATTTCTGCCGCGCGCATCGGCCCGAGTTGCTGGCCCAGCAGGCTAAGTTGCGCATCGCGCAGGACCGGCTCGTTGTGCAGGACCAGCGCCAGCACCAGCAGCAGGGACTGGTCGTCACTGTGCGCGGCGCTATACAGGCTTGGCGGAATACTGCGGTGCAGGCCATGGGCCGCGGCGACCTGGCTGGCATCGGGATTGCCGGCCTGTCCCGGCACGCGCTCCGCGTCGAGGGCAAAACGATGCCCGGCATCGGCAGCGGCTGCGCTGACCCCGGCGGGCAGTCGGCTGGTGGCTTCAGCCGGATCGTCCATCGGCTGCGCAAGATCGCCATTGAAGCCGGGTTCCAGGCGTTGAATTCTTTCCAATAACGGCGGATGCGTGGCGAACAGTCCGCTCAGCCGTTGCCCGGTGGCGAACAGCATGTGATTGACCTCTTCGCTGTCGGCGCTTGCGAAGTAGGATTTTTCAGTCAGCCGGCCAATCTTCTTGAGGGCCCCGGATAACCCCAGCGGCTGGCGAGTAAATTGCACCGCCGAAGCATCGGCCAGGTATTCGCGCTGGCGGGATACGCTGGCCTTGATCAGGCGTGCGGCCAGCATGCCGACCCAGCCAATGACTGCCAATCCCAGCGCGACTACGATCACCGGCACATTGCCGCGTGATCGGTTGGCACTGCTGAGAGAACGTTGCAGGCGCAGATTTCGCAGCAGCGTCCGGCCAATGAGTCCAATCACCATGATGCCGAACAAGGGTCCTAGCATGCGGATGTTCAGGCGCATGTCACCGTTGAGCACATGACTGAATTCGTGCCCGATTACGCCCTGCAACTCGTCGCGATCAAGCTGCTCCAGGGCGCCACGTGTCACAGCCACCACGGCGTCTTCGGGCAGGTAACCGGCGGCGAAAGCGTTAATGCCCGCTTCTTGCTCCAGCACATAGATCTCAGGAACCGGCACACCGGAAGCGATGGCCATTTCTTCCACAACGTTACGTAAACGTCGCCGCAACGGGTCACTGGTTTCCATCGGTACCGGGCTGGCACCCATTTCGCGCGCCACGCGCGCGCCACCACCACCACGCAGGCTGAGCACGCGGAACAGACTGGCCAGGGTGATAAACACCAGTGTGCCCATGGCAACCAAAAGCAAAGTGCGCCAGCGGTTCTCCAGCCAGGCGGCATCGGGTGCGATGGGCGAAACCTCGGCCCACAGCCAGACGCTGGCAAAAATCGCCGTCACCGCTGCGGCCACGGCCAGCGTTGCCAGCAGGTAAAAGAACACCAGCAGGCGAGTGCGGCGCCGGGATTGCTCCTGGGCGGCGAAAAAATCCATGGCCTGGCTGCGCTAGAAGTTCACCGACGGTGCTTCGCGCTTGGCTGCTTCGTCAATCTCGAGAAAATCGCCGGCTTTGAAATTGAAGGCGTTCGCCACCAGGTTGCTGGGGAAAGTTTCTACCTGGTTGTTGTAGCCCAGCACAGCATCATTGAATGCCTGCCGTGCAAAGGCGACTTTATTCTCGGTGCTGGCGAGCTCTTCCTGGAACTGCATCATGTTCTGGTTAGCCTTCAGATCCGGGTAGGCTTCGGCCAGGGCAAACAGTCGGCCCAGCGTGCCGCTGAGTGTCGTTTCGGCGGCGCCCAGCTTTTTGATCGCCTCGGCATTGGAGGGGTCGGCCGCTGCGGCCTGCAGACCACTGACGGCGGCATTGCGGGCCTGAACCACGGCTTCCAGCGTTTCCCGCTCATGCGACATGTAGCCCTTAACCGCTTCCACCAGGTTGGGAATCAGGTCGTGACGGCGAGTCAGCTGCACGTCTATTTGTGCGAAGCCGTTTTTGACCCGATTACGCAAACTGACCAGCTTGTTGTAGATGCCAACGGCGGTCGCCGCAATCAGTGCGATAACAATCAGCAGAATGGTGCCTGTGCCCATGTCGAATCCCCGCTTGGCGTGACAAAATGCAGGTATGAGCATACCCGATTCCATTGCTGCGGCCACGCGCGGGCTGGTCTGCCTGTGCCTGCTGGCGAGCCCGGCGCTCGCCGACTGGCACTCGGCCAGCGCGGACAAAATGGGTACCCGCATGGATGTGCAGTTGTGGCATGAGGATCCCGCGGTCGCGCAGCGATTGCTGGATGCAGCCATGGCGGAATTTGATCGCATCGAAGATGCGATGAGCACCTACCGCGAGAGTTCTGAAATTTCCGTGGTGAATCGCGATGCGGCCGCGCGAGCGGTGGTAGTTTCGCAGGAGTTGTTTGAGCTGGTCGCGCGCGCCGTTGAGCTCGGCGAACAAACCGGTGGTGCCTTTGATATCACCTACGACAGCATCGGCCAGTTGTATGACTACCGTGCCGGCCAGCGGCCGGACGCAGAGGCTATCAATGCGCGGCTGGCAGCCATCGATTATCGCCTTGTGCAGCTCGATGAGTCAGCGCACAGCATCCGCTTCGCCCGCGAGGGTGTGCGCATTAACCTGGGCGGGATAGCCAAAGGTTACGCGGTGGAGGCGGTTATTGATCAGCTGCGCGCGGCCGGTGTGCAACATGCGCTGGCAACAGCCGGCGGCGATACACGGCTGCTCGGCGATCGCCGCGGCAAGCCCTGGATTGTGGGTATCCGGGATCCCGATGACGAACAGGGCCTGGTCACCCGTTTGGCGTTGCAGGATGAGGCCATCTCGACGTCCGGCGATTACGAACGTTTTTTCGACGACGCCGACGGCCAGCGCTATCACCACATTCTCCAGCCGGCCACAGGCGGCCCGGCCCGCGGCCTGCGCAGCGTGACCGTGCTGGGTCCGGATGCCACGCTTACCGATGGTTTATCCACCAGCGTCTTCGTACTGGGCGTGGAGGCCGGTCTGCAGCTGATCGAATCGCTGCCCGGCTACGAGGCTGTGCTGGTCTCCAGCGACCGCAAAGTCAGCTATTCCGCCGGCCTGGATCCCCGCTGATAGCCAGCGCCCCGCGGCCAATGCCGCTGCCCTTAACTTAAGCGTCGGCGATTCGTGACTCCGGTCACAGGATTGCTGCGGCGGCCCTGCGACCATTGTGCTCACGATTCTATGCCCGCGCCTGATGCGTTGGGTTGGTCTGGTTAGTTAAAGGCAAACCCGCTGAAAGGTGGGGGCGCAAAGCCACCGGTCTACGGGCGCGATACGCGCCTAGGATAGCGGGGCTGCCAAACGGCGCGCCTGGCGTGCTGTGGGCCTGCGTCGCTTTGCCTTGTCTGCCGGAATTGTTTGCTGGGGCAACCGTATGGCGAGTAAGGCAATGGGGTACAGGGGAAGGCACGGCAGCTCCATGTTGCTTCTGCTAATCCTGCTGGCCTGTCTTCCGGCCGGGGCCGCTCGCGTCAAGAGTGGCGAGACGGCACCCGACTTTGCACTCAAGTCCGTTCAGGGTGAAAACCTGCGTCTCAGCGAATATCGCGGCCAGGTGGTGCTGCTCAGCATCTGGGCTACCTGGTGTGGTCGTTGTCGAGACCAGCTGCCGGAGCTGGGTCAGCTTGACCAGCGCTACCGCGACAGCGGCCTGCAGGTCCTGTCCATCGGCCTGGACGAAGAGCGCGAGCACTTGCTCAGCGCCGACCGCGACAACGATTTCCCGATTTTGCACGACGGCGGCAAACGCATCGCCCGCTTATACGACGCGGGCAAGCTGCCCATGACACTGCTGATTGATCGTCACGGTGAAGTGCGTCATGTCCACCAGGGCTTTCGCCAGGACGACGTCGAGCAATACGTTGCCCAACTGGAAGCCATGCTGGCCGAGTAGGCCATGCCGATTCGCAAGGAAAGACACACCATGAAAGCCACACACCGAATGACCCTGGCCACCGCATTGTTTGCGGTACTGGCCTGGCCATTAGTCAGCCATGCAGAAACGGCAGTCGCCGCGCTGGATGAGGAGGTACAGGACCTGAAAGCCGAAGTGCTGGACCTGAACCGCGAGCTATTCCTGTTAGAGGAGGAGCTGCTGTTCCCGGCCAATACCCAGGTGGCGGTATTCCTGTCCATGGATGTCGGCGAGTTTTTCGCGCTGGACTCGGTTCAGCTCAGCGTCGATGGCAAGGAAGTCAGCAACTATCTGTATACCAAACGTGAAGTTGAAGCTTTGCATCGCGGCGGCGTGCATCGTCTGTTCCTCGGTAACTTCAAGACCGGTGGCCACGAGCTGGTGGCTATTTTTACCGGCCTGGGTCCGCAAGGGCGCGAGTATCGCCGCGGCGCCACCGTCGATCTCGACAAAGAGATCGGTGCCAAGTTTGTCGAATTACAGATCACAGATCGGGAGCGCAAGCAGCAGCCCGAGTTCTTCGTGAGGGAGTGGGAGTAGGGAATGCGCGCGGGCGTTACCGACTGCCGGATGGGCGTCGCAGCCGTATTGGCCGTGGCGCTATGCGTCGTTGCGCCTGTCGCTGATGCGCGCGACAAGCCGGGTACCGAGGTACAGGCGCCGTATTTTGGTGAGGTTCTGTTTCATTTTTATCAGCAGGATGACTTCACCGCGCTGACTCATTTGCTGGCCGCGCGCTCGACCGGTCGCGTGGACGCGCACAAGGCCGAAGCTGAGCTATTGCTCGGCGGTCTGTATCTGGGTTACGGCCAGCATCGCGAGGCGGGTCGAATATTCAATTTGCTGCTGGACTCGCATCCGAGTCCGGCGGTTAAGGATCGCGCCTGGTTTTATCTGGGCAAGGTCCGTTTCCAACGGGGTCTCTACGACCAGGCCTTGCAGGCATTGAATGAAGTCGGCGATGAGTTGCCGAAAAACCTGGCGGCCGAGTACTACCTGTTGCTGGCACAAAGCCACATGGGTCTCGGCGACTACGCACAGGCTGCCGCCGTACTCAACGACCATCGCGCCCCCGACGACTGGCTGGCCTATGGCCGCTACAACCTCGGCGTCGCGTTGATCCGCATGGGCGAGCTTGAATCCGGCAGCGCAGCGCTGCAACGCGTGGGGCAACTTTCCACCCGTGCGCCCGAGCTGCGCAGCCTGCGCGACAAGGCCAACCTGGCGTTGGGCTACGCTCAGTTGCAGGCGGGTCAGCCGGCAACGGCGCGCGAGACGCTGTTGCGCGTGCGCCTGCGCGGACCGTTTTCAAACAAAGCGCTGCTGGGTGTGGGCTGGGCCGACGCGCTGCAATCCAATTACCAGACGGCGCTGGCGCCCTGGCTCGAGCTGCGTGATCGGGATCTGCTCGACGGCGCGGTGCAGGAGTCATTGCTGGCCGTGCCGTTCGCCTTCGGCAAGCTCGACGCGCATGGCTCGGCCGTGGATCACTACCTCGACGCATTGGCCGCGTTCGACGGTGAGATGCAGCGCCTGGACGATGCCATCGGACGCGCCCGCAGTGGCGAACTGGTGCCGGCCTTGTTGCGTGAAGACGATCCGGATATCGGTCGCTGGTACTGGCAATTGCAGAACGTGGCCGACAACGACGACGCTCGCTACCTGTATCACTTGATGGCCAATCATGATTTCCAGGACGGCTTGCGGAATTACCGCGACCTGAATGCACTGTTGGGCCATTTGAACGACTGGGAAGCCAAACTGGCAGCCTTCGATGACATGCTCGATACCCGCGAGCAGGCCTACGCGCAACGCCTGCCGGAGTTTGATCAGCGTATGCAGGCTGCCGATCTCGAGGGTATTCGTGCGCGTCGCGATGCTGCGGCTGCGCGGTTGGCTGCGGCTGAACAAACCCACGATGTGGCCGCGCTGGCCGATGCGGACCAGCGCTGGCAATGGGAGATGCTGCAGTCGCTGGAGTCTGCGCCGGGTTTCGCTGCTGCTGATGCTGACGCACGCGAGCGTCACCGGGTACTCAAGGGCTTTTTGCAGTGGCAGCTGGATAGCCAGCATAACTATCGTCTCTGGGAGCAGGGCCGTGCGCTGCAGGCACTGGACGAAGCGCTGCTGTTAGCTGAGGAACGCGCGGCGCGTACCGCTGCGGCGCGCGAAAAAGTACCCGCGGAAGTTAAGGCCTACCGACAACGCATTGCCGCCCTGGTACCGCGCCTGGCCGGAAAGAAAGAGCGCCTGTATGCGGCCCTGGGTGGGCAGCAGAGTCGCCTGCAGATACTCGCGGTTAGCGAACTTGAGGATCAGAAAGATCGCCTGGCTACCTATCGTGTGCAGGCGCGCTTTGCGCTGGCAACGATCTACGATCGCGCCAATGCCACCACGGCGGAGCGGGGTGACACGCCGTGAACCTGGTGGCATTTACCGCAGGTCTGATCCTCGCCGGCGGCTTGTGGCCGTTTGGCGGTGACAAGCAGGAAAGCTATAAGGACGACGACACCACCATCGCCGACCTCAAGGCGCCGGAACTGGACCTGAAGAGTGCGCCTACGGTGCCGGATGCGGCCCGTCAGGCACGTGAACAGTACCGTCGCTTCCTTGATGTGGCCGAGGGCCAGCCGGCGCTGCGCATCGAAGCGATTCGCCGGCTGGCGGATCTCAATCTGACCGCCGGCGAAGATGCCGACATGCTCGGCGGCAGCGATGAAGACTTTTATCGCGAAGCTGTCGATCTGTACACGCAGTTACTGGCAGCAAACCCTGACTATGAAAACCGCGACCTGATCCTTTACCAGATCGCCCGCGCGCAGGAAATTCTTACCGAGAACGATGCCGCCCTGGCGACCCTGGACCAGGTCGTGAGCAATTTTCCGGATAGTGACTATTTCGACGAAGTGCAGTTTCGCCGCGGCGAGATTCTGTTCGTAGACAAGCGTTACCGCGATGCCGAGCTGGCCTATGCGGCCGTGATTAATATCGGCGAAGCATCGGCTTTTTATGAGCAGTCGCTCTACAAGCATGGCTGGTCGTTGTTCAAGCAGGGGCTGCATGAAGAAAGCCTGGATTCCTATGTGACGCTGCTGGAACGTCGCCTGGCGGGGGCCGCTGCGCCCGAAGCAGTGCTGGCCAGTCTGTCGCGTCCGCAACGCGAGATAGTCGACGATACCTTTCGTGTCCTGGCGATCAGCTTTTCTTACATGGATGGCGCTGCATCCATTGATGCCTTGCTTGACCGTCGCTCCGGCAATGGCTTTTCCAATTTGCTTTATAGCGGTCTCGGTGAGCTCTACCTAGACAAGGAGCGTTACACCGACGCAGCAGAAACCTTCGCAGCCTTCGTGGTCCGAGAGCCCGCGCATGCCGCGTCGCCGGCGCTGCAAATGCGGGTTATCGACGCTTACACGCTGGGCCGTTTTCCCAGCCTGGTGTTGCAGGCCAAGGAAGACTACGTCACCTACTACGGCCTCGATGCGGAATTCTGGGTGGCGCGCAACACGGTTGATCATCCCGAGGTGGTCGCCGCCCTGAAACAAAATCTCAGCGACCTGGCCGGCTTTGATCACGCACGCGCGCAGGCTGATCAGGATACTGAAGCCTACGAACGCGCAGCGGGCTGGTATCGCCGCTACCTGGCCTATTTCCCCGAAGATCCGGATTCTGCGCAGCGCAGTTTCCTGCTCGCTGAAATTCTTAATGAACTGGGTCGCTACGGTGAAGCCACGGATCAGTTCCTTGATGCGGCCTACGCCTATGGGCCCCACGAGAGAGCTGGCGAAGCCGGTTACGCCGCGTTGCTGGCGGCACGTGCGCATAGCCGCGCAACTGGAAGGTGATTTGCTGACGCTGTGGCAGGCGCGCACCATCGATGAGTCGCTGCGCTTTGCGGATAGTTTTCCGCAGCATGAGCAGGCCGGCCCGGTGCGCACCAAGGTGGCGGAAGAATTGTTCGCGGGTGGCCAGCTGGAGCGCGCCATCGGTGTTGCCGGGCTGGTGGTGACCTATGCAGCCGCCCGTCAGCATGCCGCTGGAACGCACGGCCTGGCGCGTGCTCGGCCATGCACAGTTCGATCTGGCCCGATACCTTGAAGCCGAGCAGGCTTACCTGCGCTTGCGCGGTCTGCCGGCCGAGCAAGCTGAAGACCTTGCCGATATTGATACGCGTATTGCGGCGTCCATATATCGGCAGGCGGAGCAGGCCCGTGATGCCGGTGACCTGGATACGGCCGTGGCGCAGTTCCTGCGCGTTGGTTCAGTGGTACCCGCTGACGAAATCGTGCCCACCGCGGTCTACGATGCCGCCGCCATGCTGGTTGCTGCGCAACAATGGGAACGCGCGGTGCCGGTGCTCGAGCAGTTTCGCGACACCTATCCGCAACACAAGTTTGCCGATGACGTTACCCAGAACCTGGCCGTGGCGCTGCAGTCTGCAGGTCGTGGCGCGCAGGCGGCCGGCGAGTTTGAACGCATCGCCAGCCTGGCCAGCGTAGAGCCCGAAGTGCATCGCGAAGCACTGTGGGAAGCGGCTGAGCTTTACACCACCGCCGGTGCGGCTGCAGATCAGCAGCGCGTCTATGAACAAATCGTGGCGCGTTTTCCGGCGCCATTGTCTGAGTCCATCGAGGCGCGGCTGCGACTGGCAGACCTGGCCCTGCAGCGCAGCGACATCAGCGATCGACGCCGCTGGCTGGAAACTATTATCGCCGCGGATGCGGCGGCAACGGCCGAACGTTCCGACCGCACGCGCACACTCGCAGCGCGCGCCAGTCTCGAACTGGCTGACCCGTTGCGCGATTCATTCAATGCGGCCAGCCTGAGTATCCCGCTTAAAGACAGCCTCAAGATCAAGAAGGGCCGCATGGAACTGGCCCTGGCGGCTTATGGCAATGCCGCTGCCTACGGGGTTGCCGAGGTCACCACCGCCGCGACCTTCCGTATCGCGCAGCTTTACTTCCGGCTCAGCCAGGACCTGATGCAATCGCAGCGCCCGGCCGGTCTGAATGAAGAAGAGCTCGACCAGTACACCATTCTGCTCGAAGAGCAGGCCTTTCCCTTCGAGGAACAGGCCATCGATATCTTCGCCAGCAACGCAGCGCGCAGTGCTGACGGTGTTTACGACGAGTGGGTGAAGCGCAGCTTTGTCGAACTCGCCGAACTGATGCCGGGTCGCTACGCGAAGCCTGAAAGGAGAGAGACTTTTGTTGCACAGCTTGACTGACAAACGCGTGCTGGCCGCCGTGCGCAGCGCATTGCCCGGCTTGCTGATGCTGCTATTGCTGGCCGGCTGCGCCAGTGCGCCCAGCCGTGAGATGGCCGCTGCCGAGGGCGAGACGGCGCCGCAGTGGCCGGCTGGTGCTGTCAAAGACTATCAGCGTGCGCTGGGTCTGATGGATGCAGGTCAGGACGAACAGGCCGCGCAACGCATGTCCGCGCTGGCGAAAAAATACCCGGAATTCTCCGGGCCGTTAATGAACCTTGGCCTGATCGCCGTGCGTCAGGGTGAGATGGATAAAGCCGCCAACTATTTTAATCTGGCAACCACGGTTTGCAGCAACTGTGCGCCGGCCTGGAATGAGCTCGGCGTCCTGTATCGCGAGCAGGGCGAGTTTGCTGAAGCAGAGCAGGCTTATCTGCAGGCCATCGCCAGTGATCCTGACTATGCCCTGGCACATTACAACCTTGGCGTGCTCTACGACCTGTATCAGAGCCGCCATGCCGCCGCCGTTGAACACTACGAACGCTATGTAAGTCTGGCCGGCACCGCCGGTGACACCGCGCAGGTAGACCGCTGGATCGCTGACTTGCGTCGTCGTCTGGGCGAGCCGCCGCGCACGGCGCAGATAGGAGACGAGGGATGAAACTTTTTGCGCCAGCCGTTTGCCTGCTGCTGGTAACTCCGATTCAGGCCTTCGCCACGGATTCGGTGCCCGGGGACACGGACGTCCCGCCTGAACCCGTTGCCATGACCGCAACGACTGCCGCCGACCGCCTGGAGCTGGATTCCACCTCCATTCGCGGCAACCAGGAGCTGCCGAAGGTCCTTTATATCGTTCCCTGGAAGGACCCGGCATTGGGTGACCTGGTCGGCAAACCGGTAAATAGCCTGGTTGATGAGGTTTTGGCTCCCGTAGACCGTGAAGTATTCCGCAGACAGACGGACTACTTCGATCAATTGTATGGGGGCACGGAATAGGGGTTCCAGGCTGCACAGCCGCTCGGGCGGATTGTGTCGCGGGATTGCCTGGCGCAGCCGGGCCGTTGTTGTTGTTGTTGGATCGCCTGGCCGGTTTGTCGGGTGTGCTGAATCGAGGAGCAGAGAGTCATGAATATCTATACGAGTATCGTCAGTTTCTTTCAGGATGGCGGGGTATTTATGTATCCCATCGTCATCGTATTCACCCTGGGCCTGGCCATTGCGGTTGAGCGCTGGGTGTTCCTGAGCAAGACCAGTATCAGCAATCGCATGATCTGGAAAAAGATCACGCCGTTCATTCAGGCGGGCAAGTTTACCGAGGCCGTAAACCTGACTTCCAAGTCGAAGTCGGCCATCGCCACCATCCTGACCTACGGGCTGCATCGTATTAAGCAGTCGGCGCGTCGTGATGATATGGAGAAGGCCATGGAAGAGAGCCTGATGGAAGTCATGCCGCGCCTGGAAAAGCGCACGCATTACCTGGCGACCTTTGCCAACGTTGCCACGCTGCTGGGTCTGCTCGGCACCATCATCGGCCTGATCAACGCGTTTACCGCGGTGGCGGCTGCCAATCCGGCTGAGAAAGCCGACATGCTGTCGGCGAGTATCTCGGTGGCGATGAACACCACGGCCTTTGGCCTGATGGCGGCCATTCCGCTGCTGCTGGTGCACACCGTGCTGCAGAGCAAGACCACGGAAATCGTCGACAGCCTGGAAATGGCTTCGGTGAAGTTCCTGAACGCCGTGGAAGAACGTAAGCCTGCTGGTCAAGCCGCATGAGAAGCTCCTGGCGCCGACATCGGAGTCATGACCCGGCTGAGCTAGACATCACCGCGTTCATGAACCTGATGGTCATTCTGGTCCCGTTCCTGCTGATCACGGCAGTGTTCTCGCGGCTGGCTATTCTCGAACTGAACCTGCCCTCCTCGGGGGATCAGTCCGCAGACCTGCCCGAGACCGTGCAGCTGGAAGTGGTGGTGCGTGCAGACCGGATTGAAGTCGGCGAGCGCAACGGCGGGCTGATGACCAGCCTGCCGATGCGCGAGGAAGACTACGACTATGACGGCCTGAGTGAATACCTGCAGCGGGTAAAGGCGACTTTCCCGGAAAAGCTCGACGCGGCGATTTTGCTCGAGCCCAACGTGCCCTACGACGTGCTGGTGCAGGTGATGGACTCGGTACGCATGTTTTCGAGCGTGCAGGCCGGCCAGCTCGTCAGGGCTGAATTGTTTCCGGAAATTTCCATTGGCGATGCGCCGGTGTTGAAGCGGAGCTAAAGCATGGAAATGTCGAAACGCGCCAAGCGCATGGAGAAGCGCAACTCACGGGCGAAAAAAACCGTGGCGCTGAACCTGGTTTCGCTGATGGATATTTTTACCATCCTGGTGTTCTTCCTGCTGGTGAATTCCTCGGACGTTGAGGTACTGCCCAACGCCAAGGATATTCAGCTGCCCGAGTCGGTAGCCGAAGAAAAAGCCCGCGAGAACGTGGTGGTGCTGGTGACCGACGAGCAAGTGCTGGTGATGGGTCGTCCCGTCGCCCAGGTGGCCGACGTGCTGGCTTCCAAGAGCCTGGTCATTCCGGCCCTGGAACTGGCCCTGCGTGAGCAGAGCGACCGGGTGCTGCGCAAGGCTTCGCAGGCGGAAATCGAAGACCGCGAAGTGACCATCATGGGCGATAAGGAATTGCCGTACAGCCTGCTCAAGCGAGTCATGGCTACCTGTACCGCTGCGGACTACGGGCAGATTTCCCTGGCCGTGATGCAGCGTGCGCCGGCGGCGCAGGCCGCGGTAAGTGGCAGCCCAGAGCCTAGAGGATAAGTCCAAGTGATCGCGTACTACAGAACTTATGCCCTGCCATGGGACTTGTCGCTGGAGCAGGATGACCGCTTCAAGGATATCCTCAAGCGCAGCGGTATCGCCGTATTGGTAATGAGCTTCATTTTGACCCTGCTGCCCGTGCCGGAACTCGACAGCGATGCGGAACGCGAAATGCCCGAGCGTTTTGCCCGCTTGCTGATCGACAAGCCGCCACCCCCGCCGCCGCCACCGGTGGTTCGACAGGAACCGGAACTGGTTAAGCCCGAGCCCAAGCCCGAGCCGAAGCCGAAAGAGAAGGTGGTCGAAGTGAAGCCCGAGCCCAAGCCGGTGGTTGACACCACCAAGCAGGCTCGCGAGAAGGCCTCAATGGCTGGTTTGCTGCCCTTTGCCGATGAACTGGCCGATTTACGCGATAACCAGGTGGTTGCCAACGTGACCAACACGCGCAATCTGGCGGGGGCTGCCGGTGAAGCGAAACGCAGCGAACGTTCCATGATTACTTCCAAGGCGGGTCGCGCCAGCGGCGGCATTAATACCGCCGCCATGAGCCGGGATACCGGCGGTGCCGGTCTGCAGGGTCGCGAGACCAGTGCGGTGTCGAGCACCGTAGCCGGACTGGAGCGCACCGCGCCGGAAGCGCAGCGGGTTGGCGAAAGTGATTTGCCGGCACGCAGTCGCGAAGAAATCGAAATGGTGTTCGACAAGAACAAGGGCGCCATCTATGCGCTCTACAATCGCGCCCTGCGGCGTGATCCCACCCTGCAGGGCAAGCTGATCCTGCGCCTGACCATCGAGCCCTCGGGCGCGGTGTCGAACTGCGAGGTGGTCTCCAGCGAGCTGATCGACGATGAGTTGCAGCGCAAACTGGTGCAGCGCGTGAAATTGTTCCGCTTCCTCGAGAAGGACGTGGAGCGGGTGACGACAACCAAGCCGATCGATTTCTTCCCGGCTTGACGCGTGTGGGTGGCTTGATTGGCGTTTGTTAAGGCTGCGTATCTGACGTGGGCGACGCCGCTTTCGGCGGCAGCCTGTTCGCTCCCAAGCAGTCGCTGAACAGGCTACCGCCTGCGCGGCGACTTGACCTGTTTGCGTGATTCGACAGAC
>CAWEDX010000016.1:0-123885 GCA_963807995.1 uncultured Gammaproteobacteria bacterium
AAGACACAATATCGTCTGCGCGACTGGGGCATCTCACGTCAGCGCTACTGGGGCTGCCCGATCCCGATTATTCACTGCGAGCATTGCGGTGCGGTGCCGGTTCCCGACGAGCAACTGCCGGTGGTCCTGCCTGAAGACTGTGTGCCCGACGGTAGCGGTAATCCACTCAACAAGCTGGAAGCGTTTCTGCATGCGGACTGCCCGAAATGTGGTCAATCGGCGCGGCGCGAGACGGATACCATGGATACGTTTGTGGACTCTTCCTGGTATTACGCGCGTTACGCCTGTGCGGACAATCAACAGGCCATGGTCGATGAGCGGGTCAGCTACTGGATGCCCGTGGATCAGTACATAGGCGGGATTGAGCATGCGATTTTGCACCTGCTGTACTCGCGTTTCTGGACCAAGGTGATGCGCGATCTGGGTCTGGTGAGCTACGACGAGCCCTTCAGCAAGCTGCTGACCCAGGGAATGGTGCTGAACGAGGTCTATTACCGGCATCCTGAAGGCGGGCGGAGGGAATACTTTAATCCTGCTGATATCGACAAGCACTACGACGAGGCTGGCAAGTTCTCCGGCGCTACTTTGAAAGCCGATGGTGAGGCCGTGGTATTCGATGGCATCGGTACCATGTCCAAGTCCCGGCTCAACGGTGTCGATCCCCAGTCACTGATAGAGCAGTACGGCGCAGATACGGCGCGCCTGTTCGTCATGTTCGCAGCACCTCCGGAACAAACCCTGGAATGGTCCGACGAAGGTGCGCAGGGCGCGTTCCGATTTTTACGCCGGCTCTGGCGGGCCGTGCATCAACATACCCAGGCCGGTTCGGCAGGCGCCATCAATCTCGCAGATCTCGATGATCGTCAGCGTGAGCTGCGCCGCATCGTCCATGAGACCATCGCTAAAGTAAGCGATGACATCGGTCGCCGCTATACTTTTAATACCGCCGTGGCCGCCTGCATGGAGCTATTGAACGCCGTGGTGCGCTATACCCCGAAGTCGGACAGCGATCATGCCCTGGTGCAGGAAGCCCTGGACAGCATTGTGTTGATTTTGTCGCCCATCGTTCCGCATCTCTGTCATCGATTGTGGCTGGATCTTGGCCACCAGCAGGCGGTTGTGGACGAAGCATGGCCACAGGTGGATGAATCGGCGCTGAGCCGCGACAGCATCAATATTGTTGTGCAGGTAAATGGCAAGCTGCGCGCGCGCATCGAAGTGCCGGCGAGTCTCGGTAAGGATGAGTTACGCGAGCGCGCGCTGGCTGAAGAAAATGTGCAACGTTTCGTGGCGGATAAAGCGATCCGCAAGGTCATTGTGGTGCCCGGAAAACTTGTCAATGTTGTGGTTTAGGTTCTCGATATTCAGCCTCTTGCTGCTGGCGGTCGCTGGCTGCGGATTCCAGGCACGCGGCACGGCAAACTTTCCGGAGGAATTTTCGTCCACTTATATCGATACCGCGAATCGATACTCTGCTTTTTATCAGGAACTGGTCGCCGCATTGCGCAGCAGTAATCTCACCCTGGTGGATAACAGCATTGCGGCGCAAACGGTTATTCGCGTGAGTCTGGACGAGACGGGTCGGCGTGTGCAGTCTGTTTCTCCGCGTAACGTACCACGCGAGTTTGAGGTCTATTACAGCGTGCGCTATTCGGTGGTGATGAACGGCGTTGAGGTTCTAGAGCCGCAAACGCTGAGCCGCAATCGCGACTACACCTACGATGAGACGCTGGTGCTAGGTAAGTCTCTGGAAGAGGAGGGGTTACGCCGTGCGCTGGCTGCCGACCTGGTAGAGCTTGTGCTGCGTCGGGTCGATACCCTTGACCAATCGTCGCGCTGAATGAACACCCGCCAAGGTATTCTGAGATTCCTGTTCTATGCTATCGGCGTGACGCTGGTCACGGGTCTGGTGGTGTGGTCGGCAGAGAACACGCCCGACGGACTGGCGCTGGCCAGGCGGGTGCCGGACTCGCAACTGACTACCACGGAATTTTCCCTGCTGGAGTCGCTGCAGCACTTGTTGTTACTTTTCTGTGCCTTGATATTCGCCTGGATCGCTTTTCGCGATCGTCTGCGGCGACCGCTAGCTGTCGGCTTTGCCAGTATTTTTCTAATTTGCCTGATTCGGGAGCTGGATTTTTTCCTGGACCGCTATCTGATCGACAACCTTTGGCAGGCCATTGCAGCGCTGCTGACAGTGTTTTCCGGCGTCTACCTGTTTCGGCATCGGCGTCGCGTCGAAGCCGGCTGGCAGCGCTCCTGGCCCTCCGCCGGCCTGGCCATAGTGATTGCAGGCCTGATACTGCTGGTCATTTTTACCCAGCTGCTGTCACGGCAAACGGTCTGGGAGCCTACGCTCGGTGAGGACTATGCGCGCGCGGCAGTATTGGCGTTTGAGGAATTGTCCGAGTTGGGCGCTTACCTGGTGATTACGCTGGGCAGCCTGGAGTTTTTGTTTACCTGGTCACGTTTGCCGGAAACCCGGCGCCTGGATCGTCCGCGCAGAATGCGTCGCCGGTCGCCTCGCTAACGCTATTTGAGCTGATTGCCGGGCCCCGAATCTCTTTATCGCGCTATGCGCGGAGAAAATCCCTGCCGCAGCAGACCGCCGTTGCCTCAGAGTTTGGTGGGATTTGGCACGCCCGGATAGACAATCTCGGGGTCAAATACTTTTTCAGTCTCGGTAAATTCCAGTTCCAGCGGTGTGCTCAGCGCCGCCTCGCCCAGGGGCAGCTTGCGATAAAAGCAGGAGCGATAGCCAACGTGGCAGCTGGCTCCGTTGCCGCCAACCTCGACCCGCAGCCACACACAGTCCTGATCGTCATCAATCAGCAATTCGCGAACCGTCTGCACGAGGCCGCTGGTCGCGCCTTTGTGCCAGAGGGCCTGGCGGCTGCGGCTATAGTAGTGCGCCTCACCGGTCTCGATGGTGCGGGTGAGGGCCTCGTCGTTCATATAGCCATGCATCAGCAACTCGCCGCTGGTGAAGTCGGTCGTCACGGCCGGTATTAGACCGTCGCGATCAAACTTCGGTGCCAGATCATGGCCTTCCTCGACCTGTTCAATACTGACACGCTGATTAAACATGGCTGCGGGTTTCACGAGAGACTCCTCTGGCCGGGGCTGCTGTAGCCGCCGCATGGGCAAAGATTGTTATTATAGCTGGCTGGCCACGCGCCGGAATAACCGTTTGATGTCATGACCCTGAGCCTCCACAACACACTGACCCGCCGCAAGGAAGAATTCCGCCCGCTCCAGCCGGGGCGCGTCAGCATGTACGTCTGCGGGCCCACGGTTTACAGTTTTCCGCATATTGGCAATGCCCGGCCAGCGGTGGTGTTTGATGTGCTCGCTCGCCTGCTGCGGCGAAGCTTTCAACTAACCTATGCCCGTAACATCACGGACATCGACGACAAGATCAATCGCGCTGCGGCACAGGAACAGGTCGGGATAGATGTGATCGCCGCTCGCTATCTGGCTGCATACCTCGACGACATGCAGGCTCTGGGGGTGCAGGCACCCGATGTCGCGCCGCGTGCTACCGAGCACTTGCCGGCCATTATTCGCATGATCAGCGCCCTGATTGCGTCAGATCATGCCTATGTCGCCGACGGACATGTGCTGTTTCGGGTGCAGTCATTTGCCGACTATGGCGCCTTGTCGCGCCGCGAACAGCGAGAACTAATTGCCGGCGCCCGGGTCGAGGTGGCTCCCTACAAGGAATATCCGGGTGATTTTGTGCTTTGGAAGCCCTCCAGCGCTGACTTGCCGGGCTGGGATAGCCCCTGGGGTCGCGGTCGGCCCGGCTGGCATATTGAATGTTCGGCGATGGCGGAGGAGCACCTGGGCCGGACTATCGACATTCACGGCGGCGGCAATGATTTGATTTTTCCGCATCACGAAAATGAGATCGCACAAAGTTGCTGCGCTCATGATGGCGAAATATTCAGTCGCTACTGGCTACACAACGGCTTCGTTAATGTTGACCATACCAAGATGTCCAAATCCTTGGGCAATGTGGTGCTGGTGCGTGATTTGCTCAAGCAGGCGCCCGGTGAAGCCGTTCGCCTGGCCTTGCTAAGCGCCCACTACCGACAGCCCCTGGATTGGAACGATGAGGTTTTGACGGAAGCTCGGCGCAAGCTTGATCGCCTGTATGGCGCACTGCGCGACGCTGACGGATGGCAAGATGAATGGCGCGAGCATGATCCTGATGCGGATTTTCTGGCGGCCCTTGAAGATGATCTCAATACGCCGCGGGCCCTGGCAGCCCTGTTCGATATTGCCCGCCGATTGAATCGCAGCAATAGCCCTGCACAGCGTAGTCAGGCCGCCTGCTGCCTGCGCGCCAGCGCCGAGTTACTCGGACTGCTGGGACAATCGCCGGAACAATGGTTCCAGGCGGTTTCGCCTGGTCGGATGGATGCCGCGACGATTGAGCAACTGCTGTCTGATCGACGCAGGGCGCGGGCTGAGCGTGACTTTGCTGCTGCCGATGGTATTCGCGAGCAACTGAGCGCAGCGGGTGTACTAATAGAAGACCGGCCAGATGGCAGCACTCGCTGGCGCATGCAGGACCAGGTGGACGCCGAATGAATGAGATCGCCGCCGCACAGCAGGAACTGATCGATGAGTTTTCTCTGCTGGACAACTGGATGGACCGCTATCAATACATCATTGATCTCGGTCGCCGCTTGCCAGAATTTCCCGATCAGTGGCGCACCGAGGAGCGGCGCTTGCATGGCTGCCAGTCACAAGTCTGGCTGCATAGCGAAAGTCGGCGCGGCCGCCTGCATTTCTCGGCCATCAGTGATTCGGCCATTGTGTCCGGGTTGATTGCGCTGCTGATGCGTGTGTATGACGATCGCGATGCGCGCGAGATCGTGGCGACGCCGCCGGACTTTATTGCCGCCATAGGCCTGGATGAACATTTAAGCCCGACGCGTAGCAATGGCCTGAACGCCATGATTGCTGCAATCAAGTCGGCCGCCGAGGCCTCCGTTGCAGCCTGAAGTTCACCGTGGTCGCGCCGCGCGCTACGCTGATGCGAGTATTGCCGCTTATCAGCGCTTTCTGTCGCCCTTGCTTGGTTCCCATTGCCGCTTTTATCCCAGTTGTTCCAGCTATGCGCGCGAGGCCATCAGCCGCTATGGCTTTTTGCGCGGCAGCTGGTTAACGATTTGTCGATTGGCACGCTGCCAGCCGCTGTCGCGTGGCGGCTATGATCCTGTGCCAGGGACCGGCCAGGCCGATCATGCGGCTTGCGCCGACTCTGAATCCCACGGTCCGGTCTGAGCCTGCGTGGCCGGCGCCTGTGCTATATTGACGTTCGGTTGAACTGCTCGGCAATGGACAAAAACCTGCTAGACATAATCTGCTGTCCTGTGACTCGCCTGCCCCTGGAGCTGGCTGACGCCGAACGCCTCGAATCTCTGAATGCCGCGATCCGCGCGGGTGATCTCCGTAACAACGCCGACGAAGTTGTTTCCGAGTCTTTGAACGAGGCCTTGATTAGCCGTGATGGCCGGTTGATCTACCCGATTCGTGACGGTATTCCAATCCTCCTCGAGGAAGAGAGCATCAGCTGGAACCGCGTGGCCGAATGACAGCGTGAAGCTGGCCCCCAGACAATTAGAAGCGCACCTTGCTGGTGGTATCGGACCCTTGTATCTGGTTTCCGGGGATGAACCGCTGCTGGTTGACGAAACTGTTGATCGCTTGCGCAAGGCGGCGCGTGACGAGGGCTGCGACGAACGTGAGGTTTACGTGGCGGAACGCGGCTTCGACTGGTCTTCACTGCGCGCGGGTTTGAACAACCTGTCACTATTTTCGAATAAGCAATTGATCGAACTGCGTTTGCCCACGGGTAAGCCCGGCGATGCCGGCGCGCGTCAGCTGGTGGAGATTGCCGAGCAGCCGCCCGCTGATAAATTGTTGATCGTCATTACGCCTAAGTTGCCGGCCGCCGCCACCAAAAGCCGATGGGTGACGCGGCTTGCTGCAGCCGGTGTCTGGATACCTTTGCAGGCCCCCTCGGCAGAAGCCTTGCCACGCTGGTTGACCGCCCGGGTTCAGCAGGCTGGTCTGCAATGCGAGCCTGAAGCGATCAAGCTGCTGGCATCGAGAGTGGAAGGCAACCTGCTGGCGGCCAAGCAGGAAATTGACAAGCTGATATTGCTGGCCGAGGACGGCAAGGTTGATGTGAAGACGGTTCAGGCTGCCGTGGGCGACGGCGCACGCTATGACGTTTTTCAACTGGCCGATGCGGCCCTGTCTGGCAACGATCTGCGGGTGGCTAGAATTCTGCAACATCTTCAGCAGGAAGGCGTAGCGGCAACGCTGGTGCTATGGAGCCTGGTGAGAGAGATTGCCAGCCTGTCCGAAGTTGCTGCAGGACTCTCGCGTGGAGATTCTGCCGGACGCGCGCTGAAAGCCGCGGGCGTATGGAGTTCGCGCGAACAACTCGTCATGTCTGCCGTGCGTCGTTGCGGCGGGCAGTCAGCCCAGCAGCTGCTTGATCAGGCCGCCTTGGTTGATCGCATCGTTAAAGGGGCCCGGCCCGGCCAGCCCTGGCCGGCGTTGCTGGATCTGGGCCTGGCGCTGAGCCGTGGATCGCCTTCTGCAGGGATCGCGGCCTGAACGCTCTGAACACAGGGGCCCGGCGCTTGATTGGTCTGTATGGCGGCAGTTTCGATCCGCCGCATTTCGGGCATCTGCGTACCGCGCTCGAGATCCAGCAGGCGCTGGCGCTGACCGAGATACGCTTCCTGCCCGCTGGCAATCCACCGCATCGCGAGCAGCCCCGGGCCACGAACGCGCAGCGGCTGGAAATGTTGGCTGCGGCACTGGCTGATCAACCAGGCTTTCAACTTGATGCTCGCGAGCTTGAGCGCGAGGGTCCCACCTATACGGTGAACACCCTTGAATCGCTGCGTGAAGATTTTCCCGAGGCAACATTTCTGCTGATCATCGGCATGGACGCGTTCCTGCAACTAACGAGCTGGCATCGCTGGTCAGCGTTATTCGAGCTGGCGCACCTGGTGGTTGCTCATCGGCCGGGCTGGCAGCCACCGAAGTCCGGTCCGCTAGGCGATTTGCTCGCGGCGCGCGCGAGTCATTTACGCAATGATTTTCTGCGCGGTAGCGGACGCATCTATGTGCATGCCGTAACCGCGCTGGATATCGCCTCCAGCGAAATACGCGCGGCCGTGGCCCGCGCTGAGGATATTCGCTATCTGGTTCCGGATTCTGTCCAGGAAATAATTCAACGCAGCGGCTGTTATCGAGCTAACAATACGCTGACTGCCGGTAAAGGAGATCAATTGAGTGCAAAGTGACGACGTGCTGAAGCTGGCAACGGATGCGCTGGAAGACATCAAGGCCCGCGACATCAAAATAATTGACGTAGGCCGGGTTACCGACATTACGGATTACATGATCGTGGCCAGCGGTACCTCGGATCGTCACGTGAAGTCTATCGCTGATCACCTGGTAGAAACGGCAAAAAAAGCCGGCCATGCGCCCTACGGCGTTGAAGGCAGCGAAGGTGGTCAGTGGGTACTGGTGGATCTGCATGACGTGGTGGTGCACATCATGCAGCCTAAAGTGCGTGAATTTTACAAACTCGAGAACCTCTGGGACCTGGGCGGCGGCGATTCCGACGCCAAGGCCAGTGGCACCTGAGTCTGCGCGACGACGTTCATGCAAATAGCACTGCTGGCAGTGGGCACACGGATGCCTGCCTGGGTAACGGCCGGATTTGACGACTACTGCAAGCGTCTTTCCGGCCAGCTGCGCCTTGAAGAAATCCCTGCCGGTCGCCGCAAGGCGCGTGATGATGCCGGTCTGGCCCGGCGCTTCGAGGCCGAGCAATTATTGCGTCGCGCAGAGAGCGCCGATCTGGTGTTAGCGCTCGACGAGGGCGGTCAGCAGTGGAGCACGCAGCAACTGGCCAGGGCGATGCAAGGCTGGCAGATGGAGAGCCCGCGCGTTGCCTTGATGATTGGCGGCGCGGACGGGCTGGATGAAAGTTGCAAACAACGCGCGGCCTCGCTCTGGTCGTTATCAAAACTGACCCTGCCGCACGCGCTGGTCCGGGTGCTCGTAGCTGAGCAGATCTACCGGGCCTGGACCATTTTGCAGGGCCACCCCTACCATCGCGCCTGATGAAAGATTTTGTATACCTGGCTTCCGCCTCGCCGCGCCGTTTAGAGCTGCTCACACAGCTGGGTATCGCTTGTCGCGTGCTGCCAGCAGATGTGGACGAAGCGCGTAAACCGGGTGAGTCTCCAGCCCGTTATGTATTGCGTCTGGCCCAGGAAAAAGCTGCTGCGTCGCGCCAGCAGCTGGGCGATGTGGCCGAGGCGGTTATCGGTGCGGATACTTCTGTGGTGTTGGGTGCAAGCATTCTTGGGAAACCGCGTGACGCTGAGCACGCGCAGGCAATGCTGGCGAGCCTTTCCGGAAGGACTCATGACGTCATCACCGGTGTGGCGGTGCTAAGTGAGGGTCGCAGTGAGCAGGTTCTCAGCCGCAGTCAGTTACGCTTCAGACGCATCTCGCCGGCCGAGGCGCGCGCCTATTGGGCCAGTGGCGAGCCTGCTGACAAGGCCGGTGGCTATGCCATTCAGGGCCTGGGTGCTGTGTTTGTCGAGTCCCTGCAGGGTAGCTATTCGGGCGTGGTGGGTTTGCCGTTGTTTGAAACAGCGGCGCTGCTGAAGTCCTGCGGCTATGCTTTGCTGGATGGCGGCGCGGATACCGAGCGTGGGTGAGGAAATCCTCATCAATGTGACCCCGCGGGAAGTTCGTGCCGCGGTGGTGGAAAACGGCGTGCTGCAGGAGTTGCTGATCGAACGCGCGTCGCGTCGCGGGTTGGCGGGCAATATCTATCAGGGCCGTGTGTCGCGTGTGCTGCCGGGCATGCAGGCCGCGTTTATCGACGCCGGCTTGGCGCGCACCGGATTTCTGCATGTCTCCGACGTGTTTCGACCTGAGCTTGCCGAGGATCAGGCGGAGGGCGAGCCTGCCATCCGCGATCTGCTGCGTCAGGATGACAAACTCCTGGTGCAGGTGCTCAAGGACCCCATGGGCAGCAAAGGTGCGCGGCTGACCACCTTTGTCACCATCCCGTCTCGTTACCTGGTGCTGATTCCACGCGGGGATTCCATTGGCATATCCGCACGGATTGAGGATGAGGCTGAACGTGAGCGCCTGCGCGAGATCATGACTCAGCTAATGCCAGCAGATGCGTCGGAATCGGGTTACATCGTGCGCACGGCCGCAGAGGGTGCCAGCCTTGAGGCGCTGCGCGCCGATATGCTGTTCCTGCATCGGCTCTGGGAGGTTGTCCGCCGCGATGCGGCAAGCAGTAGTCCCGGCACGCTGGTGCATGAAGACCTGCCGCTGGCAATTCGCGTGGTTCGAGATCTGGCTGGTTCCGGCATAGAGCGCGTGCGCGTCGACAGCCAGCAAGCCTATGCACGTGTGCGCGAGTTCGCTGAGAATTTTATGCCTGAGCTGGCGCCGGTGATCGAATTGTATTCAGGCCGGCGGCCGATTCTTGACCTTTATGGTATCGAGGATGAAATTCAACGTGCCCTGCAGCGCAACGTGGCATTGAAGTCCGGTGGCCATGTCGTGTTTGACCAGACTGAAGCCATGACCACCGTCGATGTAAATACCGGTGGCTATGTGGGTCATCGTAATCTTGAGGAAACGATATTTCGCACCAACCTGGAGGCCGCCGTGGCCATTGCCAGGCAGCTGCGTTTGCGTAATCTGGGTGGCATTATCATTATCGATTTCATCGACATGGCAGAACAGGGTCATCGGGACCAGGTGCTGGGGTCGCTGGAGTCGGCGTTAGGCTCGGATCACGCTCGCAACCAGATTAACCAGGTATCTTCGCTGGGGCTGGTCGAAATGACTCGCAAACGTACGCGCGAAAGCCTGGAGCATATTCTTTGTGAACCCTGTCCCGCCTGTCATGGCAATGGCTATCTCAAGACTGCCGAGACGGTTTGCTATGAAATTTTTCGGGAAATTTTACGCCAGCATCGACAGTTCAATTTCAAGGAGCTGGTGGTGTTGTCTCATGCTGATGTCATTGAGAGGTTGCTGGACGAGGAAGCCAATAGTCTTGCCGAGCTGGAAGAGTTCACCGGCAAGCCGATTCGCCTGCAAACCGAATCCGGTTATGCGCAGGATCGTTTCGACGTAGTGCTGATGTAGCGCAAGCATGAGCAGGCTTTTACCCAGGCTGCTGCGCGGCCTTGTTTATGTGGCCGCGACCTCGGTTATTCTGCTCGCGTTGCTGGTGGGTCTGGTCCGTCTGCTGTTGCCCCTGGTCCCTGAGTATCGTGAAGAAGTTGGCCGGGTTGTGGCCCAGGCCACCGGCCTTGATGTTGAATTTCAGCGGCTCAGTGCCAGCTGGCCGCTGCGCGGGCCGGAACTAAGTTTGTTCGATGTACAGCTAATGGATCCGGACTCGGGTCTGGAAGTCATCGCTGCGCAAGAAGTGTCGGTGGGCTTGAGCGTGCTGCGATTGTTCGGCGAAGGCGCGCTGGTGCCGAGTCGACTCGCGGTCACAGGTGCCGCTATAGAAGTGGAAAGGGCTGTTGACGGCTGGCTGCTGCAGGGTCGGCCGATAGCGGAATGGCTGCCTGCCAGCGAAACCCCAGCGCGGGTGCCCGAGATAGACCTGGTCCTGGAATCGGTTTCCGTGCGTTACCGCGACGCGTCCGTCGACAACGGCCTGGTTACTGCGCGGCTGTCCGATCTCGAATTGCAGCTCGAAGATCAGGAGGTAGCGCTGGATGGCCGCCTGGTAATGACGGGCGGCTTGCCGGGTCGCCTCGACTTCAGCGCCCGGGTCGATGGTGAACTGCTGCGCGTCGACCGCCGGTTTGAAGATGCCGATTGGACCGCAAGCCTTGACGCCCAGGGGTTGGATTTGCAGGCTTTGCTGAATCTCGTGCTGCGCAGTGAAACACCGTTGCTTGCTGCGGCTGGTGATATTGAAATAAATGCTCGTCTGCGAGGCCTGACGCCCAGGGATCTGACTGCGGAATTTGATCTGGAAAGCCTGCAACTGTCTACGGGCAATGCCGGTACGGCCATTTATCCGCGCGTCGCCGGCCAATTGGAGTGGGGCGAAGCTCCCGATGGCTGGGTGCTGTCGGCGCGCGATTTACGCATCGTGCGCGCCGACAGCATGTGGCCTCGCAGCGAATTGCAATTGAATCTGCGCCGGGCTGGCGACAATCGGCAAAGTCTTACCGCCAGCGCCAGTTTTTTACGGCTGCAGGACATCTACCCGCTGGTCCTGGCTGTGGCCACGCCGGAGGCCAGACAAGCTGTTCTTGCCGAAGACTTGCGCGGCGATCTGCAGGCCATAGAGCTGGAGCTGCAGACCGGCGGCGACCTGCCGACGCGTTATAGCCTTTCCGTCACTGCCGAGCGTCTCGGCATCGTCGGGGCCCCGGGCGGCATTACGGCGGACGGTATCAGCGGTAGCGTGGTTGCCGATCAGGATGGCGGACGTCTGGAACTGACCACCACGGACGCGCAGTTTCGTTTGCCCGATGTGTTCGTCGATCAACTTCAGGCCGATGAGTTGTCCGGTTTTCTGATCTGGCGAGTAACCGCGGAGGGTGTGCGTGTGCTCAGCGACAGCTTCGAAATTCGCGCTCCGGACCTGGTGGCAAGCTCGCGTTTTGAAGTCAGCTTGCCGAGTAGTGGCGATAGCGCTTACCTGGATCTTTCAGCGCAGGCCAGTGCGCCCGGCACGCGTGCGTTAGCATTTCTGCCCATCGGCAAGTTGCCGCCGCCGGTGGGTCGCTGGCTGAGCCGCTCCATTGTCGCCGGTCGTATCAAGGATGCAGAGGTGCGATTCGACGGCAAGTTGCGTGACTGGCCTTACGATCGTGGTGAAGGAATTTTTCGCGCCGACCTCGATTTAGAAAATGTCACCGTGGATTACGCAGAAGGATGGCCGCCGGCACGTGATCTCAGCGGTAATCTGATCTTCGATGGCGTCAGTCTGAGCAGCGATCGAAATACCGGCAACGTGGCTGGTCTGCCCATCAACAATGCGCGTGTGATGATTCCTGACCTGCGTAAAGGCCTGTTGAATATCCGTGCGGATCAGCGCGTTGAACTGGGGCAGACTCTGGATCTGCTGCGCGCCTTGCCCGTGTCACGCGGCCTGGGTCCGATCATGGCAAGACTGAAGGGCAGCGGGCCACTGCAGGCAGATCTTGATTTGCGCGTACCCGTGCTGCGTCCGGCTGACTATCGACTGCGCATAGATGCCGAGGCCAGCGATGCCGAGCTTGCTCTGGACGGTATTGATTATGGGTTCAGCGCCATCAACGGCAAAGTCAGGGTGCGCAATGCCCGGCTTGATGCCGATGACCTGCGCGCAGAGTTGCTGGGCGAAGCAGTGCAGATTCAGCTGCGCTCGGTTGCGCCTGGCAGCGCGGCCTACGGGCACTACGCGCTGGTCGAAGGGGCTATTCCCGCTACTCGCTGGGTCGAGGTCCTGAAACTGCCTTACAGTGAACGGCTCAGCGGTGCGCCGCGCATGGCTGCTATGGCGCTGGTGCCCGCCGCCGGTTCCGGTCAGGATTTTCACGTGTTGTTGCGTTCGGATCTGGCTGCCATGAGCAGCAGCTTGCCGGCGCCGCTGGCCAAACCCGACGGAGAGCTTGCCGCGCTTCAGGTCGACGTGGGCTTTCCCGCGACGGGTGTGGTGACCGTAGACGGCAATCTCAATCGGGACCTCTACTGGGACATGCAGCTGTCTACAGCGACCGAATCCTGGCGACTAGACCGCGGGGCCTTCCGGTTCGGTGGCCAACCGGCATCGCTGCCAACACAGCCTGGCCTGGAAATCCGTGGCCGGCTGAAAAGTTTTCCCATGGATGACTGGCTGGATCTTGGCGGCGGCGCTGCGAACACCGCTGGTAGTGGCGACATATATCGTGAAGTCGCGGTAGCGGTGGATGAACTCACTGCCTTCGGCCAGGTGTTTCGCGGGATGGAGATTCTCGCCGGCCGCAATGGCGATGGCTGGCAGGTTGATGTCGATGGTGAACGTGCCCAGGGGCGGATTTCGCTGCCCGGCACGCCCAGCCAGGAACAGCCTGTGCGCCTGGCCATGCAACGTCTCTGGCTGGTGGAGCCGGTGGTTTCGGAGCGCAAGGATGACGCGCTCAGCGATCCGCGCCAGTTGCCGCCGCTGGACGCGGATATCGATGACTTTCAGATCGCCGATTTGCGCTTTGGTGAGCTTGCTATCGAAGTTGACCCGGTGGACGACGGGGTGATTGTCAGCAACATTGACATCGACGGTCGCAGCTTCGTGATAAGTGGTGATGCGGATTGGCGCGTCATCGGCGGAGATCCGCAGCGGCAGAGATCTTCGCTGCGGCTTAAACTGCGCAGCGCCGACATTGCCGACACGCTGGCGCGACTGGGCTACGGACCCGCGATTGATGCGCCTGAGGGTACTGCCAGCGGCGAGCTAAGCTGGCCGGGTCCGCCTTCGGCGGATTTCCTAGGCCTTGCGTCGGGCGGTTTTCGTTTCGAGATTCAGCGCGGCACCATTACTCAGCTAGATCCGGGTGGTGGCCGATTGCTGGGCGTTTTGAGTGTCTCGGCATTGCCGCGGCGCCTGTCACTGGATTTCAGCGACCTGGTTGATGAAGGTCTGGGTTTTGATGTGCTCAAGGGCGATTTCGATCTTGAAGCGGGCAATGCCTATACCTGTAACCTGGGCCTGGAAGGTTCCGTAGCGGACCTGGGTGTGGTCGGGCGAACTGGTTTACGCGATCGTGATTATGATCAACTCGCTGTGGTCCGACCGCATGTATCCAGCGTGCTGGCGCTGGGCAGCGCTGTGGTTGCCGGACCCGTTGTGGGCGCCTCCATGCTGCTCATCTCGCAAATTTTTCGCAAACCACTGAGTCAGCTGGGCGAAACCTATTACGAGGTCACCGGTCCCTGGGAGAACAGCGTGGTCAAGCGTGTGCAGCGTAGCCAGGTCGACACAAACCGTTTCAAGGATTGCGAACGCTACCTGGCCGAGGTTTTGCCGGAATCGCCGGATCAGGCTGAACTCAGCGCTGAACCTGGCTCCGAGTTGCCTGCAGGGATGGTGCCTTGAGCGACGCCGGGCTGGTTGCCGCTATCCAGCTGAATTCCGGCGACGATGTGGCGGTCAATTTGCAGGCTACAGCTGAGCAGATTGAATTAGCTGTGGCCGCGGGAGCCGGCCTGGTGGTGTTACCGGAAAACTTTGCGGCCATGCCGCGCGATGAGCAGCAGCGTCGTCAGCTCGCCGAAGACGATGGCGACGGACCCATTCAGTCGGCCGTGGCGAATCTTGCACGTCGCCATGCCTGCTGGCTGGTGGCCGGCACCCTGCCGCTGCGCGTACCAGATGATCAACGTCCGGCAGCCGCATGTTGTGTTTACAACGCCGCCGGTGAGCGCGTTGCGCGCTACGATAAGATGCATCTTTTCGATGTCCAGATCCCCGGCGCCGAAGAAGCTTACCGGGAGTCGGCCAACACCGTTCCTGGCAATGCCAGCGTGAGCGTGCCAACGCCCTGGGGAAAGCTCGGTTTGAGCGTGTGCTACGATCTTCGCTTTCCCGAGTTGTACCGCCAGCTGGCCTCTCAGGATGTCAGTATTTTTGTCGTGCCGGCCGCGTTTACCCGGCCGACGGGCAAGGCCCATTGGGACGTATTGCTGCGTGCCAGGGCGATCGAGAATCTCAGTTACGTGGTTGCAGCAGCGCAATGCGGTGAGCATCCGGGTGGCCGGCTAACCTGGGGTCATTCCCTGGTGGTCGGACCCTGGGGCGAGTGCCTGGCCGAAGCTGGCAGTGAACCGGGCTATATTATTGCGCCGCTGGATCCTGAGCGCTGTCGGCGACTGCGCCGGGAGTTTCCAAGTCTTTCGCAGCGTCGCTCTACCATTAACCCCTTGGCGCCAGCTTGACCGATAGAAAATCAGTGAGAGCCCATTGAAACAATCAGCAGACTCGTCTCTTAGCCTGGCTCAGGAGCAGCTGCTCATGCCGGCCGGCCTGGAAGAACATCATCTCCAGGATGCCCTGGGTAAATTGATGCGCGGCGACGTTGACACTGCCGAGCTGTACTTCCAGGTATCGCGTCAGGAATCCTGGTCGCTGGAAGACGGCATCGTTCGCGAAGGCAGTCACAGCATCGATCGAGGGGTTGGTGTGCGTGCGGTCGCCGGAGAGAAAACCGGTTTTGCCTATTCTGATGAAATTGTTGTGCCCGCTCTAATGCAGGTTGCTGATGCGGCCAGTGCCATTGCGCGCCGCGGTGATCAGGGCCAGTTGCAGGTCTGGCAGCAAGGCCGTGGGCATCAACTATATCCGGCCCTGGATCCGCTGCTGACGCTGGAAGATCAGGCCAAGGTTGAGTTGTTGCAGGAGATAGATCGCCGCACCCGAGCCCTGGATACGCGCGTAAAACAGGTCATGGCCAGTATCGCCGGCGCGCAGGAAATTGTCCTGGTGTGTTCCAGCGACGGCGTCTATTGCGCTGACGTTCGACCCCTGGTGCGCCTGAATGTGTCCGTTATCGTCGAAGATGGCGGCAAGCATGAACAGGGATACAGTGGCGGCGGCGGTCGCGCTGGGTATGAATTTTTTGTCGACGCTGAGCGCGGCATGGACTATGCGCGCGAGGCCGTTCGCCAGGCGCTGGTGAACCTTGAAGCGGTGCCGGCGCCGGCCGGTGAAATGGTCGTGGTGCTTGGCCCGGGCTGGCCCGGCGTATTGCTGCACGAAGCCATTGGCCATGGACTCGAAGGCGACTTCAATCGCAAAGGGACATCCGCTTTTGCCGGTCGGATTGGTGAGAAAGTTGCCTCTGATTTGTGCACCGTAGTTGATGACGGCACCCTGCCTGGCCGCCGTGGTTCTTTGAATATTGACGATGAGGGAACGCCGACCCGGCAAACCACCCTGATCGAGAACGGACGCTTGTGTGGCTACCTGCACGACCGTCTCAACGCTCGCCTGATGGGTACGCAGTCCACGGGCAACGGCCGACGCCAGTCGTACGCGCATTTGCCGATGCCGCGTATGACCAACACCTACATGCTGCCGGGCCCGCATGAGCCTGAGGAAATTATTGCCTCAGTGTCGAAAGGGATTTACGCGCGCAACTTTGGTGGCGGGCAGGTGGATATTACCTCGGGCAAATTTGTGTTTTCCGCCAGCGAGGCTTACCTGATCGAGGACGGCAAACTGGGTGCGCCGATTCGCGACGCGACCCTTATTGGCGATGGTCCGTCCGTGCTGCAACGAGTTTCCATGGTCGGCAACGACCTTGAACTGGATGCGGGCGTGGGTGTCTGCGGCAAGGATGGACAGTCAGTTCCCGTTGGCGTCGGCCAGCCAAGCTTGCGCGTTGACGGGCTTACCGTAGGCGGCACCGCCGGCAGCTAGTTCGACTGTGACCAGCGGCACGGAAAGCTGTCCGGTAGTTGGCTAGGGTGATGAACCTTTACCGCGGTTCGGCCATGAAAAAGTCGCCACCCCGACAACAGCCTGCGCCAGCGCCCAGGCCCGAAGAAACCAACACTCAGGCTCTGCGCCGCGTGGCCAAAGGCTTCGATATTGACGCCTGGGAGCCTTCGCTGCTGGAGCGTCTGGCCGGCAAACGGCGGCGCCAGCGTAAATCTTAGGCACCCGTGCTAGGCTCTTCGACCGCTCAGGAACTGACCACCCCATGCAAATCTGGTTGTCTAAACCTGTCTACGAGTTATTGCCTTACTTCTACATAGTCGCAGGGCTGGCATCGCTGCTTGCCTCCATTTACCTGAACTACTGGTATTGGCCGACGGTATGTTTGATCGCGGGCGGACTATTGGTTACCGCCGGACTTGCGCTATTTCTCAAGCGCCGGGATTTTCGCCACAACCGCCGGCCACCTGACGTAGATGAACTGGACTGAGGGGCGCCCGGGCTTTACCAGGATCCGGCACTGCCATGACTTTTTCTGCCGGGCGAATCACTCTACCGTCGCGAAGTTAGACTAGCGGTTCTTGACCACCAGTTTCCCAGGACATGCCATGACCAGAACCCCGCAACCGGGCGATGAGCAACTTCAACAAACTGTCAGTGATGCTTTGCAGCTGGCTGCTGATCTCGGGGCCAGCCAGGCAGAGGCCGGCGCCAGCAGGGGTTCCGGCCTGTCAGTCACGGTGCGCATGCGTGAGGTGGAAACCCTGGAGTATCACCGCGATCAGGGCCTCGGCGTAACGGTCTATTTTGGCCAGCGTAAAGGCAATGCCAGTACCTCCGACCTGAGCCCGGCAGCACTGCGCGAGACCGTGGAAAAAGCCTGCAGCCTGGCTCGTTACGCGGCTGAGGACCCCTGCGCGGGTCTGGCCGATGCTGAGCGGCTGGCCAGCAAGCCGGCAGACCTCGATCTTTATCACCCCTGGTCGCTGGAACCCGCTGCCGCTATTGAGCTGGCCACGCGCTGCGAAGCTGCGGCCCTGGACGAAGATGCGCAAATCAGCAATTCAGAGGGCGCCTCCGTGGCGACACACCACGGCGCGCGTGCCTATGGCAACAGCCATGGTTTTCTGGCTGTGCGTCGTAGCAGCCAGCACAGCCTGTCCTGTGCGGTGCTGGCCAGTGCTGACGGGCAGATGGAACGTGATTTCGAATACAGCGTGGCCCGCCATCCCGACGAGCTTACCGGGCCAGGCGTCATCGGTCGTGAAGCTGCCCGGCGCGCGCTGCGCCGGCTGGGTGCGCGCAAGCTGGAAACCAGGCAAGTGCCGGTTCTGTATCCGGCGCCGCTGGCGCGTAGCCTGTTTCGCCATCTGATTGGCGCCATCAGTGGCGGCAGTCTTTATCGCAAAGCCAGTTTCCTGGTCGATGCCTGCGGCGAGCAGATCTTCTCACCGCTGGTGAATTTGACCGAGGAGCCGTTTATTCCGCGCGGTCTTGGCAGCGCATCCTACGACAGCGAAGGCGTGGCCACAGCCGAGCGCTCGCTGGTGACGGACGGCGTTTTGCAGGGCTATGTGCTGGGTAGCTATTACGCCCGAAAACTCGGCTTGCCATCTACGGCTAATGCCGGCGGTGTGCACAATCTTGTCACCCACGATACCGGCCAAAGCTTTGACGAACTGTTGGCGATGATGCCGCGGGGACTGCTGCTGACGGAGCTGATGGGTCAGGGCGTTAACTCAGTGACCGGCGACTATTCGCGCGGCGCGACCGGCTTCTGGGTGGAGAACGGCGAGATTCAATACCCGGTGGCGGAAATTACCGTGGCCGGGAATTTACGCGATATGTTTCGTCAGATTCAGGCCATCGGCAACGATGTGGATCTTCGCGGTGGTGTGCGCAGCGGCTCGGTGCTAATTGATGCGCTGACCGTGGCCGGTAGTTAGCTGTTTGGCGCGGCTTTGGTATCGATTGGCACCAGGTCATAAACCCGGCGGTCACCCAGCTCGCTAGCCACGGCCAGCTGCATGGAATTGCTGATTTGCGTCACACTATCCGGCCAGAGGCCTTCCGGAAAAATGTCGACATGCTGGGGTTCACGGGTTGAGTTGACGACCTCGTTCAGCAAGATCTCCGCGGGGTCGCGCCCGGGCATCAATTCGTCGCGATCCGTACGCACCAGCAGACCCGCCGCCGACAATCGATTCAGCGTGGGTAGCAGGATGACCGCAGGTAGCGCCAGGCGTTCTGACACTTCTGAAAGTTTTGGATGCGCGCTGCCGGTGCGAAAAGCTTCAGCTACCAGGCTCATCACACTAAGCGCGATTTGCTCGCGTTGTCGATTACCGATGCTCACCGGACGATAGCCCAGGCGCAGATACTCGGGATGCTGAACGTAAAACGCGACCTGCGCGCCAACCAGCAAAATCAGCCAGCAAAGGTATAGCCAGATCATCGCGATCAGCACGATGGCGAAGGTGGCATAAATTGTCAGGGTACGTATTGATTCTGCTACAAAGCTGGTAAAAATTGCGCCGGCTGTGGCCCACAGAATTCCTCCGGCCAGGCCGCCCAGCAGCGCGGCACTCAGTCGAACTTTGGTATTGGGTAAAAACCAGTAGACGAAACTGAATCCGGCAACCACCAGCAGGTAGGGACTCAGTTTGCCCAGCAGCAACAGGGTTTCGCCGATGGCTTCGACGCCGGCGGCTTCCTGGACCAGGTCCAGATTGCGAATGCTGGCCATCAACGTCAGCGCGGTGACCATGATCACCGGGCCGACCAGAATTACGCTGAGGTATTCGCTGAGTCGCTGGGCGAGATTTCGCGAGCGCTCAACACGCCAGACAAAATTGAAGCTGTCTTCGACTTTTTGCGCCATGGAAATGGTGGTCACGAACAGCAGGGCGAGACCGACACCGGCGAGTACGTCGCCCTGGATGTTGTCGACAAATCCAATCACCTGGTCCGTGAGCTCCACGCCCCGCTCGCCTAGCGGGGCGAGAAATCTATACAGCACGGGTTCCAGCTGGCGATGAAAGCCGAAGCCTTTAAGTACCGAGAAGCTGATTGCCAGCAGCGGCACGATGGACAGTATGGTGACGTAGACCAGGCCCATCGCGCGTAGCGGCAGGTTGCCGGCGATGGAATCACGCAATACGGCGTAAATAAAGCGAAAGATCTTGATCAGCCAGCTGGTGCCGCCTGGCAAGCGATCTATCTGCTCAGACCAGAGCAGAGCCTCCAGTTTATCCGTCAGCGCATTGATATCAGTTTTATCCGGCCGCGGGATTGATCCCGACGCCGATTCTAACTCAGTCGACGCCTGTCAGTCGGCGGTTAGCAGCTCAAGCGCCTGACGATATTTCTGGCTGGTTTTGGCAATCACGTCTGCCGGCAGCGAGGGTCCGGGTGCCTGCTTGTTCCAGTCGAGGGTTTCCAGGTAGTCCCGCACGAACTGCTTGTCGAAACTGGGCGGGCTAATGCCCGTGCGGTACTCGCTGACAGGCCAGAAGCGCGATGAATCGGGCGTCAGCACCTCGTCAATCAGGTACAGCTCACCCGCTTCGTCCAGACCGAACTCAAACTTGGTGTCAGCAATGATAATGCCGCGGGTAGCGGCAAAGGCAGCGCCGCGTTGATAAATCTGGATGGCAAGATCACGAACCCGCGTGGCCAGATCCTTGCCGATCAGACTGACGGCCTGGTCAAAATTGATGTTTTCATCGTGTTCGCCAATCTCGGCCTTGGTGGCGGGGGTAAACATCGGTTCGGGCAACTGCGCAGCCTGGGCGAGGCCATCGGGCAGGGCGATACCGCATACCTGGCCGCTGCTCTGATAGTCTTTCCAGCCGGAACCAATCAGGTAGCCGCGAACTACCGCTTCTATGGGTAAGGGTTTCAGGCGTCGAGCGATAGTGGTCCGCCCGGTGACCTGCGCGCGTTCGGCGGGATCTTTCAGTACGTCTTCCAGCCGCAGGTCGACCAGCTGGTTGGCGACAATGTCGCCGGTGCGCGCGAACCAGAAGTTTGACAGGCTGGTCAGCACCTCGCCCTTGCCGGGGATCGGGTCGGGCAGGACCACGTCGAATGCCGACAAGCGATCAGAAGTTACGATCAGCAGATGCTTGTCATCAATGGCATAGATATCCCTGACTTTGCCTTTGCTCAGGCGCTTAAGGGAAGTGAGATTAGATTCGAATAATGCTTGGGTCACGCGCGCTTCCGTTTGGTGTTTTTAGCTGGCGTAAAAAAGCAGCTATTGTATCGCTCTCGAGAAGTGACGCCTACGGTAGCAATTTGAGTGAATAGTGCGGGGAAAATTATTGGTGGCTTGATGGGCCTGATGTTGGGCAGCCGTTTTGGCTGGCTGACCGGGCTACTTTTTGCTGCCGTTGGGATGATGCTTGGCGGCCAGTTCGATCGCGGTCGGGCCGGCACGCAGGGCGCGGCCGGAAGGATCCATGGAGCAGCCCGCCAGCAGCTGTTTTTCGCCACCACCTTTCGAATCATGGGTCACGTGGCCAAGGCCGATGGCCGCGTGTCGGAAGAGGAAATCCAGGCAGCCAGGGCCTTGATGCATCGCATGCGCCTGCATCCCGAAGCGGTGCGTCGTGCGATTGCTGAGTTCACCACGGGCAAACAGGCTGATTTCTCGCTGCAACAACAGCTGGACGAATTTAGTCGCGGCTGCGGTGCTGACCCAAGCCTGGTGCGTGCCTTGCTCGAGTTCCAGATGGATATGGTGCTGAGCAAGGGCGGTATTCAGCCGGCCGAGCGCAAAGTACTCTGGCAGATAGCTGCCGGGCTTGGCGTCAGCCAGGTTGAGCTGGCGCAGATGGAGGCCGTGTTGCGCGCCCAGCGACGCTTCGGCCAAGGCCAGTCCAGGCCCGATGGTGGGCTGGAGATCAGCGAGGCCTATCGCGCGCTGGGTATTGAGGCCAAGGCTACGGATAAAGAGGTGAAGACGGCCTACCGGCGCCTGATGAACCAGCACCATCCTGACAAGCTGGTTTCCAAAGGTTTGCCCGATTCGATGCTGGAGTCCGCCAAGATCCGAACCCGGGAGATTCGGGCAGCCTATGACCTGATTAAAGAACGGCGTGGCATTCGGTGATAAATTAGGCGCGCCAGAGCAGGGGAATACCGTGTCCGAATACCTGATTGCACCTTCGATACTGTCAGCTGACTTCGCCCGTCTGGGTGACGAGGTGAATGCGGTGCTGGCGGCCGGCGCCGACGTCGTGCACTTCGATGTGATGGACAATCATTACGTCCCCAACCTGACCATCGGTCCGCTGGTTTGCGATGCCTTGCGCAAGCATGGGGTTACGGCGCCTATCGATGTACATCTGATGGTCAAGCCGGTGGATCGATTAATCGAGGATTTTGCGGCGGCCGGCGCGACCTACATCAGTTTCCATCCCGAGGCCAGTGAGCACGTGGATCGGAGTATAGGTTTGATCCGCGAACTTGGCTGCCGGCCGGGCCTGGCATTGAATCCGGCGACCTCACTGGACTGTCTGGACTACTGCCTGGCTAAACTGGATCTGGTACTGGTGATGTCAGTGAACCCGGGCTTCGGTGGCCAGGCATTTATTCCGCATAGCCTGGACAAGATTGCCGCTGTGCGTCGGCGCATTGATGATGCCGGGCTGGATGTGCGGCTGGAAGTTGATGGCGGCATCAAGCCGGCCAATATCGCTAGCGTCGCCGCGGCGGGCGCAGATATGTTTGTCGCCGGTTCGGCGATATTCGGTGCGAAAAATTATGCGGCAACGATTACCGCTATGCGTCAGGAGCTGGCGGCCGCAGTTGCCTCAACCACGGCCGCCGCTGTCTGATCAGGACGCTGTCAGGCGGTGGCGCTGATGACTTGCTGCGGTCGAGCGTTGTAGACCACGATAGTCTTGCCGCTGGCTGATACCAGGCCTTGTTCTTCCAAAACTTTCAAAACCCGGCCGGCCATCTCGCGTGAGCAACCCACCAGGCGACTGAGTTCCTGTCGGCTAACCTTGATCTGCATGCCGTCCGGATGGGTCATGGCATCAGGCTCATTGCATAGATCCATGATGGCGTGGGCGACACGCCCGGTGACATCGACAAAAGCGAGATCGCCAAGTTTGCGATTGGTGCGATCGAGGCGCGAAGCCAGCTGAGTCGCAAGTTCGAACACCAGGCCAGGGCTTTCACTGGCGATTTGCCGGAAGCGCGGGTAGGGCATTTCGGCAATTTCCGAGGCGACGCGGGTGCGTACCCAGGCACTGCGGGCAGGCTGTTCATGGAACAGGCCCATTTCACCGAAAAACTGGCCCTTGTTGAGGTAAGCCAACACCATTTCGTTACCGTCTTCGTCCTCAATCATGACTTCGACGGAACCTTCGGTGATGTAGTAAAGGCTGTCTGGCGTGTCGCCGGCGTGAATCATCACAGTCTTTGCAGGCGCTGTGCGCACGCGGCAATAGGTTAAAAATCGATTGATAGCAGGTATGTCGCTAAGCGCTTTGGCGTTGTTAGCCATGTCAGGTACTCCCCAAAAACCGAGGGCTGATTTAAACCCTGTTCAACATAACATTCAACGCGTTGTGCCGGTTTTGTGACGTAAGTCTCTAAATCGACGGTCTGCTTGCGGGTCAGGCCCTTGCGCGCCTGTGCGGCGACTAGATGCGCTGCGCAAGCGTGGTCATTACCTTGGCGGCCGCAGCCATCAGTTGCGTGACAGGTTGCGGTAGCTCGGCTGCACCCTGCGCCGTGGCGGATTCACCATGGGCGATTTCCTCAGTCTGCATCCGTGCAACGATTTCGCGGCTGCTCTGGTCGGCTTCCGGAAGACGCTGCAGATGACCGGCCAGGTGGTTTGCCACCTGGCGTTCGGTTTCGGCCAGGAAGCCCAGGCTGATCCGGTCGCCGGCCAGCCCGGCCAGGCTGCCCAGGCTGAAAGCTCCGGCATACCAAACAGCAGCCAGTCGGCTGGTGTGGCCGCCCAGCTGTTTTACGCGTGTTTCGCACCAGACCAGGTGTTGATGCTCTTCTTCAGCCGCGGTCAGGAGGGACTTTCGCAGGGCTGGTTCGCGGCAAACGCTTGCCTGGCCGCGATACAGGGCCTGGGCGGCGATTTCTCCGGCATGGTTGACCCGCATCAGTGCGGCAGACTCATTGCGCTCACGCGCTGTCAGGGCCTCGTCCGACGATTCGGGGGCAACAGGGGCTGGCTGGGCCGGTGCGCCAACCACGCGCAGCGCTGCATCCAGCTCGCTGATGACTTTGTCGACTAGAGATCTCATCCTTTTCCTCGCCTTTGTGCGGCCAAAACGCGCATGGATTTTCCACGCATTATCCGTATGATTCCGCGTTCCGTCGGACCCGTAGAAAAAAGCCTGGCCTGAGTTCAGGCCAACAACAACCATTTTAAGCGCCTCCCGGAGCTCATTATCATGCAACGCAATATTTTTCTGGTCATCAGTCTGTTTTTTGTCTGCCTGTCCCAGGCCTGGGCTCAAGGAACATCGGCAAACAAGCCCAAGGGGCCCTGGTCAGGCAGCCTGGGTATCGGCTTTCTGAACGTCACGGGTAACGCCGAGTCACGCTCGTCCAACGCAGAGGGCCAGCTTAATTATGACCAGGACAAGTGGCACCATGAGCTGTTTGGACGGGCGCTTGGCCAGAGCCAGAATAACGTCTCGACGGCTGAGGCCTACAAACTTGCCTATACCTTGAATTATGACATTACCGATCGCACCTACGGATTCGGGCTGCTCGACTGGAACAAGGATCTGTTCGGTGCATTCAGGGAGCAGGCTTTCCAGATCGCCGGTCTCGGTCGCCGATTTATCGTCAGCGAAAAGCACCTGCTCAAAGGCGAGATCGGCGTCGGTGCAACGCAGAATGAAGCTCAGGACGGCACCACGGACGAAGAGTTCGTCACCCGGCTGTCGGGTGACTATACCTGGAACATTTCCGAAAACGCGGCTTTCTCCCAGACGCTTGCGGTCAATATTTCCTCGGCCAACACCTTCCTGGAGTCGGTGACGGCGCTGAAAACCAGCATAGCCGGCCCTCTGGGTCTGTCCCTGTCCTACACGGTCCGAAACAACAGCGACGTGCTGCCGGGGACCGAGAAGACGGACACCTGGACCGCGATCAACCTGGACTATGCCTTCGGCAAGTAGCCAAGACGCGGATTTGATTGAAAAACCGCGGGCGCGCCAGTAATATTGCCGCCCCTTCGACCGCGGGCCATCCCGCGGTTTTTAACTGGTATGGATAGCATGAGCACTTTTTCTGCCAAGCCGCAGGACGTAAAGCGTGACTGGTACGTCGTGGACGCCAGCGGCAAGACCCTGGGTCGTCTGGCTACTGAACTGGCCAGCCGCCTGCGCGGCAAGCACAAGCCCGAGTTCACGCCGCACGTGGATACCGGCGACTACATCGTCGTGGTCAATGCGGCCCAGATTCGTGTCACGGGCAACAAGCTCAAAGACAAGATGTATCACCATCACACGGGATACATCGGCAACCTGAAGTCTGCCAATCTTGAGACGATGCTGGCCAAGTCCCCAGAGTGGGTTATCACCAACGCCGTCAAGGGCATGTTGCCGAAGAATAAACTCGGCACCGCCATGCTGAAGAAGTTGCGGGTTTATCCCGACGCAGAACATCAGCACACGGCGCAGCAGCCCCAGCCCCTGGAAATCTGAGTGAGGAATGCATGAGCACAGCGGCAAATAACGGCACTGGCCGTCGTAAAACAGCCACGGCCCGAGTCTATCTGCGACCTGGCAGCGGCAAGATCACTGTAAATTCCGTTGAGCTGGACAAGTTCTTCGGCCGCAAGACTGCGCGCATGATCGTGCGGCAGCCGCTGGAACTGGTCGCAATGCAGGAAAATTTCGATGTCACCGTCAATGTCAGGGGCGGTGGTACCACGGGCCAGGCCGGCGCTATTCGCCATGGTCTTACGCGTGCCCTGATGGAGTATGACGAGAGCCTGCGTCCGGCTCTGCGCCAGGCCGGCTACGTTACCCGCGACGCTCGCGAAGTGGAGCGTAAAAAGGTTGGTTTGCGAAAGCACGTCGCGCCACCCAGTACTCCAAACGCTAGAGCTCGATCACGGCGTAACCCCGGCCAGGCCGGGGTTATGATCACGCCCTCAATTGGGGGATCGTCTAGCGGTAGGACTGCGGACTCTGACTCCGCCAACCCAGGTTCGAATCCTGGTCCCCCAGCCACTTAAACAAAAATGCCCGCGATAAGCGGGCATTTTTGTTTAAGTGGCTGGAAAGTACCTGTTTCGGCGGATACGCGTGGATCCCCGGCCGGGATCCACGCGCAAGCTTGCGCCTAGATTCTGCTCATCTCACGTACCTCGGTATCCCCGGCCATCAGGATTACATCGGCAGGTCGCTGGGCAAATATGCCCACGGTGACCACGCCCGGGATCTGGTTGAAGCGTTGTTCGAGTTCCAGCGGGTTGGTAATGCGCAGATCATGGACATCGATAATGCAATTGCCATTGTCAGTCAGATAGTCTTCGCGGAGCACCGGACGACCCCGCGCGCGGACGAATTGGCGCGCGGCAAAACTGGCAGCCATGGGGATTACCTCAATGGGCAGGGGAAACGCGCCCAGCGTGGCTACCCATTTCGAATCGTCGATAATGCAGACGAATTTCCGCGCGGCCGCGGCGAGAATTTTTTCGCGCGTCAGAGCGCCACCGCCCCCCTTGATCAGATGGAAGTGCTTATTGGCTTCATCGGCGCCGTCAATATAAAGATCGAGGTCGCCGGTCTCATCCAGCTCCGAGACCTCAAAACCCCTGGCTCTCAGTCTTGCTTCCGTGGCCCTTGAGCTGGCCACAACCGCGGCGATGCGATTCGCTATATCCGGCAGGGCATCGATCAAGCGGTTCACCGTCGATCCGGTTCCCACGCCCAGAACGGTGCCTGGCTGGATGAATTCCAGGGCCTTATCGGCGGCCCGGCGCTTTTTGTCTGCTTGGCTCATTCCCCTCCCCCCGAGGGCTTCGCTCGGCGGCGATTATAGCCGGGTGAGGCTATCTGCAGGCGAAAAAAAACGTGCCCGCCGAAGCGGGCACGTTTCCGTAGTCCAGACCTTTAAAGGGCCTGGAGGCCAGCGCTAGCGCCTCTTAGAGGCTTTCTTGCGCGACGCCTTTTTCTTCGTCTTGCGCTTGGCGACTTTCTTTTTCGCCTTACGCTTAGCTACTTTCTTTTTCGCTTTGCGCTTGGTGACTTTCTTTTTCGCCTTACGCTTAGCTACTTTCTTTTTCGCTTTACGCTTGGCGACTTTCTTTTTCGCCTTACGCTTAGCTACTTTTTTCTTGGTCTTACGCTTGGCTACTTTCTTCTTAGCCTTACGCTTTGCGACTTTCTTTTTTGCCTTACGCTTGGCGACTTTCTTTTTCGCCTTACGCTTGGTTACTTTTTTCTTGGTCTTACGCTTTGCGACCTTTTTCTTGGTCTTGCGCTTGGCGACTTTTCTCTTCGCCGGACGCTTAGCGACCTTCCGTTTAGCTACCTTCTTTTTGGTAGCCTTCTTGCGTGTAGTCTTTTTTCTACTTGCCATTCTCAGTCTCCGTGTCGGGGATAACCGGGCCGAGTATATATAAACGAAACCAAAATACCAGCAAATACAGGGTGACGCTGTTATCAGTTTATTCACCCCGTACAGGGGTTTGCGAGCAAAAAATACTGTCTTGCGAGAAGTGTTGAAGAAAAACTAGAAGGTGTAGACCCGCGTTTCTGTAACCGCGATATCCAGTGGTACGTCCCAGGCTTCGGCGTGCAAAGTTTCGATTAGTTGAAACTCATGTGCCAGGCCGATCAATAAAGGTCTTCGCCAGGCCTGCTGTTGGCGGCGAAACGCAAAGCTTCGATCGTAGTAGCCACCGCCCATGCCAAGCCGGTTACCGCTTAAATCAAAGGCTACCAGTGGCGTTAGTACAACATCGAGCGATAAGCCGGCATGCTGATGAGCGAGCGCAATAGCGGGCTCCTCAATACCGAAACGGTTCCTGGTTAAGCTGCCGTCGGGCGTGAACGGGGCGAAGCGCAGCGCGCCCCGATGCAGGGTAGGCAGGAATAATTCGCGCCCCGCGGCCCTGGCCTGCTCTATCAACGGGGCGCAATCGATTTCGCCGCCAAAGGCCTGATATGCCGCGATTCGCCGAGCTCTGCGCAGCACTGGCAGCTGCCAAAGGCTGTGTGCAATCGCTGTGCTGGTATCGCGGAGCAGGGCTTGGGAGACGTCCCGGCGTTGCCGGATCATCAGTCGGCGGATTTGTTCTGGCGTCATGCCGAATCCCGAAAAAAAGGTGCCTCCCGCCTGTGCCGTAATTAGCCGTCGCTCTCGAACCAGAGCGGTAGGTGGGGTCAGACGTGACAGCGCAGGCTATCCGCACTTAGACGGTTCTGCACAATACCGCCACAGTCAGCGACCCCTAGATGGTGATTTAGGGTCGAAAGACTACCGGGCCAGTCTCGAACACCGCAGGAGGCACCCGCGGTAATTATAGCCTGTGGCGAAGCCGTCGGGAGCGACGGCGTACCGGATTGGGATGCCGGGGAAGCGGCTTAGAGTTCGAGCTGGCGACCCTTTTGCAGCATCGTCTCCACACGCTCGCGCATTTCGATGATCTTGCCTTTGGCGTCGGTTTCCAGCGCGTCCTCGGTATTCCGCGCGCCGATCAGTTCGCTGGCCATATTCAGCGCAGCCATTACGGCTATTCGATCCAGTCCCACGACTTTGCCGCTGTCGCGTATTTCGCGCATTTTGGCGTTCAGCATCTCGGCAGAATCAATCAGAGACTTGCGCTCGTTTGCCGGGCAGGAAATCTGGTATTCCTTTTCCAGGATTTTCACGCTCACGTGGGCGTACATCTCGGTCATGAACTCTGCTCCATGGCCTTAAGTCGGCCGATCATGGCTTCCACGCGGGCGCGGACCTGTTCGTTCTTCTGAAGCAAGGTTGCACGTTCAGCAATCAGGTTGTCCTGACGCTGTTTGAGCGAGCGATTCTCTTCCTTGAGCTGGCCGGTAATGACTACCAACTCGTCGAGACGGCGCTCCAGGCGCTGTAATTCCTTGCCGAAGGTCTTTTCTAATGAATCTGACATAGTGAAAATATAGGTTCTGCTGGCGCTTGCGGTCAAATATCCGCCCTGGCGGGTGGGTGCTAGGATACGCCGCTTCCGCCTCCGGCGGCGCAAAAACCTTTGCTGTACTGGATTTCCACATGAGCGATGTGAATTTTGAGCAATTATCAGAAGCGCTGGATTTAGCGGGCGCGATGGGCGATCCCGGCGAGCTGCATGGTCAACTCTGCGGTCTGGCCTGTGTAATGGGTATGGAAGCAGGTCAGGCCTGGGTGATGCAGGCACTGGCCGGGGCGGATGCGCCGGCCAGCACGGTCAAGCTTGCCGAGGAGCCGCTGATAGCCATCGCCGGTCGCAGCCTGGCGGCTCTGGATGATGGCGACATGAGTTTGCAGCTGGCGCTGCCCGACGATGATGCAGAACTTGGCCTGCGCGCTGAAGGATTGGCGCACTGGTGCCAGGGGTTTCTGCATGGCCTTGGCGGCAGCGCCGGGGATGAAAGCATGCTGACTGAAGGCAGCACCGGCGAGATCGTGAAAGATTTCAGCGAAATTACGCGTGCAGGTTTCGAATCGGACGATAATGAAGAAGAGGCTGAAGCCGCCTACGCTGAGCTGGTCGAGTTCGTCAGGGTCAGCGCCCAGCTGGTCTTCGAGGAGCTGCAGCCGTTCCGCGATAAGCCCCGCCCCGAAAAGACACACTGACAGCTTATGAGCCCGAAAGAGTTTCAACGTCGCCGCCGTCAGCTCATGCGCATGCTCGGCAAGGGTGCTGTGGCCGTGCTGCCATCGGCGACGGCCAAAATACGCAATCGCGATGTGCAATATTTGTTTCGGCAGGAGAGCGACTTCTACTATCTGACGGGTTTCGCTGAACCAGAGGCCGTTCTGGTGCTCGCGCCAGGCCGTCCGAATGGCGAGTTCCTGCTGTTTTGTCGCGAGCGCGATCCCGAGCGGGAAGCCTGGGACGGAGCCCGTGCAGGACCCGAGGGCGCAGTTGCGCACTACGGCGCCGACGATGCTTACCCGATCGCCGACATTGACGAGATTCTTCCCGGCATCATCGAACAGTGCGAGCGCGTCTACTACAACATTGGCATGGACGCAGATTTCGATCAGCATCTGATCAGCTGGGTCGCAGCGCTGCGTGAGCGCGGCGGGGGTACGCATACACCGGACGAGTTCATTGCGCTTGACCACACGCTGCATGACCTGCGTCTGTTCAAAAGTCGCGCTGAGATCACTGCCATGCGCCGCGCCGCCAAAATTTCTGTGGCGGCGCACAAACGCGCCATGGCGCGTTGTCGTCCCGGTCTGTTCGAGTATCAGATTGAAGCTGAGTTTGCGCATGAATTTCGCGAGCATGGTGCGCGTCTGGCTTACCTGCCCATCGTGGGTTCGGGGCCAAATAGCTGTGTCCTGCACTACCATGCGAATAACCGCCAGCTTGAGGATGGTGACCTGCTGCTGATCGATGCCGGCTGCGAGTTCGACTACTACGCCTCGGATATCACCCGAACGTTCCCGGTGAATGGCCGGTTTACCCCGCAGCAGCGCGCCATTTACGAAATAGTCCTGGAGGCCCAGGATGCGGCGCTGGCAGCGGTACAGCCCGGTAATCACTGGAACGCGCCGCACGAAGCGGCGCGTCGGGCCATCGTGCGTGGCCTGCGCAGCGAAGGCTTGCTCAAGGGCAATCTGAATACGCTTATCAAAGAACAGGCCTACCGGCCGTTTTTCATGCATCGAACCGGCCACTGGCTGGGTATGGACGTGCACGATGTGGGCGACTACAAAATCGCTGAGCAATGGCGGTTACTGGAGCCCGGGATGGCGCTGACGGTGGAGCCAGGCATTTATATTCCGCCGGGCAGTCGCTTTGCGCCGAAAAGTTGGCGGGGAATCGGCGTGCGTATTGAGGATGACGTGCTGGTTACCCGCGATGGCCACGAATTGCTGACCCCGGGACTACCGCGTACGGCCGATGAGATTGAAGCCTGTGTCGGTAGTGACATCGCCGCGTGAACGGCCTGTGAGCACACGCGCTTACGATGTGGTTATTGCCGGTGGCGGCATGGTCGGCGCAAGCCTGGCCTGCGCCCTGGCGGAATTGCCGCTAAGCGTGGCCGTGGTTGAACCCTTTCCGTTCTCCAGCGCTGAGCAGCCAAGTTTCGACTTGCGCACCACGGCTTTGTCGCGCAGCAGTCAGCGTATTCTTGGCAGCCTTGGCGTATGGGCCGAGGTTGCCGAGTCTGCGGCACCGATTCGACGGATACATATTTCGGAGCAAGGCCGTTTTGGCAGCGCGTTAATCGACGCCGCTGAACAGGGTGTGGACAGCCTGGGCTATGTGCTGGAAAACCGGCGTCTGGGCCAGGTTTTGTGGGATCGACTGTCAGCCGCCGACAATATTCAGCTGATCAGTCCGGGAGAAATTCTTGCGGCACGGCCCGGCGCAGAGTCCAGCGAGCTGGACCTGCGTATGGGTGACGGCGAACAGACGATCCAGGCGCGTCTGCTGGTGGTTGCCGATGGCGCTCGTTCACGCCTGCGCGAGGCCCTGGGCGTGGCCTGCCAGCAGCGACCCTATAACCAGAGCGCCATAATCGGCACCCTGAAAGTTAGTGAGCCGGGTGATCGTGTCACTGCCTTCGAGCGTTTTACTGCTGACGGACCCATGGCCGTATTGCCGGCCAATGATGACCGCTATGTGTTCGTGTTGAGTCGTCGTAGCCGGCACGTGGAATCGGTCCTGGCTATGACCGACACGGAATTTGTCGGCTTGTTGCAAGATACTTTTGGCTTTCGACTGGGACGGATTCTGCGTGTCGGTCAACGCAGCGCCTACCCACTGGCACTGACCACCAGTGAACAGATGACCGCGCCGCGCGCGGCGATCATCGGCAATGCGGCACATGGTCTGCACCCGGTAGCCGGGCAGGGCTATAACCTCGGCTTGCGCGACGTTGCCACGCTGGCCGAATGCCTGGCTGATGCGCTTCGCGGCGGCGCTGCAGACCCCGGTGACGCGCAGTTGCTGTCTGACTACGCGGCCTGGCGGCGTAGCGACCAGCGCAAGGTTGTCGCTTTTACTGACGGCCTGGTGCGCCTGTTTGATTTACAGCAAATCGGCGCTGGCAGCGCACGTGGTCTGAGCCTGGCGCTATTTGATTTGCTCCCGGGCGCCAAGCGAGGCCTGGCCCGACACACCATGGGACTGGGTGGCCGGCTGACCCGCCTGGCGCGAGGCCTGCGCCTGTGAGCGAACGCGGCCAGTGGGACATTGTGGTGGTCGGCGGTGGTCTCGTTGGCCTGCTGTTCGCCAGGCTGGTTACTGCGCTGAGTCCGACGGCGGCTTTGCGCATTGCCGTGCTCGATCGTCAGTCGCCTGCGCCCCCGACCGAGCGCATCGGCTTGCGGGTTTCGGCGCTGTCGCCGGCTTCCCGTCAGATACTCGAATATTGCGACGTCTGGGCGCAGCTGCAGGCACACCGTTTGAGTCCTTACCAGCGCATGGTGGTGTGGCGCGATGCGCAGGCCGGTGCAGCGGAGCGGCTGATTTTTGATGCGGCCGAACAGGGCCTGAGTGAACTGGGCCACATCGTTGAGAATGATTTGTTGCGTCATGCTTTGTGGCAATCTGCCGCGGCGGCCGGTGTGCAGATGATTACCCACGCAGTTCCAGCTGCACTGGCCATTGGTTCTGATGCCGTTGACTTGTCTCTGGACGACGACCGCGTGTTGCAGACGCGCCTGCTGGTAGGCGCCGATGGCGCATCTTCCTGGGTGCGCGAATCCCTGGCTATCGAGAATAGCTGGCGCGCGTACGGTCAGCGCGGTCTGGTTACTCACGTTCAGACGGAGAAGCCGCATGCGCAAACCGCCTGGCAACGCTTTCTCCCCGATGGTCCATTGGCGTTTCTGCCCCTGGCCGACGGCCGCAGCTCCATTGTCTGGTCTTGCCCTGATGCCCAGGCGGAAGCGCTATTGGCTTTAGATGCACAAGCGCTTGGCCAGCAACTGACCGTCGCCAGCCAGCGGGAACTCGGCGAGATCACGGTTAGCGAGCCTGCGCGTGCTTTTCCCCTGGCGGCCGCGCATGCGCAACGCTATGTGCAGGAACGCTGTGCCCTGCTGGGCGACGCGGCTCACCAGATCCACCCATTGGCAGGGCAGGGCGTCAACCTGGGCATGCTGGACGCCGCGGTCCTGGCCGACGAACTGGTTTCTCACCTGCGCCAGCCCGGGTCTGATCCGGGCGATCTGCGGCCTCTCGGTCGCTATCAAAGGCGGCGCAAGGGCGACAATGTCGCTACGCTTGGCAGTATGGATCTATTAAATAGCCTGTTTAGCAGTGGTGCGCCGGGAACCGCGACGCTTGCTGCTCGTGGCCTGGGTGTCGTGCAGCGTTTGTCGCTGCTCAAGCGCGAGTTGGCCGAGCATGCGCTAGGCCAGCGCGCCAGCCGCTTGAGCTGGCTGCAGAACTGATCATGCAGGGACGGCAAACGCAGGTTTTATTGCTGGCTATATTGCTGATTGCTGCCGGCGGATCGCTGATGATCTATAAGTGGCGGGTGCTGGGTTTTCCGTTGCTGCCAAACGCCAGCGCTACCGTCTGGACCGTAGAAGCGACTTTGAGCTTCGAGGCCGGGCCGGGGCCGATCAAGCTGTCTGCCTATATTCCCGGACTGACGCCGGGGTTCGCGATCCTCGACGAGAACTTTGTCTCGCGCGGCTTTGGTGCACGGCCGCGCTACGTTGATGGCGGACGGGAAGTGCAGTGGGCCCGGCGCCGGGCGCGTGGGCCGCAAAAACTCTATTACCGCGCTGTGCTCTACAAAGATCCCGGTCGTATTGAGGACGACACCACGCCGCCGTTCCCGAGTTCGCCGATTCTCGCCGAACCGTTTGCGACCGCAGCCGCCATGCTGGTGGAAGAAGTTGGCCGCAAGTCGGCGGATCCGGCCAGCTTTGCACAGGAACTGCTTGGGCGGCTGGGCAGCGGCAGTGACAGTGACGAGAATGTCGATTTGTTGCTCGGCCCGGCACCGGATTCCCTGGATATCGCGGAAACCGCCACCACCTTGCTGGCGGCAGCGTTAATACCTTCGCGCCTGATTCGCGGCATGCTGTTACAGGATCAGATGCGCCGGGCTCAACTGGTGCCCTGGTTAATGGTTCACGATGGCACCCGCTGGATTTATTTTGATCCCGTCAGTGGCGAGCAGGGGTTACCGGACAACTTTCTGCTCTGGTACAGCGGCAGCGACGACGTGGCGACGCTGGATGGTGGCAGTGACCTGGAGTTGCGCCTGTCTGTCACGGAAAGTCTGGCTGATCCCGTTAGCCTGGCGCAGCAACGCTCACGGGAGCGCGATGGCCAGTTAGCCAATTTGTCCTTGTTCTCGCTGCCGATTCAAACCCAGGCGGTTTATGCCGTGCTGCTGCTGGTGCCGCTGGGCGCGTTTTGTGTTGCGCTGCTGCGCAATATCGTCGGCGTGCAAACTTTCGGTACCTTCATGCCGGTGCTGATAGCCCTGGCGTTCCGGGAAACTCGGTTGTTATGGGGTATTGCGTTGTTTTCTACCCTGGTCGCTCTCGGCCTGGGCTTTCGTTTCTATCTCGAGCGTCTGCGCCTGCTGGCCGTACCGCGCCTGAGTGCTGTGCTGATCATCGTGGTTTTGTTGATGCTGGTGGTCAGCGTGATCAGTAATCGGCTCGGCCTGGACAGCGGTTTGTCGGTGGCCCTGTTCCCCATGGTAATTCTCGCGATGACGATAGAGCGCATGTCCACTGTCTGGGAAGAGCGGGGTGGCAGCGAAGCTCTCCAGCAGGGCCTGGGTTCCCTGCTGGTGGCTACCGTGGCATTCACGGTAATGGATCTGGAAATTGCCAAACACCTGGTGTTCGTATTCCCCGAGTCCTTGCTGATTGTACTAGCGCTAACTTTGATGATCGGTCGCTATACGGGTTATCGGCTTTCTGAGCTTTTTCGTTTTCGCGATTTCACCGGCTCTGGGAACGCTAACTGATGTTTGGCACCGCGTTGCGCTTGCGCCGCCAGGGCGTGCTTGGCATGAACGAGCGCAACTGTGACCTGATTCAGCGCTATAACCCCAGGCGCCTGTATCCGCTGGTGGATGACAAGCTGCAGACCAAGAAACTGGCGCTAGCCGCCGGAATCGCAGTGCCGGATCTTTACGGCGTCATTGCGACGCCTCGAGATACCCGTGAGCTGCCGGAAATAGTTGCGGGTCGCGATGAATTTGTCATCAAACCGGCTCAGGGCTCAGGCGGTGACGGCATTCTCATTGTGCGCGGCAAGAGTGCCCGGCGGCAGGGTGTCTACCGTCTGGGTAACGGAGAATTTATCAGCGAATCGGCTCTCAGTTATCACGTCACCAACATCATCAGTGGGCGCTATAGCCTGGGTGGAATTCGTGACCGGGCCATGATCGAGTATTGCGTGCAAGCCGATCCGGTGTTCTCTGCGGTGTCTTATCGTGGCGTACCCGATGTGCGCGTACTGGTTTTTCGCGGCTATCCGGTGATTGCCATGTTGCGATTGCCTACGCGCGCCTCCGATGGCAAAGCCAATTTGCACCTCGGTGCCATAGGCACCGGTGTGGCGCTGGATACCGGGCTGACTCAATACGGCGTAATGCACGATCATTCCGTCGATGAGCATCCCGATACGGGTGAATTGGTCACCGGCTTGCAGGTGCCGCAATGGGAGCTGCTGCTGAATCTGGCTGCGCGCTGTTATGAGTTAACCGGGCTTGGGTATATGGGCGTGGATCTGGTGCTCGATGAATCCCTCGGCCCGCTGATCCTTGAGTTGAATGCCCGACCCGGGCTGGCGATCCAGATTGCTAACCAGGTGGGTCTGCGGCACCGCTTCGCGCGTATTAATGAGGAATTAACGCCGCGTGATCCTGATGCCCGGGTCGCTTTTTCGCGCCAGGTTTTCCGCAGCAAAATTTGATTTCCCCGCTTCAGGGTTGATGGGCTAAAATCCGCGTTCAATCTTACGGGTCCGCGGGAGAGAGTCGCCATAAGGCGGCCGCCGAAGGCGCAACTCGCCCGGAAACGCTCAGGCAAATGGACCGCAGACCCGGATTGGCTCTGGAGAGCGACCCTTAAGGGTCCACCGAAGGGGTGCGGAAACGGCGTTCTGTCGTCTCCCAATCTCTCAGGTCTCAGGACAGAGGGGCAGCAGGCAGTCGCCTGCTTTGCTGCTGTCGGAGACTCGCGAATGCCACAAATTACTGCCCTTAACGCCCGTCATCGTCAGGCGGGTGCCCGAATGGTGGATTTCGGCGGCTGGGATATGCCGTTGCACTATGGATCCCAGCTGGACGAGCATCATGCCGTGCGCCGGCGTGCCGGCGTTTTCGATGTGTCGCATATGACTGTTGTCGATGTCAGCGGCAGCGACGCAGAAAACTGGCTGCGGCACCTGCTGGCCAATGATATAGCGCGGCGTGCTGAAGCCGGTCAGGGCCTGTATAGCTGCATGTTGAATGATCAGGGTGGCGTGATCGATGACCTGATTACGTATCGGCGCAGTGGCGATGCTTTTCGCGTGGTTGTAAACGCGGCCACGCGCGATAAGGATCTTGCCTGGATGCATGCTCAGTGCACGGGCCAGGATGTGATACTTGCAGAACGTCGCGACGCGGTGATGCTGGCGGTTCAGGGCCCACAGGCACGCGCGCTGGCCGACCCGCTGTTGCCGGGTTCTTTGCCGGCCGCCGCCAGCCAGCTGAAGTCTTTTGAGGCGGTAGAAGCCGACGGCGTCTTTGTGGCGCGTACCGGCTACACGGGGGAAGACGGCTACGAACTGGTTTTCGACGACAGCGTAGCGGGCGGCGTTTTTTGGGATGCGCTGATCGATTCCGGCGCCATGGCCTGCGGGCTGGGTGCCCGCGATACCCTGCGGCTGGAAGCAGGTCTGCCGCTTTATGGACAGGACCTGGATGAGCAGCACAGCCCGCTGGTTTCCGGCCTCGGCTGGACCGTAGCCTGGGAGCCTGATGAGCGCGGCTTTAATGGCCGTTCAGCCCTGGTCAGCGAACGCGCAGCAGGAATTAAGCTGCGCAGCGTCGGTCTGTTGCTGGAAGACCGCGGTATTATTCGTGCTGGCCAGCGCGTACTGACGTCGGCCGGAGACGGCCTGGTGACCAGTGGCGGGTTTTCGCCCACCCTGGAGCGCTCTATCGCAATGGCCCGGATCCCGGTCGACAGCGGTACAGAAGTTGAAGTAGAAATTCGCACGGCCCGTCGGCGCGCGCGGGTCGTTAAACCGCGTTTCGTTCGTAATGGTCAGGTGCTGACCGATCTCTAAAACAATTGCCGCATGCGGCGGAGCAATCCATGAGTGAAATTCCCTCCAATCTTAAATACACCCGTGATCATGAATGGGTTCGACTGGATGATGATGGACTGGTGACCATTGGTATCACCGACCATGCCCAGCAGGCGCTGGGTGAACTGGTCTACGTCGAGTTGCCGGAGAGCGAGCAGACCCTGACCCCGGGTGATGCCTGTGCGGTGGTTGAATCGGTCAAGGCCGCGTCCGATGTTTATGCGCCGATCAGCGGAGAAGTTGCCGAAGTGAATGCCGAACTCGATGCAGAGCCCGAGCGCGTTAATAGCAGTCCCTACGACGACGGCTGGCTGGTGAAGATTCGCCCGGAGAATGCGACGGAAATTGACGAAATGATGGACGCCGAGGCGTATCAGCATTTTGTTGCGGCCGAGACAGACTGAACGGGAGCTCCCAGCCATGCCTTATATCCCCCATACGGACCAGGAGCGCGCTGAGATGCTGGCCAGCATCGGCGTTGGCAGCATTGATGATTTATTCGACGAAATTCCTGCCAGCCTGCGCATTGACGCGCTGGCCGGCGTGCCCGCCGGGCTGAGTGAGGCAGAAGTGGCCGTCCTGATGCAGCAACGTGCCGCCGAGGATTCCGGCCTGACTGTTTCATCGGCGCCGGTGCTTACGATCACTATATTCCCGCTGCCGTTTGGGATATCGCCAGCCGCGGCGAGTTCTACAGTGCCTATACCCCGTACCAGGCCGAAGCCAGCCAGGGCACCCTGCAGCTGATCTATGAATATCAGTCGATGATGGCGTCGCTCAGCGGCATGGATATTTCCAATGCTTCGCTGTACGACGGCGCCACGGCTTTCGCCGAGGCCTGTCTGATGGCCGTGCGCGCCAACCGCAAACAGCGCTCGCGGCGAATACTGGTCAGTCGCGGCATGAGTCCGGCCTATCGGCGCGTGGCCGAGGCTTTGCTATCGGGCCAGGATATCGAGCTGGTGGAGTTGCCGCAGCGTGACGGCCGGCGTTGACGCTGGCGACAGCTGGCTGACTTCGAGACCGAGGACATTTGCCGCGCTGGCCCTGCAACAGCCCACATTTCTTCGGCACCCTGGAAGATGCCGATGCGCTCACTGACTGGGCCAGGCAACAGGACATGCTGGTGATTGCTGTGTGCAATCCGCTCAGCCTGGCCGTGCTAAAGCCGCCCGGGCGAGTGGGGTGAGACGGGGGCCGATATTGCCTGTGGTGAAGGTCAGCCGCTGGGTATACCGATGTCCTCCGGCGGGCCATATTTTGGTTATATGGTTTGTCGTCAGAGCCTGGTGAGGCAAATGCCCGGCCGGATAGTTGGACGCACCGTCGATCTTGAACGGCGAGCCAGGCTTTACCCTGACCTTGCAGGCGCGTGAGCAACATATCCGGCGCAGCAAGGCGACTTCCAATATCTGCACCAACCAGGGTCTGATGGTCACCGCTGCAACCATTCACCTGACGCTGCTCGGTGCCGAGGGTCTGCGCCGTACGGCCATCGCCTGCCATAGCAATACGCGTCAGCTGGCCGACGGCCTGAGCCGGCTTGATGGGGTGCAGTTGCTGTTTCCGGAATTTTTTCATGAGGCGGTACTGCAGTTTGAACGGCCACTGGCGCCGATCCTGCAGAGCCTGGTCGAGCAGGGTTTCCTGGGCGGTTATGACCTGAGCCGGGATTTCCCTGAACTGGGTCAAAGCCTGCTGGTCTGTGCCACGGAAATGCGCAGCGAGCAGGAAATTGCTGCCTATACGGCTGCGTTAGCCAATGCGCTGCGTAGCAGCCGTGCCGCCTGAGGTTTTGTTATGACTACCGAAGCTTTAATTTTCGAATTGTCGCGCCCGGGGCGGCGCGCGCCTTCGCATGCCCCGGCCGTCAGCGGCTCGCTGGATCTGCCGGCGGCGCAACTGCGTAAGACGCCACCGGCATTGCCGGAAGTCTCGGAATTACAGGTTGTGCGGCATTACACGCGCTTGTCGCAGCGTAATTTCTCCATCGACACGCACTTTTATCCGCTCGGTTCGTGCACGATGAAATACAACCCGAAGATTTGTAATCGGCTGGCCATGCTGCCGGGCTTTGCCGGTCGGCATCCCCTCGCGCCAGCTGCCCGTGGACAGGGGTTCCTGCGCAGCATGTTTGAATTGCAGGACATGCTGCGTGCGGTAACTGGCATGCATGCGGTCTCGCTGACGCCGATGGCCGGCGCCCAGGGCGAGTTTGCCGGGGTCGCAATGATCATGGCCTACCATCGCGCACGCGGTGACCATGAGCGGAACGAGATTATTGTGCCGGACGCAGCTCACGGCACCAATCCGGCCACTGCAACCATGTGCGGATGCATCGTTAAGGAAATTCCCACGGCGTCTAATGGTGACGTTGATATGGACGCATTGCGCGCGGTGCTCGGCCCGCGCACGGCCGGCATCATGCTCACCAATCCGTCTACCCTGGGCGTATTCGAGCGACGAATCAGCGAGATATCCGAACTGGTGCATGCTGCGGGTGGCTTGCTCTACTACGACGGCGCCAACCTGAACGCCATTCTCGGACGCGCACTGCCAGGCGATATGGGCTTTGATGCGATTCATATGAATTTGCACAAAACCTTTTCCACGCCCCATGGGGGTGGTGGTCCGGGTGCGGGTGCAGTGGGGGTCAGCGAACGTCTTGAGCCGTTCCTGCCAGGCCCCATTGTGGTGGAGTCCGGGGGCGCCTATCGCTGGACTGATGAGCAGGAGCGTGACCAGAGTATCGGCCGCTTATCGGCCTTTATGGGCAACGCCGGCATTCTGCTGCGTGCCTATGTCTACATGCGTTTGCTCGGCGCCGAGGGTATGCGCCGGGTAGCTGATCACGCCACCCTGAATGCGAACTACCTGATGCGGCGCCTGGCTGATGCCGGCTTTCGCCTGGCTTACCCGGAGCGACGTGCCAGTCACGAGTTTATTGTGTCGATGAAAGACCTGGCGCGCGAGACCGGGGTTAACGCCATGGATGTTGCCAAGGCTTTGCTCGACAAGGGTTTTCATGCGCCGACCACCTACTTTCCGCTGCTGGTGCCCGAGTGCCTGCTGATTGAACCCACGGAGACTGAAACCCGAGATGACCTGGACGCCTTTGCCGAGGCCATGATCGAAATTCGCGATCAGGCCAGGTCTGCGCCGCAAGCCGTCAAGGAGGCGCCCGTGAGCCTGCCTGTGCGGCGTCTGGATGATGTGCGCGCCGCCAAACAACTTGACGTCGCCTGGCGCGCCAGCGCCTGAACCCAACCCCCTCCACCGGAGACCCTGCTATGTCCGTACTAATTTGCGGTTCCATCGCCTACGACAACATCATGGTCTTCGAAGGCCGCTTTCAGGAGCATATTCTGGCTGACCAGATTCATATCCTGAACGTGGCGTTTCTGGTACCCGAGGTGCGCCAGGAATTCGGCGGCTGCGCCGGCAACATTGCCTACAACCTTAAGATGCTGGGTCAGGAGCCGCTGATCATGGCCACCGTAGGCCGGGACTTCGACAGCTATCGTCGCTGGTTAGAGCAGCAGGGTCTTGAGCAACGCTACGTAACCGAGGTTGGTGAAACCCTGACCGCTCAGGCCTATATCACCACTGACCTGGACGATAACCAGATCACGGCTTTTCATCCTGGCGCCATGGATCATGCGCATGTGAACCAGGTACCCGCGGACGCCGGTATCAAGCTGGGCATTGTGTCTCCTGATGGCCGCCAGGCCATGCTTGAACATGCCGCGCAGTTTGCTGCGGCGGGAATTCCGTTCCTGTTCGATCCCGGTCAGGGCCTGCCAATGTTTGACGGTGACGATTTACGTCAGTTTATTGATCAGGCCAGCTGGGTGGCGGTAAACGACTATGAAGGGCAGCTGCTGCGCGAGCGCACCGGCTGGGAGCTGACGGAGATTGCCAGCCATGTGCGCGCCCTGGTGGTGACGCGGGGTGGGGAGGGTTCCACGGTGTTTACCGATGGTCAGGAGATTGCGATTCCTGCCGTTAAGGCCAACGCGCTGCAGGACCCGACGGGTTGCGGAGACGCCTATCGTGCCGGGCTGTTGTACGGGCTTAGCCATGAATTGTCATGGCCCGATATCGGCCGGCTGGCTTCCTTGATGGGCGCCAGGAAGATTGAGCATCGTGGCACGCAGAATCATTGCTTCGGCCTGGAATCCCTGGGCGAAGATTTCGAGCAATCATTTGGGTATGCGCTGAATGTCTAAACCCTGTAGCCGCGCGCGCGGTATCTTGCTGTTGTGCCTGAGCCTGCCTTTATTCGCCCAGGCGCAGTCAGGAGAACGGGCGGAATGGCGCAATACCCTGGAACGCATTTCCTCCGGCGTGGTTTCCATCAAGGTAGATAGCACTCGCGCCTTCGATACCGACTGGAACCAGACCAGTCAGGCGACGGGGTTTGTGGTTGACGCAGAGCGCGGCCTGATCCTGACCAATCGACATGTGGTTACGCCGGGCCCGGTTCGCGCCGAGGCTTTGTTCCTCAACCAGGAAGAAGTGGATCTGCAGCCGGTGTATCGCGATCCGGTGCACGACTTTGGTTTCTATCGCTACGATCCGGCGGCACTGCGCTATATCCAGCCGGCGGAACTGCCCCTTTATCCGCAGGGTGCGCGCCTGGGGCGGGAGATTCGTGTGGTTGGCAATGACGCCGGCGAGCAGCTCTCGATTCTGTCCGGCACCATCGCGCGCCTGCGACGCCAGGCACCGGAATACGGGCCTGGCAACTACAACGACTTCAATACTTTTTATTTACAGGCAGCCTCGGGTACCTCGGGTGGTTCGTCGGGCTCGCCGGTCATTGATATCCAGGGCCGCGTCATCGCGCTGAATGCCGGCGGTGCCGCCCAGGCCGCGTCGAGCTTTTTTCTGCCCCTGGACCGTGTGGCGCGGACCCTCAAATTACTCCAGGAACAGATGCCGGTAACCCGCGGCAGCCTGGGCGTGACCTTTGTGCAGCAGGCCTTTGACGAGTTGCGACGGCTTGGATTGCGCAGCGAAACCGAGGCGGCTGTGCGCGCCGCTTTTCCCGAACAGACGGGCATGCTGGTGGTCGCGCAGATTATCCCCGGCAGCGTCGGCGATGGCCGTCTCAAGGTTGGTGACATCCTGACCAGTGTAGGTGATGAGATGGTCACCGAGTTTGTGCCCCTGGCCGAGGTGTTAGACAACGCCGTCGGTGCGTCGGTGACGCTTTCCGTGGAGCGCTTCGGCAGCAGCCAGGCTGTCGAGCTTGAGGTGATGGACCTGCATGCACTGACGCCTGATGAATTTATACAGTTCGGCGATGCAGTGGTACACAAACTGTCCTATCAGCAGGCCCGTCACCTGAATCGTGAGGTATCCGGGCTGTATGTCGCCAACCCGGGCTTCGTATTGTCAGCGGCAGCTATTCCGCGTGGCAGTGTGATTGTTGCAATGAATGACCAGCCCGTAGCTGATCTGGACGATTTGGAAGCGGTGCTCGCGGAACTGCCCGATGGCGAGCGCGCGGCGGTGCGCTTTTTCAGTTTTGATGAACCGTCAGCGAGTAAATTGCGTTTGATGCGCATGGATCGGCGCTGGTTCCCGTTGGAACGCTGCAAGCGCGACGATGGTCTCGGCACTTGGCCCTGCCGCGCCCTGGCCGACGGCCCGGAAGCTGCGCCACCCGTGTCGGGCAGCGCAAGATTTGTGGAACAAAAGGATCCCCGTGCGCGCGCTGTAGTGCCGTCCCTGGTTTTGGTAAATTTTGACATGCCCTACACCATTTCGGGTGTATCGGAGCGACACTACTACGGCACCGGCGTGGTGGTGGATGCCGAACGAGGCTATGTGGTGGTGGATCGCAACACCGTCCCCGAAGCCATGGGTGATGTTTTCCTGACTTTTGCCGGCGAACTGGAAATTCCTGCGCGGGTGGCCTTTGTACACCCCAGTCACAACCTCACGCTGCTTAGCTACGACCCGTCTCTGCTCGGCGATACGCCCGTACGGGCAGTGCGTTTCCGCGAAGAACTGCCCGGGCCGGGCGATGTGCTGTGGGTTGTGGGGTTGCGCGGCGACAATAAACTGGTTTACCAGGCCACTGAAGTGGCCTCCATCGAACCGGTTTTGTTTCCGCTGTCACGAACCATGCGTTTTCGCGAAACAAATCTGGAGACATTGTCACTGGTGAATGGTCCCAACGATGTAGATGGTGTGATCGTCGATCGTAAGGGCCGGGTGGTGTCACTGTGGTCCAGCTTTGCCTACCAGGGCGGCGGTGAGCTGAACCAGGAGAACAAGGGGGTGCCTGCTGCCGTTGTTGCCGAATTGGTAGATCTGGTGCGCAGCGGCGAACCGCTGCGATCTGTGGAAGTTGAATGGCGGCAGATGCCCTTGTCTGCAGCGCGGAAATTTGGTCTTGATGCTGAAGCGATTCGTGCCCTGGCCGATCATGATCCGGAGCGGCGCCAGGCGCTGGCCGTGGTTCGCACGGTGGCCGGGACGCCTGCCGCAGCTACCCTGAAGCCGGGCGATATCCTGCTCGCCATTGACGATCAGCCGGTTACCCGTTTCCGCGAAGTCGAGACATCGGTGCAGAAAACAGCCGTCCGTATGCGCCTGTTGCGCGACGGTGAAGTGCTGGAAATAGATCTACCGACCGTGATCCTTGATGGCAGAGGCGTGCGCCGCGCGTTGATGTGGGCCGGTGCGCTGTTGCAGGCGCCGTATCGTGACATGGCCGCCCAACGCGGCGTCGAACCCTATGGCGTTTATGTGTCGTACTTTGCTTATGGCTCACCGGCATCGCGCTTTGGTTTGTTCGCCGGTCGCCGGATTGTTGAAGTTGACGGTGAGCCGACGCCGGATATGGATGGTTTTCTTGAGCAGGTGGAAAGCCGGGCAGATCGCGATTCTTTACGTCTGACTACGGTGCTGTGGAACGACACCGTCGAAGTGCTTACGCTGAAACTGGACAAGACCTATTGGCCGGCTTATGAAATTGTTTATGCCGATGGCCGCTGGCAGCGACTGCCGGTGGATTAGCCTGCTGGCCGCGGCCAGCCTTGGCTGCGGCCTGCTGGTCGCAGGATCCGTGTATGCGGGAGTCTATCGCTACCAGGATGAGAGCGGGCAGTGGGTCTTCTCCGACCGGCAGCCGCAGTCGGGCCAGGACTATGAACTAGCTGAAACGCAGACGGGTGCTGCGCCGAAAGAATCCGTGCGTATCTGGCGGCAAGAAAGCCGCGAAGGGGCAAGTATTCTGGCCCGCAACGATGCTGTCTATCCCGTTGAAGTGGCTGCCTGGTTGGTGTCTGCCAATAATCTGCGTGCCATGGGCGTTGATGATGGTGCCCGTGCTGTTCTGGCTGCCGGTGAGCAACGGGAAGTGCTGCGACTGGCGCCGCTGGCAGCAGAGCGCGACTGGGGCTTTGAGTTCGCTTCCGGTCATGTGCCCGGCGATCCTCAGGCTCGTCACGATGACAGCTATATTTATCGGCCGCCTTTCGCACCGGCCCTCAGTTATCGCATTACCCAGGCCTATCCGCAGGCAATCACCCATGTCACGCCGGATAGTGAGCACGCCATAGATATCGATATGCCTGCCGGTGCAGGTGTATTTGCAGCTCGCGATGGACTGGTCGTAGAGGTGGCCTACAGCAATTTTCGTGGCGGCCTGGATATGCAGCGTTTCGGTCAGCGGGCCAACCTGGTGCGTATCCTGCATTCGGACGGCAGCTTCGCGGTCTACGCGCATCTGAGCTGGGATTCCATTCGCGTGCGACCGGGTGAGCAAGTGGCTCGCGGACAGCCGATTGCTGCGGCTGGCAGCACTGGCTTCAGTTCCGGTCCACACCTGCACTTCGTCGTACTGCGAAATGCCGGGCTGAAAACCGTTTCAGTACCGGTACGCTTTGCTGATGGCGCCGGTGGCTCGCAGGTTCCGGAGAGTGGTGCGCAGCTCCGCAACCCTTAAGCTGTCAGTCCGAACTGAGTGCTGCAAAGGCAGCTGACCAGTCGTCAACGGCCTCGCCGTCGACGCGAAATACTTCCAGTGTTTTGCCGGCGGCAGTATCCGCATTGCGCAGCGCCTGCAGGCAGACTGTGGCTACATCGGCACGCGGGATCACTTTCTGGCCACGCGGATCTCCCTGCACCATCGTAATGCGGCCCTGTCCTGCAGTCTCATTGACCAGACCTGCGGGCCGGATAATGGTGTAGGGCACACCGCTGTCGCGCACCGCTTGCTCGCCCTTGCCTTTCCAGATCAGCACGTTGCCAAACAACTTGTTGAGTGGATTGTCCTCGTGGGTTACGCCCATGGAACTGAGTAGTACAAAGTGCTTCAGTTGCGCAGCCGCGGCTGCATCCGCCAGATTTTTCACGCCTTGATAGTCGATCATTTCCGGCCGGTCCGGGCCCTTGGCGCCACGCGCACCGATGGCGGACACCACGGCATCAGCGTTTTGCATCGCCTTGGCAATACTGGCCGGATCTTTTACGTCGCCGACAAACAGCTCGACGTCATCGCCCAGTGTTTTGCGCGCGCGCTCGGCATCGCGCACAAAGGCACTGACCTGGAAACCGTCCGCGCGCAGATCGGCAACCAGCAGTCGGCCAGTTTGTCCGGTAGCGCCGACCACCAGCACCCGATCCGCCCCGGTCTTTGTAATAGCGCTGGCGCAAGCCGCCAGTATGGCCAGTAAGCAGGCAAGCAAACCTGTGCGGATCAAACTCATGGGGAATTCCTCAATATCGGCGCCCGGCATGAGCGCGAGCTGCGCAAGCATAAAACAATCGCGCCCGTACCCGGCAAGCTGGGTCATCGCTTTGCCCGCCAGACGCCCAGGGCTACTGCCAGCCAGCCGAGCATGAAGGCGGTGCCGCCTGTCGGCACGATCTCGCCGATGCTTTCCGGCGCTCCCAGGCACTCGGCGTAGATCAACCCGGAGAAAATTACAATGCCTGCAATCATCAGTGCGCCGGCGGCGCGCAACGGCCAGCTAGGACCAAGCTGCAGGCTTAGCAAGCCCACCAGGATGAGACCCAGAGAGTGGTAGTACTGCATTTCCACCGCCCAGGCCCAGGAGGCTTGTTTGGCCTCGCTCAGCACGTCAGCCAGGCCGTGGAAGCCGTAGGCGCTAAGCAATGCAGCCAGGGTCAGTGAGACGGCACCAAGGATCATGTAGAGGCGATCGATTGCGGGCATGGCAAATACTCCGATTACTGGCGATTAACGCGCGTAGCGGCGCTGCTTTGCTATTCTAGCCAGTCAGCACAGGAGGACGCAGCAGTTGGAATATCGTCAATTGGGCAACACCGGCGTAGACGTTGCCGCATTGGGCCTGGGCTGCATGGGCTTGGTCGGTTGGTACGGCGATCGTGATGACGGTGAAGCTCGCGCGACGGTCCTGCGCGCTCTGGATCTGGGTATCACGCATCTCGATACGGCAGCGGTTTACCAGGATGGCGAGAATGAACGGTTTGTCGGCAGCTGTATTGCTGGCCGTCGCGATGAAGTGTTTCTGGCCACCAAGTGCGGCTTAGGCCGCAACGACTCAGGCCAGATGGCCGCAGACAACCGCCCGGACAGCATTCGGCAGTCCTGCGACGCGAGCCTGGCTAGACTTGGCGTGGAGCGTATCGATCTGTTCTATTTGCATCGGATGGATCGCAATGTGCCGCTGGAGGATTCCCTGGGCGCCATGGCAGACCTGGTTGCGGCCGGCAAAGTTCGTTTCGTCGGGGTTTCGGAAATCGGGCCCGAAACCCTGCGCCGAGCCTACGAAATTTATCCGATCTCTGCGCTGCAGAGCGAGCTGTCTATCTGGACGCGCGATAGCGCCATGCCCTCGCTCGACGTGTGTCGCCAGCTGGGCATCAGTTTTGTGGCTTACAGCCCGCTCGGGCGTGGTTTTCTGACCGGCGCCATCAAGGACGAGACGGAGCTGGCTGCCAACGATACGCGACGAATGTTTCCGCGCTTCAGCGCAGACAATATGCAGGCCAATCAGGCGGTCGTCGCCTGTATGGCCAGGCTCGCGAAACAGTTCGATTGCAGTCCGGCGCAATTGTGCCTGGCCTGGGTGCTGGCGCAGTGGCGCGGCGTTTTACCAATACCGGGCACCAAGAAACGCCACTACCTGGAGGATAATTTTGGTGCCCTGGAGATTGAGCTGTCCAGTACCGACGTGCAGACCATTAGTCGCGAGCTGCCTCAGGAAATGGTTCAGGGTGAACGCTATCCCGAGAGCATGCTGAGCATGCTTAATATCTGATTTCGGTGACGGTTTGGGCTAAACCAGGCAAGCATTAATTTTACAGGAGTGATTGCGTGAGTACATTGCAGGAACGTATAGCGGGCGAGCGGCAGCGCCTGAAGCAGGTCCGTCAGAAGCTGACCGCCGCTGTTGAACAGGGTGCCGCCGGTAACGCCGACTGGGTGCCTTTCTACCTGGCGGTATCCGAGTATATGGATGCGGCCATGCAGCGCCTGCATGCGCAGGACGACAAGATGGGTGACATGATCCGTGAGCGCGCCGAGGGCGAAAAGGCAGAGCGCGCCTTGGCAGAACTGGACGAGCGCTTGCAGGGCAATCGGCAACGTCTGGAAAAAATGCTGGCTGAGAGCAAACGACTGGCTAGCGAAGGTGCGCAGAATCTGCAGGATTTTGAGGCGGCTGCACGAGACTTCACCGGCTTTATCGTTGCCAACATGGGCCACCACGGCGCCACTACAGAATTGGCCGCCAAGTTGTTTTCGACTGCCGACTGGGAATTTATGGCAGGTATCACGGACGAAGACATGGCCCGGGAAATTGCCCTGGCTGAGAAAGTTGCCGCGACTACGCCGCCGGACCTTAGGTTACCAGCGACTGACTAGGCGACTCAGCGTCAGGCCTGTTCTGCCAGCAACAGTTCCACGAAGGCGCGGAACTCGCGCTTGTAGTCTTCAAATTCCTGGCCCGTTGCCGGGCCTGGGAAGGCCGTGTGGATACGGCGTACTTTGCCACTACGATCAATAAATAAGGTCGTCGGAAAGGCCAGGATGTCGTTGAGCATCGGTAATTTCTCGCCGCGACTGTCACGGCTTGAGTCGCCGGCGAACAAAATCGGGTGCTGGATCTTGTAGCGTTTCTTGAAGGCCAGTAACTGGTCTTCAGCCTCCGAGAAATCATCCGAGTACTCGAACATGATGTAGATGACTTCCAGCCCCTGATCCCGATAGCGGGTCTCAAACGGCACCATAAACTGCGCTTCGTCATGACAGCTTGGGCACCACGAACCACCGAGAATCACCAGCACCACCTTGTCCTGGTAGCGATCATCGCTGAGTGAGACCAGTTGGCCGTTAAGGTCAGGCAGGGTGAACTCCAGGCTTTCATAGCCCGGCTTCATCACGGTCAGCGTGGTGGGATCTTCGAGCTGGACGTCAGCGTTGCGCGTCGCCGTCCATTCTGCCGGTCCATAGGTTACCGAGTCGAAGCTGCCGCGCAGAGCTGCCGTCAGGCTGCAGGCTGGCCAGCCACAGCGTCGTGCCGCTGCCGTCAAAGCTTGAGAGGTAAAGATCCTCGCCGCGAACCTCGCCGTGCAGGAAGCGAAAGTCGCCGACCTGCGTTAACACGGTGCCGGATAACATGCCGCCATCCTGGTTAAACAGGGCAATCGCCGGTTGTGTGAAGTTGAACTTGGGGACGGTGATGGCGACTTCCCAGCGGCCGCCGAAATCTGCGTAATCACTGGCGGGTTCCGGGAAGAAGCGATACGCCTGCCCGTGTACTGCGGAGAATCCCAGCTGTGTGCTTTCGTTCTTGCGGGCCAGGCTTATGGTTCCGTCCATGCGGCCGTCTTTGACCGTTGCCGTCAGACCGGCCGAGTAGGAGGGAAAGTTGAGCTCCAGTTGACCGTTTTCGCTATAGCGGACCTGTTCTACGGGCATGCGCTCGGGACCGTTCAGGTAGGTCACCCGATAGCCATCGTCGCTGCTTTCGATTTCCAGGTTGAACGGGATCAGGCGTCCGTCCTGTGCCACCTCGGCTCGCCAGATACCTTCGGGCAGAGTACTGCCGGCTGAGGCCGTCGGTGTCGTGGGTGCCGTCGGTGTCTGCGCTTCGGGCGATTCTCCTGAGCAGGCGGCCAGGAGGACGATTGGGATCAACAGTGTAAGACGCTTCATGCGCCTAGTTTACATCGTCGCTATGGCGGCGCTCAGGCGCGTTGTAATTTCTGGGAAATGGCCAGCTGCGCGCGCGCCGGGTCGCCATTTTCTCGCAGCTCGGCATTGCTGCGAGTGTACTCGGCAACCCAGGCGGGGAATTGCTCCGCCGGCATCGGTTTGCTGATGTAGAAACCCTGCGCACGCTCGCAGCCATGGGCTTCCAGCCAGCGCAGTGCCGAGGCATTCTCGACCCCTTCGGCCAGCACTTCCATCCCCAGGCTGTGCGCCAGCTCAATGGCGGCACGCACAATCGCGACGTCGGCGCGGCTGCCGGGCAGGTCGGTAACGAAGGAGCGATCGATTTTCACTTCGTCTACCGGCAGATTCTTGATTTGCACCAGCGAGGAATAGCCGGTGCCAAAATCGTCCATGGCAACCTTGGCGCCGAGGTCGCGGACGCAGCCGAGTACCACGCTGGCATGCTGCAAATCGCGAACCAAAGCCTGTTCAGTCAATTCCAGCACCAGTTTGTCCGCTGCCAGATCATGATCGCGGAGTAGTTCGAGAATAAAACAGGGCAGGTTCTTGTTGAGCAGATCATGGCCGGACAGGTTGACCGACATGTTCAGATCCAGCCCCTCTTCCTCCCACAGGCGGCACTCACGCACCGCAGCGGTTAGCGCCCAGTTGGTGATTAACGAAATATTGCCGGATTGTTCGGCAATAGGAATGAATTCGTTGGGCTGCAGGAAACCCAGTGTCGGATGATCCCAGCGCACCAGGGCTTCCGCGCCGCAGACGCTGCCGTCGCCAAGATTGATCTTCGGCTGCAGGAACAACTTGATCTCGTCCTGGCGAACCGCTCGGCGCAAATCTCCAAGCACTGACAGCTGGCGAACATTGCGTTCCTCGCGGCCTTCTTCGTAAACATGAATCTTGTCGCGTGCCTCGCGGGCATCATTTTTGGCCACCGCGGCTCGCAGCAACAGCTTGTCGGGTTGTTTGCCGTGGCGTGGATAGGCGCAAAGGCCGATGCTGGTATCCAGGCTGAGATTGATATCGCGAACCACCACGCCAGCGCCCAGCAAACGCAGCAATTCTTCGGCGGTTTCCTGAGCCTCATCAATGCCCGTGTCGGCCATCACGATCAGGAACTCGTCGGCTTCCAGGCGGGCCAGGATATGCCGGGCATCCAGGCTGGCGCGCATTCGTTCGGCGGCCTGCGAGAGCAGCGCGTCGCCGATATCATGCCCCAGGCTGGAGCCGACTTCGGCGAGACAATTGAGATCGACTACCAGCAGGCTGACCTCGCTGTTGGTGCCGGCTGCTTGCTCCACGGCTTCAGCGAGCTGCTCCAGTGCCAGGATGCGGTTCGGTAGTCCGGTCAGTTCGTCGAACTGGGCCTGGTAGGTGATTCGCTCTTCACGATCTGAAATCCCTTCCTGCATCTGGTTAAAGGCCACTGCCAGCTCGTGCAGTTCGCCACTGCCCTTAAACTTCACGGCTTCGGAGTAGTCGCCGTCGGCAATTCGCCGCGACGCCAGCGCCAGGCTCCTTATGGGTCCGCTGATCCCGCGGGCTATCCAGTTGGCTGCCAGCAGGGTGAGTACCAGAACCAGTCCGGCGATGCTCAGCAGATGCCAGCGAAGGCCGGCATACGAGGCCGTGGTCTGGGACGAAGATTCCTGCAGTACCACGCTGATCTCGGGCGAGCCGGGAATCAGGCGGCGCGAGATAATGCGAAATTCCTGATCGTCCGACGCGTAGGGTGCGCCCGCGTCACTGTTTATGGCCGGGCTGGCAAGCGCCTCGGACATGGGCTGAAATGGCACTTTATCCAGGGTAGTACCAAGCAAAACGGGCGTGATGCTGTCGTTTTGTAGCAGGATGACATCAAGGCCAGTCAACTGTTGCAAGGTTTGCGCCAGCTCATCGGTAACGGCGTAGCCCAGCACCAGCCAACCCGTCGGTAGCGGGCCGCGCAGCGGAACCGTGACGGTTTCGTAGCTAAGCCCGTTCGCCGACAGGCTGCCCAGGGCCATGCCCTGTTCCGTAGCGCGCGCGACCAGTCCCGGCAGCGCGATGCGCGCGGGTGTCAGTTCATTGGTGTGTGCAAGCAGCTGGCCATCAATATCAAGAATCAGCGCCAGGTCTGCATCTCCGCGCAGGCGTGTCTTTTCCAGGCTGCCGGCGGTAGCCTCAGCGTCTGCGCCTTCGGCCAGGCGGCGTCCCAATTGTGAATTCTCGGCCAGCAAGCGTGCCGTGCGCAGCATTTCGCGGGCGCGGTTTTGCATCAAGACCTCGTAGACTGATGCGCGCGCCTGCAGTGAGCGCGTAATGCGCTCGTCTGCATTACGCGCTGCCCATAGCATCACCGGCGCATTAATCGCCATGATACTGATGGTTACCAGTGCGATGCTGAGGACCAGGATCTTGTAGTGCAGCTTATGCATAATTGACAGGCAGGTGACAGGCTCCGCGCACAGTCGTTGAACTGAGCATCGTAGCCGGGGCAGGCCTGACACTATGTGCAATGGATCACGGATGGGCCGCCGCAGACTGCCATTAACGGCCTGCTCGCCAGATTATGTTTAAAACCCGCATATTTATTGGGCCAGGCGTGCCCGGGCGGCTGGTTTTACGCGGTCCGCTGGCGCTTGTCCCGGCTGGTGGATGAGTCGCGTTGGCGGCCGTGGATCAGGATTACCAGCAGCAGAATCGATAGCGGAATCAGTGCCAGCAGATTCAGCAGCCGCCAGCCAATGCTGTTAATAAGCACGCCCGCCAGCAGCGATGCCAGGGCCATAACGGCAAACATAGTGAATTCATTAAAGGCCTGCACCCGAAAACGTTCGCTGGGCTGATAGCAACGAGTCAGCAGGGTGGTGCCGGCTACAAACAGCAGATTCCAGCCCACGCCGAGCAAGATCATAGCGCCGGCATAGTGCATAACGTCGTAGCCAGCCACGGCAAAAACCACGCAGGCGGCTTCGCAGAGCGCGCCCAGAAAAAGCATCCGCATTACACCCAGCCTGGCGACCAGCTGGCCGCTGAACAGCGAGGGCAGATACATGGCAATAACATGCCCCTGGATGACCAGCGCGGTGGCTTCGACGCTATGGCCCTCCATAACGTGCATGCTCAGGGGTGTTGCCGTCATGATCAGCGCCATGATGCCGTAGCCCACGGCGGCCGCGAGTACGGCGATTCTAAACGCGCCCTGTCTGGCGATTTCACCGAGGGGGCGTGCTATCTCGCCGGCTGTCGGCTGCAAAGGCTCGGGGTTTTCAAATCGTGATAACACTGCGGCGCTGCCGAGATAGATCAGGGCAAGCAACCAGAAAGAAGCGACATACTCGACCTCGCTGGCATTCCGCACACCCACCAGTAATCGTGGTGCCACGGTCGCTGCGGCGAGAGTACCGAGCATCACCCAGGCCACTACCCGGCTTACGCGCTCGACACTGACGCTCTCGGCGGCGGCGAAGCGGAACTGTGCGGTAAAAGCGAGATTCGCGCCGATCATGAGGTTCGCGGCGCAGTACATCCAGAAGTTGCCCTGATCGACGGCTGTGGCGGCCAGTAAGCAACCCGTGCCGGCCAGCAAGGCACCGCCTATGAACACCCGTCTGCGGCCGAAGCGCGCCATGGCCAGTGCCGCCGGAACCGTTGCCATGGCCACGCCAAGCACGCTGCTGGTTACAGGCAGGGTGGCGAGGCGGGCATCGGGCGCAAGTTGTGCGCCGATGATGCCGGCCAGAACCACCATGGTTACCTGGCCGAAGGCGGCCAGAAACCCGGCTAGCGTGAGGGTGACGACATTGCCCATCGGTATATTGCGCCCCTCAGAAGATACGGTTTGGAGTCTCCGCGCAGGCGATACACAATAGCGCCGATGCGAGATCTGACCACCGCCCTGGAGCGGATACTGCTGGGCCGTCCCAGCCTGACGCTTTCCGTCCTGCTAATGCTGGTGGCGGCGGCGACTTATTTTGCCACTGATTTCCGCCTCGATGCGTCCGCTGATTCCCTGCTGCTCGAGAATGATCAGGATCTGCGCTATTACCGGGGTATTCGCGCTCGCTACGGATCAGACGATTACCTGGTGGTGACCTATTCACCCGACCAGGCCCTGTTTACCGATCCGGTTCTCAACGACCTGCGCGAATTGCGCGATGCGATGCGTGCATTAACCGGCGTAGAGCGGGTGACCAGCATTTTGGACGTGCCTCTGGTGGCCAGTCCGCCCGTTACCCTCGAAGCCCTGCAGGCCGAAGTGCCCAATCTGCTTAGCGCCGGCACCGATCGTGAAATGGCGCGTCGAGAACTGAGCGAGGGCATGCTCTACCGGCAGCTGCTGATGAGCACTGATGAACGCACCACGGCATTGCTGGTTCAGCTGTCGCTTGACATTGAATACCTGGCGCTGCTCGCGGCGCGCGACCGTTTGCGTGAGCAGGATCTGATCGGCGAGCTGAATTCTTCCGGTGCTGCCGAGATCAATCGCCTCACGGATCAGATATTAGACCGACGCGAGACGGTGACGGCCGAACAGCGGCAAACCCTCGATGCGATTCGCGGTCTTCTGGATCAACATCGCGCAGTGGCCGAAATCCACGCCGGCGGGATTCCCATGATCGTCGACGACATGCTGGACTACATTTTGCGTGATGTGATCGTTTTTGGTGCCGGTATCGTGCTGTTTCTGACCCTGTTGTTATTGCTGGTTTTTCGCCGGCCACGCTGGGTGTTGCTATCGATGGGCTGTTGTTTCGCATCCGTATTGCTGATGCTCGGTTTGCTGGCACTGCTGCGCTGGCCCCTGACGGTGGTGTCGGCAAATTTTGTCGCCCTGCTGCTGATATTTTCTCTCTCGCTGACCGTCCACTTGATTGTTCGTTACCGCGAATTGCATCGGCTGCATCCGCAGGCAGCGCAGTCCTGGCTGGTGAGTCAGACCCTGCGCGACAAATTCAAGCCCTGCGCATACACGGCAGTAACCACCATGGTCGCTTTTGCCTCGCTAATCGTTAGTGGCATCCGACCGGTGATCGATTTTGGCTGGATGATGGTCATCGGCATGCTGGTGGTGCTGGCTCTGGCTTTTAGCTTGTTTCCTGCTGCCTTGTCGGTGCTGCCGGCGCGCCAGCCGCAGGCTCAGAGTGACCTGACCGGCTCGATCACGCGCTGGCTGGCCCGTCTGGTTCGGGAACGGCCTCGCCCGATGGCCTGGGCCTATGCCCTGATCGGGCTGCTCAGCTTGCTCGGATTGTTGGGTCTGGAGGTGGAAAATCGTTTTATCGATAATTTCAAAGACACCACCGAGATCTACCAGGGCCTGGTCACTATCGATCAGGAGCTCGGCGGGACCACGCCTTTTGATGTGATTCTTGACGCTGATCCGGCTTTCTTTGCCGCAGCTGCCGAGCCGCAAGTAGTGCCAGGCAGCGCAGCGGCTGATGAGTTCGGCGATGATGAATTTGCCGCAGATGAATTTGCCGATGCGGCACTGGCGTTGAACGAAGATCCGGATGCGGCGCCTGACCTCGGCGCCACCAGCTATTGGTACAACAGTTTTCGCCTGGCCCAGCTGGCTCGCGTGCATGAATATCTGGAGAGTCTGCCGGAGACCGGCAAGGTGCTGTCGCTGCACACGGCCATGGAGACCCTGCGGGTGGTTAATCAGGGCGAAACGCCGGGTACATTCTTCCTGTCGATTCTCTACAAGCGCTTGCCGGAGAATGTTAAGGCTGTCCTGATTGATCCGTATATGTCAGCCGACGGCAACCAGGTCAGGTTATCCGTGCGGGTGTTCGAATCAGATCCGAATCTGCGTCGCGGTGAGCTGCTGCAGCGGATCCGCAGCGACCTTGTGCAGCAATTCGACCTGCAGCCGGAACAGGTAAAGATTACCGGCATGCTGGTGCTCTACAACAACGTTTTGCAGAGCCTGTATCGCTCGCAGATTCTCACCCTGGGGTTCGTGTTCCTGGCTATATTTTTCATGTTTCTGGTGTTATTCCGCTCGCTGGCGCTAGCAGCTCTGACACTGGTGCCGAATCTTTTCGCCGCGCTGGCGGTGCTTGGCCTGATGGGCTTGCTGGGCGTGCCGCTGGATATTATGACAATCACCATTGCAGCCATCGTAGTGGGTATTGGCGTCGACGACTCGATTCACTATGTGCACCGCTTCCGTCAGGAATTCGAGCTCGACGGTTGTTATCTGGCTGCGGTCAGCCGGGCGCATGGCAGCATTGGCGTGGCGATGTTCTACACCTCGGTGATCGTCACGGCGGGATTTGCCGTATTGGTGTTGTCGAACTTTATTCCTACGATCTATTTCGGTTTGTTCACGGGTTTCGCCATGCTGTTCGCGATGTTCGCGAACCTGACGCTATTGCCATTGCTAATGGTGATTTTCAAACCGCTCGGTCCGGAGCAGTCGAACGCCATTACGGCAAGCTAGTCTCTGCCGCTGGTGCGTAAACCGCTGGCCCAGGGTCGACCATCTGCCGCCGGTTGATACCAGACTCCAAACTCCTGGCTGGCCTGCTGATAGGCTGCCAGGGGGTCGGCTGCGGTGATATCGAAGGCATCGAACCCGACGCGCTGCATATAGTGCAACTGGTCCAGCAGCACATCGCCGGTCGCGCGGATCTCGCCTTTGAAGCCAAATCGGCGCAGCAGACGCGCGTAGGAAAAAGCCCGGCCGTCGCGGAACACGGGAAACTCCAGCGCCACCAGCTTCAGATGCTCAAGATCGTCGGCAATCAATTCAGGATGTTCGTCACTTTGCAGGATCAGACCAAGATCCTGGTTGCGGGCCAGTAGTGCGGGCTTTTCCGCCTGCCATTGATCCAGGCTGACCAGCAGCGCGCCGGCATCGGGCCAGGGCTCGCCCGCGCTTACCCGTGTGTAGGGATCTTCCACTAACTGGTGGTTTTTAATCAGTGCCATCAGGCGACTCTCCGACCGTGCGGCTGGTCCCCGTATACAGCGATCCGGAATGGCTCGATACCTACCCTTCGATAAGTGTCGACAAAACGCTCGCGTCCCTGGCGATGCGCCAGAAATGTATCCACCAGGCTTTCGATGGCGGCAGGTACCTCGGCCTGGGGGAGGGCACGGCCCAGTCGATCACCCAGCGCGGCATGCTGGTCGGAGGCACCGCCGAGGGTTAACTGGAAAAACTCTTCGCCGCGTTTTTCGACGCCCAGAATGCCAATGTTGCCCACGTGATGATGACCGCAGGCATTCATGCAGCCGGAAATGTTCAGGGTCAGCTGGCCAATTTCCTGTAACTTGTCGACGGCTGCAAAATGCCGGCCTATATCCTGGGCAATAGGAATCGAGCGGGAATTGGCCAGCGCGCAGTAATCCAGTCCCGGACAGGCAATGATGTCCGTTAGCAGTCCGATGTTTGGCGTCGCCAGCTCCAGGGCATCGAGTTCCTGCCACAGGCTGTGCAGGTCGGCGTCGGCTACGTCGGCCAGCACCAGGTTCTGACGATGCGTAACGCGAACTTCTGCGAAGCTGTAGCGCTCGGCTAAATCTGCCACCGCCTCCATCCGCTCGGCCGACAAATCGCCGGGTTCGCGTCCCGGCGCTTTCAGCGACAGGTTTACGATGCTGTAGCCTGCTTGCTTATGCTCGGCAGTGTTGGCGCGCATCCACGCGTCAAAGCCCGGCTCGGCCGCGCGCAGCGCTTCCAGTTCAGTGCTCAGGTCCGCGGACTCACGATATTCCGGAGGCGCAAAATAGGCCTTTATGCGTTCAATTTCTGCTGCAGGAATTGTCAGTTCACTGCCACGGATCTGAGCGTATTCGGCTTCCACCAATTCGCGAAACTTATCAATCCCCAGGGCGTTGACCAGGATCTTGATGCGCGCCTTATAGATATTGTCCCGCCGGCCATAAAGGTTATAGACGCGCAGAATAGCCTCGCTATAACTAAGGATCTGTTCCGGTTCAATCCAGCTGCGCAGGGTTTTGCCAATTACCGGCGTGCGGCCCTGGCCGCCACCAACCATGACTTCGAAGCCGGCCTGATTCTCTTCATTGCGGTGCAGACGCAGACCGATGTCATGTACTGCTACCGCAGCGCGGTCATTGGGTGAGCCTGTTACGGCAAATTTAAACTTGCGCGGCAGGTAGGAGAATTCGGGGTGCAGGATTGAGTACTGGCGAATCAGCTCACACCAGATGCGCGGGTCTTCGATTTCATCGGCAGCACGACCGGCATATTGATCGGAGGTGATATTGCGCACGCAGTTTCCGGACGACTGGATGGCATTCATTTCCACTTCGGCCAGGTCAGCCAGCAGGTCCGGCGTATCTTCCAGGCTGATCCAGTTGAACTGTATGTTCTGGCGAGTGGTGAAGTGCCCGTAGCCGCGATCGTAACGACGGGCGATATACGCGAGCTTGCGCAGCTGCACCGATGAGAGCGCGCCATAGGGCACATTTACGCGCAGCATGTAGGCATGCAGCTGCAGGTAAAGCCCGTTCATCAGGCGCAAGGGCTTGAACTGATCCTCACTCAGCTGGCCGGCCAGGCGACGCTTTACCTGGTCACGGAATTGCGCAACGCGCTCTGCCACCAACTGGTGATCGAATTCATCGTAGCGGTACATGGCGTGTATTCCTTAAACGGTTCCGGTCTGCACGCTCGGGCCATCAGCACGAATGCGTTCACGCACGCTGTTCGGCTGCAGCCCGGTCTTGCCTTCTTGCAGGTTTACCAGGTAGCTGTCGACCACCAGACAGGCAGACTCAGCTTGCTGACCGGCTCGCCGCATTTCCGCTGCGCTCTCGTCGTCGGCAGTAATCTGCGCGTCGCCAAAGTTTTGCGACCAGTCGCCCGCCGCGGTAAGAAAAACCACCCGGCCGTCGCTGAGACGATTGGCTGTCAGCACCTGGTGCATGTTTTATTCCTGGGTTACAGATACCAAACGGAGGCCAATAAAGCCTCCCAGTATTTATGATAGTCCGGACCCGGCGGGGGCCAAACAGGGATTAATTAGATGCTGATACCGGCGGGTTATATCGTTCCGGCCGTGTCCCGCCGCAAAGCGGCAAGAATTTCAGGCCGCAGCGCTGCGACCACGCTTGCGGCGCTTGTGAAACTGCGCTGTCGGTTTGCTGGAAATGGCCTTCATTCTCTGCAGTTCTTCTTCAGGATCCGCTTTGCCGCCGGTCCGGGCCAGGTCCTCGGCATGCAGATCAGCGAGAATCTTGCGCATTTCCGTGATCATCCACTGACGTTCTTTTTTGCCCGCGTCGGTCTGTCTCAGCATCCGGCGGCGGCGGTCGCGCGGATCGATATCTTCGGTAACCACGCCCTGTTCCATGAGCGCAGAAACGTAGCGTGAAATTGACGATTTGGGCAGTCCGCTGGCCTCGCACAATTCAGTGACGGTCGGCGCCCGACCCATCTCATTAAGGATGGTATTGGTCATCCCGACCAGGGCCTGGCCCAGCGGAACGCTGCCGTAACGCGCCATTAACATTTGCAGTACCCGCCAGAGGATCAGCTGCTGGGCCTCGGCGCTGGGTTTCCAGTCACTCATGGAGTCGGAAATTAGATCTGGAAGCATTTATTCAGTCCTGATGAAATGTTGTGGCTTGGTGATCTTTCGAAAATAGCAAACTAGTTCCTTAAGTGCACCTTTTCCATCATCCAAGTAAGCTAAACGAAGGCTTTCACTGTTTGCCTTAGCCTGGCTCGCGCTAGTGGGCGCTGCGGCGCGCCAGGCGGCCGAAATTGGTGGCTGGCTTACGTTGCTTGCCCGACGGGCCGGTAAATGTGGGATGATCCCGCGCCATGGCGCCCCAGAGTCCAGAACTTGACCGGCCCAAAGGGCGCTCGCTGCGCCCTTTGCGCTCCCTTTGGCCGTATATACGGCCTTATACCGGCACTTTGCTGCTGGCGCTGGGCTCATTGCTGGTCGCTTCAGGTGCTTTTCTGGCGATTCCGGTGGCGGTGCGTTACGTCATCGACTTTGGGTTTACCGCGGCCGACGTCGCCACCATAGATCGCTACTTTGGGTATTTTCTGATCGTAGCGCTGTTGTTCGGCGTGTTCGCGGCAGCGCGTGCCTATTTCGTCAACTGGCTGGGTGAGCGGGTTGTCGCTGATCTGCGCGACTCGGTCTACGCGCACATTATTCGTATGGATCCGGCATTTTTCGAGGTCACCAAGACTGGTGAGGTCTTGTCCAGGCTGACCGCCGATACCACCCTGATCCAGTCGATTTCAGGGGTTGGCTTGTCAATCATTCTGCGCTCGGCGATCCAGTTTGTCGGCGCACTGGTGCTGCTGGCCTTCACCAACCTGCGACTGATGGGCCTGATCGTAGTGCTGGTGCCGGCCGTTTTGGTGCCGATCATTTTTATCGGCCGCTGGGTAAGGAAGTTGTCACGCGCTTCCCAGGATCGCATTGCCGACGCCAGCGGTATTGCCGGTGAAACGCTGAATGCCGTTTCCACCATTCAGGCATTTACCGCCGAGGAGTTGGAAAGCCGTCGTTTCAGCGCCATGGTGAAAGAGAGTTTCGATACCGCGGTACGCCGCATCCAGGCTCGCGCGCTGTTTTCGACCACCGCCACAACTTTTCTGTTTGGCGCGCTAATCGTGGTGCTTTGGGTCGGTGCACGTTCGGTGCTGGCGGGTGAAATGACCGGCGGCGTACTCGGCCAGTTCGTGCTGTATGCCATGTTCGTCGCCATTTCGGCGGCCAGCCTCAGCGAAGTCTGGGGTGAAGTGCAGCGGGCGGCGGGCGCCATGGAGCGACTGCTGGAATTGCTCGATGCGGAGCCGGCTATTCGAGCACCGGCCGAGCCCACCGCGTTGCCGGCCGAGCGTGAAGGGCGAATTGAATTCGAAGGCGTTTGCTTTAACTACCCGTCGCGTCCTGCAATCCGCGCTCTCGACGATTTCACTCTGGCCATTCGCCCCGGTGAAAAGGTGGCCTTTGTCGGTCCATCGGGTGCCGGCAAGAGTACGACCTTTCAACTGCTGCTGCGTTTTTACGACCCGCAGATCGGCCGTATTTGCGTTGACGGCGTGGATGTTGCCAAGGCGGACCCCCAGGCCGTGCGTGCACGCATCGGCATCGTGCCCCAGGAAACGGTGATCTTCGGCGCCACAGCCAGGGAAAACATTCGCTTCGGTCGACCCGAAGCCAGCGATGAAGAAGTGGAGGCTGCGGCCCGCGCTGCCGCCGCGCACGAATTTATCGAGGCCCTGCCCGAGGGCTATGACAGTTTCCTCGGCGAGCGCGGCACCCGTTTATCCGGCGGCCAGAAGCAGCGCATCGCGATTGCCCGGGCGATGCTGAAAGACCCACCCATTCTGCTGTTGGATGAAGCGACCAGTTCTCTGGATGCCGAGAGCGAAAGGCTGGTGCAGGAAGCGCTGGAGCATCTCGAGAAAGATCGCACCACGCTGGTGATTGCCCATCGGCTTGCCACGGTGTTGCAGGCTGATCGGATCGTAGTCATGGACCAGGGCCGGATTGTCGACATCGGACGTCACGAGGAACTGGTGAGTCGCGATAGTTTGTATGCGCGCCTGGCCGAGCTTCAGTTCGGTGCTGCCGACAGTGAGGCAGCTGCGCTCCGTCTTGCCGGGGGCTAAATGGCGTCATGGTTGTTTGTCTGTGTGCAGCCGTTACCCGGCAGTGCCAGGCCACCCGCGCGCCAGGCTGAATCTCCGATCAATGGCCCCTGCTGATGACGGTTAGCCTGCGTCTGATCAGGTTCGTACGTGAGCTGCTAAGACCAAAGCCGTCTCCGACGTCGTAGTCCTGTGTCGCCAGCCTGCCGCCGCTGCCCAGCCCCGTGCTTGACCAGTAGCCGCGTGGACTACATCAACAGCGGATTTTTCTCGACCAGCGGATCGCCGCAGTCTTCGCCATTGATGCCAGCCGCCAGGGCGTTCATCGATGCGACGGCGTTACGCAGTTTCGGCACCGCTTTGGCGATGACCGGTTCCAGCTGGCCTGCAGGCACAATGCCGCCGCCGCCCAGTTCTGTGCAGAGCAGGCTAAGCAGGGTATGTACTTCGGTTAAATCGCCGGCCAGGTTGCGCAGTTGGTCAGAGCTGGACGTCGGCATGCTCGTAGCTTCGTTATTATTTTTCATGAGCAGTTCCTCCATAGAGGAACCTACTCCCGCAGATCCGTTTGCGGTGCCAGACCCGACATAATCGGGTCTGGCACGTCACACTTTCGCTTGTCCGACTCCGCTAGGGATTCGCGCCAGGCCAGGTCGGCCGCGCTACTTTCTGCCAGCCTGCCGGAATCTCGAACAGGGCTGGATCAACGGGTTCTTCGCTGATTTTCAGGGTCTCATTGGTGATTCGGAACAGCATGACCTCACCTGCACCTGGCCCGATTCTTCGGCGCTGGCCGCTTCCGGCGCCGGTTTTTTCTTTTTCATGCCACCGAACAAACCGCCGGCCAGCTTCTGCCCAAAGGCCCCGGCGGCCGAGCCGGCAATCCGCCCGCCTACGGTGTTGCTGGTGGCCTGACTGACCCCGCTGCTGATGGCGCTGCCGGTCTCGGCGGCGGCCTGGTCGATGGCCGCGTCCTGGGCTGAACTGGCGGCATCTTCAAACAATTCGGAGGCGGCAATCTGCTGGCCGTCAGCCATTTTGCAATTCTCACCGCCGATGCTCATTTCAATCACTGATTTCACCGGGTAGCCGCGCATCGAGCTCGCCTCGGCGAGGGTTTCCTCCCAGCCTTCCCGGAACATGCCCATCACCGCCTGCAGTCCTGCGTTACCGCGCTGCGCACCAAAATCTTCCAGGCCCATCGCTTCCGCGTAGTCAGTCCAGAATCTCTGTACCTCTTTGCCGCCAGGCGCCTTTTTTGCCATCCATTGATCCATCGACCATTGCATGGTGCAAACGGAGCCGGTTTCCTGGTCAGTACAGGAGCGGGTGTGTCGAATTACAAAGCGCTCGGCCTTTAAGCCCGCGATTTTTTGTTTCTCGCCGGTCTTGTCGAAATCCGTTTCACCTTCATCCCAGACGCAGCGTTCCTCTGCAACGGGCAGTCCATCCTGGCCGCTTTGCTGGCCCGGCATTCCCTGCGTGAGCAGTTGCCGCATTTCCTCGAAACTGGTTTCCGTATATTGAGATTTTTCCGGCTGCAGTTCCTGTATCAGCCCCAGGTCAAGCCGGGTGATGCTGGCCGTCTCTCCGCTGCCGACGTTAAGCGTCTTCATCAACTTGGACTTCATTTGCATGCTGCTGTCCGAGCGAGACATCTGCCCTGAAATTCTCGAAATAGTGGTGCCGCTGGAGGCGATGGCGCCCATAGCGCCAGCGGCATCCATGTCGTAGCGCGATTCAATCGTGACGTCAGCTGCGGCGGGCAGCATGGCGAATGCCAGCAGGCCCAGCCAAGGGTATCTTATGGCGCGCAACATCCTGATATTCCCCCAATGTTGTCGTGTTTTGTCCGACGGATAAATGTTAACACGCTGCTGCCGGCACGACCCTGAGGCCAAAGCGCGCTAAACTATTGCGGCGAACTGCATGGGGGGCAGCTCATGGTAGACGTTGAAACCCCGGGTGAGGCGGACCATCCGCCGCTGCCCTTCATTGCGCCCTGTCGCGAACTGGATACGTTCGCGGCCCTGCGCTGGCTCCGGAAAGGCTGGCAGGATTTGCGCGCGGCACCAGCCCTTAGCCTGGCCTACGGCCTGATTACTGCCGCCGTAAGCATGCTGATGAGCTACATCGCTTATCGCTATGGCAGTTACTGGTTGCTGCTCGCCGCATTGTCCGGCTTTGTTTTTGTTGGCCCCGTTTTGTGCCTCGGTTTGTACGCTATCTCTGCTCAGCTGGAGCGGGGAGAAACGCCGGTACTTCGACGCAGCGTGCGCGAGGCTGGCGTTCGGCGCCTGGGTACAGAGATGGTATTTGCCCTGATGTTACTGGTGGTGTTTTTGGTCTGGGCCAGGGCGGGATCCATGGTGCATGTATTTTTTCCCGTGGAAGCTAATCCGGACCTTGAAGCCTTGATGACCTACCTGACCATCGGCAGCGCTATCGGTTCAGTGTTTGCCGCAATTACATTTGCTGCCGCCGCATTTTCTTTGCCGATGATTATGCATCGAGATGTGGATGCTGTGACCGCCGTGGTCACCAGTATCAATGCGGTGTTGCGAAACAAGCCGGCGATGCTGGTCTGGGTCGCGGTGATCGTGCTTTGTGTCCTGTTTGGTTTCGCCACGGGTTTCCTGGGGCTGATCATTGTAATCCCGTTGCTGGGCCACGCTACCTGGCACGCCTACCTCGAGACCATTGATGCCAGTGAGTTTCCCCGCCACAGCGAGGGGGTAACTGCGCGGCCAAGACCCGTCTAGTCGGCGCCTCAGCGCGCAGGGCTGTTATCCTGTAAGCCGTATTTGCTGACACCGGGGGCCAGCATGGCCCGCAAAACTTACCTCGTATTGATTGTCTGTCTGGCTGTGTTGGTCGCTGCCTGTAACGGACTGAATCCCGTTGCATCAGAAGACCTGGCACGCGGCGCCGGTACGGCCGGCACGGTGGCCACTCAGGATGTATTTCGGCCTGGCTCCAGCGTGGCCATTGAACAGGCAGTGGCTCGTTCCGAAGCGCGTAGTGATGCGCGCCTGTCGCTGGCTGAGCAACGTCAGGCGCCGCTGGTGCTGGAGTTTTTTGCGATTCAGCCTGGCATGACGGTGCTGGATCTGTATTCCGCCGGCGGCATCTATACCAACCTGCTGGCCTATATCGTTGGCGAGCAGGGCAGGGTGGTGACCCATAACAACACGCCCTATGTGGATTTTGCTCGCGCCCAAATGCAGAGCGTGGCGCGGGACCGGGCGGACAATATTGAACTGCTTGCCAGCAAAGGCGACGCTTTGGTCCTCGAGCCCGAGCGTTTCGACGCGGTGTTGATCATGCTGGCTTACCAGAGCGTGTATTACGTCGACGATGGCGAGTGGCTGGCGCTGGATGGCGATGAATTGCTGGCCGATCTTTATCAAGCTATGCGACCTGGCGCGGTGCTGGGCGTTATTGAACATGCCAGCGCCGCAGCCGCTGACCCCGATCCCGGGCGGCAGCGTCGCAGTCCCGCCCAGGTGCAGGCTGCATTAGAGGCGGCCGGCTTTCGCTATGAAAAACAAAGCGATGTCCTAAGTCCGGTCAATCAGGACCCAAAATCCACGGTACGTTCGCGAGCGGTTATGCGCTTTCGGAAGCCCTGGCCACAGTAGCCGTTGATGGCTTGCTGGCGTCGCTTGTCACAGTGCGGTGATCACGCGCCAGCACCAGGTACATGGCGGGCACGACGAAGATCGTAAACAGCGTACCCACGGTCATGCCGGTAAAAATGACCAGGCCGATATCGAAACGAGCCGCAGCGCCAGCACCGGTAGCCAGCAATAGCGGCACGACACCCAGGGCCATGGCCGCGGTGGTCATCAGGATCGGGCGCAGGCGAATCGCCGAGGCCTTCTCAATAGCCTGGCGCTTTTCCAGCCCTTCTTCGGCCTGCAACTGGTTGCCGAACTGCACAATCAGAATGCCGTGTTTGCTGATCAGGCCGATCAGGGTAATCAGGCCAACCTGCGTATAGATATTTACCGTGGCTACACCCAGGGTCAGGAATACCAATGCGCCGGCGATCGACATGGGGACGCTGACCAGCATGATAAGGGGATCGCGGAAGGACTCGAATTGCGCTGCCAGTACCAGGTAAATCACCAGCAGGGCGAAGAAAAAAGTCAGTACCAGCGTCCCGCGCTCATTAACGTATTGCCGCGAAGCCCCGGCGTAGTCGAGCTCATAGCCACGCGGGAAAATTTCCGCGGCCTGTTCCTCCAGGAACGCCAGCGCATCGCCCAGCGGTACACCGGGTAACGGTACGGCCGACAGGGTGGCCGAGTTGCGCTGCTGGAAGCGCTGCAGTCGCTGCGGTTGTACCGTGCTATCTACGCGTACGAAAGCTCCCAGCGTAACCAACTCGCCATCGCGTGTTTTGACACGGAACTCGGTTAGTTGGTCCGGATTGAGTCGATAGGTTCGACTGACCTGGGGGATCACTTTGTAGCTGCGGCCCTCGAGGTTAAAGCGATTGACATAGTTACCGCCCAGCATCGTGCCGAGGTCGATCCCCAGCTGCTCCATATCTATGCCCAGTGAAGCGGCCTTATTGCGGTCGACAATTATTTCGCCCTGGGCGCGGTCGTACTTCATATCAATATCGGCAAACACGAACAGGCCGCTCTGGCGTGCACGGCTGAGCAGTTCCTGGGCGACCTGGTAGACCGCTGCGGGTGAATCCGACGAGCCAATCACGACCTGCACCGGCAGGCCACCGCCGGCGCCGGGCAGGGTTGGCAGGGAGAATGCGGCTGATTGCAGGCCGGCAATGGCATCTGCGCGCTGCTGCACTTCCGGTATGAGTTCAGCCGCAACGCGTTCGCGTTCGCTCCAGGGCTTCAGCACCAGGCCGGCCAGGGCGACGTTGTTAGCCGCCGGGCCACGGCCGGGGCTGCCGTTGAACAGAAAAGTTGCATCCACCTCGGGAATGTTCTGGTAGTCGGCAACCAGGGCACCGGTATACCGCCGCAGCTGGTCAGGCGAGGTATTCGCCGATGCGCTGGTCGAGATCAATACCACGCCCTGGTCTTCTTCCGGCGCCAATTCCTGCGGCGCGCTGACGAACATGAAATAGATACTCACCAGTACCGCAGCCGAAAACATCAGGGTGACCGGAACATAGTTCAGGGTGCTGTGCAATCGACGGGAATAGGCACGGCGGAGGCCACCGAACAAACGATCCAGGAATCTTTCCAGCGCATTGCCGCCGATGTCGTCGCGCAGCAGGCGTGCGCACATGGTGGGCGAAAGGGTGAGGGCGACGACGCCCGATAGCAGCACTGCCCCGGACAGGGTAAAGGCAAACTCGCTAAACAGGCTGCCGGTGAGGCCGCCAGAAAAACCGATCGGCGCATAAACTGCGACCAGCGTGATGGTCATTGCGATGATGGGGGTAAATAGCTCACGTGCTCCGCGCACGGCGGCATCCTTCGGCCGCATGCCATCTTCAATGTGCCGCTGGATATTTTCCACCACGATAATGGCGTCATCGACCACCAGCCCGATGGCAATCACCAGCGCCAGCAAGGTCAGCAGGTTGATGGAATAACCGAGCAATAACATCAAGGCAGCGACACCGATTAGTGAAACCGGGATAGCGATAATCGGAATCAGCACCGAACGTGCGTTGCCGAGGAACAGAAAGATCACTGCGGAGACGATCAGTGCCGCTTCCAGCAGGGTCTTCACCACTTCGCGAATGGCATCCTCGATATAAAGCGTGCGATCGTAGGGAATGCGCCCGGTGACGCCCGGAGGCAGCTGGCTGACGATATCGGGAAACATCTCGCGAATTTCCTGGATCACCGACAGCGCATTGGCGTCCGGCAAGGTATAGACGCCCATGGAAACAGCCGTGCCACCGTTATAGGCGAAGGACACGTCGTAGTCTTCCGCGCCCAGCACCACTTCGGCGACATCACGCAGCCGCACAATGGCGCCGTCGTCCTCGCGAATCACCAGTTCCTGAAACTGACTGACGTCGTTCAGGTCGGTGGCCGCGCGCAGGTTGATGGACATCGCCTCACCCTTGGTGCGCCCCACGGCAGCCTGGTAGTTATTGCTCGCCAGCGCTTGGCGAATTTCGCCCGGTGTTACGTTCAGGGCACTCATGCGCACCGGGTCCAGCCAAATACGCATGGCAAAAAACCGGCCGCCGATGATCTCCGCTTCCTGTACGCCATCCACCGCCTCAACGCGCGGCTGCACCACCCGGACCAGGTAGTCGGTAATCTGATTTTGCGGCAGCGTCTCGCTGTCGAAGCTCAGGTACATGTCGGCCGTGGTTTCGCCAATGGCGATGTTGATGGTCGGATCTTCACTGCCCGCCGGCAGCTGATCGCGAACCCGGTTCACTTTCGAGGTGATCTGCGTGAGCGCGTCCCAGGGGTCGTAGTCCAGCTCCAGGTAGGCCGTAACTACGCTGGTTCCCTGCAGGCTGCTGGACTGCAGATAATCAATGCCGTCGGCCGAGGCGATTTCGCGTTCCAGCGGCGTGGTGATAAAGCCCTGCACCAATTGCGCGTCTGCCCCGGCGTAGGCCGTTGCCACGGTTACCACGGCGCTTTTGCTTTCCGGGTATTGACTGACGGTAAGCACTTGCAGCGAGCGCAGTCCGCCGAACAGGATCAGCAGGCTGACTACCGTGGCCAGCACGGGTCGTTCGATAAAAATATCGGTAAATCGCATGCTCGCTCAGGACTCCGCCGGTTCCGGCGCCGCACTGTTGCTGACCGGCACTGCGTTGTTGATATTCACCGGCGCACCATCCCGTAACTTTTGCTGTCCCGAGGTCACCACCTGCTGCCCGGGGCGCAGGCCTTGCCGGACTTCCACCAGGTCGCCGCGCGTTTCGCCGGTATCAATATAGGCATTGCGGACCAGTGTTTCGCCGGACTCCTGATCAAGGATGAATACCGAGTTGCCAAACGGGCTGAAGCTGATGGCCGCCTGGGGTATCAGCACGACATTGCGTCGCTGTGGCAACTGCACGCGAATTTCGCCGAACATCCCGGGACGCAAGCGGCCGTCGGCATTACTGATTTCGGCGCGCAGGGAGATATTGCGTGTGGCCGCATCCACCGCCGGCTCAATGGCGGCGATGCTGGCTTCGAACTGCTCGCCCGGCCATGCATCGACAGTGATTGTCACGCCCTGACCAACGAATACCTGCGACAGTGCCTGCTGTGGCAACTTGAAGTCGGCGAATAACCGATCCAGAGATTCCAGGCGCACGATGGCATCACCGGGTTCGATGAACTGGCCGAGATTAACCAGCCGGATACCCAGACGGCCGGTGAATGGGGCGCGGATAGTTTTCTTGGCGATGGCCACATCGAGGTTTTCCACCTCAGCGCTGACCCGTTCCAGGCGACTGGTAGCGGCATCGAGATCGCGCGTCGGTAACAGCTTTTCTTTCACCAGTTCCCGAATACGCTTGATTTCGATTTCCGCCAGCTGCAGGTCTGCCTGCAGCGCCCGGCGCTGTGCACGATCATCGTCGGAGTATTGGCGCAACAGCAGCTGGCCGCGCTCAACCTCGGCGCCGCTGTCGAACAGGATTTCGCTGATCTGGCCGTCCACCTGCGCGCTGACGTTCACCGATTGCGCAGCACGCAAGGTGGCAACCGTCTGAATGCTCGGCACCCAATCGTCTTCGCCCACCGTGGTTACGGAAACCGTTGCCACCGGCGGGCCGCCGGCAGCGATGGCCAGGCGAATTTGCTCGCTGACAAAGGCCTTCCAGCCAAACAGTGCGCCGAAGAACAGGCCCACCACCAGCAGCATCAACAGCATGCGTTTGATCATGAGCGTTGCTCAGCCATAGCGCCGTGGCTGACCAGGTCGAGCAGCGCATCGACGTAGCGCTGGGTTTGCAGCGGCTCCGGATCGTGGCTGGCCAGCGTATGCTGCGCAATCACCTGGTAGTCCAGTGCGGCGAGGATTGCGCGCGCCGTGCACGGCACGTCAATCTGGCGAAACTCACCGCTATCAACAGCGCGTTGCAGAATGCGCTCCATCAATTTGCGGCTGCGCAAGACAATGGCCTGAAAGTATTCGGCGCTGAGCGCAGGGAATTTGTGCGCCTCGGCCATTACCAATTTGGGAATCCCGCTGGACGGGCTGTCCCAGAATTCCCGTACCAGGCCATGCAGCAAATTACCGAGCAGTTCGCGCGCGGATCCGGTGGACGCGGCGAAGGCCGCTTCGGCTTGTTCAATTCGGCTCACAATGCCTTCCTGTACCACGGCCCGAAACAAGTCTTCTTTGGTGGCGAAATACAAATAAATGGCGCCTTTGCTCACATCAGCCCGGCGCGCGATGTCCTCCATGCGGGTATCGCTGAAACCCTTTTCCATGAACAGTTCCAGGGCGGCTTGGGTGAGGTTCTCAGGGTTAATTTCGCGCTGACGGCCGCGACGGTTTTCTTCTTGTGGGGCTGCGTTGGACACGGATTCAAGCAATGACTGACCAGTCAGTCAGTTTAGTGGCCGGCAGATGATTTTGCTAGCATGCTTTGCAATGCTTGAATCTCATCAGGTGCCGCTCGCACCGCTCCCCCGACCTGGATGCCTTGCGCATGCCTGACTCGCTGATCGGCCGCCTGTTCGATGGCCCGCTGGATATCATCGGCGACGTACACGGCGAACTGGAAGCCTTGAATGTCCTGCTGGCCGGGCTGGGGTACGCGCCGAACGGAGATCATGCCGACAACCGTCGGCTGGTGTTTGTCGGTGATCTGGTCGATCGTGGCCCGGAAAGCCCGGCGGTACTGCATCGGGTTATGCAATTGGTTGGCCGCGGTCGCGCGCAATGCCTGCTCGGTAATCATGAGCTCAATCTGTTGCGCGATGTAGAGCGCCATGGCAACGGCTGGTGGGTTAGCCCGGATCAGCCACCAGCGGGTACCCGTCCTGTGGATCCGGCGCAAAAGCCTCGCCTGCAGGCTTTTCTGGCCACACTGCCGCTGGCCCTGGAGCGAGAAGATCTGCGCGTCGTCCACGCCTGCTGGCAAGCGGAGGCCATTGAACAACTTCGCCGGCAGCCAGCCGGCAGTGTGCTGGCGACTTACCAGGACTACGTGGGGAGTATGCGTGAGCGCTGGCGTTCCAGTGGTCTGGCCCGGGCCTATGCTGAAGAGTGGCGGCGCTATGGCTCACAGCTTCATGAGCAGACGCACCAGCCGCCCTTGCTGAAGGCCATGGCGCAGATGGATGCCGATCATCAAATGGCTAACCCGGTCGCGCTGTTGACCTCCGGTGCCGAGATGCCGGCGGCCGAGCCGCTCTGGGCCGGCGGCAAATGGCGCATGGTCAGCCGGGTTAAATGGTGGCAGGACTATGCCGAACCGACGCCGGTGATCGTCGGCCACTACTGGCGCCGCTATAGCGCCGTCGGCAAGGAGATGATGGACAACTATGGGCCCGATCTGTTCGCCGGGGTCGAACCGCATCACTGGATGGGCTTGCGCAAAAATGTCTATTGCGTGGATTTCAGTGTCGGCGGACGCTACCTGGAGCGGGAACAGGGCAGTTCGACTTTCCAGTGCAAGCTGGCCGCGTTGCGCGTGCCGGAGTGGATCGTGCAGCAGGATGATGGCGGCCTTTGGCAGATTGGTCCGCCGGGTCAGCGTGATGATGCTCAGGCTTCAGCAGAAACGAATCCGCCGCGCGAACGAAGAAAGCGCAGCGTGTAAAACTCTGCGCCTAATTGCCAGCGCTGACCGTCCGGTTGGCAACGCACCACGCGCGCCACACTGGTGCACAACTCGCAGTCCAGCTTGATGAAACTTCCGACCGGAAGTGCGCGGGGAAAATTGAAACGCAGGCCAGTCAGGGAAAGATCCAGCAGGCTCGCTGGCTGGGCACTCTGCGGCCAATCAGTCCAAACGCGCAAGTCCATAGCCTTGGGCACACGTTCCACTGTCCGCAGCCAGTCGGCGCGGCGGCTGAATATCTCGGCGCGAGTCAGGGGGCTGCCACACTGGCTGCAGTTGCTGTCCGCCTCGATCCTGCCGTCGATACCCGAATGGCAAAACGGGCAAAAGTCCGTCGAGCTACGTCGCGTCTGATTACTGACCGTGTCCTCACTGGTCTCTGTCGATTTATCGGTGTCTTCGTCGCCGCGTTGCCACGCGTCTCGCTCGGCGTCATAGGCGGCGCGTTTGTCGGCGTCGCTGAGTACGGCGTAGGCCTCGTTCAGCAAGCTGGCATTCCAGTGGTCTCCGCCGAGATCCGGATGCATGCGCAGGCTTTGCATCAGGGTTCGGTAACTGGACTTGATGATTTCCGTCGGCGCGTCGGGTTGCACGTGCAGAAGGCGATAGTAGTTGCGCCGGTTGTCCTGAGTCATTTATCGCCACGCAAGTAGCGACTGTCGTCAAAGGTCCAGACCCAGCCCGGCCGGGTAGCTACCAGCACGGTGATGATAGCGCCGTTAATAAATCCTTCGGACAGCAGCATCATCGGCAGGAACACCAGGTAGTCAGCTAAACAAGTAGGCTGTAGAGACACTGCCCGCAGTGGCCAGAATCGTGGTCACTACGGTCGTCGTCAGGAGCATGGCCAGCACCGCGGCCAGGTAGCAATTGATGAATATGAAAATAAAAAAATTCCAGGGCATAAAACGACTGGCCAGTCGATGGGTTAACCAGGTCACGGCCGCCGGCAGGCAAAATAAAATCAAGGCATTGAAGCCCAGCGATAGAAAATCACCGTGACCGGTAAAAATCCCGGCAACCAGCACGGCTGGTGCGGCCAGGCAGGCGAGTTGCCAGCCGAACATTAGCGTTACGCTGGTTACTGCAAAAAAATGGAAGCCCAGCCCGGGGAGCACGCCGGCACGAATCCACCACAGCACCATCAAGGCGACCATGCAGCCCAGCCAGGCATGCTGCATTTCTGCTTCGCGAAGTCGTTGCCACGGCGCGCTTAGCGCAGCTGCTAGCAGGATCAGCCCGAGGACGGCGTAAGCTGCGAGCAGCCAGCCGGCCGGTAGCAGGCTGCTATCGACTTCCATCGAAGAATGGCCTCACATCGCGGTTTGAGGTGCGGTAGCAGTTCACCAGCATCCATTGCAGGTTCAAACCGATCCGCTCGGCGCGTGGCTCGGTCCAGCCGTAGGTGTGGGTTTTGATGCCATCTTCGCTGCGCTCGAGCACATACATGACCAGCGAATTACGCGTGAAGGCGCCCGTTTCATTGTTCATCGGCCACTGCACATTGCGCAGGGTAATACCCAATTCGCGATCATCCTTGGTGCGCACCCAGGCGAGATCCCCCTGATCATGCAGACTGTCAATCTGGTAGCGATCAAAGGGCTCGTCACGTCCGCCCGCCACTCCGGGCACATCCACATAACAACTGAATTCGCGTGCCCGGCTGAGGGCGTACAAAGGCCTGTCATCCGCCCAGCCGACCCACAGGCCGGTCGGGTCAAGCTGCATACTCAGGCCGCAGTCTGCGATTCCAGTGAACTGGCCGAGATCCCGTTGTACGCGCAAGTCGCAGCCGGCCAGGCGCTGATCCTCGGCAATAATCTGTATGCCGACCAGTTGTGGATCCTCCGTAAGTGACAACACGAGCAAGCCATTGGTGGGTTGCTCGCCGGCTTCGTCAGCAACATAACGGAATACCTGGGCGCCCAGCTCGGGCTTGTCGACCCGAGTAACAACGACCTTGGTGCGCGGGTGGCGCAGCTGCTCTTCCAGTTTCAGGCGAGCATCGAAGTAGTTTTGGTTGGCGTTGTCATAGATGCCGGGCAGCAGTTCGGCGATCAGCTGCAGGTTTCGCTCGGCGGGCGTGCTGTCCTGACCTTGCGCCCAGGCGCTGCTGACGCCAAGCAAAAGGCTGAACGCTATCAATGTCCTGATCACTGCGCCTGCTCCGCCAAGGCCTTGCGGAAGACCGTCCAGCTGGTTTCATTCTCGCGGCTGTCATCCAGTGGCGGCGGATTGAGATAGGTCGGGTAGCGTTCTTCCAGCACGGTTCGCAGTTGATCGGGAATTTCGCCAGCGTCAAAGGTGCTGCTGCCGGTCGCGTTGATAACCATCAGACCGGGCTTGGAGCCCATACGCATCCAGGGCAGCCATTGCGCGACCCGGGTCCAGCCGAGTATCGAGCGTTCCACGCGACGATTTGATTCCAGCAGATCCCTGGCCGGATAAAAATTGTTGAAAATTTCCATGGCGTGATAGGTGCCGCCGACATACTCCTGGAAATCTCCGCCCAACGGGTTGTCGTAAAACAGCGGTATTTCGCTACCGAAGGCCAGCATATCGCCGTAGCGTCGTGCGATAACCTCACCGGCATCGGCTTCATAGCGAACTGCACGCATATTGACCGGGTCGTTGGCCACATGCATCACCGCGACGGCTTCGCCGGTGAACGGGTTATTCCAGGTATCCAGTACCTGGTTCGTTTCCGGGTCGAGATACATCATTATTTCGCGCGACACGCTGCGGTAGCCATCGCCTTTCACCGGATCAGCGGAACTGGCACATTGCCGGGTGTTAATGCCGAGTACGTTGAACAGGTGGCGGTCTTTTTCGCCAGGCACGCGACTATAGGCGCGGCCTTCAAAAATGCCGTAACGGGTAATACCCGGCGCGAGCGTGCCGCAGGTGGTTTTGCGACCAATTTCCCAGGCCATTCGGCCGCTAAAGGTTTCGCTGTCGGCCAGCGCCAACGTGGCTTGCAGAGATACCAGCAGAGCTATAGCGATAAGGATTATTTTGTTCATGCTTGTTTCCCGTTCCTGACGCCGATAATAGCGCGCTGGCCGCCGCGGGTGTCCAGCGACCGCCTGCAGGTGTAGCATCGCCGGGTACCTAATCAAACTCCGGGCCAGCCACTATGCCGACATTGCATGATTTCGAAGTTGAAGCGATCGACGGCAGCGCCAATCTTGTGCCTTCCTTACGCGGCAAGGTTGTGCTGATCGTGAACGTGGCCAGTGCCTGCGGGCTGACTCCGCAGTACGCGGGCCTCCAGCAGCTGCAGGTGGAGCTGGCTGATCAGGACTTTACGGTGCTGGGTCTGCCCTGCAATCAGTTTGGTGCCCAGGAGCCCGGCAGCGAGTCGGAAATCGCCGAGTTTTGCTCTACCAACTACCAGGTGAGCTTTCCCCTGGGCCGCAAGATTGAGGTCAACGGTGAAGGCCGGCATCCGCTCTACACCTGGTTAACCAGTGAGCGTGATGGCTTTCCCGGAGACATTGAATGGAACTTCGAGAAGTTCCTGATTGACCGCGACGGACGCATTGCCCGGCGTTATCCGCCGGCTACCACGCCGCAGGACAAGGGTCTGTTACAGGACATCGCTGACCTGGTCTGAGCCGCTTGCGGCCATGCCGGCCAGGAAGACATCACACTGCTGCTTAGAATGATCTGGGGCGCAGCACTATCGGCAAATTTTAGTTTGTCCGTAACGGCCAGGTGACAGACACCGTGCACGCCAGCCCAGAGTGCCGCGGCCATGGTCATCAATTCGGACTGGTGGAAGATCGGATCGCAATAGGCCCAGTAATCTGGCGACGGCCGTAAACACCGCGGTGGTTTCGCGGGTCGTTTCTTCGGGGACGACCTGACCGACCGGTGTTTGATGCTGAAAGGCCAGCCGCCAAAGATGCGGATGGGCCAGCGCGTAGGCCAGGTAACCGTTGGCCAGCTGTCTGATGTGATCCCCGGGATCGCTGCTGACATTCGCCTCCCGTTCCATACGGTCACGCAGTTCGGCGACGGTGCGCGAATTTAGCGCGAAAATCAGATCGTCCAGGTTATGGAAAACGTTGTATAGCGTGCCTGGCGCGTAGCCGATGCGCTTCGCAAGTGCCCGGGTACTTAGGCCATTATTCCTTCTTTTTCAACGACTTCCCGAGCCGCGGACAAGACAAGTTCGCGCAGTTCCTGGCGGCTGTGATCGCTTCTTCGGGCCATAAAACGAGCTCCTGATCACAAACAGGATAGCCGGGTATTGAACATCGTTCAATTATTAGTTAGCGTTTATTGAACGCCGTTCAGAACGATCGGCTTTTTAGCTTGAAATTAATTGAACATTGATCAATATCTGGGGAGATAGATCATGCGAAGAGGAAATTATTGGAAGCGCCAGCTGGCCGCTGGATTATTGAGCCTGCTGCTGGCGGCCTGTGGCGGTGGCGATGAAGAGGAAAGCAGTTCGCCGTCGGCCATAAATGATTCAAGCGGCAGCGGCGGGGCTATGCCCGCGGAGCGGGCTTCGGTATGCTTTTGATAGTGGCGTTTAACCGCTGGGACTTTGTGCGGCGGTAATGCAGTGCCCATTTCGCCGATACCTGGTGAGGATCCGCCGGCGCCGCCGCCGTACAATCCGAGTCCGCCGAATAACCCGCTGCCTCTCGCTTCGCGCACTATCGCTGTGTTGGCAGCGGCGGAGCTGGAGCCGAACAATGAGTTCGGTCAGGCAACGCCATTGCAATTTCCTTCACGAAATGAGCTGGATGCCGCGGGTATCAGAGTGTCCGGTAGTTTGAATGACAGTGGTGATACGGATGACTTTCTGCTCATCACACCGCCACGCTCCGGGTACCTATAGCATCTATCTTTGCGCGGCGAGCTGTGCAGAGGTTTTGCAGGATGACACGCTGTTTATCGCAGTGTATGACCAGGACGGCGTGATGCTGGATGGCACCCAGATCGGCGTCTTTGAGGAGCAGCGTGTCCGCATAGAACTGAATGCCGGATTAGCTTACTGACGTTGGCCTGCACCTGCTCGCAGTCAGGTGGCCAAAATCGAAATTATGACTTGTTGATCCTCGAATGAGCGGGTCCAAACGGCTGACTCCCAGTAAGCGGGCTATACTTGCGACAGGCGGGTCTGCGCTATTGATGATTGGCCATACCGTGCTGCCGGCAGGCTATTGGAGTCAGAGCGCTTTTCTGACGATTGCCGGCTGCTGGTCAACAGGACGCGAATTGTCGCTTATACGCCCGGCCAATCAAGGCAGCCGAGGAGCCTGAAGAATGATTGTGTCATCTGCTCAGTTCAGTCGCCGTCGCATCATCCAGGCAGCAGCGCTGGCGCCCTTGGCTGCCGCTGCGGCATCGGCAGCTAACTTCGATCCAGAAGATCCGCGCGCGTTGCTCGCGGCTTTTCAGAAACTCAGGTTTTCTCTGCGTCCGGAACCGGTTTACTGGTGGCTAAGAGTTTCCAAGCATGGCGTGGTGGACGGCGAGCTGACGCACTTGTATGACATGGAAATTGCCTCGATCTTCCAGGCGCAGCCACGTGATGATGGCTTTAGCGTCACCTCGCTGGAACTCATTTATACCGTCGATACGCAGACCGGCGAGCTGATCGATGAACTGAAAAACCCCTATACCGGAGAACTGCTGCCCTGGTCGCACACACCCGTGGGGCCGACCACCGTGAACTACAGTTCCACGGGCCTTGAGTTACCGACCGAGTTGCCAGGTGTCAAGATTCGCATGACCAGCGCATTGAACAGCGGCATGGTGCATGCGGGGCAGGTCTGGCTTAAAGATGACAATGCTGCCGTGGTCACCCAGCTGGAGGGCGATGAGCCACCGTTCCTGGTTAACGACTGGTCAACCTACCTGGGTGACGTTGCTGATCTGGAGAATCCGGATCTTGAACAGCGTTCCGGCGAGCGTGGCTTTTCAGTCCACCACCAGCTGGCAGAAACCGCTGCGCATGGGCCGCCGGCCCGGCAGCATGATCAGTCGAGGTGCCGGGGCCAAGGCAGCGCGCTATGCAGACCTGCCTGCGCGGCATCGGCAACTGATTGCGCAAGTGCATCCCGAGATTGCCGCTGAGCCGGCTGCAGCGCTGCGTCGCAATCCCTACCGCTTCGAGAAGTAGCAGCGGCGGCTAGAGCGGTTCCTTGGCCTGCTGCCCGGCGTGGAAAGTGGAGTAAACAATCACTGGAATTCCCAGGCTGCCGAGATGTTGTTCGAGCAGCGGCTCTACCAATTCCCAGTCCAATCCGCCGACACCCGTGGCCAGACGCGGCAACGCGAGGCTCTTAAGTTGTTCTTTTTCCGCTACTTTGTGCAGGGCCTTCAGGCAATGGCCGAGATTTTTCAGCGAAGCTCGCCCCGGATGCTGGCCCTTGCTGGCCGGAGGATCCTGGGTAAACAGGTTAATGATGCGCGTGCCATCGGCACCCATCCAGCTCCATTCGCCGCCGGCGTCCGGGTTATGCACCGTGCAGTAGTGGCGGAAATCCTTATACATGGCCGGCCAGCGCTCGCGCAGCGAAAGCGCCAGCCCCTGGGCAAAGTTATCGTGGGGGCCAACACCATGGGCAATGGCCTGGGCCCTGGTCATCAATATGTCGCCGGAAACTTCATGCAGCACGGGCATTCCTCCGATGGATTTCCCTTATTGAGCCACAGGCTCCCGGGCCGGACTACCGTGGAAAATGCGGATAGCCGCGCGCTCAGGCAGAATGCGCGCCCATGACTGAAATCACTGCCATAGAGCCGAATGTCGACCTGCTGCAGATCGACGGCCGCAGCATTTACCTGGTGGGTACCGCCCACGTTAGCGCGAGCAGTGCCGACCTGGTGGAAAAAGTTATCCGTGAGCGAACACCAGACACCGTCTGCCTTGAGCTTTGTGACTCCCGTTACGAGACCCTGACCAACCCGGAGCGCTGGAAGGAAACGGATCTGTTCTCGGTTATTCGCAGCGGTCGGGCCTATGTGCTGATGGCCCAGCTGGTGTTGGCGTCTTTTCAGCGCAAGCTGGCGGAAGAGTTCCGCATTCGTCCCGGCGAAGAGATGCATCGGGCCATGGCGGTAGGGGAAGAGGTGGGTGCGGACATCGCCCTGGTAGACCGGGAAATTCGTACCACCCTGAAGCGCGCCTGGGCGAGTGCCGGTTTTGGCACCACTTTGAAAATGATCTGGTCGCTGACCCTGTCGCTATTTAATCGCGAAGAAGTCAGCGAAGAGCAGATTGAGAAACTCAAGGGCAGTGATGAGCTGGCCATGATGATGGAAGAATTCTCCGGTGCTTTACCGGGCGTAAAAACCGCGCTGATTGACGAACGTGACCAATATCTGGCTGCCAAGATCCTCGCCAGTTCAGGCAATACGGTGGTCGCGGTGGTGGGCGCCGGGCATGTGCCTGGCATCAAGCGCCTGTTCGGCACGGATATTGATCTTGCCAGCCTGGAGACCTTGCCCCCGCCGAATCGCAGTGCGCGACTGATCGGCTGGGCTGTTCCCGTATTGCTTGCGGGCCTGGTTGCCGCCGGCTTTTTCCTCTCCGGTCGGGAGACCGGTGAGCAGATGATTATTGCCTGGGTGCTGGCCAATGGTATCGCGGCCGCCATAGGCACCCTGGTTGCGCTGGCGCATCCGCTGACCATCCTCGCCGCTTTCGTGGCCGCGCCCGTCACTTCCCTGAACCCCACCATCGCGGCGGGCTGGGTTTGTGGCCTGGTGGAAGCCTGGCTGCGCAAACCGCGGGTAGGCGACCTGGAGCGCGTGGCCGATGATGTGAGCAGCCTGGGCGGCATCTGGCGCAATCGGGTGACGCGCATTCTGCTGGTGGTCATCATGGCCAACCTTGGCAGTTCGGTGGGCACTTTCGTCGGCGTAGGCTGGATAGTCGCCCTGCTGGGCAATTAACATTCGGTTATGGCTGCGCTAAGCATCGAAATCGTCTCGGATCCGGTCTGCCCCTGGTGCTACCTGGGCAAGCGCCGGCTGGAAAAAGCCCTGGCGCAGCGGCCTGACCTGGAGGTTTCGCTGAGCTGGTTGCCGTTTCAACTCAGCCCGGATACACCGCGCGAAGGGCGCGATCGGGCCGCGCACTATGCGCAGCTCTTCGGTGAAGAGCGTGCACGCATGATCGCTGCGAGCATGGCTGAGACGGCGCGCGAAGACGGTCTGGAATTTCAGACCAAGCCTGGCGCTCGCTCGCCGAATACTCTATCGGCGCATGTGCTCATGTACTGGGCCTCGGCAGATCCCGAAGTTGATTCATCGGCCGTAGCCGAGCGATTGTTTAAGGCGCATCACGTGGATAGCGACGACCTCGGTGACGCTGAAATACTGGCTCGCATCGCAGGCGAATGCGGAATGGACGCCGAGCAGGTTCGTCAGGATCTGCTGGCCGGAAAGGACGAGGGCTCGGTACAGGAGCTCATTGCGCAAGCCGCGGCGCGCGGAGTCAGCGGCGTACCGTTTTTTATTTTTAACGAACGCTACGCTGTATCCGGTGCTCAGCCGCCCGAAGCTATGCTCGAACTGATCGATCGTCTGACCACGTAGAGCTGTGTTCCGCTGCCGTGCCTGGATTCTGGCTTGCTGCTGATTGCCAGCGTCCGTGCTGAAATCAGGGCCGCCAAATAATCCGGCGTTACAAAGTGACAGCAGTTCTCACCGAGTCAGTTATCGATTTATCTGCCTCTTGTCCGTTCGCGCGTGCGTTGCGCAATAATTTGTCGACAATTTCTGGCGCGCTGATTAAGATAAAAAAATAGTAAGAAGCTGGGTTTTCGAACCAGCCGATAGTCTTAAAGGGTGGTCGATGTCGCGTAGCCTGGTCTTTTTTTATTCTTCCTTGCGGGGGCTCTCCCCGCAGCAGCAAACTGCTGACCGGCTTCATTCTAGAGAACTACGTCAGTGGCCTTGATCGGCCAGTCGATCTGCAGTGGTCACCCAATGGTCTGCTTTATGTCGCCGAGAAGCGCGGCACCGTCGCGGTCATTCAGGATGGCGTCCTGCTGCCGACGCCGTTTATTGATATACGGGGGCAAGTTAATCGCGCCTCCGATCGCGGCCTGCTCGGTATGGCCCTGCATCCGGCGTTTCCGGCTACGCCGTGGGTTTACTGGTTTATGTCTTCGATCCGCCCGAGACGATTGGGCGCAGTGGAAGCGCGGGACCAGACGGCACGGGCCAGCGTGTATCCCGGCTTATACGTGTGACCGCTGATGCCGCCACGGGCTACACCAGCACAGTCTCCGGCAGCGAGCAGCTGATTCTGGGCGCTGCCAGCACCTGGTCCGAGATTGGCGATCCGTCGGCGCAGCAAACCGACATTGGCGCAGACCGCAGCTGCGGCCCCCCCGGTGCATATGTGGAAGACTGCATTCCGGCCGACGGGCTGAGTCACGCGATCGGCAGCCTCGCGTTTGGCCCGGATGACAAGCTTTATGTCAGCAGCGGCGATGCGAGCACCTGGACGACGGTAGACCCCGGTGCTTTGCGTTCGCTCGATCCGGATAGCCTTGCCGGCAAGATCCTGCGCATTGATCCGGACACCGGGCAGGGGCTGCCCGGCAACCCGTTCTGGAATGGCGATGCGAACAGTAATCGCTCGCGTGTCTGGCAACTGGGCTTGCGTAATCCGTTCCGCTTTCGCATTCACCCGGGCGACGGCGTGCTATGGGTCGGCGATGTGGGCTGGGAAGACTGGGAAGAGTTGAACCGCGCCGGTCCTGGTGCCGACTTTGGCTGGCCCTGCTACGAAGGCGCGGCGGCCGGCCTGCTGCAGCAACCCGGGTATGCTGCCCTGGCTGAATGCCAGGCCTACCTGGCCAGCGACAATGCGACGGCCCCGATTTACTCCTATCCACATCGCAGCGGTTTCGGTGGGTCGATTATTGCCGGCGAGTTCTATGCTGCGGCGAAGTGGCCGGTTGAGTATCACGACGCGCTGTTTCTCAGCGACTACTCGTTCCAGGAAATCAGCTACGCGCGCTTAGTCGGCGGTACGCTTCAGGTCATTCCCTTCGCGGACGACGTGCTGAGCGTGGATCTTGCTGTGGGTCCCGATGGTGATATCTATAGTGCGAATATTGTCGCGGGCGATATTGAACGGATTCGTTACACGGGTGACGGTGGTGACCAGACCGGCGGGACCACCATTGCCCGCTTCGCGCCCGATTTTACCGGGCCCCAGCCGGCATCCGGCTGGTCATATCGCTGGAATGAGAGCGGCCCGCTGGGCGAGACTGGCTCCGAGTCAGAGCTGTTCTGGGACAGTGCGGGCCGTTACGACTTCTGACGGCGCACCCGGTCTGCCTGATGCCTCCGGATTTGCCTGGGGTTATATCGCGGGGGGCGCGCTGCATCCGGGTCGCGGTGTGAATAACGGCGAGGCCGAGGATCGTTACGCGCTGATGCGCTACACCGTCAACGTCGACGGCAATTTCGCCCTGCGCGACAGCCTGGTTACTCATGTCGGTTGCCAGTTCAGTAACGGCGTAGAACTCCGTGTCCTGGCGGGAGCCACGGTGGTTCGCAGCGAAATCATCGACCTGGCCGAGAGCCGCGCCATAGATGCCGATCTGGGTTACTTGTCAGCAGGCACGCCTGTTACGGTGGCCGTCGGTCAATGGCAATGACGGCTGCGACGCCGTGCAGATCGACTGGAAGATCGATTACACGCCCGGGGATCTGACGCCGGGCAACGCGCCGGAGGTCAGCATCGAGCTCCCGGATCCGAATGCGCTGTGGCGTGTCGGCGATCAGGTGCAGCTGCAGGGAACTGCTACCGATGCCGAAGACGGTGTGTTGCCGCCGGACGTTCTGAGTTGGGATGGTTCGATCATCCACAACGCGCACGAACATCCGGATTTCTACTTTGATGGCAGCAGCATTGGCTGTTATTTATCCCGATCACGGGGACAATAGTTATGTGGTGCTTTGCCTGACCGCCACAGACTCGGACGGGCGTACGGGCAGCGATTGCGTGGACGCGCGCCCGGAAATCAGCGGCTATCGGTTCGAGACGGTTCCAGCGGGCCTGACGCTGAACTACAACGGCGAAAGCTTTGTCACGCCCTTCGCTGTGGACCTGCCCGTGGGCGGCGAGCGGCAGGTGTCTGCTCCGCCTTCGCAAGCGGGCCAGGTTTTTAACGGTTGGTCGAACGGCGGGGATGCGGACGCAATCCATCGTCGTCGTGCCCGGCGGGCAAAGCCTGGTGGCCAACTATATCGACGCCACCGACACTGATGCGGACGGCGTGCCGGACGCGGTGGACAATTGCAGCTTGGTTGCGAATGGTCCTGACCTGCCGGTTGGCGGGGTGAACAGTCAGTTGGACGCTGATGCGGACGGCTACGGAAACGTCTGCGATGCGGACTTCAACAACGACGAGCTGGTGAATTTTGCCGACCTGGCAGTTTTCAAATCCGGGTTTGGCGGCAGCGACCCCGTGATCGATCTGAACGGTGACGGCCTCGTCAACTTTGCTGACCTGGCCCTGTTCAAATCTCGCTTCGGCGGGGCACCGGGGCCGGCCGGGTCGCTGCCCTGATCGCCCGGCTAAGCTTTGAGCTACATGCCGCTGCCCTGATTCGGATCCGGATTGCGGCCAATCTCTATACCTGGCTCGGCTTCACCGCGCATCAGCGCGCCCAGGTAACCGGGTGAAACAAAGTGGCAGTAGTGCACGCCGCGAAAACGCGCCGGTGCTTTTTCGAAGGCCGGATCCGTGAAGTCCACCTGGAAACCCTTGGCGCGAATGTGCAGCCGGCCCTCATCGTCTGTCCAGGTCGCCTCATAGGGGGCGAGCCAGTCCGGTCCGGTCATGCCAGGCTCTTCTTCGTTCCACACAGCCTCCCGCGGCTCAAACACTACCTGCTGGTAGGCCGGCTTGAAATCAGGGCTGCGCGGCGCGACCAGCTCGAATATCGCGCGGTTCATGTCCTGGCAAAGGCCGTCGGGCCCGGCTGCATCATTCCCGTAGCTTAGCTGCAGGTGATCAGCGCTCTTCAGCTTGCAGGAAATGCCGAACACGCGTTGTTGATCATCGATCCAGTTGAATTGCTGTATTTCCGGGCCTTCGATGACGGCCTTGGACTTCACGAAGGCCTGGAAATCCTCATGGACCACCAGCTGCATGGGCACATCCGTACGTGTGACCACGCGTTGCGCGGCCAGGCAATACTCGTTGAGTTCAGGCACTTCTGCGAGTGCAAAGCGCTCGTCCTCTGTGCCGCCGCAGCCTGCCAGCAGGCAGGCGCTAAGGGCTATGATAAAAAGCTTAGTCAGGGGCATTGCCGGGTCTCCACTTTATATTGCAGCCGATGCTGGGTAATTGCTCAGGGTGAATTTTCTCGCCGGCCAGGAGCGCGTCCACAGCGGCGCGAAGATCTGCGCCATCCACCGGCCGCTCGCTGCCCGGTCGGCTGGCATCAAACTGACCGCGATAGACTAATTCGCGTTCTTCGTTGTAAAGAAAAAAGTCGGGGGTGCAGGCCGCGCCATAGGCTTTGGCAACCGCCTGACTGGCATCAAAAAGATAGGGAAAGCTGTAGCCGAATTCTTTAGCTGCCGTATGCATGGCAGCCGGGCCATCCGCCGGATAGTTCTCCGCATCGTTGGCATTGATGGCGACAACCGCCAGGCCGCGGGCCTGGTATTCACGCGCAAAGGCGACAAAGGCTGAACGAATGTGAATGACGTAGGGGCAATGGTTGCACCAGAAAGCAACCAGCAGTGCCGGCGCCGTGGCGAAGTCTTGCAGGCCGACGGATTGCTTATTGGTATCCGGCAACAGAAAGTCCGCCGCCGGTTGGCCTAGTGCTGTCATATTCGAGGGAGTCAGTGCCATGCAGGGTTCCTTGCTCGTTTAGTGGTTAGTAGAGAAGTCTTTCGATTCGTGGAGTAAATCTCGCCGGCAACCATCTCAGCGTCCGATTCCCCGTTCAACGCCGGGTTGAGCAGTGAAATTAGAAAAACTGTGAACTCGGTTCGATTATTCCGAGTTCATTATGTCTGAACTGGCTACCTGATTTCTGCAATCGCAGGATACTTTCATCACAACAAAAAGAAGCCAGTCTCTAAGCTGGTCGGGTATTCAAGATGATTGTACGCACTGTCTCGTGTGCGGCCTTACGGGCCGTAAGCATTTTCTTTTTCACCATGACGCTGCAGCTGCCGGCGCTGGCGCATTTGCCGGAAGGTTTTGTGCTGGAAACCTACGCCGAGAACCTCAATAGGCCAGTAGATCTGGCCTGGTCTGCTAACGGCCTGCTGTTTGTCGCCGAGAAAAGCGGCACGGTGGCAGTGGTTGACGACGGTGTCGTGGAAGAAACGCGCTTTATAAATATTCGTGATCAGGTCAATCGCGATGCCGACCGGGGCTTGCTGGGTATCGCTGTGCACCCGCAATTCCCGACACAGCCCTATCTCTATCTGTTGCATGTTTACGATCCGCCCGAGACGGCAGGTCTGGCGGGCAACGCGGGGCCCGATGGCAAAGGTCAACGCGTATCCCGCCTGGTTCGCGTAACTGCGGACTCGGCCACCGATTACAAGACAGCCATACCGGGTAGCGAGCTGGTGCTGCTCGGCAAGGCCAGTACCTGGGCGAACATTGGCGACCCGACGGCTGATCAAAGTGAGCTGGAAGCGCCGATGGCCTGTGGGCCCGATGGTGCCTTCGTTGAAGACTGTGTCCCGGCCGACGGCCGTGGCCACGCCATTGGCACTGTTACCTTTGGCCCCGATGGCATGCTTTATGTGGGTAATGGTGATGCCCGTTCCTGGACCACCGTTGATCCCGGTGCAGTGCGTGCGTTGCGCGTTGACAGCCTGGGCGGCAAGATTCTGCGCATTGATCCAGACACGGGAGCCGGTCTTGATGACAATCCCTACTGGGACGGTAACCCGGACAGCAACCGCTCCAAGGTCTATCACCTGGGCCTGCGCAACCCTTATCGCTTCACCCTGAACCCTGCCGATGGCAAAGTCTGGGTTGCCGATGTGGGCTGGGAAGACTGGGAAGAAGTTAACGTCGCGGAAGCCGGTGCCGACTTCGGCTGGCCCTGCTACGAAGGCGGCAATGGCGGCAAGCTGCAGCAGCCTGGTTATGCCTCACTGGCAAGCTGTCAGTCCTACTATGCGGATGATTTGTCTGCCGCGCCTGTCTATTCCTATCTGCATCGTCCTGGTCTGGGCGGCTCGGTGATTACAGGTGAATTTTATACCGCCAATAAATGGCCGGCCGAGTATCAGGGCAGTCTGCTGCTGGCCGACTATTCCTTCCAGGAGCTATCAATTCTGCGTATCGAGGGTGACAGCGTGTCCGTCACGCCTTTTGCCGACGATGTTTTGAGTGTCGACCTGGCCATCGGTCCCGATGGCGACTATTACAGCGCTAATGTTGTGACCGACAGCATCGAGCGTATCCGTTATACCGGCGATACCGGTACCGGCGAGCAGGGCACGGTAGTAGCCTCCTTCGTGTCTGATTTCACCGGCCCGGTGCCGGCGGCAGGCTGGGCCTATAGCTGGAATGAGAACGGCGAACTCGGCAGTCCCGCTTCCGAATCGCCGCTATTCTGGAATGGCTCGGGTCGCTTCGACTCCGACGGCTTGCCAGGTTCGCCGGACGCCACCAGCCTTAACTTCGGTTACATTGGCCCAGGTAAAATTCACCCGGGTCTGGGCAGCGAACAAGGTGAAGCGGCAGATCGCTTTGTGATCGCCAGCTATACCGTTTCTCAGGAAGGCAACTATGCCATTCGCAATGGCACCCTGACGCCTTCAAGTTGTGAATTCACCAACGGCGTCGAGTTGGCCATCCTGGTCGACGACCAGTCTGTGCATCAGCATGCCTGGACCGAAACGACCACACACGAATTCAGCGAGGAGCTGGGTGGTTTGCAGGCCGGCACCACCGTAAAGGTAGCCCTTGGTCCCAATGGAAACGATGGTTGTGACCGCGTCGACTTAGACTGGGATCTCGTCTACACGCCGGGGCAGGTCATTGTCGGCGAGACGCCGGTGGTGAGCATTGATGCACCTATGGCTGATCGACTCTGGCGCGCTGGCGAGCTGGTGAGCTTGTCGGGTTCTGCTGTCGATGCGGAAGACGGACCGCTGGGTGAAAGTGATCTGCGCTGGGAGGGCACCATCGTGCACAACGCGCATTTCCATCCCGATGCCTTCCTGGTGGACGGCAGCAGCGGTGAATTCGAATATCCGGACCATGGCGACAACAGCTACGTCCAGCTTTGCCTGATAGCAACGGACAGCGATGGCCAGCGCGGCGAGAGTTGCGTCGATGCGCGGCCGCAGCTGGTGACTTACAGCTTTGAGTCTGATCCCGGCAACCTGCCACTGACCTATAACGGCGAGAGCGATCTCGCGCCATTCAGCGTCGAGTTACCTGTCGGTGGTGAAAGACTGATTTCGGCGCCCTGGCTGCAAGTGGACTATGTGTTCGACCAGTGGTCCATCGGTGGTCGCGCCAGTCAGAGTATTGTCGTCGGCGATGCTGATCAGACTTTGACCGCCAGCTACACGGAGTTGCCTGGCGATATTGAAGAGATGATGAGCTCACCGTCCATGGATGTGGATGATGCCGAGGAATCTGCCGGCGGTGTAGTCGAGGTGACCAGCGCAAGCCTTGAGCTGGTGCGCGATGCAGACGATCAAATTGTTGGTCTGCGATTCCCCGGCGTGCAGATTGAGCCTGGCTCAGTCATTGCAGAGGCCTACATCCAGTTCACCGCGGCTGCTGCGGGTGGTGAGCCGACGACACTGAGTATCAAGGTGGAAGACAGCGACAATGCAGCGGCTTTCGCCGCGGTCCCGGGTGACATTTCCGGACGCAATCTCGTCGAGACGGCAATCAGCTGGTCGCCGACGGCCTGGATCAGTGCCGGCGATGCCGGTATCGAGCAACGCACACCGAACCTTGCCGAGGCATTGCGCGACGTCATCAATCGTCCGGGTTGGCAGTCAGGCAATGCGCTGGGCTTCGTCATCTCCGGCCAGGGCCAGCGTATTGCGCGCGCCTTCGATGACCCTGCGGGCGGTGCGCCAATGCTGATCGTCAATTTCGCCAGTGCCGAGGCGACTGATCCGGATCCCGGACCGGTGGCCAACAACAGTAATGGTGGCGGCGGTGGTGGCAGTGCGCTAAGCCTGCTTGGTCTGCTGGGCCTGAGCCTGGGGCTGGCCTTGCGGCGACGCCGGGTCTGATAGCTGCATCTGCGGTGGCACGCGTCGAGGGTTTATACTCCTCGCGTGCACACTTCGCGGACAATCCAGCAAGTATCGGTCTCCCTCACGGGGCTATTGCTATGCGGCTTTCTCATCTGGCCCGCTCTGCTGCTGGCTGAGGATGAACAACCCGACTCTGGAAAACCGGAAGGAGCTGAGAACTGCGTCAGCCTGCAGAGCATCAAGAAGACGCGCATCGTCGATGATCAGACCATCATTTTTTACATGCGCGGTGGCGATATTTTCGTAAATAGTCTGCCTCGGCGTTGCCCGGGATTAAAGCGCGCCGGCTCCTACAGCTATGCCACGTCGCTGAGTCGCTTGTGCAACACGGACGTTATTAGAGTGCTGGAAACTTTCGGCAGCGCCTTTCCGCGGCCGGCGGCCGCCTGCGGTCTTGGCTTCTTTTCACCGTCCACCAAGGAAGCTATCGACCTGATGCTGAACGAACCTCCGGAGGTTAATCCGGAGGCTGTTCAGCCAGAGATTGAAGCCGAAGACAGCTAGCTCGCTACCTGGCTTTCTGTGCCTCGATATAGTCGGCGAAGTCTTCCGGCACCTGCCCCTCGATCATCTTGCGCACCATGGTGGCCGGCGCCATGGGTGCTTCTGCGTAGGCCACCAGTTTCCAATTGCCGTCAATGCGGCGCAACACGGCCATCACCCGATCCCAGCTGGACATGGGCTTCATCCGCTTCACCTTGATATCAAAGCGAAGATGGTAAGTGGCTACCGCCAGGTCCGGTGCCAGGTAGCTGGCACGAACATCGGAATACTCATTGCGAATGCCGTCGAGAATCTCCACGCCCGGGATCGGGTTGAAGTACTTGGTAATGCGTTCCCAGCCATGCATCGGCGGATCAACTTCTTCGGCCATGTAGATGGCCCCGGCGAAGTCGCCATCCCACATGGCGAGCAGCCCGTCGTAGTCCATGCGGTTGTAAACTTCGGCGTATTCGTCGAGAAACGCCTGAATTTCATCGGCCAGCGCCTGGTCATATTTTTCCGGAACTTTGCTGAAATTATCGTGCGCCCCGGGCCAGACCGGTGTGGCGAACAACAGGGCGACTAGAGTGATCAGGGCTTTGCGCATGGCTTGTCCTCCGTGTGGGATAGGCTGACGATTATGCTGGCTGGCCAGACGGTTTCCGATAGCATGCGTTTCCCTGCCACTGAATGGACGCTCGCATGACGGAAGTCGGTATCGTGATGGAGGCCTCACCAGGCTTTACCGCACCCCTGGCCGCTGAAATCGAAGCTCTGGGCTTCGACTATCTACTCTGCCCGGATACGCAGAACCTGAGCCCCGACCCGTTTGCGCAGCTGGCGCTGGCGGCCCAGACCACAACGCGTCTGAAGCTCGGTACCGGCGTAACCAATCCGGTGACCCGCGATGCGGCCGTGACAGCCTGTGCCCTGGCGACACTGCAGGCGGAGTCGAAGGGTCGGGTTATCTGCGGTATCGGTCGGGGTGATTCCTCCGCTGAACATATTGGCGTGCGCAACGGCACCACCGCGCAATTGCGCACTTTTGTGCAGCGACTGCAGGCTTATACGCGGGGTGAAACCATCGATCGAAATGGCCAGCAATCGCGGCTGCGCTGGTTCGACTCGGTCACCGTTGACCCGGTGCCCGTGGATATCGCCTGTACAGGGCCCAAGACTATCGCCATGGCTGTGGATACCGGCGAGCGCATCAGCTTCGCCGTGGGCAGTGCGCCCGAGCGAGTAGCCTGGGCGATGGAAACGGCGAAGGCGCGGCTGGCTGAGTCGGGACGACCGCGCAAGGACGTCAGTATTGGTGCTTACGTGAACCTGGTGTGCGATGCCGATGAGGGGCGGGCGATTAATCTTGGTCGCATGATCTCCGGCATGGTGGCGCATTTCGCCGGCATGAAGAACGCGCCGCTGGATCATCTGCCAGCGCAGCTGCGGCCGCTGGCCGAGCACATGCAGTCTGGCTATGACATGGAACATCATGCCCAGGAAGAAGGTGAACATCTGGCCGAAGTAAACGACGATTTTGTTGACTGGTTTTCCATTTGCGGGCCGCCGGACAAGTGTCGCGAGCGTCTGCAGGAGCTCGTCGATCTGGGCCTGGATCATATCTATCTGCTTGGCGGCTCGCCGGTGGCCCACCCGCATGGCGAACGCCAGGCGGCAATGGTTGAGCAGAGTCGGTTATTCGCCCGCGAAGTATTGCCCCACTTCCACCAGTAGCTGTGACCCGGTTCACAGGCGAACCGCGCGCATCTGCCTAATCTGGGCGGGTGAATCCTGCAATCCTGCCTGTACTGGCTGTTTGTGGCGCTGTGGCCACAGCTGTCTCGCTGATTTATCTCCTGCTGGCCAGTAGTCTGGCGGGATTGACGCGTATTGCTATCGCCCGGCAGCAGCGGGTATTGATCGCCCGGCCTGGCGAAGCTGTGCGCCGTGCATTAAAACTCACCAACGGACGCCTGCAACGACACGCTACCGCCATTTTGTTGTTCGCCGTAAGTTTCGGGCTGCTGGTGCTGCTGGGCGATCGCGCCTGGTGGCCGGAACAGTCTGCCCGGGTCTGGTTGGTGATTGCTTTAGGCCTCTTGGTGCCGGCGATTTACGGCCTGATTAAGCTCGCCCATCTGGCCGCTTATCGGCACCGTCTGATCAGCCTGTTGCGCCTGCACGAGGTGCTGGCAGCCCGCCTGATCGAAGCGCAACGGCGTGGCTATCGAGTTCACTATGCCGTTACCGTCGGGCAGGCCTGTATTGATGCCGTGGCAACGGGCCCGAACGGAATTTACGCCCTGCATCTGGTAATGCCGCCGGCTGGAGCTCACGCAGCGCAGCTGCGCAGTGAAGGCTTGCTGTTTCAGCCGCAGGAACAATATCGCGAAGTACGACCGGCGCTGAATGCCACTGCCGGCCTGCAACGGGATATAGCGGCTGCTACGGGTGTGCGCAGCCAGGTTCAAGCGGTGCTGGTGGTGCCCGAATGCCGGATTAACCGCGGTGATGATGAATCCGCCCTGGTGCTGAACCTGGATTCCTGCGTTAGCTTCGTAGGCTGGCGAAATCCCGATGCTTTTCTGATGGACGACGAATTGCGACAGGTAGACGACTGGCTGGGCGGACAGACCGTTGCCCGGGACCGCGCTGCCCGCCATGCTGCTGCGGCGACGCTGGGCAACGCTGTGCGGCGACCCGCCTTAGTCTGATTCTGCCTTGCCGCTGCGCGCGTCAATCACCTTTTTAAATTCACCTGCCGAGCTGGTCATCTTCGGCCCAAGCCATTCCTTTGGTGCCTCCAGGTACTTCGGGAAATTCTTTTCGGTGTAATCCAGGATATAGCGCGGCAGGTCTGACGGGCCGTTCATCAATTTCATACTGTGGCTATGAAACGCCATGGTGCCGGGATTGTTGCCCATCTGCATCCACGGTAACCAGTCGGCAATGCGCGTCCACGACATCACGCAACTCGCCGAGGTGATATCGGGATTAAGAATTTCGCTTTTGCGGCCCTTGATGCCCCAGAGCTCAGCGTGTTGATCCTTATCGCCCGACGAGTACATCGGATACTCAGAACGCGTCAGTTCGGCGGGCTTGAAGATGAAAAAGTTCCACTGGAACACGACGTCGTCACCGTAGGCGACGTAGGGGTAGGGTGGTGACAACACCGGGTTGCCCTGGCGGGCAAAAACGCCGTTAACCGGGTCGTTGGCAATATGGAAAACTTCCACTTCGCGATTATTTAGCCAGGGATTTTTCCAGGTCTCCATGATCTCCCCGCTATCCGGGTCGATGTAGTAGAGCACTTCGCGGCTAAAAATTCGCCAGCCTTCCTCCACCTCTTCGATACGCGACGCGCCTATGCCAAAGGTCTTGAACAGGCGGCGATTGCCTTCCTGCGGCAACATGACCCAGGCCTCGCCCGGAAATGCGGACATACAGTCCTTCTCGGCCAGGTCAGCACGCAGTTTGAGCATGGCCATGAAATTGGTTTCCGGATCTTCCAGGTCCAGGGCCTTGTCGCGAGGAATGGATAAATAGCGCGTGCGGGTTAGTTGCAGCGGTCCAGTGGCGCCATGCGCGCCGGCTTCGGCCTGGTCGGGCATGAGTCCGCCCAAGGCAGCGCTACCGGCGGCCAGTCCGGCACCGGCGTTCAGCACCTGGCGGCGCGACAGGGAAGCGTTTTCGTCACGGCTGTTCTGGTCGGTCATGGGAGATTCCTCGCTAATCGGCAATGCACCGATTCTTCTCCCCATGCGGACCAATGCCCAAGCCGCGCAGCGGCTGTGTCCGCAGGCCGATCAGCCCCAGAGATGGCGGTCCTTTTCGATGACTTGCGAGGGGCTGCCTACGATCAATGGGTCGGGGCCATGCACGATGTGCCGGTCCTTGTCCGGATAGTCCAGTGCGGCGAGAAAATGCTGCATGCAGTTCAGTCGCGCACGCTTCTTGTCATCGGACTTGATAATTGTCCAGGGCGCATCGGCGGTATCGGTGTAGAAGAACATAGCTTCCTTGGCTTCTTTGTACTCGTCCCACTTGTCCTGGGATACCTTGTCGATGGGGCTAAGCTTCCACTGTTTAAGCGGGTCATGTTCGCGGGCCTTGAACCGTCGCTGCTGCTCCTGCTGGGTGACAGAGAACCAATATTTGAAAAAGCGAATGCCGGAGCGCACCAGCATGCGCTCGAGCTCGGGTACCTGGCGCATGAATTCCAGGTACTCCAGCGAAGAGCAAAAACTCATCACGCGTTCAACACCGGCGCGGTTGTACCAGGAGCGATCAAAGAAAACCATTTCGCCCGCAGTGGGCAACTGCTCGACGTAACGCTGGAAGTACCATTGACCGCTTTCCTTCTCGGTAGGCTTCTCCAGCGCTACCACGCGCGCGGCGCGCGGGTTCAGATGTTCCATATAAGCGCTTGATGGTGCCGCCCTTGCCGGCTGCATCACGGCCTTCGAACAACACCACAATGCGCTGACCGGATTGCTTGACCCAGTTCTGTACTTTCAGAAGCTCTGTCTGCAGTTCCTGCTTGTGAGTTTCGTAAGCAGCACGGCGAATCCGATTTTTGTAAGGATAGACACCGTTGCGAAACAAGGCGCGAATCTCTTCCGGACTATGGCGGAGGTCGCCCAGCAATAATGGGTTATCTTTCTTTACGGCTCGCGGTCCGTTGCGAGCGGGTGCGGGTCGCGAAGCTGTGCCTGCTGTATTTGACCCTGCTGCCGGCCCTGGGCTGCTGGCTGCAGCGGTGATTTTCTGGTCGGCGGTGTCTTTGCTCATGTCCTGGGGTCCCTGACTGATCGGCTCACATTCTCCCATTGTCGCAACGCGAAACCTGCGACGGAATACGTATATGTCGCCACTGACCGCGTCGGGATTTGTGACCTGGCGCCTATTTCGGCGCAGTAAAGCGCCTGGGCGCCGGCCGAGCTGTCCATGGTTCTGCGGCCACCGCCGCCGTTCAGTCACGGCGTTCTGGCCGATTTTGGAGGATCGGGGCTGATGCTGGGAGGCCAGTTGGCCCTTCCGCCAGCCGGCCGGCCTCGATTGCGGCGCAGCTAGCCTTTTACGCCCCACTGGGTCAGGTGCTTGACCAGGTCTTCGTTGACTTCGGCAAAGGCGTTCGGCGCGCCTTTTTCCAGCAGCGCCCGGTTGGTTTCCGGGAACACCTCTCGACCGCCTTCTTCGGGTAGCTGGCGCGTTGCATCGATGACAATCTTGCTGGTTCGTCCGTAGCTCGGCTGACTGGGATCGGTGAACAGCCCGGGCCCGTCCTCGACAATGTAGTGCGCTTTGGCCGGTTGCCAGCGCGCGCCGACGGTGGCCAGGACTTCCGTGTGGTTGAGCACGTTGACGTCCTTGTCCACCACGATGACCACCTTGGCGATGCCAAAACCAGAAACCACCTTCTTGCCGGCTTCTATGCCCTGGCCCGGTCCGGTTTTGTCGATGCTCATGAAAATGCAGCCCATGGCGTACTGGGGCGTGTGATAGGCCACAAGGTTTTTCACCCGCCGGCGCAGGAAAAGATCGTACTGCGCTTCCTGGGGTGCCGTGACCATGCCTTTCTGCATGCCGGTAAAGGCATTCATGAACCAGGGGTTCTTGCGATGGGTCACGGAAGTTACTGTCATCCAGAAGTTTTCTTCCTTGTATTGGCCCAGGTAGCTGAACATTTCGCCGAACGGGCCTTCGGGCTCCATGGGTTCCTGCAGCGGCACGACACCCTCGATGACCATCTCGGCATGAGCGGGCACCATCAGGTCACTGTCTTCGGACTTGACCACGTCGATGGGCTTGCCGCGCATGCCACCGGCAATCGCAAGTTCGTCGATGGGCTTGGCATTCGGGCCGAAGCGCAGGGCAACCTTTGTGCCACTGATCATCCAGACCACCGGATCCTGGCCGAGCACGACGGAAATATTGGCGAACTCTTCACCGCGCTCGCGTGCCGCCACCAGCATCTTGAAGTTGGTCTGATTGGGTTCAGGATTCACGCCCAGTTTGCGCGGCCCTTTCAGCTGGCAGCGATAGGTGCCGTAGTTCGGACCCATCTCCGGATCCACCATGAAATGCGAGCCCGTGTTGACGTAGCGACCGCCGTCGGCAGGATTGGTCTGCAAAAACGGAAACCGGGTGAGATCGATTTCATCACCCTTCAGGATGACTTCCTTCACTGGTGCTTCGCTGGCCTTAATTTCTACCGGCGGAATCTGCGGATAGCGGCCCTTATTATTTTTCAGCATCTCCGTGAGATAGTCTTTCGCCTGCCAATAGCTGTCGTAGTAATTGTCCCAGACAGGTTCCAGGCCCCACATCATGCTTTCGCAGAACCAGTGCGCCTGCACGTTGCCCAGCACCGGGCCCTTCATCCATTGGCCGTTGACCTTGACCTCGTCAAACACGATGGCCGGCGAGGCGTATTTTCCGAACATGTCGGTCATGCGATAAAAAAGCGCTGTGGCGTGATACTTGTCCTGGTCGATTCGCGGTACGCGCATAACCAGGCCGTTGGCTTCCATTGCGGCCATCCAGTCGCGCAGGGAATCGAAGGGTGCGCCCGGCACTTTGCCGCCACGCTTGCCCGATCCGCGGTGACCCGATGCACTGGCGGTAGTGCCTCCGGCAAGTGTTGCTAGCCCTGCCGTGGCGGCGAGAATTTCGCGCCGGGAAAGGCCGGGAATATCGAGGTCTAGCAGTTCTTTCTTGTCAGGCATGGCCCAGGGCTCCGCTTGGTTTCAGGCTCGAATTGATACCATGAACTGAGCGCCGATGGCGTACCAACGGGTCAGTGCCCTGTCGCTTATCCGCAGGCTGGCGCTACAATGAAGAATGATCGGAATTATCGTACGCACCCTGATTATCGCGCTGGGCCTGTGGCTGGCCGACTATCTGCTCTCCGGGGTGACCATTCGCGGGACCTCTACGCTGATTTGGGCAGCGTTGTTGTTAGGGCTGGCCAACGCCATCGTGCGGCCGATCCTGGTGTTTCTGACGTTTCCCATCACTTTGCTGACGCTCGGGTTCTTCTTGCTGGTGATCAATGCGGGCATGTTTGGACTGGTAGCGTCATTTTTGAAAGGCTTTTCCGTCGACGGATTTTTCTCGGCCCTGCTGGGTGCGGTGATCGTAAGCCTGGTCAGCACCGTCGCTTCCTGGACCATCGGGCCGAACGGTCGCTACCAGCTGCTGATCATTGACCGGCGGAACTGAGCACTAAACAGCCTGGCGTGCTTGGAACATGCCGGAGGGATGGCTATGCGGACTCTCGTCGTGACCCTGTTTTTATTCATCAGCTTGTTGGCGGCGCAGGCGGCCGATTTCTCGGGCGACTATCTTTCCGCTGATGACCCGTCTCTGGTGCTCAAGCTGCGAGCGTCTGCCGACGGCCAGTTTACTGGTGCGCTATACGACGACGGTGACCCGATTCCTGTGCTCAGCCGCGAGCAGGATGGTGAACTCACGGGCCGGTTCGGTGACGAAGAAGACGAAATGGCTTTCACCGCGCGCATGGACGGAGATCGCCTGTTGCTGGATGTCGGCGACGAAGATTTCCGGGAGCGTGTTGTATTTCTGCGTGCCGGGAGCGCCGCGGCGTCGGCGCCTGCTGCCCCCGCTGCCGGCACAGTGCTGATTAACGGTCGCAGCCTTGACGCTGCCGCCCTGGCGCGGGTGGAAAGTGATTACGGGTTGCGCATTCCCGCCGGTGACTACTGGTATGACGCGATACTCGGGGCCTGGGGCGTGACCGGCGGCCCCACCTATGGCTTTATTGCGCCGGGGCTTGATCTCGGCGGCCCGCTGCAAGCGGGTGCGTCCGGCGGTGGCAGCGATGTCTTCGTCAACGGTCGCGAGCTGCACCCTTACGACGTGATGGCGCTGCAGTCGGTAACCGGGCCGATCCTGCCCGGGCGCTATTTCATTCTGCCTGACGGACTGGCCGGCTTCGAGGGCGGTCCGCCGTTGTGGAACCTGCTGGCGCTCGCCGCGCAATCCGGGTCGGCGGACGGCGGAGGCGGAAGCAATACCTGGCAGTCGCAGAATCACCGGGGCCAGCGGTTTTTCCGACGGTGAGAGCGGGGCGGTGTTCCTGCCCAATGGCGGCATCGTCAGTTACTGAAACTATCTGCGCTGTAACAGCGATGCTGCAGAGCAATGCAGCGCGGGCTAGCGATTAGCCAGGCTGATCTGCAACGCGGTCTTGAGGCCGCTCAACCGTGCCGAAAACAGCCGCGCACTCATCTGCATAGCGCCGCAGGGCAAATCCGGCCATGGCCAGCACCGGTAATCCGGCCAGTGCAGGCACCAGGGCCGCCGAATACTGGATGCCATTTTCGCCGAACAGGTTGTCTGTGAGCAGCGCGACAGCCACCGGCCCGATCAGCATGCCGGACAGACTGGTGATCATGTAAAACAGCGCGGATAACTGCCCGCGCATGGGTCCCGGGGCAATGTTCAGTAAGGCAATGGGGGCCGAAGCAGACACCGTCGACATACCGACCAGGTTAAATAGCCAGACGGCAAAGGCGATTTCGCCGCTGGGCATTAGCGGCGAAACGATGCCGGTTATCACCAGCAGCAGGCTGCCCGCCAGCATCACCCGCACCGGCCCGTCACGCAGCCCTCGTGAAAACAGCCGGTCCGAGATCCAGCCAGCCACGTTTACAGTAATCGGGCCGACAATGACCAGGGCCAGACCGCTGAATAAGGCAAAGCGCTCAATGGACCAGTCCCAGGTACGCATGTACAGGGCTGCATACCAGTTTTGACTGTAGGCGACGGTAGTCATGACCACCGGGAAGGCGATAAAACTGGCATAAGTCGCGCGGCGCGCGCCGATATAGCGCAGCGTCTCGGTCATACTGGCGCCGCCGCCTTCGCGACTTTGCTGGCGTGGCGGCTCGCGCAGTAGTAACAGCATGATGGCCACCACCACGCCGGGCAGTCCGACCACGACGAAAGTGAACTGCCAGGCCGAGAGTTCGCCGATCATTGGCAGGCTGATTTGCTGGACAGAATTCGCCCAGCCCAGCACCGCCGCGCCGCCCAGGGCAGCCAGGCCCGCGCCCAGGGATTGAGCGGCGGTGTAAAAAGCCACCGGCCGGCCGCGCTTCTCGGGCGGAAAGCTGTCAGAGATCATAGACAATGCGCAGGGGGCGAGGGTCGCTTCGCCGACGCCGACGCCCACACGGGCAGCGAACAGGTGCCAGAAATTGCTGGCCAGGGCTGAGGCAGCAGTGGCTATAGACCAGAGTCCCACACCGATACCGACAATGCGCGTGCGTCGATAGCGATCCGCCAGCCAGCCCAGTGGCAAACCCGCACTGGCGTAGAGAATTGCAAAGGCCGGGCCGAGCAGCAGGCCCATCTGCGTATCACTCAGGCCAAGGTCAGCCTTGATGGGTTCCACCAGCAGACCAAGGATGTAGCGGTCAACAAAGGAAAACACATACGCCACGGTAAGCAGGATCACCATGTACCAGGCGTAGCGGCGTGACGGATAACTTGAAATCATCGCGCGGCACCATAGCAGCTAAGTGCGGGGCGACGGAGGCGGCGAATTAGTCTTCGCCCTCCCAGTAGTCAGCCAGTTCTTCGTCGCGCGACATAAAGCCGACGAAGCTGCCGTCGCTGACATGAAATGCGCCGGTTTTCTGTGAGTCCGGGTAATACACAATGTCTGGGCTGTCCATGGAGCTTAACGCCAGATACTTGAGCGGCGCGTCGGAGCTATTGACGATCTGGTGCGCACGATCGGGCCCTGGTGGCGTGAAAATCACATCGCCCTGAGTGACGGGGAATTCACCGTCGCCGTAGCGAATGCTGCCGCTGCCCTCCATGATTACAAACACTTCTTCCTGGGCATAGTGACCGTGATGGGGCCAGGCGCGCTTGCCCGGTTCCAGCACCACCAGCCCGCAGCCGATTTTTTGCATACCCAGGGTCCGTCCTACCCGGCCCAGCTTGGCAGCGAAGTTTTTGCCATGAGAAAAGTCGTCCTGTGCGATCTCGGCCAGGTTCAGCATCGGGGGTGCGTCGCTCATGCCTCGGTCTCCCTGGAGAATTGCAATGCGGCCAGATCCGTGCCGGCTGGCTTCTGGAACAGGCGCAAACCGAACTCGCCGGCCACCGCCAGCAAGTGATCAAAAATATCCGCCTGGATGTCTTCGTATTCGACCCAGCCGGTGGTGGTGGTGAAACAGTAAATTTCGATGGGCAGGCCTTCTGGTCCCGGCGGCAGCTGACGCACCAGCAGGGTCATATTGTCATGATGAATATCGGGATGCTGACGCAGATAGTTGAGTATGTAAGCCCGAAAGGTACCGACATTAGTGAGGTTGCGTTGATTGACGCTGGCTGCTCCGGCATTCGAAAGCCCGCTGTTGTAGTCAGCCAGTTCTTGCTCTTTATCGTGAATGTAGTCGGTGAGGAGCGCGAAGCCCTTGAAGCGCTGGATTTCTTCCCGGCTCAGGAAACGAATACTGTTCTTGTCTATGTGTACCGAACGCTTGATCCGCCGGCCACCGGAGGCAGACATGCCGCGCCAGTTCTTGAAGGATTCAGCGATCAGCTTATGGGTGGGGACCGTTGTGATGGTCTTGTCCCAGTTCTGAATTTTCACCGTATGCAGGGCTACGTCGATAACGTCGCCATCGGCACCATACTGGGGCATTTCTATCCAGTCGCCGACCCGGACCATATCGTTGGCAGTGAGCTGCACGCTGGCGACCAGGCCCATGATGGTGTCTTTAAAGACCAGCAGCAGTATGGCCGTCATCGCGCCGAGACCGCTTAACAGCAGCAACGGCGAGCGGTCCATGACAGCGGCAACCACCATCACGCCACCGATCACCACGATAATAATTTGCAGCAACTGGGCCACGCCCTTCATGGGGCGTTCCCGCGCTATCGGATAGGTTTCATAAATCGTATTGGCAGCGCTAATGGCGGCGGTTATAGACAGCGTCAGCATCAGCACCAGGTAGCCTGAGGTAACGTTGCGAATCAGCTGCACCAGCTCATCATTCAGGTCGGGGACCAGCCCGATGCCTGACAGGATCACTAGTGCAGGTGCGATTTGCGCGAGGCGCCTGAAAACTTTCTGATCGACCAGTACATCGTCCCAGCTCACCTGGCTGCGGCGCGCCAGGGCCACGACGATCCTTAACAGGAGACGCTTGGCGAGCAGGTCGAAGAGAATTGCCAGTACCAGCAAGGCCGCGAGGCCGCCAATACTGGGCAATAGCGGATGAATTTCACGCAGTTGATCGATCATAGGGCTCAGCAGGAAAAGAAGTCGACCTTAGCAGTCACGCTGTGCCAAGGGCCAGTATCGACTTATTCTTCCTTGTCGCCGTTTCCCTCGGCGGTTTGATGCTGTTGCTGCCGGTCACGCTTGCGATCGTATTTGCTGCGATCTTTGTGTGGGCCGGACTTGCGCAACACATCCGGTGGCGGCGGAGTCTTTTTCTTGCCCATGGTCCTTTCCGGTTGGGAGTACCCGCAGTTTAGCGCGAGTGCTATTAGCGGTCAGCCAGGGCCGTTTCAATCAGCGGTCGAATCTGCTCGCCCAGTGCGACGCTCTCGATGGTGGGTGAGAAGCCGAACAGTGGCAATTCCTCCACTGCGATGAGCACGAAGTAGCCGGATTCGAAATCGATCCAGGGATACCAGCCAAAGGCACCGGGGCTGGACAGCCGATCAAGCTCTGGGTCTTCACGCCAGGCGCCTAGCGCGTAATTCCAGGCAGTGTCGCTGACTTCGCTACCGGCTGGTCGAAATCCGATCACGACCGGTGGCGCAGTGCGATCGGCAACAAAGGTATCGAGATCGCTGATCAGCTCGCCGGCCAATAAGGCGCGCAGAAATTTGGCGTAATCGCTGGCCGTGGACACAGCGCCCCCGGCTGCACGTGGATTGCGGGAGCTCGGCGAGATAAATGCGCTGCTGGCGGACAGGCCAAGAGGATCGCCCAGCTGCAGGCGAAACAGCGTGACGAAGCTCTGTCCGCTGGCGACTTCGGCCATGCGTGCCGCTACCTGCATGTGCGCTGGCCCATAATAAAATGTGCTGCCGGGTTCAAAGGTCAATCCCGCCAGATAAAGTTCCTGCACACAGGCATCCAGGCTCACATTGCCTTCACTGACGCAGCTGGCATCCGTTGGCCCGAGGTCAAAGCCCGCAGTGAAGGCTAGCAGTTGCTCCAATGTAATCCGACTGCGCGGGTCGGCCGGATCGCTGGTCCAGTAGGCGAGGTAGTCCTGGGGACGATCGTCGAGACTCATCACGCCCTGTTCGACCAGTCGCATCAGGGTGCTACTGGTCAGCCACTTGGAGGCCGAGGCAAGGAAGTGGCTGCTGTCGAGGGGGAAATCCCCCTGGCTGTAGTCCCAGATGACGCCGTCGGCATCGCCCACTACCACGGCGAGGTCTGTGAACACGGAGTTACCCAGGACCGTTTCGACAGGCGCGAACGGATCATCAACGACCACGATCTGCCTGCCGTCGCCACCACTGCCGCAGGCGCCCAGTAGTATTGCGGTCAGGAATAAGGGGAGTGACTTCCCTGTCACGCGCGGGTTCTCCTTGCCATGCACCTTCAACGGCGCATGGCAAGGACCGTTGACAGTTGCTAGCCCTGGCCGCTTACCAGCGGCACAGTTTCCAATACCCAATTCTTTGCGTTGCGGCGTTCGGGGCAGGGAATCGAGTAGGCGACATCACCCTGGGCATCGCGCAGGGCCTTGGTATCGATGCGCCAGCCCTGCGCATCCCATTTGCCCAGCCATTCACGATAGCGCAGCACCGCCCCGTCGGAGGGCACCAGCACTTCCCTGGCCGTGCTGTCTGGCGTACGCACCGGGTCCAGTTCCTCAAGAATTTCGATATCTTCCTGGGCCACCACCATGTTGACCTTGGCAATGCGTTCGTCGTTCTCAGGTTCCAGCATAAAAGCGCGCATATTGACGAAAAAGATCCGTGTGCGGTTTTCATTCACCGGCGCTTCAAAAAAGTATTGTGAAAAGCGATTGGTTTCAGAGAAGTTGATCCAGGTGATCATGGTATTCGGGCCGACATGTCCGGAGCCGGCCTCGACTTCGGGTACCAGGGTTGCCGCTTCACCCAGGGCTTCGGTGCCCTTGATCTCATTGGCAAACTTCACCAGGAATCGACTGCCCCATTCCGTGTCCTGCACATCCAGTGGTTTGCGGCGCAGGTTGTCCTGCATGTTCGGTGAGCCCTGGGCCGGGTGCACGAATTCGTTATGCGAGGGATCCAGTCCGTTCTCCATCGAGCGCTCGTAAAAGGCGCCGACTTCAAACACCGTGAGTTCATTGGCGCGCCAGCCAGGCTGGTCCCACTCAGGAATCTCCAGCAGCGGTGGGCGTTCTTCCTCCGGCAGGTCGCCGAGAAAGGCAAATACGATGCCGTAGCGTTCCTCGGTGGGGTAGCTGTCGACTTTGGCGCGGGCCGGCGGCTTGTCGTCCGGTAAGGTGGGGATGTGCTGGCACTTTCCGTCGCCGCCGAAGCGCCAGCCATGATAAGGACAGACGACGCCGCCCTGGCGCACCCAGCCTTTGCCCAGGGAGCCGCCGCGATGCACGCAGACGTCACGCAAAACATGCGCTTGTCCTGAATCGTCGCGAAAGGCCACGAAGCGCAGGCCCAGCACCTCCGCGCGATGGGGTTTTTCGCTGCCTGCTTCATCGCTGCGGCAGATCGGGTACCAGAAATTGATGTACATGCGGTCCTCCCTTTTGATGGGTCGGGAGCATGCAGAGATCAGCAGCAGGCTGGCTGTACGGGAAAACCGCGATATCCGACAGGTGGATGCGGTTGCCTGGCCGCCTGTGCCAATGGTGACCACCGGGCCGCGATTATCGTCGCCGGAAGCGCTGAGGTTCAGTAACGCCATCAGGAATGACAATGCTTTCTTGGAATCGATATCGCGATCGTCGAAATAAAAATAGTAGTCGCGGTTCCTGATTGTTACCAGCGAATCACGAGCGTGCTGCAAACCATTCCGCACATATTCGTCCCTGGAGAATTTATCGGCGGCGCGACGGATGTTTTCGACGCGTTTCGCGATCACAAGCTGCAAGTGGTACTCAAGCAGCACAAAGGAGTCTTTGACGAATCTTTCCAGCGTGACCCTTATAGCTTCCTGCCCACCTGGTTGCACCCACGTCAAAGGGAGCTAGCGCAGCGCGTCGGGCCGCATTTCCTGGTCCAGCGCATCGCCTTCACGCACCAGCAAATCCGCGATGAAATCCATGTCAGACTGCTGCGTGCGAAAATTCACCACGCAGGCGCGCACCAGGTAGCGGTCGTTAATCACAGCATTGCTAAGAAATGCCTCGCCGCCGCGTTGCAGTCGGTTGACCAGCCGCTGGTTGAGCGCGTTCAGATAATCCTCAACCCCGTCGGATTCCGGATCCAGATCTGTCGGTTGATAACGAAGTGTGACGATGCTCAGGTGCAGGCTGACTGGCTGCAGCGCTTCGCGAGCGGCGGCGCAGTGGTGCAGGTAAGCAGCCAGGTCGATGTCGTCAGTGATCATGCGCACGATCCCGTCGCGCCCGGCCTGGCGCAGGCCTAGCCAGACCTTGAGCGCGCGGAAACCGCGTGAATTCTGGAAACCCAGCGCGTAGTAGTTGTTGCCTGGCTCGTCGCCGGTGGCAGAAAATTCGTAATAGTCTGGCTTATAGCTGAAGGCATCGCTTAGCGCGCCGGCATTGCGTACCAGTGTGCAGCCGGCTTCCAGCGGACTGTATAACCACTTGTGCGGGTCCAGTGCCACGGAATCGGCCAGTGACAATGCCCGTAAATCCGCCTCAGCTTCCGGCAAAGCAGCCGCCGGTGCGCCGTAGGCGCCATCCACGTGCATCCAGAGTTTTTCTTCGCTGCAAATGGCGGCTATGTCGCGCAACGGGTCCACGGCGCCGGTGCTGACATTACCCGCAGTACCCACCACCAGCAGAGGCTGGTATCCGGCGTCGCGATCCTTCGCAATGGCTGTGCGCAGCGCCTCGCAATTAAGCCGCTGCTGTTCATCCGTCTCAACCCAGCGGATGGCCTCGGTACCCAGCCCGGAAAGATCCGCGGCTTTTTCGATCCAGGTATGTGTTTCGCGCGAGCCGTAAACTGTCAGTCGCTGCGGATTGCCATACAAGCCCTGTGCGCGAATGTCCCAGTCGGTTTGTGCGCGCCGTGCGGCCATGAAACCGACAAAGTTCGCCATATTGCCGCCGCTGACCATCAGCCCGCCGCAGTCCACCGGATAGCCGATCAACTGCGCAATCCAGCGGATGCACTGCGCCTCAATTTCCGTTGCCACCGGCGCCAGGTCCCACTTGCCCACATTGGCGTTCACCGAGGCAGCCAGCAGGTCGCCCAGCATGCCCAGCGGCGCGGCTGATGAGGTGATATAGCCAAGAAAGCGTGGATGGCCGTTGTGTAGCGAGTGCTTGAATAATAATGGGGCGACTTCGCGCAGCAGTACTTCAGCGCTTAGCCCCCGGTCGGGTAGATCACCCTGCGGTAGCAGTTCGCGAACCTGCCGGGGCGATTCACCGCGGGTCAGCGCCTGCTCTGGCAGCCCGTCGAGAAAATCCGCGATGCGATCGATGAGTTCGTGTCCGACCTGGCGAAATTCTTCGCCGTCGAGATTCAGCGGCGCAGCGCGCCTGTCTTTATTGCTGCTCACGTCGCAATGATAACGCCGCCGCGGCCAGCGCAAAAAGCAGGACAAGGTGGGCGGCCACCAGGCTGATCCATTTCAGCGCAGTTACCGCGCTGGCGAGATTGGCCAGGCTATCCAGTCGTTGGCTGTAATTGGCTACTAACACAATGCCCAGGGCGTTCTCCAGGTAATCGCAGAACATGGGTAACAGTGGCGCAAGATTCCAAAGTCGGCGCCGATCATTGGCCGGATAGGCCCGCCGCAAGGCCATGCTGATCAGGATCATTAAAAAGCCCGCGTAGGCAATCGCCCAAATTATGTCCAGGCTCAGCCTGAAATTGATGTAGTCAGCACGACCGGCGTCGTCCCAGTTCGCAAGCTCGCGATAGAGTTGATCGGCGTCGTAGTAGAAATGCCCGTCGGGTGCGCCCCAGTCTCCGGCGTAGGCCTGACTATCGAGGCTTTGCGCAGGCATTACATTGATCAGGAAAAACGCATACAGGCCCGTGATCAGTGCCAGGCTAGAAAAACCGGACAGCTGATAAATAAATGCTGACAGCCTCATCGCCAGGCTGGTCCGGGGGTCAGAGCCGGTTTGTTTAGTTACTTGCACAGTATCTTTCGCAGGGCCTGGCCGGATTGCGCTATCTAGTCATTTCTTTCAGTGCCCGGCACAAAGCGCAGGTAGCGAGTTCGCGTCGGATCATCGGCCCCTTCGGACTCTATATTGATTACCAGGCAATCATCGAAGGCGGACTGCGCGACTACCACGACGCCTGCGTAGGGCCATTCTTCCAGTGTGTTTCCGGCTCCGTACTGGTAGGTCAGGCGGTCCGACAAATAGCGATAGGCGCAACGATGGGCATGGCGGCGCGCCGGTACCGGGTACGCGGCAAAGTCTTCACTCAGGGCAATGGCGTCGAGAACTTCTCCCGCCGCCAAGAGAAAGCCGTACACCACCTGCGGTGATCCCGTGATGGCGGCCAATTCCTGATCAGGCAGATCTTTCAGCGATTCCACAAAACCCAGGTATTCCGGCCAGTCTGCCGTAGACCAGGGCTTATCCTCTTCTTCGGCCATTGCCGGGCTAACAAAAATGGCTAAAAAACAGGTAATAAGCGAAAGTCTGATCATGCTTTGTGGCCTTTATTGCTGCTGAACGGTGCGCTGAATCCGCGCGTCTGCGCAGGCTCCCTTTAACAAACCGCCCCAGAGAACCAGCGCAACTCTCTGAAATATCAGGCCTGAAATTTGACATAAAAACATTTCGTTGCAAGTGCGCGTTGTCCCGGGCAGTTTCTGTGCCCCGGTTTGTCCAAGGCTACTCTTCCACGACCGATCTAAAAACCGCGACGGTGATTCCTGGAGGATCACGATTTGCGCAATCGGCCGGTCTCGTAAAGAGCCAGTAGAGTGTTGTGGATGAATCGGGCCTCGCCTGCGGGCGAGGCGAGTAAAAAAAAGAATTTAAGAATTATTAAGGGGAAAAATTCGGCCGGGGCCCGTCAGGGCTCCGGCCTTTTTGTTTTCGGTCTGCTAAGGTTTGCGCATGAGCACACACGAAAAAGACACTTTCCTGCAGACTTACGAATGGGCCAAGGACTGGAGTCAGCTGCCCTGGTCTCACGATGAGCCCACCCTGTTTCTGGCCGAGCTGTGTAAGCAACGGCCGGCCGGCCGCGCTCTGGATATTGGCTGCGGAGCCGGTACCGACTCGGTTTACCTGGCGCAGCGTGGGTGGGACGTCACGGCGCTCGATTTCGTGCCCAAGGCCCTGGAATTCACCCAGAAACGTGCTGAGCAGGCCGGGGTTGCGGTGACGCCCGTCGAGGCAGACATTACTGAGTGGCAGCCCGAACAGCCCTTTGACCTGGTGCTCGACCACGGTCTGTTGCACAACATGGACCCGCTTCGCTACCCGGCCTACCGCGAACGAATCATAGACGCGGTTGCTGAGCACGGTGATTTTGTCCTGCTGCACTGGCATCCCAGTTTTCCCGGTCAGCCCAATGGCAAAGTCGGGCCCAACCGAAGAAGCCGGGAACAGATCAAAGATTTTTTTGCGCCGGAGTTCCAGGAGCGGTTTTTTGCGCGCGAAGAGTTTGAAGACCTGCCTGATATGGTTGGTGGCAGCATGTCCCAGGCCTATTACTGGTTTCGTCGCAACCAGGCGCATTGGCAACCGCAGGAGTTGCTGGCCCAGGTCCGCCAGACGCTTGAGCGGCATGCGCAGCCGGCTCGGCCCGACGAATTGGCCGAGGTGCCTGATGCACTTCTGGCGCGCCTGCTGGGTCCAGGCCGTCTGGGTATTTCCCATCAGGTACCCGAGTCGGGCGAAGCAGCAGCGCTGTTGAGCCAGTGGGCTGCCGTTGCGGGTGACGGCGCAGAAGCTGCGCTGCGCTATTTTGCCAGCGATACTGCCTCGGCCTTGTGCGGGGCGACCCCTCGCTGCGGTGAATGCGACGTGCATTTCTGCAAGCGTTTGCGATATCGCTGACGTTTTGGATCTGGCTTCCCTGGAGCAGCAGAATACTGCGCTGACAAAAGCTTTTAACCGCGCTTGGTCCGCGCGCGATCTGGATGGCCTGGTTGCTCTACTCGACGCCGACGTTCGCTATATGATCTATGAAGGTGGGCCGGTAAAGCAGGGCCCGGCCGAGGTCCGCGAGGCCGTTGGCCGCTTCATGGCCAGGTTTGCGCGGATTGAATTTAGTATCCGTCGCCTGGAAGTCATGGGCTCCGTGGTGATTCATGAGCGTACCGAGGATTATTATGCGCCCGACGGCCAACTCGATACGCATTTTCACGTAGTCGGCCTGTTGGTTATTAAGAACGGTCTCGTTTCTGTCTGGCGCGACTACAGCCTGCCGGGCGCTGAACAGATAGTCGGGCCGTTGTGTAGCAAGAAGGAGTAAGGCTTTGGTTACCTATTTATACTGGGGCGTGGTATTCGCCTCGGCGCTGGCCCTGGTGTATTTGTTTGGCGCGCGTTTCGACAACTGGAAAGGCGCCATGATTGCCGCATTGCTGGTGCTGTTTTTAGGCTGGGCAACGTATTTCTTTTATCTGCAGCAGATTTTTGTCAAGCGCTATGGTGGCGTGATGAACGTAACGGTACCGAAGGGGCAGTATCACATTACCGCCACCTGGAAAGACGATAACCTGTGGATTGAAAACTATGACCCGGTAAAGAACGTGTGCATTTTCAGCGAGTACTCCAAGGGCAACCTGCTGGAGGGTCGGGTCACTATTAAGAACTGTAATCCGATAATGCCGGGCGATGTGGCTCGGCCGGCGCCAGCTAAAGCGCCGCCAACTGCGTTCGAGCGCTGAGTCAGCTTGCCTGAAGAGTCGTTAGCTAAGGGGCCTTACTGAGCACTTTTCTGAATCGACGCCAGGTAATCAACCAGTTCCTCAAGGGTTTCTGATACGCCTTGTTCGGAGAATGCGCCGGCGCCTTCGTCAATCCAGAACTCGTAGCCCCACACCGGCATTTGTTGCGTGCCGTGCGCGCTGATGCGATCGCGGCCGTCGATTTGTTGTTTCAACGCTTCGTGTGGAAACTCGCCGCCGTTGCGTTGTGCAATGCGGGTCAGGTCCGGGACCGGAACGCTTAGCACCTCGGCCACCGGGCCGTCGCCCTGACCGCTGCTGCCGTGGCAGGCAGCGCACAGGCGTTGAAAGTTTTCCTCGCCGCTATAGCGAACCACCTCGCTGGCACTGGCAAGGCCAGCCGCGAAAAAAACCAGTAGAAGTAATAGCTTAGGATTATTCATAGGGGGATTATACTGCGCTGATGAAGATTCTCCGCGTAAGCACTATTTTACTGGTCTGCATGCTTTCTGCCTGTGCCTCACTCAAGCCAGGCTTTGAAACCCCCAGCGTCCAGGTAAGCTCATTTCAACCCTTGCCCTCGGAGGGCCTGGCGCCTCGCTTTCAGATCGGTTTGCGCGTCGTTAATCCCAACGCTGATGCGCTGAAACTGCGGGGTGTGTCATACCAGGTGTCTCTGGATGGCTACCAGATTGTTGAAGGCGCGGCCAATGATTTGCCGGTGGTTCCCGGTTATGGTGAGGCAGAATTCAAGGTTATGGCGGCTGTCAGCCTTCTGGACGCCATGCGTTTCGTCAACGCGCTAATGACCAAACAGGGCGGGCAGGTCAAATACCGACTGCAGGCAAAGCTGGATGTCGGCGCTATGCTGCCTTCAATTCGTGTCGAAGAATCTGGGCTATTGGGTATTGGTAATGGACAAGCTCTCTAAGCAAAAACAGGACTGGCGGAAGGCGCTGGAGTCCGATCGCTACAACATCCTGTTCGAGGAGGGCACCGAGCGCGCCGGTAGCAGCCCCCTGAATGATGAAAAACGCGATGGCACTTTTATATGCGCGGCCTGCAACCTGCCGCTATTTGAAACCAGTGGCAAGTTCGACAGTGGCACTGGCTGGCCAAGTTTTTTTCAGCCGCTGGTTGCGGAAAACATTGAAAGCAAGCGTGACTTTAAACTGATTCTGCCGCGCACTGAATATCACTGTGCGCGCTGCGGCGGACATCAGGGTCACGTATTTAATGACGGTCCCGCACCCACGGGTCTGCGCTACTGCAACAACGGTCTGGCCGTTCGCTTTATACCGCGCGACGAAGAGCTGCCGCCGCTGGTTGAATAGAGCCGCTAGATGTAGCCGGCCGTCAACTCTTCGCTGACCGTCCAAAGCCGCTTGGCCATCTGACGATCTTCGGTGAACCCACCGGCAACGATCGGGTTGCTGTCCTCGAAAAACTGACCGCGTACATCGGCAATTAGTGGCGAGGCCGCTACGTAGCAGGTGGTGGCGGCACCCTGCGGAATCGTCTTGGTGAACGCCATACCGACGGTCTTTAATAGCAGCGGCTTCCAGAACGGCATGTGTCGGCCCAGGTTGGTCGGGATAACCCCGGGTCGCAGCACATTCGAGGTGGTCGAGGTATCGGCCAGCCGTTCGGCGAGTTCCAGCGAGAACAGGGCATTGGCCAATTTTGACTGGCCGTAAGCCTGGCCGGGTTCATAACCTGCCTCGCCCGAGAGATTGTCGAACTGAATCCCTTCCGGTGGTGCATTGCGGGTAGCCTGGCCGCTACTCACCACGACCACGCGTCCGGCGGGCGCGGCCTGCACCAGTTCGAGTAGCTGGTGGGTCAGAATGAAATGGCCCAGGTGATTGACAGTGAACTGGCGTTCGATGCCGCGAACTTGCTCGAGTTCCGGCAGCTCCATAATGCCGGCATTCAGCACCAGCATGTCGATGGGTGTGCCGGCCGCGCGTAGCTTTTCTGCGGCGGCCACGATGCTGTCGAAGTCCGCCAGGTCAAAGGTCGAGTTTGTGGTGTCACCGGCAATGCTCTCGCTGGTGGCCGTTGCCTTCGCGGCCGTGCGCGCCGCGCAGATAACGCGGGCACCGCGCAGCGCCAGTACCCGCGCCGTTTCGTAACCAATGCCTGAATTAGAGCCCGTCACCAGTGCGGTCATGCCGGAAAGATCCAGGCCAGCGGTCACCTCTTCGGCCGTCGATTCAAAACCGAAATTACTGAGCGGTATGCCAGGCGGGCGTTCCGGTGGCTCTCGCCCGCCGCAGGCCGGCAGGGTAGCGACCGCTGCGCCGGCGGCCGTTGCGGTGATGAATCTGCGTCGATTCAATCCATTCACCATGGGATCTTGGCGCCTTCGTGAGAAATATAAGTGCCGCTCATGTCGAAGCCATACTGGTCGACGACATTGATAACGGCTTCGGCGCTCTGCTCCGGCGTAAGCAAGCGGCCGGGGAATTTCCGGCCGCCCATGGACTCCGCCATCATGTCGGTATCCACTGCGCCGGGGGAGATCAGCACCACCGTAATGCCGCGGTCTTTCACGGCGGTAGATACTGCGCGCATGGACATATTCAGCGCGCTTTTGCTGGCGTTATAGAACTGAATCGCGGCCATGCGGATCAGTGTCAGTGAGCCCTGAACGCTGGTCATGGCGACGATCTTTTTTGATCGCTGGCCTCCACATGCGCGGCAAAGGCCTCGGCTACCCGCAACGGTCCGGCCACGTTGGTCATGAACACCTGCTGGAACAGCTCAAAGTCGTAGTCGCCGAAATTTTGCCGGTCGCGATCGCCGAGCATAGCGGCGTTGTTGAAGAGGACGTCGATGGCCGTACCTTCGTACTTCTTCGCCAGGGCATCGACCTGGGCCTGATCGTTAATGTCGAGGCGTTCCACGGAAATATTTGAAAATTGCTTGGCTGCGGCGTTCAGCTCATCGGCTTTCTCCGGTTTACGCGCCGTGGCGATGACTTTCCAGCCGCGCTCGGCATAGTTTCTTGCCATCGCCAGGCCGATACCGCGATTGGCACCCGTGAGTAGCACGGTACCGGTTACCTCGGTGCGTACGCTTGGGTCGAGCAGAATGTCTTCGGGTTTCGGCCCGCCGCGATGGGCGCCGGCCAGGGCGTTGCCGGCCACGACCAGGCACAGGAGTGCGCTCAAAAAAACTAAGCGGGTATTGCTGATCTTCATATCTGTTTTCCTCAATGTCCGTACTGTCGCGACATGCCGACTCTATCCGGGTCGCTATGCCAGATCTGGCGGGGCCCGTAGCCCTCCTTGCGCAACCATTGCTGGGTGTATACCACGCGATCGAGCTCAATGCGGATGAGTGATATCTGCGGGGCTTTATCCAGGGGCTTGCCCAGTTGCTCTGCCGATGCAGCCCAGCGATAAATGCTCATCGCGTGCTCGTGCTCGGGGCTGCCGGGTTCAATGAATACTGCGTCACCAAACAGTTGCGCGCCCTGCACGCTAGCCCAGCCGCTGTTCTCGCCATATACGGCAAAGCAGACTTTCGGGTTAGTTTTCATCGCCTTGACCTTGGGGCTGCCCGGCTGGGGCAGGATATAGACATCCATGCCGTCGCAGTGGTATTCCACCGGCGTGCCGATGGGACCGTTCTTGCCTACGGTACACAACACGCCCATCCAGTGCGTGGCGAGAAAGTGCTCAATTCGTCCCTGCAGTTCGTCGCGGGTTAATTGTTTGGTAGGCCAGGGTGTCTCCGCCAGCCAGGCATGTGCAGCCATTCATTCCTCTCCTCAGGAGTCGCCGGACGCCACCCTAGCAGGGGGCAGAATCGGTGCGGCCGTTCGGTAGGCGGGCGGTCCACGCAGGGGATAGCCGCTATGCTTGCGGTCATGAAAAATCCATTGTTATTGCTGGCGCTGATGCCAGGGCTGGTTACGGCAGCCGGGGCGCCGGCCGCCTTTTGCCCTGAAGTCTATCCACGCGCGGTATTGGAAGTGCCCTTTAATCCGGCTTTTTTGCACGTGCAGCGTTTCAACAAACCCGGTGGCGGTAAGGCTGACGGACTGCTGATGTCGAGCTTCTTTAATGTCGAAAAGAACGCTGCGGGTACAGCAGTGGAGCGCGTCACGCAGCGTGACCTGGTGGCGCGCATAGCGGATCTCGATGCGCTGGATCCGGATGACTTTGATGGCCAACGCGATATACAGGTCTTGACTGACAGGGACGGCGTGCCACGCCAGGTCTGGCCGAATGAAACCTCGCGGGTGCCGGACGGTGTGTTGCCCTTCGAAGCCATAGTTTCGCCGCAGGGATTTCAGGTTGCACCACAACCGGGCCGGCTGAGTTTGATCAGGCTTGATAATCCCGAGCTGACGGAATACATCGTCGAACAGAGTTCATTCAAGCCGCCACGCTGCGAACCGGGTAGTGCGGACAATCAGCCCTGGTTCTATCACGATGCGCATTTCGTGGACATGGATGCCGATGGCCGCAAAGACCTGGTAACCGTACGTTCGAGTTTTCGGGTGCGCGGCGGATTTTGCCCGCCCACCGGCCAACTGGTCTGGTTCCGCAATCCTGGCGATGCGCTGCGCGCGGACCAGCCATGGCAGGAGTTTGTGGTGGTGGATAGCGAGCCGAAACCAGGTGGTCCGGAGGTCAATATGAATGTGTATGACCTCGAGGGTGATGGTGTACCGGAAGTCATCGCCTCGCACTTTTTTAAATACGATGCGATCACGGTTTATGGCGCCCCCGAGGGCGGCAACTGGTCAGATGTGGATCCGCGCAACGGACCTGTGGTTCGTCAGCGCGACATCATGCGCGGCCAGGGCAACCCCTTTGCCGTGGAGATCGTCGACCTCAACCTGGATGGTCGTGTGGATGTGTTGACCAGTAATCATCAGGGCGACAATTGTTTCGAGGTTACCCAGTCAGAAATCCCCGGTCGGGTCATTGCCATCGAGCAGCCGGCGGACGGTCGCCTGTTCGACAGCGACTGGCAGGTGCATGTGTTGAAGGACAACATTCGTCCGAACCCGACGTTTCCAGAGCCCAAGGCCGGTCCCGGTAGGCTTGCGCCCAATCGTGCTGTGGCCTTTTGGCCGGCGCGCATGCTCGAAGGCAATAGCAAACCCTGGATCCTGGCGGGCGGCGACGAGGCCTCGCGAGTCTGGGTTCTGAAGCCGCGCTATCCGCTGGACAGCGAACGCTGGGAATATGATTCGGCGGCGATCTTCGATATCAATGAATACTACGGCGCGAATACCAGCCAGCTCTTGCAGGATGATCCGCAAGGCGTAAGCATTTCCACCATCGGTGGCTTTGCCTGGCGTTACGACCGACCCGGTCCGCTGGGCCTGGCCGAAGTGTATTTCCCGGTTTTCGAAGCTCGCGATATCCATGTGATGAGCTTTCGACCCCAGGATGGTGTCGAGGCCCTGACGTGCCCGCCGGATGTGAGTATTGCCTGTCCGCTGCCCTGAGACGCGTTACAAGCCGCGTTGCCATTCCTCGCGCAGGTCTACAGAGCCGGGTTTTTCGACGGCGGCAGCCAGGATTGCCAGCAGTTTTTCCTTGTCCTTGTTGAGCGTCCCCTTCAGCACCAGGTAGTTGGAGGCGTGGTCGCTGCGGAAGATGGTTCGCTCCAGCTGCAAGGTTTCCAGCAGTACCGTCATCTCGCGGAACAGGCCGGGCTGGTCGAGAGCCTCGAACTCACCGCCGAAGCCGGCCTGGTAGCGTTGCATACCGGCGGGAAAGCTCAGCACCAGGGTGGCCAGGTAATCCGGCTGTGCGGCGTTCATCAGGCGCGCAGAATTGAGCGCATGTTGCTCGCTAAAACGTCTGCCGCCCATGCCGTTGAGGATCATCACCGAGGACTTCGCGCCCGCAGCCTTGATCTTCTCCAGCGCAGCCAGCGAGCTCGCGAAAGTCTCGCCTTTACTAACCCGGTCCAGCACCAGGTCATCGCCGGACTCGCAGCCCACATAAAACAGCGACAGGCCCAGCTCGCGCAGCTCGGCCAATTCTGTGGCGCTCTTGTGACGCAGGTTCCGCGGCAGGCAATAGCTGGAAACACGCTGCACGTCAGGCAGATAGCGGCGAATGGATTCAAGAATGCCGCGCAGCCGGCGCACCGACAGGGTCATGGCGTCGCCATCGGCGAGGAAAATTCGCCGCACCGGGGTGCCGGCAGCGGCGATACTCGCCAGTTCGCCGTCAATTTCGTCCTGATGCTTGTGACTAAAGCGCTTCTGCGGTGCCGTATACATCTCACAGAAGCTGCAGCGGTTCCAGGAACAGCCGTTGGTGACCTGCAGGATCAGCGAGCGGGCTTCAGAGGGTGGCCGAAAAAGCGGTTCGATATAGCGCATCGGGTTATTCTAGACCGATGAAAAAGATTCTCATCCTTTGCCTGCTGGCGGGCCTGGTTCAGGCCCAGTCGCCCTATGAAAACCTCAGTGTTGAACAGATCCTGGCGCGCAGCATGACGGAGCTGAGTCCGGGCGTTTATAGCTTTGGCAGCTTCGGCGAGCGCAGCCTGGTGATGATCACTGACGACGGTGTGCTAGTGACCGATCCCACCAACGTCGAGCACGCCGCTGCGATGCGCGCGGCCATTGCTCAACTGACCGACGCGCCCGTCAAGTACCTGGTCTATTCTCACCAGCACTGGGATCATGTGCTTGGCGGTCAGATCTTTAAGGATGAAGGTGCCACCGTCATCAGTCACCGCAACTGTGTGGCGCATTTTCGTGCCCGGCCCAACGATGCACTGGTGTTGCCGGACTACACGGTGAAAGGCGGCGAAAGCCTGACGCTGGGCGGCCGCGAACTCAGGCTGCTGTACTTCGGTAAGAACCACGGCGACTGTCTGCTGGTGATGCAGCCGGACAACAGCGACGTGTTGTTCGTTAATGACCTGGTGACGCCCTATAGCGTCGGGCTTGGATTCATGCCGGACTATTATCCGGACGATTACCTGCGCACCCTCAAAGAGATTGAGGCGCTGGACGGTTGGCAGCGGATGACCGGCAACCATGGCATTCCGGTGGCCGGCCGCGACGCACTGAATCAGCGCCGTCGTTACCTTGAGGCCTTGATGAGTGCCGTTAAAGTCGCCATGGCGCGCGAGGATCTGCAGGGCGAAGCCATGTATGACGCGATTGTGTTGCCAGAAGAATTCCGCAACATGCGCGGCTACGATCGACATATACGCCGGGCCGCTGAGCGCATGGCCTATTACTACGGCATGGGCTGGTAAACCATGGGCAGACGCATACAGATCATTTTTTCCGTCTACGGGCTGGCGATGCTCGGGCTGCTGGCCTGGCGGGTATACACCGGCGCCTGGACCACCTTGAACTGGGCCATGCTGATCGTTGCCCTGGTCTGCTGTCTGCTGGTTTTCGTGCGTTTCGTTTATATCTTCAACTTCAGCTATGCACTAAGCGCGGCAATCAACGGGCTATTGATCGCCGTCTGGCTGAATACGCCGTCGGCCTGGCTGATCGGCGGGGCCGCGGCAATTTATGGTTTGCGCTTGTTGTGGTTTACCTGGGCCCGTCAGAACAGCGCCAGCTATGCGCCGCGAGTCGCCGCGATAAACCAGGCCGATGATGCGATGCCCGCGCCGGCGAAGATTTCCCTGTGGGTGATGTGCGGGATGCTGCTGACCTTCCATTTGATGGCCGCGGCCTTTGCCGGCGCGCAGACGGCTTTCGCCGGCGCGCAGGCGACGCCGAGCCTGGGCGTCATCGTCGGTGCCGCCATCATGCTGGCCGGCACCGTCATCGAGGGGGTCGCCGACTGGCAGAAACAACGCGGTAAACAGCAGGACGCAGGTCAACTGGTTACCAGCGGTCTGTTTCGCCGCTGGCGTCACCCGAATTATGCCGGCGAGATTATGCTGCAGCTGGGTCTGGTGGTGGCCGGCCTGGCCAGCGTGATGACCGCCGGTGATGCGTTGATGGTAGTTATTTCACCGTCGTACATCGTTCTGTTGATGATTGCCGAGGCGCGGCGCGTCGACGTGGCCCAGGAGCTGCACTATGGTGCCGGTGACGACTACAAGCACTGGCGGACTAACAGCGGATCTCTGCTGCCAAAACCCTGATCGAAAGCTGCGCTCAGCAGCTCCGCCGGATGCTGCAGCAGCGGCTGACGGCATTCCGTCGGTTCGCCGCTTGTGTCACTCTGTGAGTTGGGGTGGGAACGATCTAACGCAGCGATGAACGCAGATTTCGACTTCTGGCGACTACTGGCCGGACTCGGGCTGTTTCTGTTCGCCATGGCCCAGCTGGAAGCCGCGTTGAAGGCCCTCGGTGGCCGCAGCCTGGCCGGCTTCCTGCGTCGGCGCACCGATACTCCGGTAAAAGCCGTGGCCGGCGGCATCGTCGCCACCGCCTTGTTGCAGAGCAGTTCGGTGGTCAGCCTGATGGTGCTGGCCTTTACGGCGGCCGGCCTGCTGAATCTTGCCAGCGCGATTGGCGTTGTGTTCGGCGCCAATCTTGGCACCACGTTCACCGGCTGGGTGGTCGCGACCCTGGGCTTCAAGGTCGATCTGGAATCCCTGGTGCTACCCATGATCGCCGCAGGTGGCATGGTGTTCGTATTCGGCCGGGGCGGCGGTTCGCGCCTGGGGCAGGCGATCATCGGACTGGCCCTGCTGTTACTCGGCCTGCAATTCATGAAAGAAAGCGTGGCTTTGCTGGCCGACGGTCTCGATGTGCGCCTGCTGGCGGAGCTCTCGGCCTGGCAATACCTGCTTTTCGGCGCCCTGTTTGCGGCGGTGATTCAATCCAGTTCCGCGACCATGATGGTAACCCTGACTGCCCTGGACGCCGGGGTTATCAGCCTGCCGAATGCCGCGGCCATCGCCATCGGCGCCGACTTCGGCACTACCAGCACTGTGTTGCTGGGCGCCGTGAAGGGCAGTGCGTCAAAGCGGCGTGTTGCCGTGGCTCATTTCCTGTTTAATTTCGTCACGGATTTACTGGCCTTCGTTTTGCGCCTGCCGATCCTCGCGCTGGTCAGCACCTTGGGCGTAAATGATCCGCTCTACGCACTGGTGGCCTTCCATAGCGTTTTCAATGCGCTGGGCCTGCTTATTTTCGTGCCGATCATCAAGCCCTTCGCAGGCTGGCTGGAGCAGCGTTTTCAGGCCACCGAACCCGACGAAGCGCACTATGTCAGTGACGTAAATCCCCAGGTAAGCGATGCTGCTATGCAGGCCGTTGATCGCGAAACCGCACATCTGATCGCCCGGGTTGTGCGCCAGAACATGCAAATGTTTCGGCCGCCGTTGCCGATGCCGCCAGGTCAGTTTCCAGTGCCCGTGGCCAGTGCTGAAGATACCCGCCCTGAGCCTTTCGACGCCATGTATGACGGTACCAAACGCCTGGAAGGTGAAATCCTGACGTTCGCGGCGCGCCTGCAGAGCGAACCGCTAACGGAGGAGCAGTCACGGCGTCTCAGTCAATTGTTGTCGGCGGTGCGAGCAGCGGTGCACTCTACCAAGCAACTCAAGGATATCCGGCATAATCTCGAACAATTCGCTGATGCGGACGGCACGCGCATGGCGGCCTACCTGGAGCATTTTCGCAGCGTGCTGAGCAGCTTTACCGGCGAGTTATTCGCGCTACGCCATGACCAGCAAGACGGCGTAAATCCGGAAGACATTGTTGAGCTGATTCAGCAAGTACATGAATGGCACGAGCAGCTGCATCGGGAAATATATGCCGACGTGAGCAAGCGGGCGGTGCCTGAAGCGGAGACCTCGTCATTGCTAAATGTCAATCGAGAAGTGCTTAACTCAAACTTGTCGCTGCTTTCAGCACTCACCGACTATCATCTTGAACCAGAGCAGGCGCTCGATCTGAAACGTTTACCACGGACCAGTTAAACATGGCACGGACTGCTGAAAATCGCATCATGGTGCTGTTGTTTGTCGGTGTGCTTATGGGCGCACTGGATCTGGCCATCGTCGGTCCCGCACTGCCGGCGATCCAGGCCGACTTCGATATGGACAGCCGGCAACTGGCCTGGCTTTTCAACCTGTATGTGCTGGCTAACCTGGTGGCCACGCCACTGCTGGCCAAGCTCTCCGATCGCTATGGGCGGCGCTCGATCTACGTCCTGAGTCTGGGCGGTTTTGCGCTCGGTTCGCTGCTGCTGGTGATCGCGCCCAATGTGGAAATTCTGCTGGCCGCCCGTGCTGTGCAGGGATTTGGCGCCGGCGGAATCTTTCCGGTTGCCGCCGCGGTGATTGGCGATACCTTTCCGCCGGAAAAGCGCGGTCGCGCTCTGGGCCTGATTGGCGCGGTGTTTGGGCTGGCCTTCTTGGTTGGTCCCGTGCTGGGCGGGATTCTGCTGCGCTGGTCCTGGCACTGGCTGTTCCTGATTAACCTGCCCATCGCTGCGCTGCTGATCTGGCAGTCCTGGAAGATGCTGCCTGCCGGCAGTCGGGCCGCGGCAGGCCGGCCTTTCGACAGCGGCGGCGCGGTGTTGTTGGTCTTCGCGCTGTTGGGTCTGGCCGTCGCGGTGACTAATTTTGACAGCTCGCAAGCTCTGGCCAGCTTCAGCTCCGTGCAGGTTTGGCCCTGGCTGTTGTTGTTTGTGGTGCTGGTGCCAATGCTGTGGCGGCTGGAGAAGCGCGCGGCCGATCCGATAATTCGGCCCGGATTCTTTTCTGCGCTGCAAATCCGTTTGACCGTGGTGATCGCCATGGGTGCGGGTACGGTGGAATCGGGCTTTGTGTTTCTGCCTGCCCTGGCGGTGTCGGCGCTGCAGTTAGATGCGCCGCAAGCGGCCTGGCTGTTACTGCCGAGTGTGTTGGCGATGACTATTGCCGCGCCGTCTTTCGGGCGCATCATGGATAGTGTTGGTTCGCGGCTGGTGATACAGACTGGTATTACGCTGGTGTTCATTGGCATGTTGATCTTCGGCCAGACAGATATGAGCCTGAGCTGGTTTATCGCCGGTGGTGTAGTGGCTGGTCTTGGTCTGGGCAGTCTGCTGGGTACACCGTTTCGCTATATAGTTTTAAATGAAGCGGCGCCCGGAGAACGTGCTTCGGCGCAGGGTCTGCTGACCGTGTTCACGGCCGTAGGCCAGTTGCTGGGCGCGGCCATTGTTGGCGGCGTGGCTGCTTCGCGCGGCGGCGGCGAGGCGGGTTACCAGGCCGCCTTCACCGTTTTGGCCTGGGTTACCGGTAGTCTGTTTTTTTTATCGCTGGGCCTCAAGAGTCGCGCAACAGAACTTGCCGAGGCAGCGACGAGTTCAGAGGCCTGAGTCGGGAGTATCGATATGCGTATCGATGTCATTATCGAATCCAACAAGACACCAGAGGAGGTCGCGCGTCTCGGCCGTCTGGCCGAAGAACAGGGTCTGGGCGGCGTGTGGGTAGCGAATAACGCCAATGGCCGCGATGCCTTTCTTAACTTTGCGTTACTGGCCCAGCAAACGCAGCGCGTGAAGATCGGGCCCATTGCGATCAGTCCGCAGGAACTGCACCCGCTGAAAATGGCCATTTCTCTGCTGACCTTCAACGAGATCAGCCATGGACGCGGGCAGATTGTGGTCGGCGGCGGGGGTGGTGTCGCCGAAGCCATGGGTCAGAAACCCCATCGTGTCGTGCGCACGGTGCGCGAGTGTATTGAAATACTGGAATTGGCCGCACAAGGTCAGGCCACTCACTATCACGGTGAAATCTTCGATATCAGCTGGATGGATACCCGCTGGGTGACTCAGTCGCCGCCAATGGTTTACGCCGGCGCCAATGGTCCGCAAATGTTGCGCAGTGCAGCCCGCCATGCACGCGGCATCATGGTCAGCGACTTTACCCCCGAGCGTATTCGCTGGGCTCGCGAGATCATCGATCCGCTGTTGGTCGAGCGCGAAATTGATCCGCCAGGCTACCCGCTGAATAATTTCTGGGCCTGGCATGTAAAAGAAGACGCAGCAGCCGCCAATGCCGAGTCACGCATCTGGCTGTGCGTACGCGGCACTATTTATCCGGACTTTATTCACGACGTCGTCGATGAGGACGAAGCGCAGATCGTCACGGCTAATCTGCCCGCCTTTACCAAGGCCTACTACAACAAGACGCCACATATCGAAGGTGTGCCTGACGAAATTGTCGACAAGATAGTCGAGCGGGGCACTTCTGCCTCGTCGCTGGCAAATATAGACCGCGAAGTCGAACGCTTTAAGGAATTCGCCGCCGCCGGTCTCAACGAAATCGCGCTCAAGGTTTATGGCGAGCCGGACGAGGCGATTCGCACTATCGGCAAATTTATCGTGCCGGCGCTGAGCTAGCCGGCGACCATGGCCTGCGCTTCGATTTCAATCAGCAAGTCCGGCAGCGCCAGGGCCTGTACGCCCACCCAGGTGCTGGCGGGCGGTCGCGCGTCGCCAAAGAAGGCGGCAAATTCCGGCATCAGCAGGCCGAAGTATTCTGGCCGATAGTTGACGATAAAACTGCGCATCATGATCAGGTCGTCAATGCTTGCGCCGGCGGCTTCCAGGCCGGCCCGCACATTGGCCAGGGTTTGCCGGGTCTGCGCGACCAGGTCATCGCCACCGACCAGCTGCGCGTGTTTGTTCCAGGCCGCCAGGCCGGAAATATGCACCAGGGTGCCACCGGTGGCCATCACCACCTGCGAGTAATGAAACTGGCTACTGTCGAACAGGCCGTCGGGTTGAATCACTTTTTTCATCGGCTGTGCCACTGGGGGTAAAGCCAGACTATAAACCGTAGCCGGCTGCAGGCCATGGATCACGCGGCTTTCAAGCCTGGCAGCGTTACAGCTTGTTACAGCCGGCTGCATCCGATCGGGCTCCCCCGACGTAATGATTAGTACGCAGATTGCGTCGAGATTCACGCCCTTAGGTGCGTAGCAACATGATGAGACTAAATATCCTGCGAACCGCGTTAGCCGCGATTCTGCTGCTCTTCGGAGGAACAGCCATGAGCATCGAACAACCCAAGTACAGCGTCGTCTTTAAAGCGGACGGTATCGAATATCGTCAGTATGAGCCTTACCTGGTAGCGGAAACGGTGATGGATGAAATCGCTGATTATTCCGCCGCGGGCAACGAAGGGTTCAGACGGCTGTTCCGCTACATCAGCGGTAGCAATCTTGGTAACAACAAGATCTCGATGACCGCACCGGTAGAACAGTCACCGGCCTGGGGCGAGAAGATCGCCATGACCGGCAGCCTGACCCAGGCATTGGAAACTGAAGGCTGGAGTCTGGCCTTTATGTTGCCCGGCGAATACACCCTGGAGACTGCCCCTCAGCCCAGCGACCCGCGCGTGCGTGTCCGCCAGGTGCCTGCGCGCATCGTAGCGGTGTTGAGCTACTCTGGTCGCTGGACGGAAGCTAACCGGAGCACGGCAGAACAAAAACTGCGCAGTCGACTGCAGCGGGCGGATGTGGACGTTATCGGTGCAATTAACACGGCGATGTTCAACTCGCCGATGATGGTGCCGTTTATGCGCCGCAATGAAGTGCACGCACCCATCGACAGGCTGCCGGCCTCGGCGCCGGCGGATGCTTTCGTCGCCGGTCTCTAGCCGCTGAAGTGTTTCTGAGTCAGTCTGCCGGTTGGCAGCAGTTGCCGGCAGATGACCGTCAATGCTTTGTAATGTGCAGCATTTTTCACTGTCTCTTAGCGTGTTGTCAGGCGCTGGCCTCGGCACGAAGGACTTCCAGAAAATCTTCCCCATAACGCGCCAGCTTGGCCTGCCCGACGCCACTGATTTCCAGTAATTCGTCAGCGCTGGTCGGGCGGTCGGTGAGCATTTGTTTCAAGGTGCTGTCATGAAAAATGACGTAGGGCGGTACATTGTGTTCGCTGGCCAGGCGCTGGCGCGTATCGCGCAGCGATTGCCACAAGTTGATATCAGTAATGGCGATTTCCTGCTCCACCGCAGCCTTGCGGCGACTGCGCGGCGCACTTTTCGGGTCTTCGCGCAGACGCACGCTGTCTTCGCCGCGCAATATGGCCCGGCTGCGTTCGGTGAGCACCAGCGCACCGAAACGCTCGGCATCAGCGCGCAAAAAACCCTGCACCACCATTTGCCGAATAACTGACCGCCAGGCCTGTGCCGGTTTCTCATCACCGATTCCGAACACGCTAAGCTGCGAGTGGCTGTGCTGATGAACCTTGTCCGTATGTTTGCCAGTGAGGACATCTACCAGGTGCGCGGCGCCGAACATTTGTCCGGTGCGATAGACCGTCGACAGCAGCTTCTGGGCATCTTCGCTGCCGTCGCGCGTCACCGGCGGATTCAGGCAGTTATCGCAGTTGCCACAGTCCTCCGGCATCTCGTCGCCGAAGTAGGCCAGCAACGGCCGGCGTCGGCAGCCGGTGACTTCACACCAGCCCAGCAGCGCATCCAGCTTCTCTCGCTCATGACGTTTGTATTGTTCGTTGGCGATGGATTCCTCCGCCATCTGGCGCAGGCGCACCACATCCTGCAGGCCATAGACCATCCAGGCATCGGCCGGCTGGCCATCGCGTCCGGCGCGGCCGGTTTCCTGATAATAGGCTTCCAGGCTTTTCGGCAGATCCAGGTGGGCAACAAAGCGCACGTCGGGCTTGTCGATGCCCATGCCGAAGGCGATGGTGGCAACGATGATCAAACCGTCTTCGTTGAGGAAGCGGCGTTGATGCTCGCTACGCACTTCGGCCGGTAAACCCGCGTGGTAGGGCAGGGCCTGAAAACCCTGGGTGTTGAGCCAATCGGCAATGCTTTCGGTTTTCTTGCGTGACAGACAGTAAACAATCCCGGCCGCATCGCGATGCGCGGACAAAAAACGCCCCAGCTGGCCGCGCGCATCGGTTTTTGGCTGCACCTGGTAGCGAATATTCGGCCGGTCAAAGCCGCTGATCAGCACCGCGGGGTCTTCCAGCTCCAGTCGGGCGATAATTTCCGCTCGTGTGAGGTCAGTGGCCGTCGCTGTCAGCGCCATGCGCGGCACGCCCGGAAAATCGTCCTTGAGCTCATGCAGGGACAGATAGTCCTGACGGAAATCATGGCCCCACTGCGAGACGCAATGGGCCTCGTCGATGGCGATCAATGAAATGGTCTGCTCGCGCAGCAGTGCGCGGGTCTGTGACTGCAAAAGCCGTTCCGGCGCGATATACAGCAGTTTCAGTTCACCGCGCTTGAGTTCGCCGATCACCCGGGCCTGTTCTTCGGGCTGCAGCGAGGAATTCAGGAAGGCAGCGGGAATATCCAGCTCATGCAGCGCACTCACCTGGTCCTGCATCAGGGCGATGAGCGGCGAGACGACCACGGCGGTGCCCTCGCGCATCAGCGCCGGCAGCTGGTAGCACAGCGATTTGCCGCCGCCGGTGGGCATCAGCACCAGTGCATCGCGGCCGGCCAGGACGGCCTCAATGGCTGCTTCCTGCTCGCCGCGAAACGCCTGGTAGCCGAATATTCTTTGCAGGATGCCGAGGGACTGGTCGTTCACCGGGGGAGGATAGCAAAGCCCGTGTCCCGGCTGCGGTCGGATATCTGAGCTGAAGTAATGATTTTGAGCTGGATCTGATCGCTGCTTATGTGGTGGGCCGTTTTCTACGGCGGGCTGCATGTTGCCGCCGCTTGCCTGTATAGCCCAGACTAGCGCCATGCCGCGTGAATTCTTTCTGGTGCTTGTCGGGCTGATTGTGTCCGCCTGGCTGATCTTCTTTGCCCGGCGCTGGTTCCGGCGCCGGCGCCGCGCGCGCCTGCGCGAGCAGGACCTCGATCCGGCCGCTGTATCTGTCATTGAACGCAATGTGCCGCTCTATCAGCGCATGCCCGCAGCCTTGCAGGCTGAGCTGCGTGGCTATGTGAATGTGTTCCTGGCCGGTAAGGAATTCATCGGTTGCGACGGCCTCGAAGTCAGCGAAGAAATGCGCGTGACCATTGCCGGCAACGCCTGCCTGTTGCTGCTTAACCGTGACCCGGACCACTTCGCCGGGTTCCGTTCAATCCTCGTCTATCCCAGTACCTACGTCGCCCCGCAGCGGCAGATTGAAGGCGGCATCGTGACGGAGAGCATTTCTACGCGAGCCGGCGAAAGCTGGCATACGGGTCCGCTGGTGCTGGCCTGGAGTGATGTCCTGAAGGGCATTGCTGATCCCGATGACGGTCACAACGTGGTGCTGCATGAATTCGCCCACAAACTCGACGAAGAAAACGGCGTGGTCGATGGCTTGCCGATCCTGCGTGAGTCTGCTGACTATCCTGAATGGGCACGTGTCCTCAATCACGAGTTTTCCGAACTTATCCAGCGGGTTGAACGCCGTAAGAACCGGGTCCTGGATAGTTACGCGGCCACCTCGCCACCGGAGTTTTTCGCAGTAGCTACGGAGAGTTTCTTCGAGCGCGGTAGTTTGATGCACGAGCGCTTGCCCGATCTCTATGCGCAGCTGAAAAAATTCTACGGCGTCGATCCGGCGAGCTGGAAATAGTCAGTCATAGGCTAAGCCGCAACAGGCCAATTTGACTTGCATCGGTCCCCTGCTTGCATGATTCTCACGCCAGGACTCGGGGGAGAAACGCTATGAGACTAATTGCGCGCCAGACATTCCTGTCGGCAATCAGCTTGTTGTCCTTGCTGATGGCTCCGGCCCACGCTGGCCCCAACTACGACTTCGACCGTACCCAGCTCGAAGCCATCATGGCCGACCTCAAGGCCTGGTTACCCGGCGCCTGGGATTCCTACCCGCAGATCTGGTACGAGCGCAACGTCACCCTGCCGGCAGAGGGTGAACACGAGCACTGGCATCGGACTTTTGCGCTGATCGACGCGCCGCAAGTCGGTGAGGTGGTGTTTTACGGTGAGATACTGATGGGCGGGCGCGACGGACCGGTATTGCCGCGCTCCGAAATCGTTTACAAAGCCTGGATCGATGAGCAGCGCGGGGTGGTGGTGATCAACGGCCAGCCACCAGCCGACGCGGCCCGCTTTCGTAATCTGCAGGACCACCCGGAGCTGTGGCGCGAAGTTCGTATGCGCGACGAATCAGCGATTAATTGCGACTTCATCTGGCGGCGCGACGGCCAGCAGTTGATGGCAGTACTTGATGGCAAGACCGAAGAGCGGCGCAAGTACGGTCCGGGTACCTGCAGCTATATTTCTTCCTCAGGCGCTGAGTTTTACGGCGATGCCGAATGGGTACTGACGCCGGAAGAATTATGGGTCTACGACACCAACAAGATTCGCGGCGTGCAGTTCATTGGCCGAAAAGACCTAACGCATACGCGCCTTTATCGGGCGCGGCCCTATGAGTGTTCTGTATCTGCGGGTGAAGGCGAACCGACGCGCCAGTTCCATGCCCATGATCGCGGCTTTTCGCTAACATTACCGGGCGCTGACGGAGAAACACTTGCAATGCAGCTGTTGCGCGCCTGGTATCCGCTCGCTGATAGCGGCGGATTAAGTGACGAACTTCGCCTGACACTAAGCGAACCCGACACACCGGGCGTGCTGGCTTCCGTCAGCGTTTCACCGCGAGCCATGCAGGTTCAGCTAAGTCTGGCCGGGCTGGGTATTGTCTGCCGGCGCGCGGAAATGTTTCCGCCGCTGGCAGCCACGCGTCAGCAATTACTGAACTAGAGGCGCGATGCAG